>NZ_JBNWDI010000001.1:0-1007702 GCF_053521965.1 Rhizobium sp. 22-785-1 | reverse complement strand
CGCTGACTGGCGTTTGAGTTGCATCTGGCTGGGAATTGTCGCTCTCTGGCTGTTGTTGTGCGCCGGTCGGTGCGGCCTCGCTGTTTTGAACAGGAGCATTTGACGGGGCCGGCTGGGAGCCGGAATTATTGTTCTCTACAGCCGATGGTGCATCCTCATCGCCTGCCTGGCCCTGAGCAGGGGATGGTTCCTCTGCTGCTGGCTGAGACGGCGTAGGAGAATACGTGCCATCGTCGGTATCGGTGTCATTGTGTTCGGCGGGAGCAGGGGTGCTCGCCGTTGGCTGGGCAGAGGAACTCTGGCTGGTGGGGGTGGATGATGGCGGAGCTTCGCTCTTCGCCGGCCCGGATGTGCCGGTGGCGGACTGAGAGCCTGACGATCCAGAAGTGGAGCTTTTCGTAGAAGATGCGGGAGACGGAGGAAGTAATGCTTCTAACACTGCGGCACACCAAGTTAATATTGGACCGATAGCTAGGCCGCACCCCCACAAATTTCAGTATATTTTCGAGTTAAGATTTTAATCAATGAAGTCAGCTTGCCGAAAGACGCTCCGCTATCGTTGACAACTCCTTAATGCGGCTTCGGCTCGAAATCTGGCCTATCTCGGAAACTTAAGATGCGCCGGGTGATCGCTTCGTCGGACGTTGCGGCAACCAACCTGTTGGCTATCGCATCGCGCGTGTCCAGAACGTTTTGATTCAACACAAAACAACAGATCCAGGATGTTACCCGGTACTTTACGAAGCCGACCAATGAGAGGTTGGCGCGCGGCCTCCGGCTCAGAACGGCGGGTAACTGCGAACGAGCTTTAAACTGCGGCCAAATAAAAAAGCAGGCCGGAGCCTGCTTCTTCAAAATCATGCGATAGGAATTGCGCGATCAGTTACTGTTGAAGGCGGTGCGAAGCAGGTTGAGCTGGGCCTGAACGCTGTTCTCGTTGTCGGGAACCTTCGCCTCGGTGGGGCGGTAAATTTCGCGGTCGAGAAGGGCAACGCGGTTCTGGAGGCGCAACGAACGCTCGACCAGATCGCGGAAGGATTCCGGCAGATCGTTCCAGCCCGGCGCGTTGCGATCGACGTTAAAGTTATCGAGGCGCACCTTGTTCTTTTCGTTCAGAACCTGATCGCGGGTCATTTCGCCATTGTTGACAGCGCGCTGCAGCAGCAGCCACGATGCCATCTGCATCAAGCGGGTGGTGAGGCGCATAGATTCTGCGGCGTAGAGAACCGAAGCCATGCGCGGGAGAACCTTGGATGCTGCGCGACCGGAGCCGTCGAGGTAGCTTGCCGTTTCTTCCACCAAGCCCATCCCCTCGGCATAGAGAGTCTTGAACTGGTTCGAGGCTGCGGCGCGGCCGGCGAAGCTGATGGTATTCAAAACCTGTTCCGACATTTCTTTAATCCCTGCTTACGCATGATACGGTGAGGCAACGGAGTTAGCGGGTAAATTGTTCCGGCCTTTGTATTTTCAGGATGATACCAATAGCTGAAATGCGCAAGCTGATTATTAAAGAAAGGTTAATACCCACAGTTTTGCAGGTTTTCCAACAAGATAAAAAAAGAGCCGCAAAAGCGGCTCTCAAGGTAAAACAGGGAGAAAAATCAGACCAATTCGCCGATAGGAGAAACTGCCTGAGGTTCAGCAGAACTGAACATGTATAGTAATCTCTCAGAAAGCTTAATATTTGGTTAATGGTAAATGAAAAACTGTCGCGCGCCGTAACGTTTGTCGGCCGCATTGGTTTTCATCTGGCGCTAAACAGGCTTTCAGCCGCCTTGCGACCAGCGGACTTCTTCTCTCGCTCCTGTTCCAGCCGTTCGATCTCGCCGGTCAGAATGTTGATGCGGGCGGTCAGTTCGTCCACGGAAAGCAGCGTCAGATCACTGCCGACAATGTGGGTCGCGCCTTGCTTCTGCGGAAGATCCTCATCGAAAATACTCATATTCCTGCTCCCTTTTGCAAATCTGCTTCCTCTTCAGGATATTGCGGGGCTCTCGGATCAAGCGAGGCACTTTCGGGTGTCAACAGCGGTGCAGGTGCTGTCGGCATTGTGGAGAAGTTGTCTTTCTCCTCGGTCGTCAGTGCAGCGCGCTTGCGTGAGCGGAAGATAGAATAGGCGGTTATCATCAGATGTGAAGTCGCCGTTACCAGGAACAGCGCATAAGGTCCGAAATAGGTCATGATCGGACCGCCAAGGGTCGGGCCGATAATGGTGCCGATACCGTAGAGCAGCAGCAGGCCGCCCGAGACCTTGACGAAATCTTCGGAGGACGCAAAGTCATTGGCGTGCGCGACCGCGATTGGGTAGAGCGCATTGGCCGCCGCACCATAGACCGCAATCATGCCGATCAGCACATAGACATGCGACGGCTGGACGGTGGCGATCGCGAGGCCTGCGACAGCGCAAAGCGCCGCCAGCCCCGCCAGCACGAAGCGGCGGTCGATACGGTCGGAAAGCTTGCCAGCCGGAAACTGGGCGAGCGCACCGATGAATATGGTGGAGCTGACCATGATGGCGATGGTGGTGGGGTCAAGACCGGCGCGCGCGCCGAAGACCGCCGACAGTGTACCATAGGCGCCGTTGGCGATACCGATCAGCAGGATGCCGACGAAGGAGACGGGCGAGTTGCGATAGAGCGCCGGCAGATCGAGTTTCACCTTCTTCAAAGGCTGCGGGCTCTCCGCCTTGGAGAGCATGGCAGGCAGAATGGCAACGCAATAGATGATGGCGCAGACCATGAAGAGCGAGGTGTTGCCGACATGGCCGAAGGGAATGACCAGCTGACCCGCGACCACGCCGAAGAGTGTGATGGCGATATAGAGCGAGAAGATCGCGCCGCGGCTTTCATTGGTGGCGCGCTCGTTCAGCCAGCTTTCGATGATCATGGACGTGCCGGCGGTACAAAAGCCGGTGAGTGCGCGCAGGCCCACCCAGGCGACGTCATCGATGAAAAGCCCGGTTAACAGCACGGTAAGGCAAATCAGCGCCACGAAGCTGCCGAAGGCGCGGATGTGCCCCGCGCGGCGAACGATCGCGGGTGCCACGAAGCAGCCGATGACGAAGCCCGTTGCCCAGGACGTGCCGAGAAAACCGAGAACCTCGTTGGAGTAACCCTCCGCAGAACCGCGCACCGGCAGAAGCAGGCCTTGAAGGCCGTTTCCGAGAAAAAGGAAGAGGGTGCTGGTCAGGAGAGCGAATACGGGAAGAATATTTCTGCTCATAAAGTCACTCTCATGCCGATGCTATTGCGGGTATCACGTGCCAGTGGATTCGCTTTGGAGGCCGTTATGGTGAGCATAAAAATGTCCGCTCTGTGACGACGTCGAAATGAGTTTGACATTTGGCTTGCGGATGCTGCAAGCCCTTAAACAGACATTTGCGAGTGAACTGTCAGCGCTTGCCGGCTGTTCCCGCAGAACATGGCAGAAACGGCGGCGCGGTGCTTGCCGGATTGAGCCAAAAGGTTGCGCGATGACGAAGGCGATCGGCCTTTTGCTACTTCTTGCCATGGGCATCCAGCTTATCCGCCCGCTCGGTTTCCCGGGTTTTAGACGACGTGCCGATTTCTGGAAAATCGCCGTTGTCGCCTTTGTGCTGTGGACGCTGGTGCTACTTTTGCGGCCGTAAATTCATGCCGGCTGCGCGCACCCCTGCCGGCTGACAGGGGCGTGGCAGTCCATCCAGTCATCGCCATTTGCTGGCGCCAACGGCAACTTTTTGAACAGGCTGTGAGGCGGATCAGAGCTTGCGGCCGAGATGTTCCTCGACCTTCTTCCTTTCCCATGTGGCCTTGAGGAAAGGTACGAGGTCGAAAGTAGTCAGCCCTTTTAGAACGAGGGCAACACCCCAGCCGAGTGCTGGCCAGATGGCCCGGAACTAATGAGGGCTGGTGACGAGATTGATCACGACCAGCATGGCGATGACCACGACATATTGTGCGACGTGCAGATAGAATTCCTTGATCTTTCGCACGCGTTCGAATGCGATGGCTTCCTCGGCTTCTCATGCGTTGACAGCAATGCTTTGCATGTCCGTTTCCTTTTCCAAGGTCAGTTGCGACACGTCGATCTTGAAGACGGATGTTAGAGCGTTTCAAGGCTCGCCGATTGGCCGCGTTCGATGCGCTGGATGGTACGCACGCTGAGCCCACTGACGGTTGCCAATTGCTCTTGCGACCAGCCGCGCTGCAGCCTGAGTTTCTGTACCAGCATCATTCTCTCCAAGGTTCGACGAGGCCGACACTCACGCAAACCGCCGCCGGACACCACGTAATCCGCCCGACTGTCGGGTTGCTGTCGGGGCGGTGACGGGGTTGTTATGGCGCATAGTGCGACGGGCGGTGCGAAATTTGAAGAGAGTGGGAAAAGGGTGTCGCAAAAAAGCCGCCCGGTGGGGCGGCCTCCATTGAGGATTGTGCTCGGACGTCAGGCCGCTTTTTCCAGCTCCTGCGTCCAGTTTCCAAGGGCGGCCAGAGAATTCATCTCGGCGCGATGGCGGAAGGCCCGTTGGCCGGCGGCAACGTTTTCAGCCTTGCCACCCCAGGCGTGAAGTGCGGTTTCCTGTAGCGCGCGGCCATAGGAGAAGGTGACGGACCATGGCAGATCATACCCGGCATTGATCGCCGAGAGGTGGGCGGTGGCTTCCTCCGAGGTCTGGCCGCCGGAGAGGAAGGCGATGCCGGGGACTGCGGACGGCACGGTGGCCTTCAGCACCTTCACGGTCTTTTCCGCGACCTCTTCGACGCTTGCCTTGCGGGCGTTCTTGCCGTCGATCACCATATTGGGTTTCAGGATCATGCCTTCCAGATTGACGCGGGCGTCATAGAGATCGGTGAAGACGGTGCGCAGCACCCATTCCGTTACCTCGGCGCAGCGATCGATACTGTGCGTGCCCGGTTTGCCATCCATCAGCACTTCCGGCTCGACGATCGGCACGATACCGGCCTGCTGGCTAAGTGCTGCATAGTGGGCCAGCGCCTGCGAATCCGCTTTGATCGATCCCCAGGTCGGAAGCCCATCGCCGATATTGATGACGCCGCGCCATTTGGCAAAGCGCGCACCGGCGTCGTAATAGGTCTTCAGGCGGTCCGCCAGGCCATCCAGGCCTTCGGTCACAGTCTCGCCGGGGAAAAGGGCCTGCGGTTTTGCGCCCTTATCCACCTTGATGCCGGGAATGGCGCCTGCCGCCTTGATGATATCGACTAAGGGTGTCCCATCGGCTGCCTTCTGGAACAGCGTCTCTTCGTAGAGGATGACGCCGGAGATGCAGTTCGTCATCGCAGCGTCTGTGCGAAACAGCATCTCGCGATAGTCACGGCGGCTGGTTTCGGTGGATTCCAGGCCGATGGTATCGAAACGCTTCTTGATGGTGCCGGTGGACTCATCCGCCGCCAGCAGTCCCTTGCCGCTCGACATCATCTTCAAGGCAATGTCTTCCAGACGTTCAGTCATTTCCATTCTCCCTGTGTATGACCATACCCGAGTACCAGACGGAGGCAGAAAGATGGCGGTCTTCGCCTACGGAACCGACCGAAGAATATTCAATCGTTTGAATGTTTTACGGGCGTGGTTGAGCTGTGAAATCGCAGACTGAGAAGACGTTTTTTGAGGCTTTTGGTTCCACCGTCATCTGCGGGAGAGGAAGAGGTGCAGCGGTCCAAGGAAGGCGCTCTGCATGTTCTACAGGCTCTTGGCGTCTTGCTGGGCGTCATGCCGATGTATCGGCGTCCGTAGAAGAAGATGTGCCGTGGCTGCACTCTCGGATCGAGCCGGTCGTAGGCGTGGTAGGGGAGGTACCGTCCTGCCCTAAGCCAAGAGCCAACGCCGGATGCGGCGTTGGCAAGGAGTGTCTAGGGGGGGGCGAAGCGCCGTTTACTTCTGCTCTTGCAGAATGGCGACGCCTGGAAGCACCTTGCCTTCCATCCATTCAAGGAAGGCGCCGCCAGCCGTCGAGATGTAGGTGAAGTCTTCCGCCACACCTGCGTGGTTGAGTGCTGCGACCGTATCACCGCCGCCTGCGACGGAGACGAGCTTGCCGGACTTGGTGCATTCGGCAGCGTGACGTGCTGCGGCAACCGTTGCCGTGTCGAACGGTTCGATTTCGAAGGCGCCGAGCGGGCCGTTCCAGACAAGCGTTTCAGCGCGCGAAATCCAGCCGTTGATGGCTTCGACCGACTTCGGGCCGACATCCAGCATCATGGCGTCTTCGGGGATGGCGTTGATATCGACGACTTCGTTGGCGGCATTGGCCTTGAACTCGCGGGCAACCACGCCGTCGTCCGGCAGCACGATGGCGCAGCCAGCGGTCGCGGCTTCGATCATGATCTGCTTTGCGGTTTCGGCGAGATCATGCTCGCAAAGCGACTTGCCGACCTGGGTACCGCGGGCAGCGAGGAACGTGTTGGCCATGCCGCCGCCGATCACCAGCGCATCGACCTTCTTGACGAGGTTCATAAGCAGATCGATCTTGGTGGACACCTTGGCGCCGCCGACGATGGCAACGACCGGGCGGGCAGGGGCGCCGAGGCCCTTTTCCAACGCTTCCAGTTCGGCCTGCATGGTGCGGCCAGCATAGGCCGGCAGATGGCGGGCAAGACCCTCAGTGGAGGCATGGGCGCGGTGGGCAGCGGAGAAGGCGTCATTGACGTAGATATCGCCGTTCTTGGCGAGTTCTGCGGTAAAGGCCGGATCGTTCTTTTCCTCGCCCTTGTGGAAGCGGGTGTTTTCCAGAAGCAGGATATCGCCATCATTCATCTTGGCAATCGCATCTGCTGAGGCTTCACCGATGGAATCGCTGGCAAACAGCACGCTATGGTCGAGAACCTCTTCCAATGCCGGTGCGATCAGAGACAGGGACATGTCCGCGACAGGCTCACCTTTCGGACGGCCGAAATGAGCAAGCAGAATGACCTTGGCACCCTTTTCGGACAGTTCGAGAATGGTCGGAGCAACGCGCTCGAGGCGGGTCGTGTCCGTTACCTTGCCGTCCGCGACCGGCACGTTGAGATCGACGCGAACGAGAACACGCTTTCCGGAGATGTCGGTGAGGTCGTCAAGGGTCTTGAAGGCGGGCATAGATCGATCCTGTCCTGGTGTTCAAACAATATTTCGGGCGCGACCATACTATGCCTGACCGGCTGTGCAAGGCGTTTTCGTCACGATGCAATGACGCGCTTTCACTTCGTGTTCAGGCGGGCTTTGCGCTTTTCCCTACGGTGTTCGCGGGCGCGGTGGATGATGTCTTTGAGGCTGATGAAGATCGGCAGTGTGGTGGCGGGCGCGACTGGCTCGAGCGAGATGCCGATACTGGAAATGGCGTGTGTTTCATCAAGATCCCGAACGATCAGGATCAGCGAGCCAAGGCGGATACGGTCGGCATATTCGGCCTTTCCGCCAAGGCGGGCTTCGATGAGCTCGCCCACGGTGAGGGACTGTTCCTGCGCGGTAATCAGGCCGGGTCCATAGGAGGCGTCCAGCTCTTTGGCCGGACGTTGCGGCGCAATGGAGAAGGTGCCGAAAAGATCCTCGTCGTCTTTGGTCACTGGCTTCGCGCTGGCAAAGAGCCGGTCCAGGAGCCGTGCATAGCTTGGCATGACGAAAATATAGACCAGATCGTTTTCCCGGAGCCTTCCTGCATATTGATAACGGATGGACTTGCCATCGCGCACCACCAGAGACGGCATCGCCCAGCGGGGAATGCGCTCGCCCTGCAGAATGGCGCTGCCCTTGGCCACGCGGTAGGAGATAAGCTCGTGGGTGGCCGTGCCCGGTAGATCCACTTCCAGCTTGTCCACCTCGCCCATGCGGGGCGGCACGACGAGGCCAAGGCGGGTTGCGACGGGCTTGATGGTCCACCCCTGTAGCAGAAGTGAGACGAGCACGATGATGAAGGCGGCGTTGAAGTAGATCTCGGCATTGTTCAGCCCGCCGAGCGTCGGCAGCAGCGCCAGCAGAATGGAAACCGCACCACGAAGACCGACCCAGGCGACGAAGCTTGTTTCCTGCTGGGTGTAGTTGAACGGCATCAGGCTCAGCCACACTGCAAGGGGTCTGGCGATAAAGATGAGGAAGAGGGCGAGCAGGACGGCGGGCAGGATGATGGCCGGAAACTGCGAGGGTGTGGCCAGCAGACCGAGCATCAGGAACATGATGATCTGCGCCAGCCATGTCATCCCCTCATGGAAGCGACGGATCGCGCCCTTGGCGAAAATCTTGCGGTTGCCCGCAACGATGCCCGCGACATAAACGGCGAGAAAGCCACTTCCATGCAGCGCGCCGGTAAAGGAGAAGACGAGAAGCGCCAGCGCCAGGACAAGGATGGGTGCGAGCCCGCGATCCATGGTGAAGCGGTTGACGACGTTGACGATCATCAGGCCGCCAAGAATGCCAAAGATCAGGCCAAGGCCCATTTCCTTGAAGAACATCAGGATGAAACCGCTGTCGAAGCCGGCGAGCCCCTTGCCACGGCTCACCACCTCTACCAAAGCGATGGTGAGAAAGATCGCCATGGGGTCGTTGGTGCCGGATTCAACCTCAAGCGTCGAGCGCACCTGATCGCGGATATGAATGCCGCCGATGCGCAGCAGGAAGAAAACGGCTGCGGCATCTGTGGATGCCACGATGGAGCCAAGCAGCAGGCCTTCGAGCCAGGAAAGGCCGAGGAGCAGGGCGGCTGCACCGGCAAAGAACACGGCGGTCAGCACCACGCCAAGCGTCGCGAGTGTCACGGCCGGTCGTGATGAGAGCCGGAATGTCTGTAAAGGCGTACTGAACCCGGAATCGAAGAGAATGACTGCCAGCACCAGAGAGCCCAGCATATAGGCCACCGCGCTGTTGGTGAACTCTATGCCGATGCCATCCTTTCCTGCGACAAGGCCGATCATCAGGAAGAGCAACAGCAGTGGCGCGCCGAAGCGATAAGCAATCAGGCTGGAGAAAGCGGCCGCAAGAACGAGGACGGTGGCAACCAGCAGCAAGAGATAAAATGATTCCAATGCCCTAACCTCTTACACCCGCACGCGTGGATCCGGCGCGCAGTGCCACATCTGCCGATGCCGAATCTTGTCAGCGATTGTTCAGTGCCAAAATGGACCAGAGCAAGGCGAAGCACGAGCGCTGGCTTCGTGCCCATGAAAAAACCGGCAGGATTGCTCCCGCCGGTTCTGTGATCCGTTGGCTTGATGCCAGCTTAGATGGTCTTGGCGAAAGCCACTGCCGTGTCGGACATGCGGTTGGAGAAGCCCCACTCGTTGTCGTACCAGGACAGAACGCGCACGAAGTTGCCTTCCATGACCTTGGTCTGGTCGGTAGCGAAGATCGAGGAGTGGCTGTCGTGGTTGAAATCACGGCTGACCAGTGGCTCGTCGGTGTAGCCGAGAACGCCCTTCAGTGCGCCGTTCGACGCAGCCTTGATGGCGTCGTTGATTTCAGCGACGGAGGTTTCTCTCTTGGCGACGAACTTGAAGTCGACGACCGAAACGTTCGGGGTCGGAACGCGGATGGACGTGCCGTCCAGCTTGCCCTTGAGATGCGGCATGACGAGGCCGACGGCCTTGGCAGCACCGGTCGAGGTCGGGATCATGGAAAGGGCTGCGGCGCGGGCGCGGTACAGATCCTTGTGCATGGTGTCCAGTGTCGGCTGGTCGCCCGTGTAGGAGTGGATCGTGGTCATGAAGCCATGGTCGATGCCAACGAGGTCATCGAGAACCTTGACGACCGGTACCAGGCAGTTGGTGGTGCAGGATGCGTTAGAGATGACGAGGTGATCCTTCGTCAGCTGGTCGTGGTTGACGCCGAAAACGACCGTCAGATCGGCACCGTCAGCAGGCGCCGAAACGATGACGCGCTTTGCGCCAGCGGTCAGGTGGGCAGCAGCCTTGTCGCGGGCGGTGAAGATGCCGGTGCATTCCAGCGCGATATCGACGCCGAGTTCGCCATGCGGCAGGGTTGCTGGATCGCGAACGGCGGTCACCTTGATCGGCTTGCCGCCACCAACGATGATCGAGTCGCCTTCGACCTTCACATCCGCCGGGAACTTGCCGTGGATGGAGTCGTAACGCAAGAGATGCGCGTTGGTCTCGACTGGGCCGAGGTCGTTGATGGCAACGACTTCGATATCGGTGCGGCCGGACTCAACGATGGCGCGAAGGACGTTACGGCCGATACGGCCGAAGCCGTTAATGGCTACTTTTACAGTCATTTACAGTCTCCCGATCAATAATTTACGTCTGGATGGAATGGCATGTGGAGGCGATGGCAAAACTTGGGACTTCCCACCGCTGGCGGCAGTCGGGCCGAAGGTCAGGCGCGCAGCACGCCTCGTCCTCCGGCCAGAGGGATTAGCCGAGCTTCTCTTCGGCTGCGGCGACAACCGCTTCCGCAGTGATGCCGAAATGCTGGAACAGGTCCTTGGCCGGCGCGGAGGCACCGAACGACTGCATGCCGACGAAAGCGCCGTCATTGCCGATGAAGTAATCCCAGCCCTGGCGAACTGCTGCTTCGACGGCGATCTTGACTGGCGCGTTGCCGATGATGGCCTGGCGATAGGTCTCCGGCTGCTCCTTGAAAAGTTCGAAGCAGGGAACGGAAACGACGCGAGTGGAAATACCCTTGTCCTTCAGCGTGGCAGCGGCCTTCAGAGCCAGCTCGACTTCCGAACCGGAGGCAAAGATCGCAACCTTGGCATCGCTTGCCGAAACCAGTTCGTAGGCGCCGTAAGCCACGAGATTCTTCTCTTCATAGTCCTTGCGGGCTGGCGTCAGGTTCTGACGGGTCAGCGCCAGTGCGGAGGGGCGATGCTTCTCATGCAAGGCAAGCTGCCAGGCTTCTGCGGTTTCTGTCTCGTCCGCAGGGCGGAATACCAGAAGGTTCGGAATGGCGCGCAGCGCTGCGACCTGTTCCACCGGCTGGTGGGTCGGGCCATCTTCGCCAACGCCGATCGAGTCATGGGTCAGAACGTGAACCACGCGGATGCCCATCAGAGCGGCAAGGCGGATCGACGGACGGCAATAGTCCGAGAAGATCATGAAGCCGCCGGAATAAGGGATCAGACCGCCATGCAGCGCGATACCATTCATGGCAGCGGCCATTCCGTGTTCGCGGATGCCGTAATGCATGTAACGTCCGGAGAAGTCCGTCGGCGTGATCGACACCATCTGGCTGGTCTTGGTGTTGTTGGACGGCGTCAGGTCGGCGGAGCCGCCCAGCGTTTCCGGCACAACGCCGTTGATGACTTCGAGCGTGTCTTCGGATGCCTTGCGGGTGGCGACCGTCGGGTTGTTTGCGGCAACCTTTTTCTTGAAGGCATCGATGGCGCTATCGAAGTTGCCGGGCAGGTCGCCAGCAAAACGGCGCTTGAACTCGGCCTTCTTCTCAGCGTCAGCCGCTTCCAGGCGCGCTTCCCACTCCTGACGCGTCTTGGTCGAGCGCAGACCGGACAGACGCCATGCGTCCAGCACGTCTTGCGGAATGACGAAGGCTTCCGATTCCCAGTTCAGGTGCTTACGGGTTGCGGCAATCTCTTCCGCGCCGAGCGGCGAACCGTGAACCTTGTGGGTACCAGCCTTGTTCGGCGCGCCAAAGCCGATGGTGGTCTTGGCAGCGATGAAGGTCGGACGGTCGGACTTATGGGCTTCTTCGATGGCCGCGGCAATCGCTTCCGGATCGTGGCCGTCGATTTCGATCGTATGCCAGTGAACTGCCTTGAAGCGTTCGATCTGGTTGGTGGAGTCGGACAGGCCGACTTCACCGTCAATGGTGATGTTGTTGTTGTCCCAGAAGAGCACCAGCTTGTTCAGACGCAGATGGCCGGCAAGCGCGATCGCCTCATGGCTGATGCCTTCCATCAGGCAGCCGTCGCCGCACAGCACATAGGTATAATGGCTCTGCAGATCGGAGCCGAATTCTTCTTCGAGCTTACGCTCGGCAATCGCCATGCCCACAGCATTGGCAATACCCTGGCCGAGAGGGCCGGTGGTCGTTTCGATGCCGGTGGCGTGACCATATTCCGGGTGGCCGGCGGTCTTGGAGCCGAGCTGGCGGAAGCGCTTGATCTCATCGATCGTCATGTCCTCGTAGCCCGTCAGATACAGGCACGAGTAGAGCAGCATGGAGCCGTGACCGGCAGACAGCACGAAGCGGTCGCGGTCTGGCCAGTGTGGCGCCTTGGGATCGAATTTCAGGTAACGAGTAAAGAGAACCGTGGCGACATCCGCTGCACCCATCGGCAGGCCGGGGTGGCCGGAATTGGCCTTCTCCACAGCATCCATGGCAAGAAATCGGATTGCATTGGCCATCCGGTCGTGTTTGTCGCGAGAAATCATGGCTTTTCCGTCTGTTCCGGGTGAAAGGAGATAGTCGGTCTGACTATCCAAAAAGCGGGTTGATCCATATCAGGTGGGGCGGCTCTGTCAACAAATCCAGCCTTTGTTGCGGTTCGATCGGCAACAAAAATCGTTTCGCATCCGCCTCATGTGCGTTCGGCCGATCTTCCTCTCAAGCTGTGGCCATAATCAGGCAGGGTGGCGTCACGAGATCGTTGCCAAGCCGCATTCATCCACAGCGCAAAGTGCTTGAATGTATTGGTTTGATTGACGCGGGCTCAAAACGGGTAATATCGTGTGCTGGCCTTGAGTGACATCGGGCGGCAACGATTCGGGCTTGCCGCTTATGCGGTTTGGAAGAAACGATGACGGCGGAAAAGACCATACATGTTGCGCTGTCGGAGCTCAGCTCCGCAATCACCAGCCTTGAAAACGCCCTGGATGTGCGTCTCGAGCGCCAGCGCGAAAGCGCAGAGGTGGAGAGTGAAGTCAAGCGCGTCCATGTTGATCGCGCCCGCCTTGCGCAAGAGCTTGACCAGTCGCAGTTTCGCGCCAACCGGCTGGAAGAGGTGAACCGCGAGGTTTCGCGCCGTCTGGTCACTGCCATGGAAACCATCCGCGCCGTGCTGGACAGATAAGAGGAGACGGCCCATGGCTCAAGTCACCGTGATGATCGACGGAAAAGCCTACCGCATGGCATGCGAAGCCGGGCAGGAAGACCATCTGACCGATCTCGCCGCGCGTTTCGACCGCTATGTCGGCCATCTCAAAAGCCAGTTCGGCGAAATCGGCGATCTGAGACTGACCGTCATGGCAGGCATCATGATCACCGACGAAATGTCAGAACTGTCGCGCAAGATCGAAGCCCTGGAAAACCAGGTGGCCTCCCTGCAGCAGAACCGCGACGGCATGGCCGAGAGCAAGGCGAAGGCGGATGAGCAGATCGTGCTTGCCATTTCCGATCTTGCCATGCGGCTGAACGGCATCACCGAAAAGCTGGTGGAGAGACCGAAGCCTTCGGTGAATTAAACCTGTTGCTGCGTATCGGCTGCGATCAAGATTGTCTTCGGTAGCCTCTTTCGAAACGTAACGATCCATCATATATAGAGCGTGCGTTCTGCGCTTCTCGACAGGAACCACAATCCCTGGGGCCATACTCGATCCAAAGGGAGCTGTCCCTGGCCAGCCTCGTGGGGCTGGACACACGGTGCCCACCTACGTTTGTAGGCACCCAGGATCGTAAACATCCATCGGTCGTCGCGGACGCACTTTATCATTTTAGCCTATGCGGCTTCGCCCGTTTGACGGCGTTGCAACAAACCATCGGTTTTAAATCGCGCCCTTTTGCGTGAAGGGCGACGCCCATGATTATTTTATTGGTTTCATGATGAAAGCTTTGCAGTGGCACGATGTTGTCATTGCATTGATGGAACAATTCTTTATTATTCGGATTGGTATGTCCGTTCAGCCTGTCCTAAAGGCGAATGCGGTTGCAACCGCGACGTGCCGTTCAACAGCCCAAAGAGCTAAACTTGTTTACTGAAATTATGATCGTGGTCCTGCTCACCGTACTGAACGGGGTGCTCGCCATGTCCGAACTTGCTGTCGTCTCTTCCAGACCGGCGAGACTTAAAGTGCTGGCCGCTCAAGGCAGCAAGGGCGCCACAATGGCGCTCAATCTTTCTGAAAATCCCGGACGGTTTTTGTCCACCGTGCAGATCGGCATTACGCTGGTCGGCATTCTTTCCGGTGCCTTCTCTGGCGCTACACTCGGTACTCGCTTCACAGCCTGGCTCATCGAGCAGGGCGTGCCGGACCGTGCCGCCGATGCGCTTGGCGTCGGCGTCGTGGTCGTTGCCATTACCTATCTGTCGCTGATCGTCGGCGAGCTGGTGCCAAAGCAGATCGCGCTACGCGACGCTGAAAAGGTCGCCGCCCGCGTCGCTCCCGCCATGGTGTTCCTGTCCAAGATTGGTGCGCCGGTCGTCTGGCTTCTCGATAAGTCGGGCAAGATCGTGCTGGCTATTCTCGGGCACAGCGGTGAATCAAACGCTTCTGTTACCGATGACGAAATCCGCACGGTTCTGGCGGAAGCGCACAGCGCCGGCGTGATCGAGACCGAGGAGTCGGCGATGATCACCGGCGTTATGCGTCTAGCCGACCGTAACGCCAGAGGCCTGATGACCCCGCGTCGCGATGTGGAAGTCGTCGATATCGAGGACACGGCGGAGGAGATACGCGAGCAGCTTCGCGGCACGCAGCGGTCGCGCCTTCCGGTGCGCAATGGCGCTTCCGACGAAATTCTCGGCGTGCTTTTCGCCAAGGATGCTTTCGATGCGCTGGCTTCCGGCAAGGAGCTCAACATCCGCGAGTTGCTGCGCGAAGTTCCGGTCGTGTCCGACCTCACAAGCGCTGTCGATGTGATCCAGTCGCTGCGCCGTTCCACGGTGCATATGGTTCTTGTTTACGACGAGTATGGTCATTTCGAAGGCATCATCAGCTCCGGCGACATTCTGGAGGCCATCACCGGCGCCTTCCAGGAGGAGGACGATGAAGAGCCTGCGATGGTGCAGCGTGAAGACGGCAGCTTCCTCGTGGCCGGCTGGATGGCGGCGGACGAATTTGCCGATCGCATGGGCTTTCAGATCGATGAGGATGCCGAGTTCGAAACCGTTGCCGGTTTGGTGCTGGACGAATTCCGCCGCTTACCGGAACTTGGCGAGCACATCACGCGCAACGGCTGGCGCTTCGAGGTCATCGATCTTGATGGTCACCGTATCGACAAGGTCCTTGTCAGCCGGGCCGCGTAATGAGCAACGCTGCTTCGCTTACAAAAGCGCAATTGCGTCTTGAGCGTCTCGCCCTGCGGGACGCTCTTTCTGTTGAAGAGCGGAGTGAAAAAAGCGCCGCCATGGCTGAAAAGGCTGTGGCGGCATTGTCGTTTTCTGCCGGGACTGTGATCTCAGGCTTCATGCCCATCCGTTCCGAAGCAGACACCCGGCCGTTGATGGAAGCTTTGCGCGACAAGCGCGCTACACTTTGCCTGCCGGTGATGCTTGACCGCGAGACCATCGTCTTTCGTGAATTCTTTCGAGATGCAGAACTGGTAAAGACCGGCTTTGGCACCAAGGGGCCGGATGAGAATGCGTCGGTCCTGGACCCGGATATCCTGCTCGTGCCGCTCTCGGTCTTCGATGGTCGCGGCCAGCGTATCGGCTATGGGGCCGGGCATTACGACCGCGCGATTGCGCGCCTACATGCAAAAGGCCTGGAACCCTTGCTGATAGGCATTGCATTCGACTGCCAGGAAGTGCCATCAGTGCCGGCAGAAGCGCATGACGTTGCGCTGGACGCGATTTTGACCGAAAGCGGCATGCGGCATTTCACTGGCAGGGCAGGGGCATGAGACTACTTTTTCTCGGGGATATGGTGGGCAAGACTGGACGCACGACCGTCTGGGAGAAACTGCCGGGACTGATCTCCGACCTGAAACTGGATTTCGTCATCGTCAATGGCGAGAATGCCGCTGGCGGTTTCGGCATTACCGAAGACATTTATCTGGAAACCATCAATGCCGGGGCTGATGTGGTGACCACCGGCAACCATGTCTGGGACCAGAAAGAGGCCGTTTCCTTCTGTGAGCGGCACGACCAGTTCCTGAGGCCAGCCAATTACCCGAAGGGTACCCCCGGCAAGGGTTCCGGCCTGTTCTATGCCCGCAATGGAGCGCGCGTGCTGGTCGCCAATATCATGGGCCGCGTCTTCATGCATCCTGAGTTGGACGATCCCTTCAGCTCCGCCGAAAGCATTCTCGCAGCCTGCCCGCTGAAGGAACAGGCGGATGCGATCATCTTCGATTTTCACGCCGAGGCCACGAGCGAAAAACAATGTTTCGGCCATTTCGTCGATGGCCGCGCCAGCTTCGTGGTTGGCACGCACACCCATGTGCCGACGGCGGATGCTCAAATCCTGAACGGCGGAACCGCCTATATGTCGGACGCCGGCATGTGCGGCGATTACGATTCCTCGCTCGGCATGGAGAAGGAAGAGCCGATCAACCGGTTTATCTCGAAAATGCCGAAGGGCCGTTTCGAGGCGGCAAGCGGTCCTGCGACGCTGTGCGGCGTTGGGGTGGAGATTTCCGATAGCACCGGCTTGGCGGAGAAGATCGCGCCCTTGCGAATTGGGCCAAGGCTGGCGGAGACTGTTCCGGCGTTTTGGGCTTGAGTGTTTGCGTCCACCCCGCAATGACAACAATGTGAGCGCAACCTACCGCTAACAGCTAGACGAACCCCCATCCTTGCCGCATCCTTCCCTGCATTCGCCTTTCAGGGGAGTGGTGCCATGCGTCGCATATCCATGCCTGCATTGATCGCCATATTGTTCAGCGCCGCCTCGGTTGCCGCGCAGGAACCTCCCGATCGCCCTCCCGTCAGCCAGTGCCAGGCGATTGCGCAGGCGCTTCCCAAGGTCACTTTCGCCAGCTTCGAGCCATCCGATATCAAGAAGGCTGAGTTCAGCGACCGGGAAGAGGTGAAGATCCAGTATATCGGCCATTCCACCTATACGATCGAGTCACCCGAAGGCGTGGTGATGGCCACCGACTATAACGGCGTCTACCGCCCGCCGGTCATGCCGACGGTAGCGACCATGAACAATGCGCACACCACCCATTACACGCTCGCACCGGAGCCTGAGATCAAGCATGTGCTGCATGGCTGGAGCGATGTGCCGGGTGAAAAGGCCGTTCACAAGCTGGAAGTGGGCGATGTCTATATCCGCAATGTGACCTCGGATATTCGCAACCGCTGGGGTGGCGATGGTCTGCTGACCAAGGACGGCAATTCGATCTTCATCTTTGAAGTGGCCGGGCTCTGCATCGGCCACCTCGGGCATCTGCATTACGAGCTGACGGAAACGCAATATGCGGAAATCGGCCGGCTGGATGTGCTGATGGTGCCGGTCGACGGCGGGCTGACGATGGGGGCGGACAGCATGAGCCGCATCGTCAAGCGGTTGCGCTCCGCGCTCATTTTGCCGATGCACCAGCCGAGCGCTCTGGAGCGGTTTCTCGTGGCCTTCGGACCTCAGTTCAAGATCGCCTATGCCAGTGACCCGATAATCCGGGTATCGATGCGAAACCTTCCCCGCCAGCCGCATATACTCGTGCCGCAAGGCATGTAGCAAACGTCAGCCACAACCGATCGGTGCGACGGCCACGCCTATGCAAAAGCGCCGCGCATCCCAAAGATGCACGGCGCTTGCGGTCGTCAGTCGACGATCGGGTCAGGCGAAGGTCAGGTGCTGTCGAACGCCGACATCCGGCATTTTTTCGTCCGACATATTGGCTTTCGCGATTTCCCAGCCGAATTTCAGCGTGCTGTCGGTGGAGGCCCAGATGTCGGCGTCATCGACATGCAGCGCCAGCATCACCAGTTGCGGGTCGCTCTTGCCGTGTTCGTACCAGGCGGCGGTAACGGAGTTCCAGTATTCCTCTAGCTTGGTCTTATCGTCACGGACTTCCAGCTTGCCCGACAGGCAGGCGTGGTAGTCGTGATCCTTGCCGATAACGCAAAAATGCGCGCGCGAACCGGACTTCAGCGACTGGACGAGATCGGTATCCCGCTTGGAGAAGAACCAGATGGTGTTGGTCTTCGGGTCCGCATGCGGCGCCATGGGCTGCATGTGGCTGTGGAGACCTTCCAGGCCCAGCATGCCCGCATGGACGGAATTGATCTCGTCCCAAAGCTGACGGGCGGGTTGTTCGCGTGCTTCAGTCAGGCTTACCATTCACTGATCTCCTTCCGGTTCCTGTTCGTGTCGGCTACGATCCTGTCGTGACCGCGCCACCTGTCATCAGAACGGCGGGCGAGGATTTCTGTTCCTTGTCGTGCTGCTATTGAGAGGCGAGAAGAAGGGCTTACGGGCTTGAACAGCCGCCATATCGCCCTTATAAGGCCCCCAATCCAAACAAACGATCCGATCAGGGGTGCCATGGCTGGCCATTCACAGTTCAAGAACATCATGCATCGCAAGGGGAAACAGGATTCGATCCGTTCGAAGATGTTCTCCAAGCTTGCCCGTGAAATCACCGTTGCAGCCAAGTCCGGTCTTCCGGACCCGACCATGAACGCTGCTCTTCGCCTGGCTGTGCAGAACGCCAAGGCGCAGTCAATGCCGAAGGACAATATCGACCGCGCCATCAAGAAGGCTTCGGGCGCGGATGCGGAAAACTACGATTCTGTGCGCTATGAAGGCTACGGTCCTGGTGGCACGGCAGTCATCGTCGAAGCGCTGACGGACAATCGCAACCGCACGGCTTCCAACATCCGCTCGATTTTCACCAAAGCTGGTGGCGCACTTGGCGAAACCGGTTCGGTGTCCTTCTCCTTCGACCGCGTCGGCGAAATTACCTACAAGGCATCCGTTGGCGATGCTGACAAGGTGATGGAAGCGGCAATCGAAGCCGGTGCCGAAGATGTCGAAAGCGGCGAAGAAGGCCACACGATCATCTGCGGCTTCGAAGACATCAATGAAGTTTCCAAGGCGCTCGAAGCGACGCTTGGCGAAGCTGACAGCGTCAAGGCTGTCTGGCGTCCGCAGAACACCGTTCCGGTGGATGAGGAAAAGGCCCAGTCGTTGATGAAGCTTATCGACAACCTTGAAGACGATGACGACGTGCAGAACGTCTATTCGAACTTCGAAGTGTCCGAAGAAGTCATGGCGAAGCTGTCCGCTTGACACTCTCTGGCTCCGTCCGATGTGAGGACGGCAATCGAAAGCGACAGATCAAAAGCACAAAGGCCGGATTTGCTCCGGCCTTTTTCATTTTCAATGGTGACAGTGGTAGAGGCGTGTCAGCGCACAGTCGGCTCAAGCCGCCTTCTTCACGCCTTCGCGCACCTCGGCGAAAACTTCAACCGACCGCAGCCGCTTGTTGATGTCGTGGATCGGCATGGAGACGATCAATTCGTCTGCGCCGGTCTCGCCCAGGAACTGCTGAAGCTTGCGATCGATGGTCGCGTGAGAACCGACGGCGGCGTAGCGCAGCGTGTGTTCCACCGTGATCCGCTCCATATCGTTCCAGTAACCGTCGATGCTGTCCACCGGCCGCGGGAAGGGCGTGCGGACATTCTTGCGCAGATTGACGAATTGCTGTTGCGCGGAGGTGAAGAGATGTCGCGCCTCCTCGTCCGTATCGGCACCGACCCCCATGATGCCGACCATCATGTAAGGCTCCGATAACGTCGCGGATGGCTGGAAGCGTTCGCGGTAGATGGCAATCGCATCCATCAGCATGTCCGGGGCGAAATGCGAGGCGAAGGAATAGGGCAGGCCCAGCGCTGCGGCGAGATGGGCGCTGTAGATGCTTGAGCCCAGAAGCCAGATCGGCACGTTGGAATTGACGCCCGGCACGGCAAGGATTGCCTGGTCCGGCTCGGGGGAGCCGAGATAGCGTTGAAGCTCAACGATGTCATGCGGGAAGTTTTCCGCTCCAGCGTCGAGATTGCGGCGAAGCGCACGGGCCGTGCGCATATCCGTTCCCGGTGCGCGACCGAGGCCGAGATCGACACGCCCCGGCAGCAATGCTGCAAGCGTGCCGAACTGTTCGGCAATCACCAGCGGCGAATGGTTCGGCAGCATGACGCCACCCGAGCCGACGCGGATCCGAGAGGTCGCGGCACCCACATGGGCAATGACAATGGACGTGGCGGCGCTGGCGATGCCTGGCATGCCGTGATGTTCGGCAAGCCAGAAACGCTCGTAACCGTTCTCTTCCGCCTTGATGGCCATGCGGCGGGAATTATCGAGCGCCTTGCTTGCGTTCTCTCCGTCGCCAATCGGCGAGAGATCGAGAATGGAAAAGGGAATCATGGCATGCTCCTTGCGGCATTTCTTTGTAAGGAAATGTAATGCGAGGTGTCGCATTTGCCATAGTCGTTGCAGCGAATTGATCCATGGTTCAAAAAAACTGACGGGCTGATGACGCGTAGGGCGTGGCTCCAGTCCGGCTTTTCTCTTTGAATGTTTTTGTTTTGTTCACTTATGGCTGGCAGGTTTCAAGCCCACAGGATAGGGTTTG
Organism: Rhizobium sp. 22-785-1; assembly: GCF_053521965.1. NCBI lineage: Bacteria > Pseudomonadati > Pseudomonadota > Alphaproteobacteria > Hyphomicrobiales > Rhizobiaceae > Rhizobium > Rhizobium sp. 22-785-1. Next base: position 987,299 of record NZ_JBNWDI010000001.1, on the reverse strand, counting down.
ACACATGCAAAACGCGATTCGAATTATCGGCATTGATCCGGGCCTAAGGCGTACCGGCTGGGGCGTCATCGAAACGATTGGCAACAGCCTGCGTTTCGTTGCCTCCGGCACTGTGACGTCCGATGCCGAGATGGACCTCGCGTCGCGCCTTTGCCAGTTGCATGACGGGCTGGCGGAGGTCGTGCATTCCTATCAGCCAGATGAAGCAGCTGTTGAACAGACCTTTGTCAACAAGGATGCTGTGGCGACGCTGAAGCTCGGACAGGCGCGTGGCATCGCCATGCTCGTTCCCGCGCGCGCAGGTCTTCATGTTTCCGAATATGCACCGAATGCGGTCAAGAAGGCGGTGATCGGGGTCGGCCACGGGGAAAAGCAGCAGATCCACATGATGCTGAAAATCCTGATGCCGAAGGCCGAGTTCAAGGGCAACGATGCCGCCGATGCGCTGGCGATCGCCATCTGTCATGCACATAACCGCGGTGGCGACCGGATGCGCCGCATTCTCGCCGCCGGCTAGGCAGACTCTTTTCGGCTTTTGGCTCTCTCTCAAACATCACGGACGCGACGATGATCGGCAAACTCAAAGGCACCATAGAAGAAATCGGCGACGACTACGTTCTCGTTGACGTTCATGGCGTCTGCTATGTGGCGCATTGCTCGGCACGCACGCTGTCGCGGCTTGGCTCTGCCGGCGAGGCGGTCGTGCTGTTCATCGAGACCTATGTGCGTGAGGACCAGTTGAAGCTGTTCGGCTTCATGAGTGCTCTGGAACGCGAGTGGTTCAACCTGCTGCAGAGCGTGCAGGGTGTGGGCTCCAAGGTGGCGCTTGCGGTTCTCTCCACCCTCTCGCCGTCCGAACTCGCAAACGCCATCGCACTGCAGGACAAGGCTGTTGTCTCCCGCGCGCCGGGCGTCGGTCCGAAGGTCGCGATCCGCATCGTCACCGAATTGCGCAACAAGGCCCCTGCTTTTGCCGGAGAGGCGGCAGGTGCCATCGGGCTCAAGCAGGAGATCGGCGAAGGGGCGGCGCCTGCGCCGGTCGCCGATGCCGTCTCGGCTTTGACCAATCTCGGCTATTCGCGCGATCAGGCTGCCAACGCCGTGGCGGCCGCCTTGAAGAATGGCGGGGAGGGTGGAGACAGCGCCAAGCTGATCCGACTGGGCTTGAAGGAGCTTTCACGGTAGATCTGATATTTGTATTTTTGGCGGATGAATGATAATATTTCCGCCATATGATGTTTTTTCTTACGGGTGCGTATCATGGGATGGGAAGTCGTTGTTTCGTCAAAGGGGCAGGTAACGTTGCCTAAAGACATGCGTGAAGCGCTCAACCTTCGCCCCGGTGATCAGGTCGTCTACTCCATCATCGATGGCGAAGTGGTGCTGACGCCAAAGAATATTGATTTCAATGATCTCGCTGGCCTTTTAGGTAAGCCTCCCAAGGGCCGTGCCACCTTGGAAGAAATAGACGAGACCGTCAGCAAGGCTGCAGGCCATAGCGTCGTCGATACCGATGATGATCAGGCGGATGCCGCTGCATGATAGTGTATGGCGTGGATACGAACGTCGTTCTTCGTCTTTTCGTTGATGATGAACCAGACCAACGGGAAGCAGCACTGCGTTTCGGAGCAGGGATTGGCCGCGACTACACTGTCTTCGTAACGCTTCTCACTCTGATCGAGCTCAGTTGGGCTTTGAAGTCACAATACGGTTTCGATCGACGACAGATCAGCTTGGCCATTCGCAAGTTGCTGCACACAAGGGGTTTGGTCGTTGAAGGACACGATAAGGTCGTCAAAGCCGTCCGTCTGGTTGAGCGCCATAATGCCGACTTCACGGACGCGCTTATCGCGTGTCAGTCGCTCGGCGAAGGCTGCAAAACGATTTATACCTTCGACATCAAGGCAGCGCGGAAAATACCCGGAATGGAACTTTTGACATGAGTGAGGCTGCACGGCTGATTTCTGCTGAGAAGCGCGGCGAGGATATCGACACGACGCTGCGCCCGCAGACGCTGGATGATTTTACCGGCCAGGCGGAGGCGCGCGCCAATCTGAAGATCTTCATCGAAGCGGCGAAGAACCGTGGCGAGGCGCTGGACCATGTGCTCTTCGTCGGCCCGCCCGGTCTTGGCAAGACGACGCTGGCGCAGATCATGGCGAAGGAACTTGGCGTCAACTTCAAGTCCACCTCCGGCCCTGTCATCGCGAAAGCTGGCGATCTCGCCGCGCTGCTGACGAACCTTGAAGAGCGTGACGTTCTGTTCATCGACGAAATCCATCGGCTGAGCCCGGCGGTGGAGGAAATCCTCTATCCCGCCATGGAAGACTTTCAGCTGGACCTGATCATCGGAGAGGGTCCGGCGGCGCGCTCGGTGAAGATCGATCTTTCCAAGTTTACCCTCGTTGCCGCCACCACACGCCTTGGTCTTTTGACCACCCCGCTTCGCGACCGTTTCGGCATTCCGGTGCGCCTGTCTTTTTACACGGTGGATGAGCTTGAACTGATCGTGCGACGCGGTGCGCGGTTGATGGGGCTGCCGATGACGGATGAGGGTGCGCGCGAAGTTGCGCGGCGCGCGCGTGGAACGCCGCGTATTGCCGGGCGCTTGTTGCGCCGCGTGCGCGACTTTGCCGAAGTGGCCCGCGCCGAGGCTGTGACACGGGAGATTGCCGATCAGGCTCTGACGCGGCTTCTGGTGGATAATATGGGTCTCGATCAGCTGGACATGCGCTATCTGACGATGATCGCGGTGAATTTCGGCGGCGGGCCGGTGGGCATCGAGACGATTGCTGCTGGGCTTTCGGAGCCGCGCGATGCGATCGAGGACATCATCGAGCCCTATATGATCCAGCAGGGATTTATTCAGAGAACGCCGCGTGGCCGTATTTTGACCGCGACGGCGTGGAAGCATCTCGGTATGCAGCCGCCTAAGGATCTCGAAGCGGCGCAGTTTCGCCTTTCTCTCGAGGACGAGTAAATTTGATCACGCGCCGTGCGCTTCTTAAAATGGCCGCGACTGCCAGCGCTGGCTTCTTTTCGCTTGGAGCTTACGCAGGTGGTGTGGAGCCACTGTTGCGGCTTGCGACCACACGCTACCGCATCACGCCGCCGAATTGGCCGACGGGGCAAAGCCTGCGTATTGTCGTGATCGCCGATCTGCATGCCTGCGAACCATGGATGTCGCCAGAGCGGATCTCTCGCATTTGCGACCATGCCAATACGCTTGGCGGCGATATCATCCTACTGCTGGGGGACTATGTCACCGGCATGCAGCGCTTCATCACAGATATCGTCCCGCCAGCGCAATGGGCCAACGCGCTGTCTGCCTTGCGGGCAACCTATGGCGTACACGCCGTGTGCGGCAATCACGACTGGGCGCAGGACCCTGAGGCGCAGAGGCTTCGGCTGAAGGAAACGGTTTCGCACCGGGCGTTGCGGGCCGTCGGCATAACCGTCCATTCCAACACCGCTATCCGCACCGGAACCGAGGAGCATCCCTTCTGGATTGCCGGACTTGAGGATCAGTGGGCCTATCGCGAACGCGGCGAGGTCGCGGGCCTTGACGATCTTCCCGGGACGCTGGCGCAGGTTACCGATAATGCGCCGATCATTATGATGGCGCATGAGCCGGATATTTTCCCGACAGTGCCGGAGCGTGTGTCTCTGACATTGTCCGGCCATACCCATGGCGGGCAGGTCAATCTGTTCGGTTGGCGGCCCGTCGTTCCCTCCATTTACGGAGAACGTTATGCCTATGGTCACAAGGTGGAAAACAGTCGTCATCTGGTCGTGTCTGGCGGTCTTGGTTGTTCGGGCGCGCCGATCCGCTTCCTGTCACCACCGGAAATCGTGGTGATCGATCTCGTCGGCTGACGGAACCAGACCGCCACCACCGCCCTTTCCCGTTCTTTCAATGGGAGAAGCTGCATGACGACGTATCGCAAAGGCACCAAGGTCAGCTGGAAGTGGGGCAATGGCAAGGGTGAGGGCAAGGTGGCCGAGAGCTTCACCGAGGATGTCGAGCGCAAGATCGACGGCTCGACGATCAAGCGCAAGGCCAGCAAGGACGAGCCGGCCTATCTGATCGAGCAGGACGACGGCGGCAAAGTACTGAAGAGCCATTCGGAGCTTGATAAGGCAAGTTGAGTCGCAGATCGCCGTCGCTCGTCAAATGGAGGCTGATGCGCTGATCGCGTCGGGCTTCATGACTTATATGCGAGAGGAGTGACGAGATGACGTATGATCCGACACGAGTTTTCAAAAAGCTGGCGCGCAACAACAGGCTTGCCAATCTTCGCCTGCACCAAGCGTGCCTGGAACTGACGGCAGAGGAACTGGTCGCTCCACGCACCAGCTTCTTTCCGACGATCCGTGAGACCCTCAATCACATCTATCTGGTGGACATGTTCTATCTCGATGCGATGAAGGGCGGCTCGTTGGGTCCCAAGGTCTTCGACGTCAGCGAGCCCTACACCGATATGGAGACATTGGCGCAGGTGCAAGCTGCCCTCGATATGGATTTGATATCCTTCGTCGATGGTCTGGACGGAGAGATGCTCTCCGCAACGGTTCACGTTCATCGCGGTGCGCGGGTGCAGCAGGATCGTTGCGACGATATTCTCTCCCATCTCTTCCAGCACCAGACGCATCATCGCGGCCAGGTTCATGGGATGCTGTCCGGCACTCGGCTTAAGCCCCCACAGCTCGATGAATTTCTCGTTGGAGACGATGCTCCTGTTCGCAAAACCGAATTGCAGGCATTAGGATGGAGGGAAACTGATTTGATGTTTCCTGTTTAATTTATTGGATGCCTGATGGTTGAAGACACCCGTATTCGTATAAAATTCAAGCCGAAGCGCCTCTTTCAGATGCGCGTTGCCGGTATCGCCTTTCGCAACGGCCATGTGCTGGTCCACCGCGCCACCCACGAAAAATTCTGGACCTTTCCGGGCGGAAGGGCGGAAATGGGCGAGCGATCGGGAGAGACGCTGGCGCGCGAGATGGTGGAAGAACTGGGTGCCGAGGTTTCAGTGGGGCGGCTTCTCTGGGTGGTGGAGAACTTCTTCCATTACGAGGGTCGGGACTGGCACGAGCTTGGCTTCTATTATTTGATGGACCTGCCTGAAAGCTTTCCCTTCGATGAGGAGAAGATCATCCACCGCGTCCAGGACGGCAAGAATGCGCTGGAGTTTCGCTGGGCGAAGGCTACGACAGAGGCGTTGACGGCACTCGACATCCCGCCCTATTTCATTGCCGGAGAGATCGAAAACTTGCCCCCATCCACCCGCCATGTGGTGTGGGACGACGGCAATCTGGACGACAAATGAGCACTTCCCAACCGCGCCATATGATCCGGCTTGACCACAAGCCGCAGCTCTTCAGTTTTCGCGTGGCTGCGCTGATCTTCCACCAAGGCTATCTTCTGGTGAATCGCAGTGTGACCGACCGTTACTGGGCGCTACCGGGTGGGCGGGCCGAAATCGGCGAAAGCACGGAAGAAACGATCCTGCGCGAGATTGAAGAAGAGCTTCACGTGAAGGCGAGTATCGAACGCCTCGTCTGGTCGGCGGAGAACTTCTTCGCCTACGGCGATTATCAGGCGCATGAAATGGCCTTTTATTATCAGATCCGTCTCGATGAATCCTTCCCATTTCGTGAGAGCGATATCATTCACCGCGTCGCCGATGGCGAGGCCGAGGTGGAATTCTGCTGGTTGCCGGCAACGGCCAAGGCCCTGAGGCAGAACGATCTGCGACCCGTCTTCATTGCCGACAGCATCGAGACTCTGCCCACGCGACATCAGCATGTGATCGTGCGTGAAGGCAATCAACCCAGGACTCAAGAATGACTGACATTACCGTTTCCCTATCAGGAGAATTGATCGAGCACGGCCATCGGCTGGTGCAGCGGGTCTATTACGAGGACACGGATTTCTCCGGTCTCGTCTATCACGCCCGCTATCTGCATTTCCTCGAGCGCGGACGCACCGATTATCTGCGCTGCCTCGGTTGCGAGCAGAGTGCGCTTTTGACGGCGGATGAGGAAGGCCTGGTCTTCGTGGTTCATCGCATGGAGATAGACTTCAAAAGCCCGGCACGGATGGATGATGTGCTGACCATCAGTACCATCACCGAAAAGGCGGGTGGGGCGAAAATGATACTGAACCAGGAAATCCGCCGTGGCGAGACCCTGCTGATCGCGGCAAAAGTGATCATCGCCGTCATCAATGGCAAAGGAAGACCAAGACGCCTTCCGGACACCATTGCGGAGAAGTTTTTGAAGTAAACCGGAGCGCGGGACAGAAAACCCGCTCTTGGCCCCATGTTTCGTAACACTCCCTTAACCATAATGTAGTCTTACTGAAACGCCCGGTATTTGTGGGTTATACGCCTTCCTTTTACCAAATTTAGCGGCGAGTAAGGCGTACTGGCAGTTATCGGGGCAAAGGCGACGGGCTGGCGGATCTTAACCGCGACGCTTAACGCATTGATGCGTGTTTGAATCGCCCGGTCATGCACCGGGCGTTTGGATTCGGGGATTGGAATATTTATGGAACAGGCAGGTTTGGCAGCGGCAACGCATGATGTGAGTCTTTGGGCGCTGTTCATGCAGGCTGGACTCATCGTCAAGCTGGTGATGATCGGCCTCCTGGCCGCCTCGGTTTGGACGTGGGCCATCGTCATCGACAAATATATGAGCTTCACCAAGGCACGACGTCAGTTCGACCAGTTCGAACAGGTGTTCTGGTCCGGCCAGTCGCTTGAAGAGCTGTATCGCACGCTGGCCGAGCGCCAGAATGGCGGTCTTGCGGCAATTTTCGTGGCCGCCATGCGCGAATGGAAGAAGTCCTTCGAGCGCGGCGCGCGTTCGCCGATCGGTCTACAGATGCGTATCGATAGGGCCATGGATGTGACGATGGCACGCGAAGCTGAGCAGTTCGAGGCGCGTCTCGGCTCGCTGGCAACGATCGGTTCTGCGGGTCCGTTTATCGGCCTATTCGGCACGGTTGTCGGTATCATGACCTCGTTCCAGGCAATTGCCGGTTCGAAATCTACCAACCTTGCGGTCGTCGCGCCCGGTATTGCCGAAGCGCTTCTGGCAACGGCGATCGGCCTCGTGGCCGCTATTCCGGCCGTCATGGCCTACAACAAGTTCATGGGCGATGCGCACAAGCTTTCCGCACGGATGGAAGGTTTTGCCGACGAGTTTTCCGCGATCCTGTCTCGCCAGATCGACGAGAAGCTGCAGACGCGTCAGGCCGCGCAGTAAGACGCAACGCCGAAAGCCAGTGGAGTAAAAACGCGATGGGTATGTCAGCAGGCGGAAGCGGTGGTGGTTCGGGCGGTCGTCGCGGCCGTGGACGCGGTCGCCGTGGCGGCGGTGCGATCAGCGAAATCAACGTGACACCGCTCGTGGACGTCATGCTCGTGCTGCTGATCATCTTCATGGTGGCAGCACCGATGATGACGGTCGGCGTTCCGGTCGATCTGCCGCAGACCTCTGCGTCTGCTCTCAATTCGGAAACGCAGCCGATCACCATTTCGGTCAATGCCAATGGCCAGATCCATTTGCAGGAAACGCCGATCGAAGCGGCGGAAGTGGCCGACAAGCTGAAGGCGATTGCCACCACCGGATACAATGAGCGCGTCTTCGTGCGTGCCGATTCTGTCGCCGCCTACGGCGTTGTCGCGGATGTGATGGCACGTATCCAGGGTGCCGGCTTCAAGAATATCGGCCTCGTAACGCAACAGAAACAGGATAATTGACGACCGCGATGAAGGGCAGCATCACCACATCTGCGATTGTGCACGCCTCGCTGCTGGCCTTTGCCCTTGTGTCCCTGGGCTCGCCGGCACCGCTCGAGGTGTCTCAGGCCGAGTCGATGCCTGTAGAACTCGTGTCCGTCGAGGAAATGACGCAGATTCAACAGGGTGACAAGAAGGCGCCGAAGGCGGAGAAATCCGCGCCGGTGCCGACCACGCGTCCTGACACCGTACCTAACGCGCAAAATATCGGCAACAACAGCGCCGATCTCGATGCGCCGCCCACGCCGACTGAAAAGCCGAACAACAATGTCGCTGCCGCCGCTCCGCCCAAGCAGGAGCAACCGGCGCCGGTCGTCGATACCAACCCGAACGACGTCAAGGACATCGTAAAGGAAGAGACCGCGCCGAAGCCGCAGGAGATGGCGGCACTTCCCATGCCAAAACCGGAAATCACGCCACCGCCGAAGCCTGCCGAGCCAAAGCCAGCCGAACAAAAGGCTGAAGAGCCGCCACCGCAGAGCCAGGAACCGGCGGAAATTGCCGTGCCGCAGAATGTGCCGCGCCCGAATGCGCGCCCGCAGCCGCCGGAACAGAAGCCCGAGCCGCCAAAGCCCGAGGCCCAGAAACCGGCTGAGCAGAAGCCTGCGGAAAAACCCACCGAGAAGAAGAGCGATCAGGCCAAGGCCAATGAAAAGCCTTCTGACAAGAAGGTGGCTGATCGCAAGCAGGAAACCGCCAAAGCTGCCGCAACTCAGCAGAGCGAATTCAACGCCGACGAGATTTCAGCGCTTCTCAACAAGCAGGCGCCATCCGGCGGCGGCGCGAAGCGCTCAACCCAGACGGCGGCGCTTGGCGGCAAGAAGACGATCGGCACGGGTTTGAGTGCCAGCGAGATGGATGCCCTTCGCGGGCAGATTTCCAAGAACTGGTCGATGGTCGCCGGTCTGACGGATGTCGCGCAGGTGGTCGTCGAAGTGCGTGTCCAGCTCGATCGGTCGGGCGCGATTGTCGGGCGGCCTGAGGTTTCCGCAACCGGCGGGCCGGAAGGCACGCGCCGTGCGGTGGAGGGCAGTGCGGTCCGCGCTGTCATGAGATCCGCGCCATTTACCAATCTCCCAGCGGATAAATACGATGGTGAAAAAGGATGGAACACGTTGTTGCTGACATTCACGCCGGACGATTTCGGTGTGTGAGGCAGGACGTTGAAACTGTCACATCCCTATTCCGATCAAAGTGCAATTCATAAAAAGCTGAAAGGCTTGTTTCGATGATCAAGTTCTCTTTCCTTCGCGCGATGATGGTGGCCTCCGGCCTCATCCTGTCGTTCGTTGCGGTCACGCCGGCCAACGCGGAAGTTCGGCTCAACATCACGAAAGGCAATGTCCAACCGCTGCCGATCGCGATCACCGATTTCATGTCGGGTGACGGTATCGGCGCGCAGGTCTCCGCCGTGGTCGCAGCCGATCTGCAACGCTCGGGGCTGTTTGCGCCGATCAACAAGAGTGCCTTCATCGAGAAGATCAGCAATCCCGACCAGTCGCCGCGCTTCGAAGACTGGAAGGTCATCAACGCGCAGGCACTGGTTACCGGCCGCGTGACGAAGGAGGCCGATGGCCGTCTTCGCGCCGAGTTCCGTCTGTGGGATACCTTCGCCGGCCAGCAGATGATGGGTCAGCAGTTCTTTACCCAGCCGGAAAACTGGCGTCGCGTCGCCCATATCATCGCCGATGCGATTTATGAGCGCGTCACTGGTGAAAAGGGCTACTTCGATACCCGCGTCGTTTTCGTTTCCGAAAGCGGTCCGAAGCAGCAGCGCAAGCGCCAGCTTTCCATCATGGACCAGGATGGTTTCAATGTTCGCAACCTGACCAATGGCAACGACCTTGTTCTGACGCCGCGCTTCTCGCCGAACCGCCAGGAAGTCACTTACATGTCGTTTGAGGGCAACCAGCCGCGCGTTTACCTGCTGCAACTGGAAACCGGACAGCGCGAAGTCGTCGGCAACTTCCCCGGCATGACCTTCTCCCCGCGCTTCTCGCCCGATGGTCAGAAGGTGATCATGAGCCTTCAGCAGGAAGGCAACGCCAATATCTACACGATGGATCTGCGCTCGCGTACAACGACGCGTCTGACCAATACCGGCGCGATCGATACGGCTCCGTCCTACTCGCCGGATGGCCAGCGCATCGCGTTCGAAAGCGACCGTGGCGGACGCCAGCAGATCTATGTGATGAATGCCGACGGCTCCGGCCAGACGCGTATTTCCTTCGGCGATGGCGCTTATTCCACGCCGGTCTGGTCTCCGCGTGGCGATCTGATTGCCTTTACCAAGCAGTCGGGCGGCAAGTTCTCCATCGGTGTGATGAAGCCAGATGGCTCCGGCGAGCGCATTCTGACGTCGGGCTTCCACAATGAGGGTCCGACATGGGCGCCAAATGGTCGCGTCCTGATGTTCTTCCGCCAGAACGCAGGCGCCGGTGGCCCGCAGCTCTTTTCCATCGATCTGACTGGCTATAACGAGCAGCAGGTGAAGACACCGACCTATGCTTCCGACCCGGCGTGGTCGCCGCTGCTGGACTGAAGCGTGTCGCGATCTGTGCGATTCGCTGTAGGGCAGTAGCCGTGTGTGACGGTGCATGTCGCACCAGACCGTCGCACAGGCTTGCATGACATATTCGATCAATACCCGTCACATTAGTCCGTAGTCGCGGCTCTTGTGGCGGTTTTGTGGAGAATGCCGGAAATGCGCCTCTTTCTTGCCGCAAATAGCTGTGAGGGAGCAAAAAACTGGGACATTTCCGTTTTGTTAACCATACGCGTTCGGGGGCCGTTAACCTCAATCGGTTAGCGTCTGGCAACGTTATCGAAATCCTAAGGAGAGACCGGCGATGAGCCGTACACACACTTCGGCGCTTAGCCCAATGCAGAAAATCGCCCGCAATCCGGCTGTCATCGCTCTGACGCTCGCTCTGGCACTTGCCGGCTGCGCGAACAAGAAGAACATGCCCAACAGCGCAGGCGATCTCGGCCTCAATGGTGGTGCAGGTTCTGCGACACCCGGTTCGCAGCAGGACTTCACCGTCAATGTCGGCGACCGCATCTTCTTCGATACCGACTCGACCTCGATCCGTGCCGATGCGCAGCAGACCCTGCAGCGCCAGGCTCAGTGGCTTGCTCGCTACCCGAACTACGCCATCACGGTTGAAGGCCATGCCGACGAACGCGGCACGCGCGAATACAACCTGGCACTCGGCGCACGCCGTGCAGCCGCCACGAAGGAATTCCTCGCTTCTCAGGGCGTCCCTGCCAACCGCATGAAGACGATCTCCTACGGCAAGGAACGTCCGGTCGCCGTTTGCGACGACATCTCCTGCTGGTCGCAGAACCGCCGTGCGGTTACCGTTCTTGGCGGCGCTGGCATGTAATTGCCTCGCGCAATCGTGATGAATTTTGCAAAGGCGGCCCCCGGGCCGCCTTTCGTTTTTTTCATAGTTTGGCCGAAGTTAAGTTGCTTTTTCATCGCAGATGGAAAAAATCTGGAGTTGCGCCGCTGGGGCGCAAATCAATGAGACAGGAAGCACTATGAAGAAACTTGTCGTGGCGGGAATGCTGGGGCTTGCAGCCTGCACCGGCTTGAGCGGCACAGCGATGTCGCAGCCGTTGTTCGGTTGGAGTGGGAGCGCTAGCACGACCAACTCGAAGGCTCCGGTGGTCAATGTCCAGGCCAATGAGACCTATCGCGTACAGCAGCTTGAAGAGCAGATCCGCCAGTTGAACGGTCGCATCGAAGAGATGAGCTTCCAGCTTCTCCAGATGCAGGAAACTATTCGCAAGGCGCAGGAAGATAATGAATTCCGCTTCCAGCAGTTGGAAGGTGGCGGTGGCAAGTCTTCCGCACCGGCAGCGACGCCGAAGAAGAAGGCGGAGGCGGATCTTCCGCCTGCCGGCACATCCGGTGCGCCATCTGACGATGTCGCCACCATCATCGGGGAGCCGTCTTCCGACGGCGCTTCGGTGGCAGGCGGTGCCGCTTCGACCGGGCCACGCTCCAATGCCGCACCTGGGGAAACGACGCTCGGCTCCATCGAACTCGATTCTCGCGGCCTGCCGGTTGGCGGTACGCTGAATTCCAATGCCAATAATTCTGCGGGCGCTCTTCCCGGTGTCGCCACCGGCAGCCGTCCGAGTGGTACCGATCCGGTCAATACCGCTGCGCTGACCAGCGAGAACGATATCTATCAGGCAGCCTACAGCCATGTTCTGGCTGGCGACTACAAGCAAGCGGAGCAGGGCTTCGAAAAGTATATTCAGGGCTATCCCAATGGCTCCAAGGCGGCTGATGCCAGCTTCTGGCTTGGCGAAGCGCAATATTCGCAGGGCAAGTTTACCGCTGCCGCAAAGACCTTTCTCGACGGCCACAAGAATTACGGAAAGTCTCCCAAGGCGCCTGAAATGCTTTTGAAGCTCGGCATGTCGCTTGCCGCTCTCGACAATAAAGACACCGCCTGCGCGACCTTGCGGGAAGTGCCCAAGCGCTATCCGAGCGCCTCCAAGACCGTTTTGGGCAAGGTCACCAGCGAACAGAAGCGTATCGGCTGCTGAGCCTGCTCGCAGCCCCTGCCATGGCAACGCCGTCTTCTCCGCTTGCGCCACTTCAGGCAGCGCGGATCTTTCTCGACAGACTTCAAAAGCCCGCCATTCTTCTTGTTGCCGTCTCAGGCGGCAGTGATTCCACCGGCCTACTTCTTGCGCTCAACGACAGTCTTCGCCTCTTTGCTGAGGTCGATGTCAAACTTGAGGTTGTCACCATAGACCACGCTTTGCGGCCCGAGGCTGCCGATGAAGCGGTCGCGGTCGCGCAGTTCTGCCATGCGCTTGCCATCCCCCATCACAGCCTTCGCTGGACTGACGAGAAGCCCAACACCGGCGTTTCCGCTGCGGCGCGACTGGCGCGCTACCGGCTGATCGGCGAGGTCGCCGACAAGATCGGCGCGACTGCTGTCGTCGTTGGCCATACGCGCGACGACCAGCGTGAAACGATTACCATGCGCAGCCATCGCAATGCGGCGCAGGACAGGCCCGGCCTTTCCGGCATGGCCGATGCGGTTCTTTACAATTCCCGGCACTGGGTGCTGCGCCCGTTTCTGAATGTAAGGCGCCAGGATATACGCGATTATCTCGTGACCAAGAACCAGGGCTGGTTCGACGATCCGTCTAACGAGGATGTGAAATATGAACGGGTGCGGGTCCGCAAAATGCCGGAGCCAGTCGATCTGGCCCCGGCCGCTCCATCGCTCGAGAGGGCAGAGCTTGCGTCGCGTGCTGCCGCATTCGTTTCCCGCGCCGTCGATGTCTTTCCTGCGGGCCTGATCCGGCTGCACGCAGAGCATCTTGGAGAGAATGCCGGCATTCTTCGCTATGCGATCTCCGCGCTGGCCTGCGTTGCCGGTGGCAGGCCTTATCCGCTCGCCGCCGACAGCCTGAACAGGGTGATGGAATTTCTGGCCGGAGGAATGCCTGGCAGGCTCACGGCGGGGCGCGTCGTCTTCGACCGACGCAAGGACGGACTCTATCTGATGCGGGAAAACCGCGATGTGCCGAGAACAACGATTTCTCCCGGTGCAACGATCGTCTGGGATGGACGGTTCGAGATCACCAATCGCTCGGACGTCGCCATGATCGTGAGCGGCGAAGGTTGCGCCGATACGGCGCGAGAAGGACAGGGCGACTGTCCCAACACAGTTCCTTCAGGCGTCTTCAAACGTGCGCGGTTGGCGCAGCCTTATCTCAGGCCAGACAAGGCTGAAGAGGGAGGAGAGGCTCGGGTTTTGATGGAAGCGATTTCCATCCATCCATTGCTTGCGCCCTATGACCTGTTCCTGACGCGTTTCGATCTCGATCTGGCCAATGCGATCGCCGTTCGTCTGGGGCGCGAGGCTTATCCGCAGCTCCCGATCACCTGCCTTGGCCTGTAACAGGCGGGCGCTTTGGAAAATTGCGTCGAAATTTCGCAGAGTTTTTACCGCAAAACACATCTCCTTCTCCGCTTCGCCTTGGCAACCGCAACTGTCCTCCTTATGTTAGGGGCAACATAATGGCGGGCGGTCATACGTCCGTTGGAGTTCGGGGAGTTCAATGAACCCAAATTTTAGAAATTTCGCCTTGTGGGCGGTGATTGCTCTTCTGCTGATCGCACTTTTCAGCATGTTTCAGACGTCCCCGTCTCAATCCAGCTCACGCGAAATTCCATATTCGCAATTTATTCGTGACGTCGACACTGGCCGTGTTCGTGAGGTGACGGTAACCGGCAACCGCGTCCTGGGCACCTATGCCGAGAACGGCACGACATTCCAGACCTATTCTCCAGTGATCGACGACTCGCTGATGGATCGTCTTCAACAGAAGAACGTCACCATCGTCGCACGGCCTGAAAGCGATGGCTCGTCCGGTTTCCTCAGCTATCTGGGCACGCTGTTGCCGATGTTCCTGATCCTTGGCGTCTGGCTGTTTTTCATGCGGCAGATGCAGGGTGGGTCGCGTGGCGCGATGGGCTTTGGCAAATCCAAGGCGAAGCTTCTGACCGAAGCGCATGGCCGCGTCACTTTTGACGACGTCGCCGGCGTGGATGAAGCCAAGCAGGATCTTGAAGAAATCGTTGAATTCCTGCGCGATCCGCAGAAGTTTCAGCGTCTGGGTGGTAAGATCCCGCGTGGCGTGCTGCTGGTGGGTCCTCCCGGTACGGGTAAGACGCTTCTGGCGCGCTCGGTTGCCGGTGAAGCCAATGTGCCGTTCTTCACTATTTCCGGTTCCGACTTCGTCGAAATGTTCGTTGGTGTGGGTGCGTCCCGTGTCCGCGACATGTTCGAACAGGCGAAGAAAAACGCGCCCTGCATCATCTTCATCGACGAAATCGACGCCGTCGGGCGCCATCGCGGTGCCGGTCTTGGCGGCGGTAACGATGAGCGCGAACAGACGCTGAACCAGCTTCTGGTCGAGATGGACGGCTTCGAGGCCAATGAAGGCATCATCCTGATCGCCGCGACCAACCGTCCGGACGTTCTCGACCCGGCACTTCTGCGCCCAGGCCGTTTCGACCGCCAGGTCGTGGTGCCAAACCCGGATATCGTCGGCCGCGAGCGCATTCTGAAGGTTCACGCCCGTAACGTGCCGCTGGCGCCGAATGTCGATCTCAAGGTTCTGGCACGCGGTACGCCGGGCTTCTCCGGTGCTGACCTGATGAACCTCGTCAACGAAGCAGCCCTGATGGCCGCGCGTCGCAACAAGCGCGTCGTCACCATGCAGGAATTCGAAGACGCCAAGGACAAGATCATGATGGGCGCGGAACGCCGCACGACCGCCATGACCGAGGCCGAGAAGAAGCTGACCGCCTACCATGAGGCGGGCCACGCTATCACCGCGCTCAACGTGCCGGTGGCCGATCCGCTGCACAAGGCGACGATCATTCCACGTGGCCGCGCACTCGGCATGGTCATGCAGTTGCCCGAAGGCGACCGCTACTCCATGAGCTACAAGTGGATGGTATCGCGCCTCGTTATCATGATGGGCGGCCGCGTTGCCGAAGAGCTGACCTTCGGCAAGGAAAACATCACCTCAGGTGCATCTTCGGATATCGAGCAGGCAACCAAGCTTGCGCGTGCCATGGTGACGCAATGGGGCTTCTCCGACGAGCTCGGTCAAGTCGCCTATGGCGAGAACCAGCAGGAAGTCTTCCTTGGTCATTCCGTTTCGCAGTCGAAGAACGTTTCCGAGGCGACGGCGCGCACGATCGATAGCGAAGTTCGCCGTCTGATCGACGAAGCCTACACCGAAGCGCGCCGCATCCTGACCGAGAAGCACGACGAGTTCGTAGCTCTTGCCGAAGGCCTGCTGGAATATGAGACGCTGTCCGGCGAAGAAATCAAGGCACTGTTGCGTGGCGAAAAGCCTGCGCGCGACATGGGCGATGATTCGTCGAGCAGCCGCGGTTCCGCAGTCCCCAAAGCCGGCGTCAAGAAGGACGGCTCGAATGAGGCCAAGGGTGACGGCGAGGCGGAAGGCGGCATGGAACCCCAGCCGCACTAAATCTCGCACAAAAGTCGATGACAAAAGGCCGCTCCAAAAGGGCGGCCTTTTTGTCTGGCGGTGAGCGCGTCCACGTGTTCCGTCATCGTCAGCCTCGATCCGTGGATCCGAAGGCTTCAGCGGCAAGCGATTGAGATCTATCTATCATCGCATCGAGCTTGAGGATGAGAGGGGCAGTGGAGCTTTGCGTCATGGAAAAGGGTTTGCAGGGAACGCCTCACATCTTAGAGGATGACATACGCGGTTGTCAGATTGCTGCGTCGTGTCACGTGTCTTGCCAGGCAGAACCTTGGCTACCCACTCACGCTTTCCTGGGGAGAAAGGCCGCCACTCACGACATATATTTGGTTTTTGCGGTAATTTACGTGCCGCCAGACTCGCTTTGTGGCATCTAGCGGAAAAGGTTGCCGCCTGTCGATGTGTGGCGCCGTCATATATTTGGAGCTCACATGACACGTCGCTATTTCGGAACTGATGGCATTCGCGGGCAGTCGAACGTTTTCCCGATGACCCCGGATCTGGCGATGCGGGTCGGCATTGCCGTTGGCACGATCTTCCGGCGTGGTCATCACCGTCATCGCGTGGTCATCGGCAAGGATACCCGCCTTTCCGGCTATATGCTGGAAAATGCGCTGGTTGCCGGGTTCACCGCTGCTGGTCTCGATGTTTTCCTGCTTGGTCCGATCCCGACGCCTGCCGTCGCCATGCTGACACGCTCGCTTCGTGCCGATATCGGCGTGATGATCTCGGCCTCGCACAATCCTTTTGCCGATAACGGCATCAAGCTTTTCGGCCCGGATGGCTACAAGCTTTCCGACGAGCTTGAGCTCGAAATTGAGGATCTGCTCGACAAGGATATCTATGCGCAGCTTGCCAAGCCGCATGAAATCGGTCGCGCCAAGCGCGTTGATGGCGATATCTATCGCTATATCGAATTCGTCAAGCGGACGCTCCCGCGCGACGTG
This sequence comes from Rhizobium sp. 22-785-1, assembly GCF_053521965.1. Classification (NCBI taxonomy): domain Bacteria; kingdom Pseudomonadati; phylum Pseudomonadota; class Alphaproteobacteria; order Hyphomicrobiales; family Rhizobiaceae; genus Rhizobium; species Rhizobium sp. 22-785-1. The sequence continues at coordinate 970,483 of NZ_JBNWDI010000001.1, read as the reverse complement.
ACGCTGAGCGGTTTGAGGATCGCCATCGATTGCGCCAATGGCGCAGCCTACAAGGTGGCTCCAACGGCGCTGTGGGAACTCGGCGCGGAAGTTGTCACCATAGGCAACGAGCCGAACGGTACGAACATCAATTTCGAGTGCGGCTCGACCCATCCCGACGCGCTACAGAAGAAGGTGCATGAGGTGCGCGCCGATATCGGCATTGCGCTCGATGGCGATGCCGACCGCGTGATCATCGTTGATGAGCGTGGGCAGATCGTTGACGGCGACCAGCTGATGGCGACGATTGCCCACAGCTGGGCGGAGGACAATATCTTACGCGGCGGCGGCATTGTCGCAACCGTCATGTCCAATCTCGGGCTCGAGCGCTTCCTTGGCGACAAGGGTCTGACACTTGCGCGCACCAAGGTCGGTGACCGCTACGTTGTCGAACATATGCGCAATCACGATTTCAACGTCGGCGGCGAACAGTCGGGCCATATCGTCCTGTCCGATTACGGCACCACCGGTGACGGTCTTGTCGCAGCACTTCAGGTGCTGGCGCGGGTGAAACGGTCGGGCCGGACGGTCAGCGAGGTGTGCCGCAAGTTCGAGCCCGTCCCGCAACTCCTCAAGAATGTCCGCATCTCCGGCGGAAAACCCTTGGAAAACCCCGTCGTCAAGCAGGCTATTGCAGATGCGGAAAGCGCGCTTGCTAACAAGGGACGTCTTGTCATTCGCCCATCCGGTACCGAACCCTTGATCCGGGTGATGGCGGAAGGCGACGACAGTGCGCAGGTCGAACGCATCGTCAACGATCTCGTCGGCATCATTGCCAACGCGAAGTCGGCTGCCTGACCGGCATTCCCATCGGGCATGTGCCGCTTTAGCGGGAGGCTTCTTTTCCTGAAACCAGCCTTCCATCCGGAGGACGCGGGAGGTTTCTGCTGCATCGCATAACCGTAGTGCGGTTTCGCGCAAGCCCTGCTTTGGAGATTGCTTACACCGACAGCTGGTCAACGCTGGTAGATGCTGGCTTGAGAAACGCATGAAGGCTTTCGTCGGACATTGGTTTTGAGAACAAGTAGCCCTGAATCAGCGTACAGCCCAGCGTTTTGATGACGGCCAACTCGGCTTCGGTTTCCACGCCTTCCACGATTGTGTCCAGGCCCATTTCCCGGCTTAGCGTCAGCAGAGAGCGTACGATATTGTAGCTGGCGGTATCGTCCTGGATGTTTCTGACGAAGCTGCGGTCGATCTTGAGCTTGGTCAGCGGCAGCGAGTGCAGGGATGTCAGGCTCGAATAGCCGGTGCCGAAATCGTCCAATGAGATACCGCAGCCGATCTTGCGCAGCGCTTCGACAGATTTGCGCGCCTGTCGCGTGTCGTGGATGATGGCCGTTTCCGTGATTTCGAGATCAAGCCGTCGTGGATCGAAGCCGCTATTGACGATGATGGCGATAACGGCGAGCGTGGCTTCGGCACTGTTGATGTCCTGGGCGGAGAGATTGAAAGACAGCCTGATAGTGCCGGGCCAGGTTTTCGCCGCGCCTAGAGCCTTTTTTAGCAGAGGTTTCGTCAGCGTGCCGACGATGCCTGCGCGTTCGGCAATCGGAATAAACTGGCTGGGCGTCACCGCTCCCAAGAGCTTGCTGTCCCAGCGCGCCAGAGCCTCAAAGCCCACTGTTTCCCCTGACGTCACGTCTTGGATTGGCTGGTAGACAACGGATAGCTCTGTATCGAGGTCGGCTTTGCGCAAAGCCTGTTCGATGCGTGCATCCCGGTGAATCTCGACGATGTGCCTTGCTGTAAAGAGCGTGCTGTTGCCGCGGTGTTCGCGCTTGCTTTGGTAGAGAGCGTAATCGGCTCGGTCGAAAAGTTCATCCGGGGTCGATGCGACGTTGGGATAGACGGCGATGCCGATCGAGGCCGAGATCATGATCGTTGCGTCCGGCGTTTCGAATGGAATACGCAAAAGACAGCCCATCTTGTTGCCGTCGTTGAGAATCTCATTATCGTTGATCTGACCGGATGTGATGAAGGCGAACTCGTCGCCGCCCAGGCGAGCGAGAAACATGTTGCGTTGATCGCACAACTCGCCCAGCCTTTCGGCCACCTCCCGCAAGAGCCGATCGCCGGCGGAGTGTCCATAAAGGTCGTTCACCGGCTTGAAGCCGTCCAGATCGATGACGCCGACGGCGAGTCTGTCGTCATTCTGCTGCGCCAGCTTGAAGGATGTTTCGAGGTGATGGAAGAATGCGCGCCTGTTCGGCAGGCCGGTCAGGCTGTCGATATTGGCAAGTCTCAGATTCTCGTTGCTCAGCGCTTCCGTTTTCTGCTGAGCCAGCACCATCTGTTCGAAGTTGTCGTAATTGATTTTCAGAACCACCAGCATGCCGAAGCAGACGAGCAGAATGTTGATCGCCGTTGCGACCAACGTCAGATGGCCGCTCGTTGCGAAAAAGACCACGAATGTGCCGTTGACGATCGCCGTCACCATGAGCGCGGCAGAGCGCACATGCATCATGCAGAATATGCAGGAGATGACCGTGATGGCCATGTAGAAGGCGACGTGTGACTTCTGGAAGGCGTCGCCATAGGGATAGAGCGTGCAGGACCAGGCGGTGAACGCGACAGCACTGACCGTGCCGAGGATGTTCACCCGTCTCAGGTTAGCCGAAATCTCCGCAATTTCAGGGACTATGTGCCGTTTGCGCAGCCAGAAGGTGATACGTGCTCCGCACATCAGCGTGAAGAGCAGGGGTGTGCCGAGCGACAGCCACACAGGTGCTGTCGATACGTATGTCAACGCCAGCGCCCAAGTGCTCGACAGCAGGATAAAATACATCATCGGCATTTGCCGACTAAAGGCGAGAAACTGTGCCCGCAGGAGTTCGGGATTGTCATCAGGTGGGGATGTGATGGCGAAGATGCTTCTCAGGTTCATTTTCAAGCAGGGCCCACTCTGGAACATGTGTTGACCGTCTGGTTCGACGGCTTCTTATCATTGCGTCCTAACCTGCGCGGCGGATAATAGTTTCCATCCTGTAGGCAGTTGTTCCATTCTATACTGGATGCCGGTTAATATCATTCTTTCGAAATACAAATAAGTCGAGGGAATATTGCGGACGTCGTGCAGTTGCGGGCGTCTTTGGGCCTGCAATCCTTGGATGCTCGAAAATGACTGGTTTGGCCAAGAGCATCATCTGCCAAGGGAAATATTACTGTCGTTAACACAATATTCACCGCATTTATTAGCGAATTAATATTGATTGGGCTGCACGTTAATCGTCACTTAACCAATTTCATTCAGATTCCATAAATGAAGAAATCACTGGTGTATGCCCGCCTGGCGTACACCGCTTATGGAGCCGCCCGTTATGAAGAAGAGCCTGATCGGTATCGTTGCCGTTCTGATGGCAGGTCAACACGCACTTGCTGCGGATGTCTATCAGACAGCCCCTCCTGCCTACATCGAAAGCGCACCGGAAATTCAGGTGAAAGAGGCGAGCGGCTGGTACCTGCGCGGCGATGTCGGCTATTCCTTCAACAAGTTCCGTGGCGGCAGCTTTAACCGCGCTGTGTCTGCATCTGCGATGGAGGATGTGAGCTTCACCAGCGCGTCCCAGAAGGACAGCGTCCTCTTCGGCGCAGGCGTGGGCTATCAGATCAACAATTATCTGCGCACCGACCTGACGGTTGACTATCTCTCGAAGTCGAAATTCCGGGGCACTGCTCCCAGCCTAGAGTCGCATACCTCGCTCCAGGCCTTCGGCCTGATGGCGAACGCCTATGTCGATCTCGGCACCTATGGCCGTGTCACCCCTTATGTCGGCGCAGGTATCGGCGGGGCGCATGTGAAGTGGGACACGTTCAAGACGGATTCCGGTTGCTGCGAATTCGACGGCAAGGGCAGCTGGCGCTTCGCTTACGCTCTTATGGCTGGTGCCACGGTTGATGTCACCTGCGACTTCAAGGCCGATATCGGTTACCGCTTCCGCCAGATCGGCCAGGGGGAGATGTTCGGTCTCAACGGCGCTGCTGGTCCTGGTCGCGACAAGGGCCTGACATCGCATGAGATTCGTCTCGGTGGCCGTTACGTCTTCAATGGTTGCGATACCGCACAGTATATGCCGCCTGCCGATATTCCGGTTCAGCCTGCCGTTTACAAGTAAACGTCACAGATCGAACGTAGAATTAAGCCGCTCGTATCTTCGCGATACGGGCGGCTTTCGTTTGCGCAGTGACCGGCAGCTGACGCAGATCGGACAAAATTCTTGAAGCTTGCGACATATTCCGCTTGACGGAAACGGGCGAGAGGAATAGCAACGGTGTCAGGACACTCCACCCTAACGTGGAGCGCCTATCTGGAAGGATAGTCAAATGACAGATATAGTGAAGCCGGACGTTCGTCCGGGCAATACGCATTTTTCTTCAGGTCCCTGCTCGAAGCGCCCCGGTTGGTCGCTAGATGCTCTCTCCGATGCACCGCTCGGTCGCTCGCATCGCGCCAAGGTTGGCAAAGCCAAGCTGAAGCAGGCCATTGATCTCACCCGCGAAATTCTGAATGTTCCTGCCGATTACCGCATCGGTATCGTTCCCGCATCCGACACAGGTGCCGTTGAAATGGCCATGTGGTCGCTGCTTGGCGAACGTGGCGTCGACATGCTGGCTTGGGAAAGCTTCGGTGCCGGCTGGGTCACCGATGTCGTCAAGCAGTTGAAGCTCAAGGATGTTCGCAAGTTCGAAGCCGATTACGGCCTGCTGCCGAACCTTGCAGAGGTCGATTTCGACCGCGATGTTGTCTTCACCTGGAACGGCACCACATCTGGCGTCCGCGTCCCCAATGCCGATTTTATTCCTGCCGATCGCAAGGGTCTGACCATTTGCGACGCAACCTCTGCGGCTTTTGCGCAGGATCTCGATTTTGCCAAGCTCGATGTCACGACCTTCTCCTGGCAGAAGGTTCTGGGCGGTGAGGGCGGTCATGGCGTCATCATTCTGTCGCCACGCGCCGTCGAGCGCCTCACGACCTATGTTCCGGCCTGGCCGCTGCCGAAGATCTTCCGCATGACGTCTGGCGGCAAGCTGATCGAAGGCATCTTCACCGGCGAAACCATCAATACGCCCTCGATGCTTTGCGTTGAAGACTATATCGATGCGCTTCTCTGGGCGAAGAACCTCGGCGGGTTGAAGGCGCTGATTGCACGCGCTGACGCTAATGCCAAGGTGATCTTCGACTTCGTGACGGAGAACCACTGGATCGCCAATCTGGCGGTTGCGGATGAAACGCGCTCCAACACCTCCGTCTGCCTCAAGATCGTCTGCAAGGATGTTGCAGCGCTTGATGCTGGCGCCCAGGCCGATTTCGCCAAGGGCATGGTTGCCCTTCTCGAAAAGGAAAATGTGGCGCTCGACATCGGCGCCTATCGCGATGCGCCGTCCGGCCTTCGTATCTGGGCTGGTGCGACCATCGAAACGGCCGACATGAAGGCCGTGATGCCATGGCTGAAATGGGCGTTCGAGACCCAGAAGGCAACGCTTGCCAAGGTTGCGGCCTGATCCATTCCGGCCCTGCGAAGTGCAGGGCCGCGCATTCTTCCCGCTGTTAAAGACTGAACCTCTTTTCAAGGAGCCCATACAATGGCACCTCGCGTACTCGTATCTGACGAACTGTCGGAAACCGCCGTTCAAATCTTCCGCGACCGTGGCGTCGAAGTGGATTTCCAGCCGAAGCTCGGCAAGGACAAGGACAAGCTCGCCGAAATCATCGGCAATTATGATGGTCTTGCCATCCGCTCCGCCACCAAGGCGACGGAAAAGCTGATCGAAGCCGCGACCAATCTGAAGGTCATCGGCCGCGCCGGTATCGGCGTCGACAATGTCGATATTCCGGCAGCATCGCGTCGCGGTATCATCGTCATGAACACGCCTTTCGGCAATTCGATCACCACCGCCGAACACGCAATCGCCCTGATGTTTGCCGTTGCCCGCCAGCTTCCGGCGGCTGACGCCTCCACCCAGGCCGGCAAGTGGGAAAAGTCGAAGTTCATGGGTGTCGAAATAACCGGCAAGACGCTCGGCGTCATCGGTGCCGGCAATATCGGCTCCATCGTCTGCTCGCGTGCTCTTGGCCTGAAAATGAACGTCTTGGCCTACGACCCTTTCCTGTCGCCGGAACGGGCCCAGGAAATGGGTGTGACCAAGGTCGAGCTTGATGAGCTGCTGGCACACGCCGACTTCATCACGCTTCACGTGCCGATGACCGATAAGACGCGCGGCATCCTGGGCGCGGAAAACCTTGCCAAGACCAAGCCTGGCGTTCGCATCGTCAACTGTGCCCGTGGCGGTCTGGTGGACGAGGCAGCGCTCGCCGATGCCATCAAGTCTGGCCATGTCGCCGGTGCCGGTTTCGACGTCTTCGAAGTCGAGCCCGCCACAGAAAGCCCGCTCTTCGGCCTGCCGAACGTGGTCTGCACGCCCCATCTTGGTGCGTCGACGACGGAAGCGCAGGAAAACGTCGCTTTGCAGGTTGCCGAACAGATGTCGGATTACCTCGTCAAGGGTGCGGTTTCCAACGCCATCAACATGCCGTCCATCACCGCTGACGAAGCGCCACGCCTCAAGCCCTTCATCAAGCTTGCCGACGTTCTCGGCTCTTTCGTTGGCCAGGTGCAGGAAAGCGCCACGAAGGAAATCGAAATTCTTTATGATGGCGCAACCGCCAACATGAACACCAAGGCGCTGACTAGCGCGCTTCTGGCCGGTCTCATCCGTCCGCAGGTGGCAGACGTCAACATGGTTTCCGCGCCGATCATGATCAAGGAAAAGGGCATCATCCTCTCCGAGGTCAAGCGCGACAAGACCGGCGTCTATGACGGCTTCATCAAGCTGACCGTCAAGACGGAAAACCAGGTTCGCTCGGTGGCTGGTACGGTGTTCTCGGATGGCAAGGCACGCTTCATCCAGATCAAGAACATCAACATGGACGCCGATGTCGGTCAGCACATGATCTACATCACCAATACCGACACCCCCGGCATGATCGGCTTCATGGGCACGACGCTCGGTGAAGCGGGCGTCAACATCGCCAACTTCCAGTTGGGCCGTGAAGCCAATGGCGGCGATGCGATTGCGCTTCTCTATGTCGATGGTCCGGTCTCGGAAGAGGTGTTGAACAAGCTGCGCGCCAACCCGGCAATCCGCCAGGTCAAGCCGCTGACCTTCAATATCGACTGATCGGCCCAGGACTTTTTCTCTGATCCTTGAGCCCGGTGCGGATAGTCCGCACCGGGCTTTTTTTTTGGCTCGTAAGGCGGGTAACTACCAAGGGTTGTGCATCACGAAATATTTATGGTTTGAGCTCTCAAAATGAAGACCGATAGTTGCTATATGCCCTTCGTTCTTTGTCGCTCAATGGGAGGGCGACCCAACAGGAGATAACGATGTTTGCTGCCATACGGCGCTTTAAGGGTTTGTTCGCAGTTGCCGCCTTGGGGATCGCGGTTTCATTCGTGGCTGTCGATATGGCAGAAGCACGCCGTGCCAGCGGCGGCTTCGGCAGCCGTGGAACGCGGACCTTTTCGGCACCGCCCGCGACCAATACAGCGCCGGGCCAGGCCGCGCCGATCAACCGTAGTATGACGCCCAACACCAACCCGACGTCTCAGCCGAATGCGGCCCAGCCGGCGCGCCCAACAGCGCAGGCACCGCAGCAGAACCGAGGCATGTTCGGTGGCATGATGGGCGGTCTCATGGGTGGCCTGTTGATGGGCGGCCTGTTCGGCATGCTGATGGGCGGCGGTTTCGGTGGTATGGCAGGCTTCTTCGGCATGCTGCTACAGGTGCTGCTGGTCGGCGGTCTTGTGATGCTTGCCATGCGCTTTTTCGCATCGCGTCGCCAGGGCCAGCCGGCCTATGGCGGAGCTTCCAGCTCAAACAATGCGCGTAACGACTATTTCGGCAATGACGGAAAAGGGCAGGGTGGCTTCAAGATCCCGCAGATGGGTTCCAGAGCCGGCGCCTTTGGTGGCGCTGCTGCGGCAACGGCGGCTGCCGCGCCAGCTGCGCCGAAGCCCGCGCCGCATGAAAACGCCATGTCCGAAGGCGATGAAATCGGCGTGACGCATGGTGACCTCGAAACCTTTCAGCACATGTTGCAGCAGGTACAGTCTGCCTATGCTGCCGAGGACTACGGTACGCTTCGCAAGCTCACCACACCGGAAGCCATGTCCTATCTGGCCGAAGAGCTCAGCGATCACGCAACGAGCGGCGTGAAGAACGACGTGCGCGATGTGACGCTACTCCAGGGCGACGTTGCGGAAGCATGGCATGAAAACGGTCAGGACTACGCCACTGTCGCTATGCGCTACTCGGCAATCGACATCATGCGTGATCGCACCACCGGAAAGGTGATTGAAGGCAACGAGCACGAGCCGGAGGAATCGACCGAGATGTGGACCTTCGTTCGCAAGGATGGTTCCGAGTGGCAGGTCGCAGCCATCCAGGCTGCGGCGTAAGCTCTCACTTTCTTAAATAATAAAGGCGTCGGGATTTGTATTCCGGCGCCTTTTTGTTTTACCGCTTTGCACTGGTCAGCAGTCGCTTTCGGCAGATGCCCTGAATGCCGGAAAAAGGAGCGCCGCATCCTTGTCCATTTATTGCCTTTTTTTGTTCATCCCGCATTCAGTCGCAGCCTTTTAACCCAGAAAGGCACACGTCAACGTGAACCGCTCGCGTTTTAGCAAATGCGCGCATAGGCGGAACCGCCGCCTTCTATTCGCGTTGACAATCCGAACTTCGGGCCGACCCACGGACAAACCCGAGTAGAGGAACACGGCGACCGATCATAAGCGCGGTCCGCGAAATGGAGAGCTTTAACGATGAAACGCTTCGACCTGATCGACGGGATGCGCGGCTATTTCCTCGTCTTTATGCTGATCAACCATCTGGTCTTCGCAGGCGGTTTCTGGCTGGTGGAAATCAACCACCGTCAGTTTGCCTTCGTTGAGGACGCGCAGGGCTTCGTGTTCCTGTCCGGCCTGCTGATCGGGATGGTGTATGCCCGCAAGATGGTGAAATACGGCTACGAGGCCGGGCGCGACATGATTTGGAACCGCGCCCTTGAACTGTACAAATACGCAATGGGGCTGGTGATTGCAGTCCTCTTCGCGCGCATGGTCATCCCGCATGCGCCTTATATCTGGTACAACTGGCTCGGCATGACATCGTTTGACGATCCGCTGCGGTTGGCAGCGATTGCCACCTTCCTGTTCCAGCCGACCTTCATGGACATTCTGCCGCAATATATCGTCTACATGGTTTTCGCGCCGTTCCTGGTGAAGCTCTGCCTCGACGGCAAATGGGCCTACGTCATGGCCGGTTCGCTCTTGGTGTGGATGGCGGGTCAGCTCGGTCTGCAGCAGCTTTTCACCACGCCGATGAACGAGGTGGTGAAGGGTGTAGACGAGCAGGGCATTCGCGTCAGCTTCAACCTGTTCGGCTGGCAGCTCGTGTTCTATACCGCCTTGGTCCTGGGTGCGATGACGGCGCAGAACCGCATTCCGTGGACCAAGATCTTCTCGCCGGAGCGCAGCTGGATTGCAAAGGCCGCGCTGATTGTCTGCGTCTTTTTCGTTCCGCTGCGTATTGCGACGGCCTGGAATCTGATGCCGGAATTCATGCTCGGCAAGTTCTCGACCATGGAAATCCGCGCCGATTTCGGCCCGGTCTACCTGATCAACTTCCTGGCGGTTGGCGTTGGCCTGACATGGCTGATCATTGCCGGTCCGAAGCATCACAACCCGATCGTACAAAAGATCGCCGCTGGCGTGATCTGGGTGCTGTCTTTGAAGTTTCTGCAGCTTCTCGGCCGCCACTCGCTTCAGGTCTATGTCTGGCATGTCGCCATCGTCTACGGCATCTACTACCTGGATGGCCGCACTGCGGAACTGACGCAAATCCAGAAGACCGCGATTGCCGTCGTCGGCATTGCGATGCTGGCAATCCCAGCCCTCTGGCGCGAACGCGACAAGTGGATCGGCGACAGCCAGAAGACTGCTGGCGCCTGATACGGCAACACAGCGACAATCCTCTACGGGGTGGCACGTGCCGCCCCGTACTTGCGTTTCAGGGCTTTTCTTTCTATATGCAGCGCTTGAAAATCCAAGCTTCCATGTCTCGCTTGAGGCTGAGCTTCATGGATTTGACGACAGGCGGCGGGGCCTTTACCCCCGTTATGACTGACGATTGGAAAAACCTTGAATACGCTCGACTTTGACAAGAAGCCGGAAGACACCCGGATTGTCGTTGCCATGTCCGGTGGCGTCGATTCCTCCGTAGTGGCCGGCATTCTCAAGCGTGAGGGCTATGACGTCCTCGGCATTACCCTCCAGCTTTACGACCACGGCGCCGCCGTTCATCGCGCCGGCTCCTGTTGTGCGGGCCAAGATATCGACGATGCGCGTCGCGTCTGCGAAACGCTCGGCATTCCCCATTATGTGCTGGATTATGAAGCGCGCTTTCGCGAAACCGTGATCAACCCGTTTGCAGAAGCTTATGCCATGGGCGAAACGCCTGTGCCCTGCGTTGCCTGCAACCAGACGGTCAAGTTTGCCGATCTGCTCGCCACCGCCCAGGAACTGGGTGCAGATGCACTGGCGACAGGTCACTATATCCGCTCGCGTCGTAACCCCGTGCCGGGCAATCCCAACCGCCGCGCGCTCTATCGCCCGATCGATAGCGACCGTGACCAGAGCTGGTTCCTGTTTGCCACCACGCAGGAGCAGATCGACTATTTACGCTTTCCGCTTGGCGGGCTGTCCAAGGCGGAAACACGTGCGCTGGCGGAAGAGATGGGGCTTGTCGTTGCCAAGAAGGCGGACAGCCAGGACATCTGTTTCGTGCCGCAGGGCAAGTATACCGACATCATCAACAAGCTGAAGCCGAATGCAGCGCTTGTGGGTGATATCGTGCATCTGGACGGCCGCGTGCTTGGCCGCCATGACGGTATCGTGCATTACACGATCGGCCAGCGCCGCGGCATAGGTGTCGCAACCGGCGAGCCACTCTATGTTGTGCATCTCGACGCCCGTGGCCGCCGCGTGATCGTGGGCCCGCGCGAGGCGCTGGAAACCCACCGCGTCTATCTGCGTGACATGAACTGGCTGGGCGACGGCGCGCTTGAAGACGACGCCGCCGGTGGCTTCGCCTGTTTCGCCAAGGTCCGCTCCACCCGCCCTCCGGCAGAAGCCGTTCTTCATACAGACGAGAAGGGCATCTATGTGGATCTCACCATCGGCGAGGCCGGCATCGCACCCGGCCAAGCCTGTGTTCTCTACTCCGCACCCGGACCAGACGCGCGTGTCTATGGCGGCGGTTTCATCGAGCGTTCGGAGCGCTCCGCGGAAGCGGAAGCATCGCTCAAAGCGCTGCTCGCCAACCCGGTCGCAGCCTGAAATCGGGCCGTGGGCTGGGGCTGTAGAAAGACTGACTTTTTGCGCAGGTTGCGCTTGACACCTTGGGGAGCGGCACCTTATAAGCCGCTCATCCTGATGAAACGGGCCGCAGATCGCAGCTTTGTTTCCCTCGTGGCGGGGTAGCTCAGGTGGTTAGAGCAGCGGAATCATAATCCGCGTGTCGGGGGTTCAAGTCCCTCTCCCGCTACCATTCTCTCACTAGTTGTTTTAGCTTCAGCAGATCAAGATCTTGGATAGTGCTGAACGCGTGCGCCTTGCCCGTTGTTTATCAGGTTAAACCGCCGTCCTATCAAATGCGCTGCATCACAACGCACTCACGACAACCAGCCCGACCAAGAAGATTATGACCAATGGCACCATGACGCGACGCACTTTGCGTTCCGCTTCGGTTTTTGGTGTGTTGGCGCCGCCGAACAGGCTGCCCAAGAGCGATTCAATGAAGCATGAGATCATTCCAGTTTAACCGTTCACGCAGTTGGGAATGGAGCCCGCCTGAATGGCGGGCTCCATGATTTTACCAGCGGTAGTCATATCCGCCTCTACGCCACTCACGCTCGCGCTCCCACGCTCGGCGCTCGTGCCATTCTCGTCTCGCCTGGCGCTCGCGCCACTCTCTCCGGGCTTCCCACGGATCTCTGCGATCCCAGGCACGCTCGTAACGCGGGGGTCCGTTTGGACGGCAGAAACCGCGCGGCGAGAGGTGGTATCCGCGCCCGCAGGCATAATCGACCGTCTGGATATCGGTCATCGTGGGTGCTGCAGGCCGGGCGAGAGGCATTGCACTCGCGCCTGTTCCCATCAAACCGCTGACCAGTAACGCAACGCTTAGAACGATCTTGCGCATTTTCATCACTCCTCTGTGAGTGACCTCATTTAGCTCTCGGTCGCGTGAACGGCTTCTGAATGGATTTTGATCATTTCATGGCAAAAAGGTGCCTGGATGCCTGGAAGCAATCCGGCCACTTCGTGCCATGTATTTCTTTTAACGTCGCCGGTAGATGGAGTTGTTCGCTCCGCTATCGGCCCAGTCCCTGCCGTTTTCGCGGCGCCAGTCACATCGCCCCGCATAGGGATGGGAGACGTCGTTCTGTCCGTAACCACAGGATTGACCGCGTGCGCCCATGCTGCCGTATCCGGCGCCGTTGTAACGGTCATCGACGCAACTGCTCAAAAAGCCGATCGATAAAAGGCAAATTGCTGCGCTCAGAAATTTCATATCTTTTCTCCAGGTGAGTGAGAACAACTGTCTCTTACGTTCTCGGTTCCTCGCGACCGGGAAGCATCCGAGCTTGTTCTGACGTTTGTGGGGGGTTCTTGAGTCGCCGCCGGTTTGTTCCGCCACAGCGGAAATATATAAATAGGAACAGAGTGCCCTCCGACTTGTTGGATTAGCGTAACGACAACAACGCTTGGAGGAAAGCAGATGAAGAAGATTCTCGTTGGAACGGTTTTTGCGTTGAGTTTTGCGTCTTTGGCGATGGCTCAGGGTGCGGGTAGTGGTTCTGGAGGCGCTGGTGGCTCTGGCGCTGCCGGTGCGGGTTCCAGCTCAAGTTCTGATGGTACCGGTACCGGTGCAGGCGCTGGCGGTGCATCTGGTACCGGCGCATCCGGAACCGGTTCATCCGGCGCTGGCACGACCGGCTCAGGCACGACGACCGCACCTGGCACAACGGCGCCTGGCACGAATGGCTCCGGTGCCGCATCTCCCACGCCAAATTCTGATACCAACAACACCGACTGCGCGCCCGGTGCAAATGGAAATCAGGGCACAACAGCCGGCAACTCATCTCAGACAAATTGCCCGGCCAATTAACGTGCAGGCATAAACATGACAGAAGGGAGCGCTGGCTTGCCAGACTCCCTTTCCTGTATTGCAACTTAACACAAGCTCCCTAAGGCATCCACATGGAATCTCAGCGCCGAAGAGGGCGAAAGCTTCGACATCATAGAGGCTGAGGTAAAAACTGCTCGCAGCCGAAAGGGTGTGGCGATTTCTCGCGTGTGGACATCGGAAAACCGTCGCAGAGCTTAGCCTTGGTGTAGGCCAGTTCACGAATGTCGTTGATAAAATACCACACGGCTGGAACTCTGCTTCACCCTACGGTCTTATAAATGTTAGTGTTGTCTTATGTTTGTCACATAGCGTGATCGCGGCTTCGCACTATGGAGCAAAATGTGGGCGCACGGTAGGGTTGCGCCCGTTTGGAGAGGGATATGGATTGCCTTTTAGGCAAGGACATCAACGAGGTAGGGTATTATTCCTGGGACGTCACCGAGAACTGGCTTTCGCTAGACCGGGTGAGTGCCGCGATCTGCGGGTTTTCGGAGGCGGAAGGGGCGGAGGGAATGACGATCGAGGCGTTTCTGATGAGGGTCGCACCATCCAGCCGGGAAAGAGTAGCGAAGGCCATCCACGACAATCTCCTCAATGGCAACCTGTACCAGGAGGATTATGAGATCGAAATCGATCCTGAGCGTTATCGGTGGATCAGAGTTGGGGGCCGGATCATTTACGATCGAGACAGGATGCCGATCAAAGGTGTTGGCTGGATGATAGACATAACTGTAGAAAAACTGCTTGGCGGTGTGGGGCTGCGCCAGTAAAATCACACGCCATATGCCACACGAGCCGCAGGTGGCGCGGCTCGTGGAGTTTTGGCGCTTTCGCTGCGCCTCTTACCAGCTCTGGCGTCCATACCAGCTGTCGACATCGTCTTTGACGCGGTCTTTTTCGACGCCGTAGCGCTCCTGGATCTTGCCTTCCAGCTGGTCGCGCTTGCCTGCAATCTGATCAAGGTCGTCATCTGTGAGCTTGCCCCACTGTTCCTTGATCTTGCCCTTGACCTGCTTCCAGTTACCTTCTACGCGGTTCCAATCCATGATGTGTCTCCTCTATTGTAGTCTGTCAAAGTAACGGCTGAAAGAAGAGCCGGTTCCAATTATTGAGTGATTGATAATTGGTTAAAATCTGATTCGACTTCTGATTCGATCGGGTGTAGAACTTAATCGTTCACGGAAATTTACATCGTTTGTCAGCATGTTACGGGAGGATGAGCCTTGTCGTACGCGGCATTTCAACGAGTTGGCGCACAATTGTCGCCCCAGCAAATTACGGATCTGCAGACGATCTTTGACGGTGTTTGTTTCGAGTGCCTTGAAGATCGCAGCAGCCCGGTTGCCAATGAGTGCGCTGCCATACTGATCCGCAGCGCTCAGCGCGGCATACTCGATCACGATCTGCTTCGAGATATCGGAAAAGCGGTTCTGAGGCGCCACTGACGTAAATCGGGCGCTACGGATGTGACGCCGATCTGTTATGGATGGCCCAAAACGCCGGAGCAGGTCTGAATAGCTTCAATCCGCTTCGGTTTTAGTTTCAGTTAGAGAGAAGCGCCCGGTCAATTCCGGGCGCTTTTTCGTGTCAGGCTTTTTCCTGTACGTGGGCTTCCAGGAACCAGAGCGATTTATCGAGATCGCGAGAGGCCGCGGTGAAGATATCGGCCGTATTGGCGTCGCCCGCCTCATCCGCCTCATCGATCGACTTGCGCACCAGATTGGCGACGTCGCCATAGCGCTCGATCAGCTCTGCCAGGTGGTCATGGATCTTGTAGATGTCAGTGGGGTAGGCCTTCAGCTTGGTCGTGGAGGACACGCTTTGGAGGCTTCCAAGTGCGGTGCCGCCCAGCTGAACGGCGCGTTCGGCGACAATGTCTGTGTGGTTGTCGATCAGCTTGCGGAAGCTGTCGAGCAACTCGTGGACTGCGATGAACTGAGGGCCCTTGAGGTTCCAGTGGGCCTGCTTGGTCAGAAGCGCCAGGTCGATCATCGAGGCGAGCGCTTCGTTCAAAAGCCCGATTACCGTTGCCTTGGCGTTGGAGGGCAGGTCGTTTTTGGTCTTGTGAGTCTTCATTGTCATCTCCTGAACGGGTGCGGAAACGCTCCGCATCTTCATTTTCACGAGAGCAACGGACAGGGCCGTATGATGTTCCGCCGCGTTTCAGAGGCGCGTCGAAAATTCCGCCCCGCTATGGCGAAGGTTCAGTTTTCCGGATAGTCGCTGATGATTTCGCGACGCAGCAGCGTCAGTGAGCGGTCCGGCTCTATACGGTAGGTTTCCAGAGCGAGACGACCGTCACCGGTTCTGAAACTGTGGCTCATTGTGGAACCGGCAGGGGCTTTGGTCAGCCTGCTATGCGGTTGACCGCCATAGGTGATGCTGCCGGGGATTGGCTCGACACTTGAGGCCGTCGAAGTACAGGAGGCAAGCGCCAGAACGAGAAGAAGGCTGAGCTTTCGCATGATGGTCCCATGGCTCTCACAGAGTGAATACTAATGAGTTTAACTCAGGTTCGGTGGCGTGTGTTCCGGATTGCGGTGCATGGCGATCTTATCGGCGCATCGAGCCATGAAAAAACCCCGCATCGGGGAACGATGCGGGGTTCAGTCTCGGGAAGTTTCGTCGTTCGGTATCAGTCTTCGTTGGCCGCAAGCTGCGTCAGAACCTGTCCACGTCCACGGATACGCATGATCAGCGGAATGATGAAGGCGGCGGCAGCGACGAGGAAGAGGCCGACGGCAATCGGCGAGGTAAAGAGCACCGAAGGATCACCCTGACCGATGGCCAGCGCACGGCGCAACTGCTGTTCGGCCAGCGGGCCGAGGATAAGGCCAACGACGGCTGGCGCAATCGGATAGCCGAAGATGCGCATGATGTAGCCGAGGATACCGAAGGCCAGCAGCATGCCGAGTTCGAAGACCGAGGGGTTGGCGCCAATGGTGCCGAGCGTCGCAAACAGCAGAATGCCAGCATAGAGCCATGGCTTTGGAATGGTCAGCAGCTTCACCCACAGGCCGATCAGCGGCAGGTTCAACACCAGGAGCATGAGGTTGGCGATGAAGAGGCTGGCAATCAGGCCCCAGACGAGCTGAGGGTTGGTGGCAAACAGCAGCGGGCCGGGTTGCAGGCCGTATTGCTGGAAACCGGCCAGCATGATGGCAGCCGTTGCCGTGGTGGGCAGGCCGAGCGTCAGAAGCGGAACGAGCGTACCGGCAGCCGAGGCATTGTTGGCCGCTTCCGGACCGGCCACACCTTCGATGGCGCCTTCGCCGAATTCTTCCGGATATTTGGTCAGCTTCTTCTCGGTCGCGTAGGACAGGAAGGTGCCGATTTCCGCGCCGCCCGCAGGCATGGCGCCAATGGGGAAGCCGATTAACGTGCCGCGCAGCCATGGCTTCCAGGAGCGTGCCCAATCCTGCGCGCTCATCCAGACCGAACCTTTGACGGCTTCGACCTTGTCTTCGCCTGTCTGGCCTTGAGCCACGATGAAGAGTGTCTCGCCGATGGCGAACATGGCGACCGCCAATGTGGTGACCTCGATGCCATCGAGAAGATCCGGCACCCCGAAGCTCATGCGCGTCTGACCCGTCAGCTGGTCGATGCCGACAATCGCAAGGGCAAAGCCGATGAAGAGCGAGGTAAGGCCGCGCAGCGCGGAATCGCCGAAAGCGGACGAAACGGTAACGAAGGCCAGAACCATCAGCGCAAAATATTCGCGCGGGCCGAAGACCAGCGCCAGCTTGACGATATAGGGCGCGACGAAGGCGAGCGCGATCGTTGCGATCAGACCGGCGACGAAGGAGCCGATGGCCGCGGTGGCAAGCGCTGGACCGCCACGACCCTTGCGAGCCATCTTGTTGCCTTCCAGCGCGGTCACGATCGAGGCGCTTTCGCCTGGCGTATTCAGCAGGATCGAGGTGGTCGAGCCACCATACATGCCGCCATAATAGATACCGGCGAACATGATCAGCGAACCTGCGGGATCAAGCCGGTAGGTGACGGGCAGGAGAAGGGCGACGGTCAGCGCCGGGCCGATACCGGGCAGAACGCCCACGGCGGTGCCGAGCGTCACGCCGATCAGCGCGTAGAGCAGGTTCATGGGTTGGGCTGCAACCTCAAGACCGTGCAATAGAAATTCGAATGTGCTCATAGACAGATGTCCCCCTGTCGGGCGAGGCTGCCGCGGAGTTCGCATCCCGCTGCGGTCAAGCCTCTGATCTTTGTTGTTCTAAATTGTGGTCGCACTCAGATGAAAAGCTGTTCGAACGGACCAGCCGGAAGCGACAGTTGCAGCAGACGCGCGAAGATGAACCAGACGACGAAGCTGATCACGATGCCGAGCGGGATCGAGTAGTGCAGCTTCTTCTTTCCGAAGGCGCGTGCGGTAAAGGCAAACAGCAGGCCGGTGGCGATCGAAAAGCCTGCAATGTTCAACAGGAGCATCTGTGCAGCAAGACCGGCAACAACCCAGACAACGGGTGCGACCTCCTGTTTGTCACGCTCAGGAAACTCTCCGCGCCAGGCTTCGATGGCGGTCCAGATCGCCAGACCCACAAGACAGAAGGCGATGGCATAAGGCACGGTGGCGGGGCCGACCGGCGAATAGCCGGTAACGCTGGCCAGACGGCCGGAATCCCAGAAGATGACGGCAGCGATGGCGACGAGCGCCACCGCGATGAGGAGCGCCGCCCAATCAGGGCGGCGTTTTTGTGTCTGTGAGGGGTTGATACCCTGGCTCATTTTACAAGTCCGATGTCTTTGAGAATGGTCTCGGTTGCAGCCGTATCCTTGGCAAGTTCGGCCTTGAAGGCTTCACCGGCGAGATAGGTATCCGTCCAACCCTTCGTCTTCAGCGTTTCCTGCCACTTGGCGGATTTGACCAGCTTCTCGATATCGGCATTGACGGCCTTTTCCTGATCGGGCGTTAGGCCGGGAGGAGCGGCAACCATGCGCCAGTTCTGCACGACCACGTCGAGGCCGCTGTCCTTCAGGGTCGGTGCGTCAACGCCCGGAAGCTTCTCTGCGCTGGTGACAGCGAGAAGGCGAAGCGTTCCAGCCTTCACCTGGCTTTCGAATTCGCCATAGCCGGAAATACCGGCAGTGACCTGCGCGCCGAGGATGGAAGCAAGCGCTTCGCCGCCGCCGGAATAGGCGATGTAGTTGATCTTGGTCGGATCGACGCCTGCTGCCTTGGCAATCAGGCCCGCCGTGATGTGGTCGGTGCCGCCAGCCGAACCGCCGCCCCAGGACACGCTGCCCGGATCCTTCTTCAGCTGCTCGATAAGTTCAGCCATCGTCTGGATCGGCGAGGAGGCCGGAACAACGACCGCCTCATATTCACCGGTCAGACGCGCGATCGGGGTGACGTCCTTGAGGGTCACAGGTGCCTTGTTGGTGAGGATAGCGCCAACCATGACATAGCCACCAACGATCAGCGCGTTGGCGTTGCCCTTCTGCTGGCTTGCGAACTGGGCCAGACCGATGGTGCCGCCGGCGCCTGGAACGTTTTGAACCTGCACGCTCTTGGAAATGCCTTCTTCCTGCAGAACCGTCTGCAGCGAGCGGGCCGTCTGGTCCCAGCCGCCGCCCGGATTGGCAGGCGCGATGATGGTGTAATCAGCAGCTGCTGCGGGAAGAGCGATGGCGCCAGCCAGAAGCGAGGCGAGGAAAAAATGCTTCAAAGTGAATCCTCCTTGAATGCCGTTTGGGCATCGTTGCGATCATTGACAACGGAAGGAGCACGCAGATTTGCCGACATGGCGCGAAGACGCTGCCTGTTGAACGGTACACTGCGATGAGACTTGCCTCCCGCTTCCTCACCCGCCTCCACGGCATGAAGAAGAATTGCAGAGCACCACACAAAGCTGTCATTTAACTGACGCTGATGGAATGTTGCGGCGTTTACCGGCTGTTAATTTTTGCGGCGAGGGCTGTGACGTGCGGTTTGCGTGAAGTTTTCTCATTCCTGTGCGTGTCGCAGGAATAATGGGAAAGGTTAGCCGTCTACTGCGACCGCAACGCCTCGTTCCAGCGCTCGATGATGCGCGCACGCTTCACCTGATCGAGATAGACCATCAGGCCGGGGCTGACCGGGACAGGGCGCAATTGTGCGCCATGGATGGCCTGCATTGTGTTGGCGGTGTTTTCGCCGGCCACTTCCGGGCTGACGGCCGGAATCTGCAGCTGCCGTGCCATGATGGTCTGGCCTTCCTTCGACATGAAAAACTGCAGGTAGCGGCGTCCGAGTTCCGGATTGGCGGCGGCTTGCGGCACGAGGCCGATGCGCGACATGACCACGGTATAGTCGCTGGGCAGCATGATACCGACATCCGGGTGGCGGGCGGCCCAGTCTGCGGCGTAGGACCCGAGGATGTTGTAGCCCAGCACGAAGCGGCCATCGGAGATGCGTTCCAGAATGGCGGAACTGGTGGAATAGACTTTTACACCTGCGGCCCCCATGGCTTTGATGACATTCCAGATATCTCCGAACTGCTCCTGGTCGCGCGACATGAAAAGGAAGCCGACGCCGGAGCGCTCGATGTCATAGGTGGCAATGCGGCCATGCACATCTTTGGCGTGGCGTTGCAGATACTCGACGAATTCAGCCCGGCTCGCGGGTGGCTTCTCGTTGACGAAGCTTGGCTTGTGATAGACGAAAACGGCGGGCTCGAAAGTCAGCGCGTAGGCGGTATTGCGCCAATTGGCCCAGGCGGGCCAAAGCGCGCTGCCGGGCAGATCGGAGCGCTGCGCGTAGCCGTCATTGCTGAGCTTTACCTGCAAGTCCATGGCGGAGGAGAAGGCGAAGTCCGCCGTCCTTCTGCCGCTATCGGTCTCCTCCACGATGCGGTCGTAAATCTCGCCGGTCAGCATGTCCTCATAGGATACGGCGACGTCCGGGTTGGCGCGCTGGAATCCTTCGATCATCGGGGTCGCCAGCGGCTCATCCAGCGAGGAGTAGACCACCAGCGTCTGGACGTCCGCCTTGCCGGACAATGCCGGAAAAAGCACTGGCTGCGCCTGAGACGCGGCACTGCCTAGAAGAAGGACACAAAGAGCAAGGGCGATACGCATGGGTGCGATCATGCCGCAGGGCGGTGCTCTTCACAAGTCGGGCCTGCATAAGCGTCTGCTTTCTCGCGCAGACCATTCACAAGCGATATCGACTTCGCTAACGTCTGGATGAGAGAGGGGTTTTACGCTTGCGCATTCTGCTGGTGGAGGACAATCAGGTTCTGTCGGAGGGACTGTCTGCGCTGTTGCGCGGCAGCGGCTATGCCGTGGATGTGGTGTCGGATGGCAATTCGGCGGATGCGGCAATTGCGGCGGAGAATTTCGACCTCGTCATTCTCGATCTCAACCTGCCGGAAAAGGATGGCATCGACGTGCTGCGCTCCATGCGCGCGCGCCAGGACAAGGCGGCCGTTCTGATCTTGACGGCCCGCGGCACGCCGGAAGAGAAGGTCAAGGGACTCGATCTCGGCGCTGACGACTACATGATCAAGCCCTTCGATATTGCCGAGTTCGAGGCGCGGGTGCGCGTGCTTTTGCGGCGCAATGCGGGCCTACGCTCCTCTCTCGTCAGCTTCGGCAATGTCTCTTTCGATCTCACCTCACGCACCTTTTCCGCTGGCGGTCATCCGCTCGATCTGCCGGCGCGCGAAGTGGCATTGCTCGAGGTTCTGTTCATGCGGGCGGGCAAGGTCGTGGCGAAGGAAGCCATCGTTCAGTCGCTGACCGGTTTCGATGACGAGCTTTCCGGCAATGCCATCGAGCAATATGTTAGCCGTCTGCGCAAGCGGCTTGCACCCCACGGGCTGACGGTGAAGACCGCGCGCGGCATCGGTTACTATCTCGAAAGGCTGGCTGAGGCTGCCGAATGAGGAAAGTGGCCTATTCGCTGCGGCGCAGGCTTCTCGGCTGGCTGCTGGTGTCTACCGCGATCATCGGCTGCGTGGCGCTTGCCGATACCTATCGCGAGGCAATCAACACCGCCAACATCGTGTCCGACCGGGTGCTGTCTGGCTCAGCGCTAGCAATAGCGGAACGGGTGGTGGTGGCGGAAAATGGCACGCTTGAGGTCGACATCCCCTATGTCGCGCTGGAAATGCTGACGTCGGCGGCGCAGGATCGCGTCTTTTATCGGGTGGATGGCCCGAACGGCCAGTTTTTGACCGGCTATCAGAACCTCCCTTCGGTGAACGGTCTGCAAGGCGACAGCCCACGCTTTCAGGATGCGGTGTTTCGCGGCGAGCCGATCCGCGTTGCGGCGCTGCGCCGCTTTGCCTCCACCGGCATCAATTCCGTGCCCTTTACCGTCACCGTTGCGGAAACCACCATTGCCCGCAGCCGGCTTGCCCGCGCCATCATCCTGCGCTCGGCGCTACGCCTGCTCTTGATGATTCTCGGTGCTGCGGCCATCGTCTGGGTGGCGGTGACGATTTCGCTTCGCCCGCTCTATCGCTTGAGCGAGGCGATTGGCGAGCGCAGCCCGGACGATCTGCATCCTATCCGGCAATCCGTGCCGGTTGAGGTTGAAAATCTGGTGGAGACGGTCAACTCCTTCATGGTGCGGCTGCAATCGGCGCTTGATGCGCTGCGTCACTTTACCGGCAATGCCAGCCATCAGTTGCGCACGCCGCTTGCCATTATCCGCACGCAGCTCGCGCTCGCTGCGCGCGCCCAGACGCTGGAAGAAGCCAAGGCGGCGGCGAAGAAGGGCGATGCTTCCGTTGCCCATGCAGAGCATATTCTGGCGCAGCTTTTGCGCATGGCCAATATCGATGCCGCAGGCTCGGGCGAAAAGCAGAGCCTCGTCGCGGTCGATCTCGTGGCGCTCGCGCAGTCCGTGACGGCCGATTTCGTGCCGAGCGCGGCAGAGGCCGATATCGATCTCGGCTTCGAGGAGGTCGAGTCCGCAATGGTCGAGGCCGAACCGCTGCTGCTTCGAGAGCTTCTCGGCAACCTTATCAGCAACGCGATTGCTTACGCTGGGCGCGGCTCGGAAATCACCGTGCGGGTGCGCAAGATCGAAGGCAGAGCCTGTCTGGAAGTGGAGGATAACGGCATCGGCATCCCGCCTGAAAAACGCGCTGTCGTGCGTCAGCGTTTTGCGCGCGGCGAGGGGAATGTGGCGCCGGGAGCCGGTCTGGGATTGGCGATCGTCGAGGAGATTGCGACGCTCTTCAAGGCGCAGCTTGTTCTCGAGGATGGGACCGATGGGCGGGGCTTGAAAGCGTCGATCCGCTTCTGATCGGTCAAGATGGAAGGGGCAGGGGAGCTGATCGCCATCCCGCCCGTTCCAGAAGGTTTATTCGTTCACCTTGTCGATGATCTGCATCATGATGTCGGCGCAAGCCTTCATGGGCTCGTCGTCCGCACACTTTACGTCGATCTTGCTGTCGCCGTTTTCGATGCGGAAATGCGCGCCCTTGGCAGGCGGCGGCGGAGGAGGCATGTGACCGCGTGGACCGTCAGGGCCTGGGCCATCTGGGCCGGGGCCGCGTTCCATCGGGCCGCGAGGACCTGGCGGTGGCGGGGGCGGAGGTGCATCAGGCTTGGCCATGCCATCGGCCGGCGGTGCTGGCGGGGGCGGCGGAGGTGGCTGCTGCGCGAAAGCGGTTCCGGCCGCGAGGAAGAGTGCGGCGCCTGCGATAATCAGCTTTTTCATGAGGAAGCCTCTTCGTTGTACTGCGCAAGAGAAACGGCGCGGCGCGCCGTCAGTTGCTTATTGCCCAAAATTAATTTCGGCTTCCCCGAGGCTTGGCTATCAGCCCATCCGCTCCGACGCATAGGATCCCGGGCTTGGCGGGAAGACCACGGTGCGGTTGCCGTTGATGAAGGTGCGGTGGTGGATGTGGGCGTGGATGGCGCGGGCGAGCACCTGGCTTTCAACATCGCGGCCGAGCGAAACATAATCCTCTGCCGACTGTGCGTGGGTGATGCGCACCGTGTCCTGCTCGATGATTGGGCCTTCGTCGAGATCGGCGGTGACGTAATGGGCGGTGGCGCCAATCAGCTTCACGCCGCGCTCATAGGCCTGCTTGTAGGGGTTGGCACCCTTGAAGCTTGGCAGGAAGGAGTGGTGAATGTTGATGATCTTGCCGGACATCTTGCGGCACATGTCATCAGACAGAACCTGCATGTAGCGCGCCAGCACCACGAGTTCGGTGCCGGTGCTTTCGATCAGGTCGTTCAGCTGCGCTTCTGCCTTCGGCTTGTTTTCCTTCGTCACCTTGATGTGGTGGAAGGGGATGTCATGGTTGACGACGACCTTCTGGTAATCGAAGTGGTTGGACACGACGCCAACGATATCGATGGGCAGCGCGCCTATCTTCCAACGGTAGAGCAGATCGTTGAGACAATGGCCAAAACGCGACACCATCAGCAGCGTCTTGGTACGCTCGCCATCATGGAATATTTCGGCTTCCATCTTGAAACGCTCGGCAACCGGCGCGAAGCCTTGCTTGATCTCTGCAAGCGACACGCCCTCTTCTGAAATGAAGGAGACGCGCATGAAGAACTTGCCGGTTTCGAGATCGTCGAACTGCGAGCTATCGACGATATTGCAACCCTTTTCCGCGAGATAGCCTGAGATGGCGGCGACAATTCCGCGTGTCGATTGGCAGGCTACGGTCAATACATAGGTCGTCATCTGGTCTGTCCCCTCGCGGTCTTCCTGGTGCCTAATAGCGCAAGCAGGCGTCAGCGCAAGTCTTCCGCTGCATCCCTTTCACGCTTCAGATCAATGTGTTGAATTCATAAGGCACGCAAGGCGCGCTGAACATGCCGGGAGCGACATCCGATGTTCAAAGCAGGAGTGCATTGACGCGGCGTGGGCAAGCGCATTCGGCTCGCGGAAAGCCGCCGCGCTGTGGCGCGCGGCAGGCTTGAAGCGCTTCAATCAGGCGCAAAACTGTCGCGCAGGGTCTCGAAGCAGACCACCTGGTGAGCAAGCAGTTGCTTCTCGGCATCGCGGCGCACGAAGATCTTGAACATGGCATTGCCCGCCGCATTCATGAACCAGACCGAAAGCGAACGGCGTCCGTGGAAGGTGCGGTCGACGAAGGCAATGGAGACGCACGCCTCCTTCTTGATATGGCCCCCAATCGGGCTGTCACCATGGATGTTGAACCAGCCATGGCCTTCGCTGCCTTCCGGCAGCGTGCCCGCCACTTCGAAGACGATATCCGGCGTCTGGACTATAATCAGGATTTCGCCCCAGCTGCGCAGCTCTTCCCAGATGGCGTTGAAGCTTTCGGCAGGAGCCTGGATTGCGGCACCGCGCGGCAGGATCGCCAGGATCTCGGCAGGCGTCACGTTTGCCTTGCCGGCAATGGCTTCGACCACGCCATCCGGCTTTTCGGCCAGTGCTGCTTCAGCGCGGCGGCGTCGCTCATCGGCTTCGTCTGTCATCAGCGCACTCATCGTCATGCGGCGACCGAAAGTGTTTCGCCGTTCTTGTCCTCATGGATGATGACGTCGAAGCCTTCGAAATGCGGGCCGGAGAGATACTCGACCTTGCCGCGATTGTTGCCGGCATTAGCGTGTGCTGCACGGAACTGCTCGGAGCGCGTCCAAGCGGTGAAGTCTTCCTTGGTGGCCCAGACGGTGTGGGAGGCATAAAGCGTATGGTCTTCTGCCGTCGCGCCCTTCAGCATGTGGAATTCGAGGTAGCCCGGCATTTCGCTGAGGTGGCGCTTGCGCTCGCGCCAGATGGTCTCGAAGGCTTCCTCATAGCCCGGGACGACGCGGAAGCGGTTCATTGCAATAAACATTTTTGTCTCCATTAAGTGGTGTTTGACAGTCAGGATATTGAGCGCTTCGCCAAATGAAAAGAGCAAAATCTAAAAGGTAGGTGAAATACTCCACTTTAATGGATTGTGTGTGTTTTAAAGATGTGTAAATAACTCAACTTATGTGCGGCGGTCTTGCCGCGCTGTTCGATAGCAGGGTTCTCACATGCCGATTTCCGTTCGTTCCGCTTTCCTTGGTGTTCTTTTGCCAGCGCTGGTCACTGCCGTGCCGCTCCCGGCGGGGGCATCTGAGAAGGGCAATCCGGACGCCAAGCGGATCGTCTCGGTCGGCGGCACAATCACGGAAATTCTCTACGCGCTTGGTGCGGGCGACCGGGTGATTGCCCGCGATTCGACCAGCACCTATCCCGCAGAGGTCACCGCCAAGCCGGATGTCGGCTATATGCGGGCGCTCTCTTCCGAAGGCGTTCTGGCGCAGAAGCCGGACCTGATCCTGTCTGAAGATGGTGCGGGCCCGCCGGATGTGATCGGCATTCTGAAAGCCAGCGAAGTGCCGATGGTGACGGTGGATACGCCCCCGGATGCCAAGGCGATCGGCAAGAAGATCGAGGATGTCGGTGCGGCTGTCGGCCTTGCGGACAAGGCCAGGGTTCTGGCCGATAAGGTCGATGCCGACTTGGCTACTCTCTCCAAGGATGTGACCGCCGTCGGGACCGAGAAAAAGCGTGTGCTCTTCGTGTTGTCCATGGCGGGTGGGCGCATCATGGCCGCGGGCAAGGATACCGAGGCGGCAGCGATCATCGAGCTTGCAGGCGGCGTCAATGCCGCACCTGAGATCACCGGCTACAAGCCGCTGACGGATGAGGCGGTGATTGCCGCAGCCCCCGATGTCATTCTTACCATGCAGCGTGGCGATCACGCGGCAAAGCCAGACGATGTCTTTGTGCTGCCCGCCTTCCAGTCCACACCTGCCGCTGCTGCAAAAGCCTTGATCAGCATGGACGGACTTTACCTGATCGGCTTTGGTCCACGCACGCCCGCTGCCGGACGCGAGCTGGCGTCGAAGCTCTATCCGGAGATCGTCAAGCCGTGAGCGCTGTTGCAGTGAATGCAACAGTGGGAAGAGTGCCGGGGGATCGGTCCCGCAAGGGTCTACTTACCCTAGTCGCGCTCTGCCTCATCCTGCTTCTCGCCTGCCTCGTGTCGCTGGCAAGCGGCCCAACCGGTGTGGGCTTACATGAACTCTGGCTCTATTTTACCGGCGGTGCGGCGGACATGGATGCGCGCGACCGCGTTATTCTTGAGGCTGTGCGTTTACCCCGCACCGGGCTCGGCCTGATGATCGGCGCGGCACTTGCCGTTTCCGGTGCGATGATGCAGGGGCTGTTTCGCAATCCACTGGCCGATCCGGGGCTCGTCGGCGTCACCTCCGGCGCTGCTCTTTTCGCGGTGGCTGCTCTGGCGCTGGGCGGCGGGGTTCTGGCACCCCTTTCGCTGTTTCTCGGCGTTCACTTTCTGCCGGTGGTGGCCTTTGCCGGTGGGCTGATCAACACCTTCCTGCTTTATCTGATCGCCACCCGCAATGGGGCGACGTCGACCACGGTGCTGATCCTTGCTGGTATTGCGGTGGCTGCTTTGAGCGGCGCGCTGACCGGCCTGATGATCTTCATGGCCGATGACCGGGCGCTGCGCGACATCACTTTCTGGAGCCTCGGGTCTCTGGGTGGTGCAACGTCGACCAAGGTGCTGGCGACGCTGCCCTTCGTGCTGGCGATCCTTGCCAGCATTCCCTTCGTTTCCAAGGGGCTCGATGCGCTGATCCTTGGCGACGCGGCAGCCTTCCACATGGGCATTCCTGTGCAGCGGCTGAAGCGCATCGTCATCGTTGTGGTGGCGGCCGCTTGTGGCGCGAGTGTCGCAGCCGCCGGCTCCATCGGCTTCGTTGGCATCGTCGTGCCGCATCTGTTGCGCCTCGTCATAGGCTCGTCGCATCGCTTCCTGTTGCCGTCATCGGCAATCGGGGGAGCAGCACTGCTGCTGCTGGCCGACAGTTTTGCGCGCACCGTTGCTGCGCCTGCCGAACTTCCGATCGGCGTGGTGATGGCGCTGATCGGCGCGCCGGTCTTCCTCTTCCTGCTGCTTGGCAAGAACGGCCTCGGGTTGAGGAGCACGACATGATTTCGGCGCGCAATGTCACTGTCACGCGTGGACAACGGCACCTCATCGATAACGTCTCGATCAGCCTTTCGCCCGGCACATTCAGCGTCATTATCGGCCCGAATGGTGCTGGCAAATCGACGCTGATGAAGGTGTTGTGCGGCGAGCTGGCGCCGGATGCGGGAGAGGTGGCTTATGGCAATGTCGACCTCTCCGTCTTCTCTCCTGTGCAGCTTGCCCGTCTTCGCGCCGTTTTGCCGCAGAGCACGGTGCTCGCCTTTCCCTTCACCGCACTGGAAATCGTGCGGATGGGAGCCGTCGCCCAAGGTTCTCGCATTCCCGATGAACAGGCACGACGGGCGCTTGCGAAAGTGGGTTTAAGCGGTTTTGAGGGGCGAGCCTATAATATGCTGTCGGGCGGAGAGCAGCAGCGGGTGCAGTTTGCCCGCGCACTTGCGCAGGTCCCGTATCCGCTGGAGAATGGCGAAAGCCGCGTGCTGCTGCTGGATGAACCGACTTCAAGCCTCGACCTTGGCCATCAGATTTCGGTCCTGGAAACAGCCAAAGACTTCGTTGCCGCTGGCGGCACGGTGCTGGCGATCCTGCATGATCTCAATCTCGCAGCGGAGTTTGCCGATCAACTTATCGTCATGCATCGAGGGGCTGTGACGGCTTGCGGATCAGCGCTCGAAACCATCAACGACGAAACGATTGCGCGTGTCTATGGCGTGGGTGGCGCAGTGGGGCGTCTGCCAGCCGATCACATTGCCTATGTGCTGCCGCAGGCGCGTCATCGTTAGGCCGCCACGTCAGCCTTTGGGCGGCGAGGGGCGCGTGACGACGAAGGTTCCGGCGCCGATCATCACGACCGCGACGATCACTGCGTAAAGCGCTGGTGGCGCGATGATGAAGACGTAAATCAGGTAACTCATTGTCATCAAAGAGACAGCGGCGATTTTGGCCCGACGCGGGATAGCGCCGTGCTCGCGCCAGTTGCTTAAGGATTTGCCGAAGCGCGGGTGGTTCAGCAGCCAGGCTTCCAGCCGGGGCGACGATTTGGAAAAACACCAGAGCGCAAGCAGAAGAAAAGGTGTCGTGGGAAGTAGAGGCAGAAAGGCTCCGACCACGCCCGTGGCGACCATCAGACAGCCGAGACAGAGATAAAATATGCGCATATCTGCCGGTAACACGCGCGTGCCAGACTGACAAAGGAAAAGCGTGTCAGCGCCGGGTGCCTCGCCAAGGGGTTGAAATATCTGCGTTCCGGCTTTATTTGGCTGCCAAAATGCCGGGATATAACCGGACGGAGCATGGCGTGCCAAACCTATAGCGGTTTTGGAATGACGGTATGCGACAACGAAAACGTAAAGCGTGAGAAGCGGATCGCACAGATCGCGAGGCGCTTTGACAGGAAGAAGGAAAACACCATGGCGAAGTTGGTCCACTCGATGGTTCGGGTGCTGGACGAAAAACGTTCGGTGGATTTTTACAAGCAGGCTTTCGATCTCGACATCGCTGACCGCTTTGAGTTCGATACCTTCACGCTGATCTACCTCAGCAACGCCGCAGGCGATTTCGAGTTGGAATTGACGGTGAACAAGGGCCGTGAAGTGCCTTACGCGCTGGGCGACGGTTACGGTCATCTGGCCGTCAGCGTCGAAGACGTGGATGCCGAGCATCAGCGCCTGTCCGAGCTTGGTCTGTCTGTTGGCAAGATTATCGAGGCAGATTACAAAGGGGCATCCTTCGCCAAGTATTTCTTCATCTGCGATCCGGATGGCTACAAGATCGAAGTGCTGCAGCGAGGCAACCGCTTCAAATAAGCCCCTTATGAAAGATGGCTCACCATGGCAGAGGCTGGCGTAAAGCTGGAAGAGAGCTGGAAACAGGCGCTGTCGGCAGAATTTGACAGCCCCTATATGCAGAAGCTCAAGGGCTTTCTGCTGGCCGAGAAAGAGGCCGGAAAGCAGATCTTTCCCAAGGGACCCGAATATTTTCGTGCATTGGACCTGACACCGCTCGATGAGGTCAAGGTCGTGATCCTCGGTCAGGACCCGTATCATGGTCCGGGCCAGGCGCATGGCTTGTGCTTTTCGGTGCAGCCCGGCGTGCGCATCCCGCCCTCGCTCGTGAATATTTACAAGGAACTGCAGAGCGATCTCGGGGTCCATCCCGTCAAGCACGGTTTTCTGGAGAACTGGGCGAAGCAAGGCGTTCTGCTCCTCAACAGCGTGCTCACCGTGGAGCAGGCACGCGCCGCTTCGCATCAAGGCCAGGGCTGGGAGAAGTTCACCGATGCCGTCATCCGCACGGTGAACGAGCAATGTGACCATGTGGTGTTTCTGCTCTGGGGCGCTTACGCCCAGAAGAAAGCGTCTTTCGTCGATCAGCGCAAACATCTGGCGCTGAAATCGGTCCACCCATCGCCGCTTTCCGCCCATAACGGCTTCTTCGGCAACCACCATTTCTCAAAGGCCAATGCCTTCCTCGTCTCGCATGGACGAGACCCGATCGACTGGCAGTTGCCGGACGACGTGTGAGACAGTTGGATCGTTCCCAGAAAAAGAACGATCCGTTCTGATTGTTCACACTATGCGACGAGACCGATCTGCACCATCTTCAGCCCATCGAACAAGGCACATGCTTCCAGAATGAAGCAACCGCCGAAGGATAAGGGTTTTATCATGTTGAACCAGATCAAGGGCCTGCACCACGTCACCTCCATGGCCGGGAGTGCATCCGGCAATAACCGCTTTTTCACCGATACACTCGGCCTGCGCCGCGTGAAACAGACGGTCAATTTCGATGCGCCGGATGTCTATCACCTCTATTACGGCGATGAGGTCGGCTCTCCAGGTTCGGTCATGACCTACTTCCCGTTTCCGCATATCGCTCGCGGACGTCCGGGTACTGGCGAGGTCGGCACCACGTTGTTCTCGGTGCCGGAGGGTTCGCTCGGTTACTGGCAGGACCGTCTTGTCAAAGCAAATGTCGAAGGTCTGAAAACCGATGAAGCCTTCGGCAACAAGCGCCTGCATTTTTCAGGTCCCGATGGTGATGGCTTCGCACTCGTGGAAGTCAAGGATGACGGCCGTGCCCAGTTCACGGGCAACGGTGTCGGTCAGGACCAGGCGATCCATGGCTTCCAGGGTGCGTCGCTTAGGCTGCGCGATGAAGGTGCGACCGCCGAACTGCTGAAGTTCATGGGCTATCAGGAAATCGACCGGCAGGATGGCGTTATCCGTCTTGGCATTCCCGGTGGCAATGGTGCCGATGTGATCGATATCGAGACCATGCCAAATATTTCCGGCGCGCGTCTGGGTGCCGGCTCGGTCCATCACATTGCCTTTGCCGTGGAAAACCGCGCCAAGCAGTTGGAAGTCAGAAAAGCGCTGATGGATACGGGCTATCAGGTCACGCCGGTCATCGACCGCGATTACTTCTGGGCGATCTATTTCCGCACGCCGGGCGGTGTGCTGTTCGAAATCGCCACCAACGAGCCGGGCTTCGACCGTGATGAGGACACCGCGCATCTGGGTGAAGCGCTGCAATTGCCTGAGCAGCACAAGCATCTGCGGCCCTTCCTCGAGCAGCATCTAGAGCCCCTGGATGGCCCTGCCAAGGCTTGAACCGATGCGAAGAGCGGCTGGCAGTGATGGCTGCCAGCCTTGAGCAAAGCAGGCTTCAGGAGCATGTCATGAGCAAGGAAAGTTATATTCATAAAGTACGCGAAGGCGCGGCTGGTCAGCCTATCTTCTTCGTTTTTCACGGCACCGGCGGCGATGAGAACCAGTTCTTCGATTTCGCCTCGCGGCTTTTGCCCAATGCGACGGTGGTTTCGCCGCGCGGCGATGTTTCGGAACACGGCGCGGCTCGTTTCTTCCGCCGCAAGGCTGAAGGCGTTTACGATCTCGACGATCTGGACCGGGGGACACGCCGTATGGCCGACTTTGTTGCGGCGCATCGCGATGGGTATCAGGCAGGCAAGGTCATCGGGCTCGGATTTTCCAACGGTGCCAACATTCTTGCCAATGTGTTGATCGAGTTTCCCGATCTCTTCGATGCGGCGGCGCTGATGCATCCGCTCATTCCGTTCGAGCCCAAAGCGGCGCCCGCGCCGCAAACGCGTCGGGTTCTGGTCACAGCCGGTGAACGTGACCCGATTTGCCCGGTGCCAGTGACCAAGGCGTTTGCCGCCTATCTGAGGGCCCAAGGTGGAGAGGTGACAGAGGAGTGGCATCCGGGTGGGCATGAGATCCGCTCGAACGAGATCGAAGCCGTGCGGACTTTTTTGACCCCCTTTATGTGACGTATGGACGACGCGGCGGCTTCCGGCTCAGCCGCGCCTCCTCAATATCCACACTGGCGAAGCTGCGCCTCATAGCGGATCGCCATATTGGCGGAGCGGCGCGCCGCCTTCTGGATGGCCGTGTTATTGCGCCAAACGCCATTGGCGTAGCCGCCATGGCCGGAATAATAGGCGAGATAGAGATTGTAAGGATCGTTGAGTGCGATGCCGTTTTGGCGGTTGCTGGTGGAGTGATACCAGCCAACGAAATGGATGGCGTCGGTGAAATCGGTGCGGCTGGCATTCCAGCGGCCTGTTTCACGACGATAGCGGTCCCATGTGCCGTCCAGCGCCTGAGCGTAGCCATAGGCCGTGGACTGGCGCTTCCAGGGAATAAAGCCGAGCAGCTTGGTGCGTGGCGGGCGGGCATAGGGCTGGAAGCTCGATTCTGTATAGATCGTCGCCATCATGACCGGAACAGGCACGCCGAACTCGCGTTGCGCCGCTTCGGCATCCTTGCGCCAGTTGTTGAACATGCCGTTGCGCTGTTCGAAAATGGCGCAGGCATTGGTAATCTGCGACGGGGCTGTCGCACAGCCTGCCAGAACGATCAAAAGAAAAAGGGCGACAAAAACGCTACGCATCGCGGAAACCTTTCGTTCCGCACATTAGTAATTCGTAAATCTTAATGCTCGGTTTTGAGACAAGGTTAATGCAAATGCGATCCTGTTAAGGTCTCGTTAACCCGTTAAATGCGGCCCATTACCGAGGCCATCTGATAGAGCGCAAGACCGGACGCCGTGCCCGCGTTCAGGCTGTCGAGCTGCGGCGACTGAGCGATCCGGGCGGAATGGAACCGCGACAGAAGCTCGGGAGGCAGGCCATCGCCCTCGGTGCCGATAACGAGAGCCATGCGCGGGGAGGGCGGGATCTGTCGGATCTCGGTCTCGCCTGCGGGTGACAGGCTCCAGATTTCGAAACCTTGGCTTGCCAGTGCTTCCAGCATCGAAAGCGCGTCACCGCCGCGATGGTACGGCACGGAGAGGACCGAGCCGACAGAGACGCGCAGCGCCTTGCGATAAAGCGGGTCGCAAGAGGTCGTATCCAGAAACACCGCATCGGCCATGAAAGCCGCGGCATTGCGAAACATCGCGCCCATATTGTCGTGGTTGGAAAGTCCGCAGCCCGCGACGACCAGCGAGGCTTCCGGCAGGCTGGCGATCGTCTGCGCTCCGTCGCGGCTTCCCACCCGCACGCCCAGAGCCAATATGCCCCGATGCAGGTGAAAGCCGACGATGGTGTCCAGCACCTCGGCCTCTGCAACATAGACCGGCACGTCTGCCGGAAAATCGGAAAGGATATCGAGGACACCGGCAAGGCGGTTCTTGAGGATCAGGATGCTTTCGGCGCGGAAATCGCCGCCTGCCTTGTGTGCTGCCGCCAGCATGCGCAGCACGACCGTGCCTTCGACGATGAACTTGCCGTGCCTGCCCGTCAGGTCCCGCTCCTTGATATCGCGAAAAGGAGCGATCCGTGGATCGTCGGCTCGCTCTATCGCAATCGGAGCCGAGCCGTTCGGCAGGGCAGGCAGATCATTGCGCATCGATGGTGATGTCCGCGATGAAGCGGCGCGTCTGGACATTAAAGACAAGCGCCTTGCGCGTGCCGTTGGCCAGGCGCCCATAAAACAGCATGTCGCCATTGGCGAAGGATACGTTCTCGATGGTAAAGCCTTGCGGTAGGCTAGCCGTTGCCGAAATCGGCTGGTCGGACGGGACCTGCGTGGACTGACCTGCTGCGGTTGTCGCGGTTTTCGATGGTCCCATCGCCTTGTAGACAACCGCG
Source organism: Rhizobium sp. 22-785-1 (assembly GCF_053521965.1). Classification (NCBI taxonomy): domain Bacteria; kingdom Pseudomonadati; phylum Pseudomonadota; class Alphaproteobacteria; order Hyphomicrobiales; family Rhizobiaceae; genus Rhizobium; species Rhizobium sp. 22-785-1. The sequence goes on along the minus strand of NZ_JBNWDI010000001.1, from coordinate 937,147 downwards.
CCGAAGACGGCCATAAGGCTGATAAACATCACCAGGCCCGACACGATCTGCAAACGGATCATCTTGCGGCGAACTTTTTCCATGGCCGGGTCTAGCGGCTTGTCGTCCTGTTCGTCTTGCTCGATCTGCGTCATCTGGGTCCTTGGAAGTATCGGATTGATCGGAAATAAGAATGAACGACCCCTTTAAACAAGGCGAAGACGCAAGGAAAGTCCTGATTGCTGGTGAGGACGCCGAAGGGCGGCTCGATTCCTGGCTTGCAGCCGAAGTGGGGGGCGATCTTTCCCGCAGCCGTCTCAAGGCGCTGATTGAGCAGGGAGCCGTTTTCGTCAACGGTGCCGCCGTCACCGAGCCGAAGAAGAAGATCCGCGCCGGCGACCGGGTCGAGATCACCATGCCGGAGCCGGAAGATCCCGAACCCAAGGGTGAGGATATCCCGCTCGAGGTAGAATATGAGGATGACGATCTGATCGTGCTGATCAAGCCCGCCGGTCTGGTGGTGCATCCAGGCGCCGGCAACTGGACGGGAACGCTTGTCAACGCGCTTATACAGCACTGCGGCGATAGTCTTTCCGGCATTGGTGGCGTCAAGCGCCCAGGCATCGTTCACCGGCTGGACAAGGAAACCAGCGGCGTGATGGTGGTGGCCAAGAACGACAATGCCCACCGGCATCTGGCCGCACAATTTGCCGATCACGGTCGCACAGGCCCGCTGGAACGCGCCTATAAGGCAATCGTCTGGGGACGACCCAAGAGCCTGCGCGGCACTATCGACGCCGCGCTCGGTCGCAGCACCGACCGTACGAAACGCGCCGTCAAGCGCGAGGATGCCGATGATGCGCGCGAAGCCATCACCCACTACGAAGTGGTCGAGCGCTATCATGAAAAACCGGATGCAACGTCGCTCGCCTCCATGGTGGAATGCCAGCTCGAGACCGGCCGCACGCACCAGATCCGCGTCCATATGGCCCATATCGGCCACCCGCTGATCGGAGATCCCGAATATGGTGCGGCTTTCCGTACGAAGGCCAACCTTCTGCCGGAACCGGCCAAGACGGTAGTCAACCGGTTCCCGCGCCAGGCACTCCACGCCTATTTGCTGGTGTTTGAGCATCCGCGTACAGGCGAGGTCATGGAGTTCGAAACTGATATGCCCGACGACATCGCCGAACTGGCGGATGCGCTGCGAGCTTAAGACAGCAAGTACCTGCGACAAATTTGCGCTCGAGCGCTCTCGATTTTTTCGGAACGATTTCAGGTGAAAGCGGTTTTTCCGGTGTCCCGTGATAAGGTAAACATTGGCTGGTATGAGCGTGGCGCGTTTCCTTGAAACGTGACTTGCGCATACATATTTATGACATGGCTTGAAGCGGGGTCGGAAATGAACCGCGAGAGGTTCGCCTGCGTTATAGGGAACCGTGCCTGATAAAATATAAAGGGGGTGCTCTATGGCCCGCAACAGTTTGCCATCAATTACGGCCGGTGAAGCCGGTCTGAACCGATATCTCGACGAAATTCGCAAGTTCCCAATGCTGGAACCGCAGGAAGAATATATGCTCGGCAAGCGTTACGCCGAGCATGGCGACAGAGATGCCGCCCACAAGCTGGTTACCAGCCACCTTCGTCTCGTTGCCAAGATCGCCATGGGCTACCGTGGTTACGGTCTGCCGATCGGCGAAGTCGTGTCTGAAGGCAATGTCGGCCTCATGCAGGCGGTGAAGAAGTTCGACCCCGATCGCGGCTTTCGCCTCGCGACCTATGCCATGTGGTGGATCAAGGCGTCTATCCAGGAGTATATCCTGCGCTCTTGGTCGCTCGTCAAAATGGGTACGACCGCCAATCAGAAGCGTCTGTTCTTCAACCTGCGCCGCCTCAAGGGACGGCTGCAGGCAATCGACGATGGCGATCTGAAGGCTGAGCACGTCAAGGAAATCGCGACGAAGCTACAGGTCTCTGAGGAAGAGGTCATTTCGATGAACCGTCGCCTGTCTGGTGACGCGTCGCTGAATGCGCCGATCAAGGCGTCGGAAGGCGAATCCGGCCAGTGGCAGGATTGGCTGGTGGACGACCATGAAAGCCAGGAAGCGGTGCTGATCGAGCAGGATGAACTCGAAACCCGCCGCCGTATGCTCTCCAAGGCGCTTGGCGTGTTGAACGACCGCGAGCGTCGCATCTTCGAAGCACGCCGTCTGGCGGAAGATCCGGTCACGCTGGAGGAGCTTTCGACGGAGTTCGACATCAGCCGCGAGCGTGTTCGCCAGATCGAAGTCCGTGCCTTTGAAAAGGTGCAGGATGCGGTGCAGAAGGAAGCCGAAGAGGCTGCCAAGGCACTGCGCGTCGTTGACGCGTAAGCGGCGACTTCTCCATAACGAATTCTATCAAGCAAAAGCCCCGGTGAAGATCTTCACCGGGGCTTTTCGTTTAGTCTCGATATCAGACCGGCTTATTGGCCGGTGGCTGGCGATGCCGCCATCCACTCGCGCAATGCCGTGTCGAAAGCGGACTTGCCGTCTGCGCCCTTTTGCAGGGTCAAAAGCGCACGTCTGCCATTGCGATAGGACACGGGGATATCGATCCAGTCGCGGGTTCTCAGCAGCTCCAGATTGGTCTTGCGTGCTTCGGGGAAGTCGTTCAGCGCGATCATATGGAAATCGTCGGTGATCTTTGCCGGAACTGCGATCAGCGCATTGCCGCGATCCTGCTCGGTAGACTTCATCGCAATACGCTGGACACTGTCGATCGCGCCGCCTTCGAAGCCGGGAGAAACCGAGAAGACGATCTCGACCAGATGGCTTGCAGGAAGCGAGGGATCGGTGTTGCGCTTGAAGGTGATGAGCGCGCTCAGGCCACGGCCGGGAATGGTGATCTGGCCCTGAACTTCCGGCGAAGGTTTGCCGGCATCATCCTTCTCGTTCTGCAGCGACCAGGACACGGTGCCTTCGATTGCAGTCGGAACAGTCTGGCCGAGCACTTCCTCATAGAGGAACATGCGGTCGCCGGTTGCGGCTGCCGGTGCTGCGGTCTGCTGCGCCGCTGCCGGGGTGGCGGGCGTTGCTGCCGTCGCTGTATTTTGAGGCGCGGGCGCTTCGTTCTGCTGGTAGACCGACTGGCCTTCCGCTGTCACAGGCTGACCATTCGGGTTCGGTCCCGGACCTTCGTCCTTCTCGGTGCCATTGGCCAGAAGGCGCTGGGTGAATTTGGTGCCAGTGACAGAGCCGTCATCGGGACGCGCCGCGCCGGGCGTCGCAGCCTGGTTTTGAGCCTGTCCATTGACCGCCGGCTGGTTCGTTGGCGGTGTCGCTGCGCCATTGGCGGGCGCCGATGCGGTCTGCGAGGTTTCGCTGGAGGACGACCCGGTCGAGGTACTTGTCTTGGCAGGGTTGACAAGACCGCCGACCATATCGTTCAGCGTTTCGCGGTTGGCCCAGACAGCGTAACCGCCGCCTGCCAGGACGGCCAGAATACCGATCCCGAGAACCACGCCCGCGTAATTGCGCTTGGGCTTCTTCTTTGTGGCATAAGCAGCGGCAGGAATGCCTGCATTGGTGAAGCCACTATCGAAATTGCTGTTGGCCCTCTTGTCGGAACGGTTATTCGCCGCGCCGCCATCGTAACCGATCAGCTCTTCCAGGTCGTCCCAGGGCGTGCGATCCTTGTCGTCCTTCTTGGCGTCATTCGTCGCAAACGGGTCTTCGTCTGCGCGCGGCAGCGCTGGTGAGGCCTTTGCTGGCAGATCGAGTGCTGCATCCTGGAAATAGGAGGAGAAATCGTCGGTGGCGGCGGTGGATTTGCCCTGCTGACCCGTTTCGACTGCAGCCGCACGATCCAGATGCGAATCCTGCTCCTCGGCAATCTCATGCTGCGCGTCGTCCGACAAATGCCTGTGTTCTGGCTCTACGTTGACCTGACCGTAGTAATTGGCCTGCCCGTCGAAACCTGCCGTGTAGGGCAGTGGCGTGTTTTCATGCAGCACGGTTTCCGTGTGCCGATGTGCGGTTGTAAACGGCTCTGCGTCTTGCTTTTCGTCGCGGGTATAGGCTTCATCGTAGTGGAGCGTGTCATCGTGATGCCCATTCGCGAAGATGGCGTCAGCCGGGCGTTGCTCCGCGTGAAAATGGTCGTCCTGCGACGCGCTAATGGGCGAGTAATGTTCTCCGTTTTCGTCTGCGCGCTCCCAGGGAGCGGGTTCCACGTGGCTGTCTTGGCCGATCCAGTCGCGATGGGCGTGGTCCTGCTCCTGATCGACGTCGGGCTCATGGCGAGCCTCATGATGGTGGAAGTCGTCTGCCGGCTCAGGCGCATAGGCCGGTGCCTCTGGCTCGCTCTCATGCTGATAGGCTTCCAGCCTGCGCTCGGCCTCAGCGTCGTGATGGCTTTCCTGTGCCTCGTAGGAAGAGTGCTGAGCGTAGACATCAGCATCGTGAGCGCGTTCCGTTGCCTGGTACGCCGGTTCTTCAGCGACTTGTGGCTCGTCACGCTCGTAATGGTCTGTTTCTTCATGCGTGGCACGGGCGTCGGGATGAACATCGTCATCATAGTCTTGCCGATGCGCGGGCTCCGCAATCTGGTCTTGCGCAGCATAGCGCTGCTCGTGCGCCACGCTTTCTTCATAATAGGGAGACGACACATCTTCCTGGGCAGGGGCGGCATAGTCCGTACCTGCGTGGTCTTCTTCGATAGCGGGAAGTGCTTCGGAATATTCTCCCTCGACCTCGGCAATTGCCGTATCGAGCTTCATGATCTGCCGCTGGAGCATTTCTTCCGGCGGGCGCGGCTTCATGTTCTCAAGCTGGCGCACGACAGCGCTGCGTGCCTTGTCGTACACCTTGGCCCGGTTTTCGGGAGTATTGTTCGCCAAGCCATCCACGGCCTTGCGAATGACTGCTACAAAATCCGCCATAAGCACTTTCTCGTCGGGACCGGCCGTATGCCGACCCGAAATGGGTTATGAAGTCTGATTGCTGAGGACATTAGTCCTCAAATGGGTCAGTCACAAGTATGGTGTCGTCGCGCTCCGGGCTGGTGGACAGGAGTGCCACGGGCGCACCGATCAACTCCTCGACCTGACGCACATATTTAATTGCCTGCGCAGGCAAATCCGCCCACTTGCGCGCGCCGACAGTCGATTCCTTCCATCCCTCAAGCGTGATGTAGATCGGCTCGACCCGAGCCTGTGCGCCCTGGCTTGCCGGAAGGTGATCGATTTCCTGTCCGTCGAGCTTGTAGCCGACGCAGATCTTCAACTCTTCCAGGCCGTCCAGAACGTCCAGCTTGGTAAGTGCGATACCGGTAATGCCGTTGGTTGCCACCGACTGGCGCACCAGTGCCGCATCGAACCATCCGCAGCGGCGCTTGCGGCCCGTCACCGTGCCGAATTCATGGCCCTTTTCGCCCAGGAACTGGCCGATTTCATCATGCAGTTCGGTCGGGAATGGGCCTTCGCCAACACGTGTCGTATAGGCCTTGGTAATGCCGAGAATGTAACCGAGCGAGCCCGGGCCCATGCCTGAACCGGCGGCAGCCTGACCGGCAACCGTGTTGGAAGACGTTACATAAGGGTAGGTGCCGTGGTCGATATCGAGAAGCGAACCTTGCGCGCCTTCGAACAGAATGCGGGCTCCTGCGCGGCGCTTCTTGTCGAGCAGCAGCCAAATGGTTTCGCTGAAGGGAAGAATGCGATCGGCAATCGACGTCAGCTCTTCCATGATGGTTTCATGCGCAACTTCGGCAGCGCCGAAGCCGCGACGCAGCGCGTTGTGGTGCGTCAGAATGCGATCGACCTTGGCCGAAAGCGCCTCGCGATCTTCCAGATCCATGACGCGGATGGCACGACGGCCGACCTTGTCTTCGTAAGCAGGGCCGATACCACGGCGCGTGGTGCCGATCTTGGTGCCGCTGTTGGAGGCCGCGTCTTCGCGCATGCCGTCCAGTTCGCGGTGCAAGGAGAGGATGAGGGTGGCATTGTCTGCAATGCGCAGGTTTTCAGGCGTGACCTTGACGCCCTGCGCTTCCAGACGACCGATTTCAGCAATCAGCGCATGCGGATCGACCACCACGCCATTGCCGATGACAGCAAGCTTGCCGGGGCGAACGACGCCGGAAGGGAGCAAGGACAGCTTGTAGCTGACGCCATCAATGACAAGCGTATGACCGGCATTATGCCCACCCTGATAGCGCACGACCACGTCGGCGCGCTCGGAGAGCCAGTCAACAATCTTACCCTTGCCTTCGTCGCCCCACTGCGAGCCGACCACGACTACATTCGTCATTTCTTGCTTTCCTGCTCATGGCGCCGGGGCGCCCCTACCTCAAACCCGCAAATCTATACTGCGTTGTTTTACGGAAAGCGACCCTGTTTATGCAGCGGAATTTTGCTTTTGTAGGATAATTGTGCCCATCCTATGGCTGAAAATCGTGCAATTGCCCTTGCGAAGCCATAAGGGCGCGTGCAGAAAATCGGCCCACTCTCCGAAAGAAAGTCTCTCGCCTTGCCCTCCAGAGCCTATCTCGTTCTCACCATCGCCGCTTTGTGCTGGGGCGGAAACGCTGTCGCCGGCAAGCTTGCCGTCGGCCATATCAGCCCTATGGTGCTGACCTTTTTGCGTTGGGTGGTGGCGGTTACCATCATCGTTGCCATTTCCCTGCCGCAACTTGCAAAGGACTGGCCGGTGGTCAGGAAGCGTCTGCCTTACTTCTTCATCCTCGGCACGGTGGGCTATACCTGTTTCAACGCAGCGCTCTACTCGGCGCTGAAATATACCTCCGCCATCAATGCCGCGGTTATCCAGGCCGTCATTCCGGCGGTGATCTTTCTCTTCAACTTCGCCTTGTTCCGGACAAGGGTTCTTGCCGTCCAGATCATCGGCTTCGTTTTGACGATCTTCGGTGTTGCGCTTCTGGCATCGCGTGGCGATCTGATGTCGCTCATCCGGCTGCAATTCAATCCGGGGGATGCCATCATGCTGCTCGCGGTGCTGGCTTACGCGATCTATACCGTCATTCTGCGGTGGAAACCGGCCGTGGACTGGCGCACCCTGATGGCCATTCCGGCCACCGCTGCGCTCATCACTTCCGTGCCGCTGATGGGATGGGAAGTGATGAGCGATCAGGCAATCTGGCCGGAAGCGAAAGGCTGGGCGATCGTCCTTTACACGGCAATCTTTCCCTCGCTGGTGGCGCAGATCTTTTTCATCAAGGGTGTGGAAGCGATCGGGCCAAACCGGGCAGGGCTGTTCATCAACCTCATTCCCGTTTTTGGAACATTTCTCTCGGTGCTGATCATCGGTGAAACGCTCCACCTCTATCAGATCATCGCGCTGCTCCTGGCACTTGGCGGCATTGCCGTTGCCGAACGAAAAAAGCCGCCTGTCGTTTGAGGCGCAAGGCCTGACGACGGGCGGCAGTCGGTCATGATGCTTTGGAAACGATGATCAGTGCTTTGTCGCGGTCTGGTCGAAGCGCTGGAAATAATCGTCGAGTGCCGACAAAGCCTTCCGCCGCTCGATATCCACGCGCTCGCCCCGCTGGATTGCTGGTGGGGCCGAGACTACACTCTCTTCGAGGGATGCAAAACCTCTGGCAAAGCCGCCGGGACCTGCTGCGTCGGCATGATCTGCGATGGACGCGATGACGATGCCACACAGTGCTGCGGCGAAAAGCTTCTTCAACATGTGATACCCCGGTTCGTGTCCGGCTTTGCACCGGCTTTCTTGCGCTTCGGTTATCGCGCCGGGATTTTCAACTTGGCCCGGCGCCTGTTGGAGACGACATTAGGGCTCAAATTTTGCGCTGCGTTTAAATCGATCGGTACAATTTTATCGGTCTTTATTTTTAATGCGGTCGATCGATGTTCTTCGCCGCCTCACGCATTTTTCTGCCGGTTCATCAGGTCGCTGGCGCGACTTGCTAAGCTCTGGCGATCGCTGACACTCTGCGCATCGGCAATGAGTGCTGGAAGGGGAGAGGCGTCGCCTTCCTGTGCTGCCGTCAATGCGATCATGCGAGCGGCGATCTGCCCTATCTCCTTGCGGATCGCCTCATCATTCTTCCTGTCTTTCACGGTCAGAAGCCGTTCGGTCAGCGCCGTGCCCTGATTGCGGATGTCCTCGATTTCTCGGGCCAGTCGTTCGGGGCTTTCGGATGCACCGCCAAGTTCGATGATCGGAACGTTGGTCGGGGCGGGCAACTGCGCGTCGCTTATTTTGCTAAGTCCGGAGGATTTTTCCTTCAGTCTGGCTATTTCCTGGACGCGACGCTCCAGCAGCATTTCGTTGTCGGCATTGCGCGCCATTTCCTTGGCAAGTTGATCTTCCAGTCGCGCGATCTTGCGGCTTTCCCGGTTCATATGCTGGGCGGTTTCACGGGCTTTGACGTCCGCTTCCTCCAACCGACGTGTCATCTCTTCGCGTTCCTTGCGCCAAGAGGTCGCCTTTTGCTTTGCCTGCTCGATTTCCAGATCTCGGGCCGAGAGCGCAATCTTGAGATCATCCAGTTCCCGCGACACGGCGCCGACGCGCTTTGTCAGGTTGGAGATTTCTTGGGTTCGGGCAATGGCCGTTTCTTCGGCATCGTTCAGCTTCGTAGTCAAGCGCGCCACGGCATCTTCATGGCGGCGAGCCTTTGCGCGCAGGTCGCCCGCTTCCAGCGCCATGTTTTCCAGTTGCTGTTTCAAGTCGCGGGTTTCGGCCAGAAGGCGACCGGTTTCGGCTTGAGCGGCCTCGTTCTTGAACTTCAGGGCAAGCGCTTTTTCGCGCTCGGCATCCAGTTCCTGGCGCGTGCGTGCGTTTTCCGCAGCATAGAGCGCGCGGGCCATATCCTTCTGCGCACGCACTTCCTGCGGGCTCATCGGCATGGTCGCCCGCAATCGCTTTTCCGTATAGGAAACGATGCGCCGGTTGATCGCAGGTGCGATCAATGAAACCAGAAGAATTGCGCAGAGAAAACCAAGGCCGAAAATCAGGGCGTACTCAATCACGCGTGGTCGTCTCCACAAGAAGCGCCACGGTTCGAAAACCCTCTATGGCAGCTCATTTCATCGTCGCGGCGCAGACTGTCACGTCAATCTTGCGCCAGGCGGTCATCGCCTTACACGCTGGTCGTGTTCAAGCAGTTTATCGCAAAAGGGCGCGTCTGACGAATCAGAACGGATTCCAGGTGGGCTGGGGCGTAAGCTTCAGATAGCCGACATTGATGCCGAGTCGCGCACCGATGCCGGTGCGGATGGGGGCAATGGTGACGTCGCTGTTTTTTAGAACCGTCATGCCCACGCCTGCGACGATGAAGGCAGAGCCACTGACACCACCATAGCGGCGATAGAGCGAATTGACGGAGGGAAGATTATAGACGAGCATCATGGCGCGGGTGCCCTGGCCGCCGTAATCAAGCCCGAGCGAGGGGCCCTGCCAGAAGACCGGATGTTGCCCGGCATTCTTCGTATAGAGCGTGCCTTCGCCATAGGTCAGGCCCGCGACGAAGGCGCCGGAGCCTTCCTGACCGAGAATATAACCATTCGGCAGACCGTACTGTTGGAATGCGCGTTCCACTACCTTCGCAAGTCCGCCCGTGGTCTCGCCGAAGAAGCCGTGACCGGCATCGACGATTTCCTGAATGGTGTATTGATCGCTGCTTTGCGCAGATGCCTGCGCCGCCGACATAGAAAGGCCCGCAAGGATCACGAAAATCTTGACCAGTCCGAGGCGTGCGATGGTGCGGAGTTGGTTAATTCGCATCGTCAGTTCCGTCCGTCTGTTTGTTACCACTGTCCTGTTAAGACATTTGGCATTTTGAGACCATCATATTAACAATCGGTTTACCAAATATGGTGTCATTATGGCTTAACAATTTCGATAGGGTCCGCGCCGCATTCGCGCAGGAGAAAATTTATGACGACCAAACTCAATCTTTCGCTCTCCGGCCCCGATCTGGCGGCGCTTCTGTGCAGCCGCGTTTGCCATGACGTGATTTCGCCGGTTGGCGCCATTAATAACGGGCTGGAGCTTCTCGATGAGGGTGGCACCGATGCCGATGCGCTGGATCTGATCCGTACCTCGGCTCTGAATGCGTCCGTGCGCCTGAAGTTCGCCCGTCTTGCTTTCGGCGCATCCGGCTCTGCGGGCGCGTCTATCGATACCGGAGAGGCCGAAAAGGCCGCGAAAGACTTCGCTGCTGCGGAAAAGAAGGTTGAAGTGACTTGGTCCGGTCCGCGCGCCATCGTCGCCAAGAACCGCGTCAAGCTGCTACTCAACCTCTTTCTGGTTGCCTATGGCGCGATCCCGCGCGGCGGCAATGCGGATATCGTTCTCGAAAACCCGGAAGGCGATGCCCGCTTCGAAATCACCGTCAAAGGCCGGATGATGCGCGTGCCTGCCAAATTCGCTTCCATTGCCGCAGGCACGGAAGAAGAACCGATCGACGCGCATTCCGTTCAGCCCTACTACACGCTTCTGCTTGCCGAAGAGGCCGGAATGGTAATCGAATATAAGGTGCATGAGGACCGCGTGGTCTTCACGGCCTCCATGGCTCAGGCTGCCGAAGCGGCCTGATTGGATAAATGGGTGGGCCACCGTTAAGTTGGCCCATTTCCTTTGCAGTGTAAAAGCGGCGTTGGCTTTAAAGCGATTGCCCTTTCACTGGCATCGCGACGCGCTTGCTGGGCTCGTCAAAACCACTTCACCATCACCTCGTTGGCATAAGACTGTTCGCCAATCCGAAACGCGGTCTGACCGTCCCGCGTGAATCCGAGGCGCTCATAGAAGACGATGGCGTCCCTATTCTCGCTATTCACGGCGAGCCACACGCCCTTGCATCCTTGCTCACCGCAGAGCTTGAAAGCTTCAGCAAGAAGCCGCTTGCCGATGCCTTTTCCCTTATGCCTCGGCTGAACGTAGAGCGTTGCGATCTCCGTTTCAGGACCGTTATCGGCAGGAGCGGGGATGCGAAGCGTGACGCGTACGAAGCCGTCCATGCCTTCGCTGTTTTCGGATATCAGGATGATCTCGTTCTTATCATCGATGAGCGTTTCGAATTTTTCCGTGGTGAAGGCCGACAGCGCGTAATCGGCGAAGAATTTCGATACACCGTTTTTAAGATAGGTGCCGATCCAGACCTCGATGGACAGTGCGGCAAGGCTCGAGGCGTCGTCTTTGGACGCCGTGCGAATCATCATCACATCCTCTTCTCCTGCGGCATCGGCCTGAAAAATCGACGTCGAATTTGGCAAAGCGCTATACGTCTATCGAGAAAGCTCTGGCATCCATGGCGCGTCCAACGCAATGCACGGCACTCTATGGTCGCGCTATGCGCGGACAAAAACAAAACCCGCCGTTTGCACGGCGGGTTTGTCATGACAATCATGCTTGGGAGGCATGTTGAGGGGATAATCAGGCAGTCTCAAGAAATTCGGCGTTGCCATCCGGCTCGCGAAGCACGTAGCCGCGGCCCCAGACGGTTTCGATGTAGTTCGCGCCGCCTGCTGCGTTTGCAAGCTTCTTGCGCAGTTTGCAGATGAACACGTCGATGATCTTCAGTTCAGGCTCATCCATGCCGCCGTAGAGGTGGTTGAGGAACATTTCCTTGGTGAGCGTGGTGCCCTTGCGGAGCGACAGCAGCTCCAGCATCTGGTATTCCTTGCCCGTCAGGTGAACGCGCTGGCCGCCGACTTCAACCGTCTTGGCATCCAGGTTGACGATCAGCTCGCCGGTGGCGATGACCGACTGGGCGTGACCCTTGGAGCGGCGCACGATGGCGTGGATGCGGGCGACAAGCTCGTCCTTGTGGAAGGGCTTGGTCATGTAGTCGTCTGCGCCGAAGCCGAGGCCGCGCACCTTGTCTTCGATACCGGCCATGCCCGACAGGATGAGGATCGGTGTCTTGACCTTGGACAGGCGCAGCGTTCTCAAGACCTCGTAACCGGACATGTCCGGCAGGTTAAGATCGAGAAGGATAATATCGTAATCGTAGAGCTTTCCAAGATCTACGCCTTCCTCGCCGAGGTCGGTCGTGTAGACGTTGAAACTTTCCGACTTCAACATCAGCTCGATGCTCTGAGCCGTTGCGCTGTCGTCTTCAATAAGTAGAACCCGCATAATTATCCCCTTTGCCGCCCGCGGTCAGTAAATGAATCCCTTTTGCGCGATGCGGATCCAGACGTTGCCTGATTTGCAGGCTGCCACCAAATGGTTAACAAATTCTTCTCTCCTTTGGCAAGGTGTGGAGAATTCATTAAATAGTTCGGGCACTCTGCTGTTTTTCAACGTGAATCCCTCATCGCCAAACATGAACCAACGAATGAGGAAAACCCCGTAAGTGATTCAATCGACTCTACCATTGTCGTGCCCAGTGTTTTTTTGGGCTTGGCATTTACCGACCCTTAAATGATCCGCCTTATCATTAACGATGCCCGTAAATGAAAAGTTAACAGCGCAGTTTTTTTATTAATGTCGGGTAACTTTTGAGAATCATTCCGGCACATGCCGGAGTGGCGGGTTGGTTCCTGTTTGAACCGGGGTCTCGCTATCCATGGAGTATTGAGTATGAAGTCGCGTGACAGCCTAGTTCGCCTGAAGGAATTTCAGGTCAACGAAAAACGTCGTCAGTTGCAACAGCTGCAGTCGATGATGTCCGAATTCGAACGGATGGCCAAGGAATTGGTCCATCAGATCTCTCTCGAAGAAAGCAAGTCCGGGATCACGGACCCCAGTCATTTTGCCTATCCGACTTTTGCCAAGGCCGCACGCCAGCGTGCCGATAACCTGCAGGTTTCGATCCGCGAGTTGAAGATGCAGCAGGAAGCCGCCGAAGCCTCTCTGGAAGAGGTGCAGGCCGAATATGAAAAGGCTGCTGCTCTCGAAAACCGCGATACGGCTGTTCGCGCCCGCGCCTGACGCTCTTTGCGTTAACAAAGGCGCGTTAACCTGACGTCATTGACGGCGGCCAGCTGATCAGGAGGCTGCTTTCAATGACGCTTGTGCTCTTAATCTTAATGATTGCGATCCGCCGGCCGATGCCTGGCGGATTTTTTTATGGCCTGAACTATGCCGTCGTCATTGCTGCGCCGGTGCGGATGATTTGATTGCGCCTCCTTGGCCCGAAGAGGTGCTCATGAGCGCATATGTGCGACGTTAGACGGTTACGACTGCATAGGAAGCGCGGGAGGGGGAGGTGTTACCTGACGCCGGCGTGGCAAAGCGCCTGTGAAGCTCGCAGACCTTTTCGCATGGCGGGTAAACGGCACTCCCAAAAACGAAAACGGCGTCACACCGTCCCGTGTTCACGGGATGGGATGACGCCTGATCCGGATTGGCAGGACGCAAAGAAGTGCGCCCGTGCCGAAACGTCTAGTGGCGGTACTGCTGAATCCGCGTGGTGCGCAGGCCAGCAAGGCCATGATCGGCAATCGAAGACTGCCAGGACAGGAATTCCTCCACTGTCAGCGTATAACGTTCACAGGCCTCCTCAAGGCTCAGAAGACCCCCGCGCACGGCGGCGACGACTTCGGCCTTTCGGCGGATGACCCATCGACGTGTGTCGGCGGGCGGCAGATCGGCAATCGTCAGGGGGCTGCCATCGGGGCCGATGACATATTTAACTCGTGGGCGTATCATTTCGGTCATTGGACACTCTACACAAACTCAAGACCATATGCTGCGCACTTTAGGGAGGTACCTTTAAAAATTACCTAAGCAGTTGGAGAGAATTTTTTAACAATTTGAATGATTTCGCCGGGTTTGTTCGTGTTTTGCGAAACATCAGCCCAAAAATGGGCGCTTTGGCGCTGTCCGGACGCCCAAAATTATTTTGCGCGGGGCGCGTTTTTATTGCTCTTGCCGATCGTAGTGAGACGTCCATCCCCTTATCGGGGAGGGGCGCCCCAGGCGATGAAGTCGGGATTGGCGAGCATATCGTCATTGCTGCGGTCGATCTCGTAGCGCAGCGGAAGGCCCGCCATATCGAGAGTGATGCCGCCTGCCGCGCGCAGCACCGCATCACCGGCCGCTGTGTCCCACATCATGGTGCGGCTGAAGCGCGGATAAACATCGGCAGCGCCTTCCGCCAACATGCAGAACTTCAGCGAGGAACCGATCGAGATGCTGTCGATCAGACCGTTGTCCGCGACGAAAGCCTCCGTCTTCGGGGTGCAGTGCGAACGGCTGATCACCGCAACGGGCAGGGCAGGTTTGGCGCGGCAGCGAATGGAGTGGTTCGATGCCGGTTCGAAGTCGCCCGAGATGAACAGCTTGCGCGCTCTTTCGCCTTCACCCGTCCAGGCGACACCGAGCGCTGGCGCATAGACCACGCCGATTACCGGTTTGCCGCTTCGAATAAGTGCGATGTTGACAGTGAAATCTTGTTTGCCGGAAATGAATTCCTTGGTGCCGTCCAGCGGATCGACGAGAAAGAAATCGCTATCGACTTCAGGCACATGGCCGGTCGTTGCGGCTTCTTCCGCGACCACGGGGATATCGCGATAGTCGCGCGCAAGAGCCGAGAGAATGATGTCTTCGGCGCGCTGATCCGCCTCGGTCACGGGCGAGCAATCATTCTTATAGGTAACGTGCGGACCTGCGGCATGAACCGCCATGATTTCCCTGCCGGCGCTTAACGCCGCTGCGATCAGACTTTCCAGCATCTTCAATCCTTCGAGCCCGATCCCGTCAGACTATAGTGGCCGCAATTGGTTTGCGCTTAGATATTCGAGAGCGTCGTTACTCTACGCATTATCTGCAAAGCGTTGGTTACGCCGGAAGACGGTTATGGTCAAATATATCTATTTGGGGGCAAGCAGGACGTTCTGCGCGCTTAAATTTTCGGGCCTGTCTGCCGCTTTCATGAACTTTTTGATGCCGATTGTGGCAATCCACGAGTGAACATCATTTTTTGTGCATATTTCCACCTTTTTGGCTTCACATTTTTAACGAACGCGATAAGGGTTTGCGTCAAGAGGGACAAAAAACGGCAATGAGAGCCCTCATGAAGCAACATAAACGAGACGCGTTCCTATTCGAGAACGTGTCCAGGGGAAAAATATGGAGTATTTTATCCAGCAGCTCATCAACGGGCTGACTCTTGGATCGATCTACGGCCTCATCGCTATTGGCTACACGATGGTCTACGGCATCATCGGCATGATCAACTTCGCCCACGGCGATATCTTCATGCTTGGCGGCTTTGCCGCGCTGATCGTCTTTCTCATTCTCACCTCCTTCATTGCAGGCCTTCCAGTCGCCCTCCTTCTGTTGGTGATGATGGTCGTTGCGATGCTGGTGACGGGCCTGTGGAACTGGGCGATCGAGCGCGTGGCCTATCGTCCGCTGCGTGGCTCTTTCCGCCTCGCGCCGCTGATCACGGCGATCGGCATGTCGATCGTGCTGTCCAACTTCATCCAGGTCACGCAGGGTCCGCGCAACAAGCCGATCCCGCCTATGGTGACCGATACCTATCATTTTGGCGCGATCACCATTTCGCTGAAGCAGTTGTTGATCGTGGCGATCACATCGGTTCTGCTGTTCGCCTTCTGGTACATCGTCAACAAGACACCGCTTGGCCGTGCGCAGCGCGCCACGGAGCAGGACCGCAAGATGGCGGCATTGCTCGGCGTCGACGTCGACCGGACGATCTCCGTCACCTTCGTTATGGGCGCCGCGCTCGCTGCCGTCGCCGGTACGATGTACCTGATGTATTACGGCGTCGCCTCGTTCAATGACGGCTTCATCCCCGGCGTCAAGGCCTTCACGGCCGCGGTTCTGGGCGGCATCGGTTCGCTTCCGGGTGCCGTTCTCGGCGGTCTGCTGATCGGTCTGATCGAGTCGCTCTGGTCGGCGTATTTCTCCATCGCCTACAAGGACGTTGCCGCCTTCGGCATCCTGGCCTTCGTGCTGATATTCAAGCCGACTGGCATTCTGGGCCGTCCGGAAGTCGAGAAGGTTTAAGCATATGGCAAATATTCCTTCCGACAACGCCGCCGAGAAGAACGTCATGGCCAGAGCGGTGAAGGAGGCCATCATTGCCGGCTTCGTCTCGCTTGGCATGTTCCTTCTTTATGTCGGCATCGTCACCTATCAGGATATCAACAATCAGTTGGTCTGGGGCACGCGCTGGGGGCTTCTGGCGATCTTCGTCGCAATTGCCGCCGTCGGTCGCTTCATCGTGGTCGGTGTCATCGAGCCGCATCTCGACCGCCGCAAGCTCGCCAAGTCCAAGGCTGGCATTCTGGAAATCTCCGAGGAAAAGAATTTTTTCCACAAGCATTTCCTGAAGATCGCGCTGGTTTTTCTGCTGGCCTATCCCCTCGTTGCCGTCTACTTCAAAGGCGCTCAGGGCTCGCTGATCTTCGTCGACAATTTCGGCATCCAGATTCTCATCTATGTGATGCTGGCCTGGGGTCTGAACATCGTCGTCGGTCTGGCCGGTCTGCTCGATCTCGGCTATGTCGCCTTCTATGCAGTCGGTGCCTATTCCTACGCGCTGCTCTCCAGCTATTTTGGTCTGTCCTTCTGGGTGCTTCTGCCGCTTGCGGGTATCCTTGCCGCCTTCTGGGGCGTCATTCTCGGCTTTCCGGTGCTGCGCCTGCGCGGTGACTATCTCGCCATCGTCACACTTGCTTTCGGCGAAATCATCCGTCTTGTGCTTCTGAACTGGACGGACGTGACGCGAGGCACCTTCGGGATCTCCGGCATTGCCAAGGCATCGGTGTTCGGCATCTGGTCTTTCGATGTCGGGGCGCCGAACAACTTCACCAAGGCTTTCGGCCTGCCGATGTCGTCGGGTTACTACAAGATCTTCCTCTTCTACGTGATCCTGCTTCTGTGCATGCTGACGGCCTACGTCACCATCAAGCTGCGTCGCATGCCGATCGGTCGTGCCTGGGAAGCGCTGCGCGAGGACGAAATCGCCTGCCGCTCGCTCGGTATCGATACGGTCAAGACCAAGCTTACCGCATTCGCAACGGGTGCGATGTTCGGCGGCTTTGCAGGCTCCTTCTTTGCTGCGCGCCAGGGCTTCGTGTCTCCGGAAAGCTTCGTCTTCCTGGAATCGGCGGTTATTCTGGCGATCGTCGTTCTCGGCGGCATGGGCTCGCTGACCGGTATTGCTATTGCTGCAGTCGTCATGGTCGGCGGTACCGAGCTTCTGCGTGAAATGGAATTCCTGAAGCATGTCTTCGGCCCGGATTTCACGCCTGAACTCTACCGCATGCTGCTCTTCGGCCTAGCGATGGTCATCGTCATGCTGTTCAAACCGCGCGGCTTCGTCGGCTCGCGCGAACCCACGGCCTTCCTGAAAAAACGCAAGTCTGTCTCCGGCAGCTTCACCAAGGAAGGTCACGGCTGATGGCGTCCGGAAACACTGCGATGAACAAGAATACCATCCTGAAGGTCGAACATCTGTCGATGCGCTTCGGCGGTCTGATGGCGATCAACGACCTCTCCTTCGACGTGAAGCGCGGCGATATCACCGCGCTGATCGGCCCGAACGGCGCTGGCAAGACCACCGTGTTCAACTGCATCACCGGTTTCTACAAACCGACGATGGGGATGATCACCATGGTGCGCAGCAATGGCGAGGAGCACCTGCTCGAGCGGTTGCCGGACTTCGAAGTCACCAAGAAGGCCAAGGTCGCTCGTACCTTCCAGAACATCCGGCTGTTTTCAGGCCTGACGGTTTTGGAAAACCTGCTGGTGGCCCAGCACAACAAGCTCATGAAGGCGTCGGGCTACACCATCCTCGGCCTGCTCGGTCTTCCCGCCTATACGCATGCGGCAGAAGCATCGATCGACAAGGCCAAATACTGGTTGGAGAAGGCCGATCTCATCGATCGTGCCGACGATCCGGCGGGCGATCTTTCCTATGGCGCGCAGCGGCGTCTGGAAATTGCCCGCGCCATGTGTACCGAGCCTGAACTTCTTTGCCTCGACGAACCCGCCGCCGGTCTCAACCCTAAGGAATCGTTGGCGCTCAACACCCTGTTGCGCAGCATTCGTGACGAGGGAACTTCGTTGCTCCTGATCGAACATGACATGTCGGTCGTCATGGAAATCTCCGACCACGTCGTGGTGCTCGAATATGGGCAGAAGATTTCCGACGGTACGCCGGATCATGTGAAGAACGATCCAAAGGTCATCGCCGCCTATCTGGGTGTCGAGGATGATGAAGTGGAAGACGTGATTGCAGAAGAACTCAACGGGGGAGCCGTCTGATGTCTGACACTCTCCTGAAAATTCAAGGCGTTGAAACTTATTACGGCAATATCCGCGCTCTTGCTGGCGTGGACGTCGAGGTGAAGAAGGGCGAGATCGTCTCTCTCATCGGCGCCAATGGTGCTGGCAAGTCGACGCTGATGATGACGATCTGCGGCGCGCCACAGGCCCGCCATGGTGAAATCATCTTCGACGGCGAGGACATTACCCGTGTGCCGACGCATATGATTGCGCGCAAGCGCATCGCCCAGTCTCCCGAAGGACGCCGGATTTTCCCGCGCATGTCGGTGCTGGAAAATCTGCAGATGGGCGCCAATCTCGACAACCTGAAATACTTCAAGGAAGACGTCGAGAAGGTCTTCACGATGTTCCCTCGTCTCAAGGAGCGACAAAGCCAGCGCGGCGGAACGCTTTCGGGCGGCGAGCAGCAGATGCTGTCCATCGGCCGCGCGCTGATGTCGCGTCCAAAGCTTCTGCTACTGGACGAGCCATCGCTCGGTCTGGCTCCTCTGATCGTCAAGGGTATCTTCGAGGCGATCAAGAAGCTCAACCAGGAAGAGGGGCTGACCGTCTTCCTCGTCGAGCAGAATGCTTTTGCCGCCCTCAAGCTTTCGGACCGCGCTTACGTCATGGTCAATGGCAAGGTGACGATGAGCGGTTCCGGCAAGGAGCTTCTTGCCAACCCCGAAGTGCGCGCAGCCTATCTCGAAGGCGGTCGTCACTGACGGTGAAAACTGTGCGGGGATCTCCGGTCCCCGTGCTTTGACAAAGCGCAAAAATTTTATGATTTTGTGCCGTTGCCCATGAAAAAGTGCTTGCTTTCGAAGGCGTTGGGCGCAAATCTGCTAAAAGCCTGTCAGACTGCCTAGCTGGTTTGGCGGAGCAAAAACAAACAATAAAGCTTGCCGGAAAACGGTCGAGCGAAAACGGAAAACAGGGTCGTTCGCGATTTCGTCGGCGGCGCTGATTGGGGAAAATATGCAGGGCCTTTTTTTCGAAACCGATAATGGCGTTCGCTATGTCTTGCGTGCGCTTGTCGTTCTTCTCGGCTTCTGGACAGCCTGGCGCACCGGCAAGTCCGTGGCGGAAGGCTGGGGCAACTACTGGCAGGTGGTGATTTACGCACTGCTTCTGGGCTGCGTCATGCGCTTTCTGCACTACGCGCTCTTTGCCGGTCCCTTGCTGAACGGCTTCTACTATCTAATCGATGTCGTGGTTCTGCTCGCCTTCGCGACGGCTGGTTTCCGCATCCGTCGCACGCGCCAGATGGTCGATAACTACTACTGGCTTTATGACCGGACCTCGGCATTTTCCTATAAGAAGAAACATTGACAGACGGGTTTTTCTGAAATCAGAATTCCCTCCTGAGTGGAACAGCCTGGACAGTTAATTTGGGTGCTGGACAGGTCAAGAAAATCAACCCAATCAAAGGAACTGGGAGTAACATAATGAAGAAGTCTCTTCTTTCCGCAGTTGCGCTGACCGCAATGGTCGCGTTCAGCGGTTCGGCATGGGCCGATGTCCTCATCGGCGTCGGTGGTCCGTTGACTGGCCCGAACGCTGCTTTCGGCGCTCAGCTCCAGAAGGGTGCAGAACAGGCCGCAGCGGACATCAACGCGGCCGGCGGTATCAATGGCGAGAAGATCAAGATCGTTCTCGGTGACGATGTGTCCGACCCCAAGCAGGGCATCTCTGTTGCCAACAAGTTCGCAGCCGATGGCGTGAAGTTCGTCGTCGGTCACTTCAACTCCGGCGTTTCCATTCCGGCATCTGAAGTCTATGCCGAAAACGGCATTCTCGAAGTGACGCCTGCTGCCACCAACCCGGTTTTCACCGAGCGCGGCCTGTGGAACACCTTCCGCACCTGCGGCCGTGACGACCAGCAGGGCGGCATTGCCGGCAAGTACCTCGCAGACCACTTCAAGGATGCCAAGGTCGCCATCATCCACGACAAGACCCCCTACGGTCAGGGCCTTGCCGATGAAACCAAGAAGGCTGCCAACGCCGCTGGCGTGAAGGAAGTCATCTATGAAGGCGTCAATGTTGGCGACAAGGATTTCTCCGCCCTCATCGCCAAGATGAAGGAAGCCGGCGTTTCCGTCATCTATTGGGGTGGCCTCCACACCGAAGCCGGCCTGATCATCCGTCAGGCAAAGGACCAGGGCCTCAAGGCCAAGCTCGTTTCCGGTGACGGTATCGTCTCCAACGAACTGGCTTCTATTGCGGGCGACGCTGTTGAAGGCACGCTGAACACCTTCGGTCCTGACCCGACCCTGCGCCCTGAAAACAAGGAACTGGTCGAGAAGTTCAAGGCTGCTGGCTTCAATCCTGAAGCTTACACGCTTTACTCCTACGCCGCCGTTCAGGTGATTGCTGAAGGCGCGAAGGCTGCTGCCTCCACCACCGACGCTGAAGCCATTGCTGCAGCACTGAAGAAGGGTTCTTTCAAGACTGTTCTTGGCGACATCTCCTTTGATGAGAAGGGCGACCCGAAGCTTCCAGGTTACGTCATGTACGAATGGAAGAAGGGCCCAGACGGCAAGTACAGCTACTTCCAGCAGGGCATGTAAGCCGTTCTGCAGATTTCAGATTAATGAAGCCCGGCAGCGATGCCGGGCTTTTTACGTTCTTGCTAGTCGGAAGGTCGGTTCCCGCCCGAAAGCCCAGCTTTCTCGGGACGTCCCGACGGTCGGTTCTGGACAGAAAACGGACAATGCGAAGCGAAAGCCCGCTTTCTCTATCTTCGATCACAATAAATTAGAAAAAAGTGAAAGTGGGCGGAACTGGCCGCGACGCACGACGTTTTCAGCAGCCTCAATTCAGGAGTTCATGAATGAAAAAGCTTCTTGTTTCCGCAGTCCTCGCCGCTGCGACGTTCTTTTCGGTTACGGCGCCATCCTTTGCCGAAACCGTCACCGTGACGACGACGCAGCGCGTCATGCGCGAGCCTGTCCGCGAAGAGTACCGCCCGCGCCATTACCGCCATGTGCCGCGCGATTGCTTCGTCAAGAAGGAACGCATCCGCCGCCACGGTGAGATCATCGTTCGCAAGACCCGCGTCTGCCGTTAATGGCTTTGTCTGTTCTCCCTTCCGATGCGTGTCGGAGGGGAAACAGGCGCGTTTTAAGAAAAATACTAGGGTAGGCGGCGATCGTTCCGCCTTCTTTAATTTCATGCTTCGGCTCAACGCAGCAGCATGTGAGCGCCTTCCTTCCCCAGGGAAGAATTTCTTTCAGCTTGTCGCAGTATCTCAAAGCCCACTCAGCATGAAATCTACCCGTTCCTCAATATTCGTCTTGGGTAAGATGACGACGTCGTATCCCAGATCCTTGTAGTCGCGACACAGCCGCTGATACTCTTCCAGTGCCTCCTCGAACCTGTGGCGACGTTCGTTATCGGTCACGTATATTTCGGGCCAGGGAGGCGTCAGGAACACCTGTGTGTGATAGCGAAACTCGGTCCGTAGCCTCTCGTACCAGTGCCAGTCTGAGAGAGTTCGTAGCGCGGAAGCGGCGTCGATGAGGCTGCGGTCGAATATCGAGACGCCGGAACGTTCACACGCTGCGTCGTAGTCCTGTTTAGCCAACGCGATCGCCTGCTCAAGGAACGCTTTGAGATCGAGCCAGGGGAGGGCGGTGCTTCCCGCTTTCAACTGTTTTTCGACAACCCGTCGGCCCGGCTCTTCCACTGTGGCAAAACCACGGTTTGAAAGTTGTGAGAGCAGTGTGGATTTGCCGCCTCCAGAGCAGCCCGAGAGAATGATGAGCTTCTCCATGTTAGTCCTCCTTTAGAATCGGTGTCGCCCCACGCAAGCACGCCCACATAGGCGGCGCTTCGCAGCCGTGCATGACGCTGTGATGAAGCGGTCAGGCTTGCAGATGAGTTGCTGTCACTCCGAGAGAAAGTCGAGATGCCGACCGGGGCCAGTCTCAACTATCGTGCAGCACATGGGCCGCCTTGACGGCTGCCGAAGCGCGATTTTCGACGCCGAGTTTGACGTAGATCTGTTCCAGATGCTTGTTGACCGTGCGGGCCGAGAGGCCAAGAATCTCGCCGATATCGCGGTTGGATTTGCCCTTGGCGATCCAGACCAGCACCTCCGACTCTCGTGTGGTCAGCGAGAAGCGGTCGCGCAGAAGAGCGTCGCCGGATTTCTCGTTGGTGGTGGTCAGGCGGAAGAGATACTCGTCGGCGCCGACTGCGCCCAAAAAGGTGAATTGCAGTGAGGGGCGCTCGGCATGGGTGATGACGAGTGGCGTGTCGCGGGCGCTCGTCTGGGCCATCCAGTCGCCGATAGTGCGCGACACGATGTCGAGGCCATCATTGCTGCCGGTTGCGGCATTGATGAGGCGGGTGGCCTGCGGTGTCGACCAGAGGATCGTCCCATCGGCGCGCACCGCCAGCAGGTGGCGACCGGCGGCGTCCAGCGCCACGCGGGCGCTTTGGGCAGATCTCGCGTTGGAGAGGTGGACCCGCAGTCTGGCGCGAAGCTCGTCGATGTTGATCGGCTTGCTGAGGTAATCCACACCGCCGCATTCGAGCGCGCGCACCACATGTTCGGTTTCGGTAAGGCCCGTCATGAAGATGACCGGCACCTGCGCCACGGCAGCGTTGGCCTTCAGGCGCAGGCAGGTCTCAAAACCATCGAGCCCCGGCATGACGGCATCGAGAAGGATGAGATCGGGCGTGACGCGCTCGACAATGTTCAGAGCCGCCTGACCGGAGGTTGCGATCAGCACCGAGAAACCGGACTGTTCCAGAGCCTCGGTAAGGAAGCCCAGCGCTTCCGGGCTGTCATCGACCAGAAGGACGATATCGCGGGGCTGCAATGGTCTATTCATCCGTGCCCCTTGCTTGCGTTAAAACTGTTTAGATAATCGGCATAGCCGGCGAGATCGAAGGCGCGGACGAAGCGGCGTGCCTCTTCGGTGAAGGCCAGATTTTCCGGTTGAGCGGCAAGAGTGTCGAGCTTCGCCTCTATGCCACGAATATAGCCTATTTCGCCAAGCGCTAGCAAATCCTGCAAATGGACTGGCTCCGGTGGGCGGATCGCGCTCGGTTTCTCCCCCTTCGCGGAGAGGTTCACCGTCGGCAGATCGGTGTCGTAGACCCATTGCAGGCCAAGATGCACGGCAAGCCGATCGCAGAGCTTGCGGATATCCACGGGCTTTGCCAGCGCATCATTATGGCCATCCGTACCCGCACCGATGATGGCCGTGTCGCCGATATTGGCCGAAAGCATGATGATGGGAGCGGTCTGGCCTGCGTCACGCAGCCTGTCGACCAGCTGCCAGCCGCTCATGCCCGGCATGGAGATATCGATGAGGAAGGCATCCGGCTGCATCGCTTCCATCAGCGCCAGGCAGTCCGGCCCGCTTTGCGCCGTCAGCACGACGAAATCGAGCGGCGAGAGCACCTCCATCATCAGGTCGCGGTGATCCTCATTGTCGTCGACGACGACGACGGTGCGGCGTGGACCGGCATAGGAAACGATTTTCTTTTCCGGCGCGAGTGCCGTGCTAGGCCTGTCGACCGAGGAGAGCATCAGCCGCACCCGGAAGGTCGAGCCGACGTCCTTCTGGCTCTCGACAGAAATCTCGCCACCCAGCGTATTGGTGAGAAGCTGGGTGATGGTGAGGCCAAGGCCGAGCCCTGGCATGGGCTTGATGATTTCAGCCTCGCCACGCTGGAAGGGCTCGTAGATGCGGGCGAGATCCTTTTCCGCAATACCGCGCCCGGTGTCGGTGACGGTGAAGGTGGCGACCTGGCTGCGATAGGTCACGTCGAAGCTGACAGTGCCTTCGTCGGTGAACTTGATGGCATTGGAGAGCAGGTTGACGAGGATCTGGCGCAGGCGTTTCTCGTCGCTGCGCACATATTGCGGCAGGCCTCGTGCGCGCTCGTGGCGGAAGGCCAGCCCCTTGGCTTGCGCCTGCGGGCGGAACATATCAACGATCTGGTCGAGGAAATCCTGAATGTTGATTTCGTTGGATTGCACCTGCAGGCGGCCCGCCTCGATCTTGGAGATATCCAAGAGACCGTCGATCAGCCCGGAGAGGTGATCGGCGGAGCGACGGATGACCTTGATGGCGGACTGGCGCGGCGCGGGGATGGTCTCGTCGCGTTCGAGGATCTGAGCGTAACCCAAAACGGCGTTAAGCGGGGTGCGCAATTCGTGGCTGAGCCCCACCACATAGCGGCTCTTGGCGCGGTTGGCGGCTTCGGCCGTTTCCTTGGCGTTTTGCAAGGCGGCGTCGGTCTTCTGGTGGGCGGCGATTTCCTTGAGCAGCAGTGTGTTCTGCCGCGAGGATTCCTCCTCCGCCACGACGCGGCTGTCATGCGCGAGCACCAGGAACCAGCAGACGATGCCGGCAATGACCGCAAAGACGAAGAAGACGATGAGGATGGTGCGATTGACGACATCCGCCGTCGCCGGCGTGCCGGTGCCAACCTGATGGGCGATCAGCCCCAGAATACCGCCGATCGCCGCAACGGCCAGCGCTGAGAAGATCGCATAGCGGCCGAGCCGTGAAGCGAGCTTCGCAACCAGCTGTTCCGGCAGGAAGGTCTTTGCCACTTGGGCCGTCTGGTAGTTCAGCCGGGCTTTCGGTTTGCACATATCGTGGCAGCGGCTGTCCAGCGAGCAGCAGAGCGAACAGATCGGACCGGCATAGGCGGGGCACCAGGCCATGTCTTCCGGCTCGAAGGGATGCTCACAGATGGAGCAGGTGATGCTGGAAAGCTCCTTCCATCTCTGGCGCGGCTTGCGGGCGAGATAGAACTTTCCTTCCGTTCCCCTGGCGATCAGCGGTGAGGCGATGAAGGCGACGATGAGGGTGATATAGGGCGCCAGCGATGCGGCAAGCGTGCCGAACAGACCGAAATGGGCGGTGAGTGCGATCGTCGCGGAGAGCGCCATGGAACCGACGCCGACGGGATTGATATCGTAGAGATGGGCGCGCTTGAACTCGATGCCGGGTGGGGCAAGGCCCAGCGGCTTGTTGATGAAGAGATCGGCGGAGATGGTGCAGAGCCAGGCCATGGCGACAATGGAGAAGATGCCCAGCGTTTCTTCCAGCAGCCGATAGATACCAAGCTCCATCAGAAGCAGCGCAATCGCCACGTTGAAGACCAGCCAGACGACGCGGCCCGGATGGCTATGGGTGAGCCGCGAGAAGAAGTTCGACCAGGCGAGAGAGCCCGCATAGGCATTCATCACGTTGATCTTCAACTGCGACACGACGACGAAGGCCACCATCAGGATCAGCGCGGCATTGTGGTTCGGGATCATGTAGCCGAAGGCAGTCAGATACATCTGCGAGGGGTCGGCGGCACGATCCACTGGCACGCCGGAGGACAGCGTCAGCACCACCAGGAAGGAGCCCGCCAGAAGCTTGGGAACGCCGACCAGAACCCAGCCGGCACCGGCGAGGAAAACGCCGAACTTGTGGCGCCACTTGCTCTGACCTTCGGCCGGCAGGAAGCGCAGAAAGTCCACCTGTTCGCCGATCTGCGACATCAGCGCCAAGATGACGGCGGAGGCCGCGCCGAACTCGATGAGGTTGAAGGGCGCGGTGTCTCCGGGTGGCGCCGGTGCATGGTGGATGCCTGAAAAGGCGAGCCAGAGATCGAATTTCTGCCAGTCCATCAGGGCGATGAAGAGGAAGGGCAGGACGTTGAGGACGATCCAGAAGGGCTGCGTCAGGATCTGAAACTTGCTGATGAGACGCACGCCATGGGTGACGAGCGGAATGACCATGACCGCCGAGACGATATAGCCGATCCATAGCGGTATGCCGAGTGCCAGCTCCAGCGCGCCGGACATGATCGATGCCTCAATCGCAAAGAGCATGAAGGTGAAGGCGGCGTAGATCAGCGAGGTAATGGTGGAGCCGATATAGCCGAAGCTTGCACCGCGCGTCAGAAGGTCGATATCGACGCCGTGGCGGATGGCGTAGCGGCTGATCGGCAGACCGACCAGCAACATGGCGATGGCGGCAGCAACGATGGCGAAAAAGGCGTTGGTCGTGCCGTAGGAGAGGGTGATGGCGCCGCCGATGGCTTCCAGTGCCAGAAAGGAGATCGCGCCGATGGCGGTGTGGGAAATGCGGCTCGAGGAGAATTGCCGGGCGCTCTTGGCGGTAAATCGCAGCGCGTAATCTTCCAGCGTCTGGTTCGCGACCCAGCGATTATATTCGCGCCTGACGGGGATGATGCGTTGCCGTGCGGCCATGCCAGTGTTTCACAGCCTCCACTAGAGCTTGGTGTCCGTATCTCTCTCCGGCGTCATGGTCGGGCTTGACCCGACCATCCACCAGCGGATGGAAACCTGGATCCTCGGGTCAAGCCCGAGGATGACGAGCGCGCCGCGGTCGTTGAGTCCACCTTGCCCGCCAACGGCGGACAGAAAAATGGCGTCGCCCGGATCGAGCGACGCCACTTGTTTTAGATTAGGCAGCAGCCGACTTTGCCGTCGGGACTTCTGCGATCGTCTTCAGAACGACGGAAGCGATCTGGTATGGGCAGCCCTGGGAGTTCGGACGACGGTCTTCGAGGTAACCACGATAGCCGTTGTTGACGAAGGAGTGCGGAACGCGGATCGACGCGCCACGGTCTGCAACGCCGTAGGAGAACTTGTTCCAAGGAGCGGTTTCGTGCTTGCCGGTCAGGCGCAGGTGGTTGTCCGGACCGTAAACCTCGATGTGCTCTTTCCAGTTCTTTTCGAAGGCAGCCATGAGGGCTTCGAAATAGTCCTTGCCGCCAACTTCACGCATGAACTTGGTGGAGAAGTTGCAGTGCATGCCAGAGCCGTTCCAGTCGGTGTCGCCGAGCGGCTTGCAGTGGAATTCGACGTCGATGCCGTACTTTTCGCACAGGCGAAGAAGCAGGTAGCGAGCGATCCAGATCTGGTCGGCGGCACTCTTGGAGCCCTTGCCGAAAACCTGGAATTCCCACTGGCCCTTTGCCACTTCGGCGTTGATGCCTTCGTGGTTGATGCCTGCTTCGAGGCAGAGGTCGAGATGCTCTTCGACGATTTCGCGAGCGATCGAACCAACGTTCTTGTAGCCGACGCCTGTGTAGTATGGGCCCTGCGGAGCGGGGTAGCCCTGCTCAGGGAAGCCGAGCGGGCGGCCGTCTTCATAGAAGAAGTATTCCTGCTCGAAGCCGAACCATGCGCCTTCGTCGTCGAGGATGGTTGCGCGGCTGTTGGACGGATGCGGGGTTACGCCATCCGGCATCATGACTTCGCACATGACGAGCGCGCCGTTGGTGCGGGCTGGGTCAGGGTAGATTGCGACTGGCTTCAGAACGCAGTCAGAGCTGTGGCCTTCGGCCTGCATGGTGGAGGAGCCGTCAAAGCCCCAAAGCGGAAGCTGCTCGAGTGTCGGGAATTCGTCGAATTCCTTGATCTGCGTCTTGCCGCGCAGGTTTGCTACCGGCTTGTAACCATCCAGCCAGATGTACTCGAGTTTGAACTTAGTCATTACGAACCTCTCATGGGTTAAGATGCGAAGCCTTGATTGTTTTCGTCCGGTTACCGGTGGAAAACGCTCTCGCTTTCAAGGGCTGCCGATAGATATGCATGCGCCGTGCCAGTTTGTGCGAGCAGCCGAATCGACGCTTCATTTTTTTAAGCGAAATGGCTGCCGAACCCATCGGTACGGCAAAATACGGGTTGATGGCGCAAAAGCCGTTTTTCGCGATTTTTGAGAATTATGAAGGCTTTATGAAGTGAAATCGGCTGATTTTCTGCCGAAACTGTAGGCGGGAGGGTCGTTCTGAATGTTTTTTCAGCCGAAAGCGCTAATTTTGAGTGATTAGCTGCATAAAGACTATTCGATTAATCGATGCACAACGGTTGTGCCTAAAAAATAGCCTTTGTGATATTTTTTTAAGCGAATAGGGTGAAATTCGGCTAGAAATCGGCTATTCTTCGGAACGAAGCATAGTGCTGCGGTGTTTTGATCAAAAGAAAGAGGCCGTCATGAGAACCGAACCCAATCTGGAAAGTGCCAAGATTTATCAGTTCCCGGTTGGCGGGCGCGCAGGCTACAGCCGTTTCCGCAAGGACGCTGATATTGCGTCCGCTGAAGCCCAGGCACCGCGTGTCGATTTCGACAGCTGGTATCATCAGGACGCCATCGCCCAAGATGACAAGCCCCACAACTAAGGGCTTGTCTCTGCCACGTAACGCCGGTTGCGGTCGTAGCGACCACCGGTGCCTTTCCCACTTGTGCTGATTTCGCCACCCCACCTACGTCAAACGACGTATACGGTTTCGCGGCACCGAGCCCGATAGTCCCCTCCAGCAGCGGTTCAACATGCCGCTGAGGCCTTCACGGCCCAACACGAAGAGGGGTTCTTCCGATGACTTTCAGCAAGATGCTCACTGGCGCGCTGCTCGGCGCCATCATGTCCACCACCGCCTTCCACGGCGCTTTTGCCGCTGACGACACGATCAAGATCGGCGTGCTGCACTCGCTCTCCGGCACCATGGCCATTTCGGAAACGACGCTCAAAGACGCCATGCTGATGCTCATCGAAGAGCAGAACAAGAAGGGCGGCGTTCTCGGCAAGAAGCTCGAAGCCGTTGTCGTCGATCCGGCCTCCGACTGGCCGCTCTTTGCCGAAAAGGCCCGTCAGCTGATCAGCCAGGACAAGGTCGCAGCCGTTTTCGGTTGCTGGACCTCGTCTTCGCGCAAATCCGTTCTGCCGGTTTTCGAAGAGCTGAACTCCATCCTCTTCTATCCCGTCCAATATGAGGGCGAAGAATCCTCCCGCAACATCTTCTACACCGGTGCGGCACCGAACCAGCAGGCCATCCCGGCTGTCGATTACCTTGCCAGCACCGAAGGTGTGGAGCGCTGGGTTCTGGCTGGCACCGACTATGTCTATCCGCAGACAACCAACAAGATCCTGAAGGCCTACCTGATGTCGAAGGGCGTCAAGGAAGAGGACATCATGATCAACTACACGCCATTCGGGCATTCCGACTGGCAGACGATCGTCTCCGACATCAAGAAGTTCGGCTCTGCCGGCAAGAAGACTGCCGTCGTTTCCACCATCAATGGTGACGCGAACGTTCCCTTCTACAAGGAACTGGCCAACCAGGGCGTAAAGGCTGAAGACATTCCGGTCGTTGCCTTCTCCGTCGGTGAAGAAGAGCTTGCCGGTCTCGATACCTCGCCGCTCGTCGGCCACCTTGCCGCCTGGAACTATTTCCAGTCCGTCGATACGCCGGTCAATGCCGAGTTCATCAAGGAATGGCATGCCTTCACCAAGAACGACAAACGCGTGACCAACGACCCGATGGAAGCCGCCTATATCGGTTTCAACGCCTGGGTAAAGGCCGTCGAAGCTGCCGGCACCACCGATACAGACAAGGTTCTGGACAGCATCATCGGTGTTTCCGTGCCGAACCTGTCTGGCGGCTACGCCACCGTCATGCCGAACCACCACATCACCAAGCCGGTGCTGATCGGTGAAATCCAGTCCGACGGCCAGTTCCAGATCGTGCAGCAGACCGCCCAGGTCGTGGGTGACGAATGGTCGGATTATCTGCCGGACTCCAAGGACTTGATCTCCGACTGGCGCAAGCCAATGTCCTGCGGCAACTTCAACGTTGCGTCGGGCAAGTGCGGCGGCAAGGGAATGTGATTGGGTGATTGGTCGCGGCCCGCCGATCGTGCGGACCGCGATCTTGCCGGTTCTCTGATGGCATTGGCGCTCGGATCGAGATGGGCCGGAGCGCGCACAACACCCACTGCCGTCATCCTCGGGCTTCACCCGAGGATCCATTCCTCTCCTCACTCTCTTTGCCGCCGATGTCTGCGCTGACGGTGATGGATCCTCGGGTCAAGCCCGAGGATGACGTCGAGGGGAGGAAGGCTCTGCGGCCAACAGGCCGCGAGAGCAAAAGCCGACGAGGGCCAACGACTACGAGGGCGGTGTCGCCCTCCCTTCTGATTTCCACCTGCGCCGATTCGACCGCAGGCATCCAAGGGGGACTTGGGACCATGTTTTTCCGACTGTTGGCCGTGATCGGCCTTTTGTTCAGCCTGACGGCTTCGGCCTTTGCCCAGCAGGGCGATGCCAAGTCCTTGATTGATGCGCTGGGCAAGGCCGACTTCAAGCAGGCTGAAGCGCTGATCGGGCAGATTGCTGCGACGGGCGATGCACGCGTCGTGCCAGCACTGGAAGCGCTTGCTGCCGGTGAGCTCTATGTTCGCAAGGCCGACAGCCTGGTGTTTCTCACCAAGCCCGCCGGCGATAATCTGACACTGATCCATCCGGTGACAGGCGGGGCAGTCGGTGAAGCGCCGAAAGCGGCGGTGACAAAGATCAAGGTCAACAACACGCTACGCCGTGTCACCCGTGCCGCGCTCGGCGGTCTGACGCTGCTGAGCCCCGATCGCGGCGTGCGGCTTGCCGCGGCGGACGCCGTGTTGAAAGCGCCCAGTGCTGAAAATCTCGGGCTTCTGGAAGCCGCTCTCGCGAAAGAAACCGATGCCCAGGTTCGCGCCCGCATGGAAGAGGCGAGGGCGGTGTCGGTCCTGAGTTCCGATCGCTCCGTCGAAGACAAGCGCAGTGCCATCGACACCATCAAGACGATCGGCGGGCGGGATGCGATCAGCATTCTGATGGCTGCATCCTCGTCTGTCGATGCCAGTCTGAAGCCGGACATCGACGCGGCGATCTCCCATATCGAATCTTCCCTCGCGCTTTGGGATACGGCACAGAACATCTGGTACGGCCTGTCGCTCGGCTCCGTACTGCTACTTGCTGCCATCGGCCTTGCCATCACCTTCGGCGTGATGGGCATCATCAACATGGCGCATGGCGAGATGGTGATGATCGGTGCCTATGCCACCTTCATCGTGCAGGAGATCATTCGCAGCCACTTCCCAAGCCTGTTTGACTGGTCGCTGGCCATTGCGCTTCCGGTCGCTTTTCTGGCTACCGGGTTCGTCGGTCTCGTCATCGAGCGCGGCGTGATCCGCTTTCTCTATGGCCGTCCGCTGGAAACGCTGCTTGCCACCTGGGGCATTTCGCTGATCCTGCAACAGGGTGTGCGCTCCATCTTCGGGCCGACCAACCGCGAGGTCGGCAGCCCCAGTTGGATGTCCGGCTCTTTCAGCGTCGGCTATCTGAACTTCACCTGGAACCGCGTCTGGATCGTCTGCTTCTCGCTCTCGGTGTTCTTCGCCCTGCTTCTGCTGTTGAAGCGCTCCTCCTTCGGTCTGCAGATGCGCGCCGTGACCCAGAACCGGCGCATGGCCTCTTCCATGGGTATCCGCACACCCTGGGTCGATGCCTTTACCTTTGCGCTAGGGTCCGGCGTTGCCGGTCTTGCAGGCGTGGCACTCAGCCAGATCGACAATGTGTCGCCCAATCTCGGCCAGAGCTACATCATCGACAGCTTCATGGTCGTCGTCTTCGGCGGTGTCGGCAATCTCTGGGGAACGCTGGTCGGCGCGCTGTCGCTTGGTGTCCTCAACAAGTTCCTGGAGCCGACTGTCGGCGCCGTTCTCGGCAAGATCCTCGTCCTCGTCCTCATCATCCTGTTCATCCAGAAGCGGCCACGCGGTCTCTTCGCACTCAAGGGAAGGGCGATCGAAGCATGATTACCAGCTTTCTCCTTCGCGCACTCGACCGCCGCATCTCGATTGCCATCGGCATCATTCTGGCCGTAGCCCTCATCGTTCCAGCGCTCAACCTGCTGATGCCGCCGGGCAGCCCGCTGCACATCCCCACCTATATGATGTCGATGCTCGGCAAGTATCTCGCCTATGCACTGCTGGCCTTGGCGCTTGATCTCGTCTGGGGCTATTGCGGCATTCTCTCGCTCGGCCACGGCGCCTTCTTTGCGCTCGGAGGCTATGCGATGGGCATGTATCTGATGCGCCAGATCGGCTCGCGCGGCGTCTATGGCGATCCGGTGCTGCCGGATTTCATGGTCTTCCTCAACTGGAAGGAACTGCCGTGGTTCTGGCACGGCTTCGACATGTTCTGGTTCGCCATGCTGATGGTGCTGGTCGTGCCCGGCCTGCTTGCCTTCATCTTCGGCTGGTTCGCCTTTCGCTCGCGCGTCAACGGTGTCTATCTGTCGATCATCACCCAGGCCATGACCTATGCGCTGCTGCTCGCCTTCTTCCGCAACGACATGGGCTTTGGCGGCAATAACGGCCTGACAGACTTCAAGGACATCCTCGGTTTCTCCGTGCAGTCGAGCGGCACACGTGCGGTGCTCTTTGCCATGACGGCACTGATGTTGGCGCTGTCGCTGATAATTGCATCTGGCATCGTCAATTCCAAATTCGGCAAGGTGCTGGTGGGTGTGCGCGATGCCGAAAGCCGCGTTCGCTTCCTTGGCTTTCGCGTCGAAAACATCAAGCTCTTCACCTTCGTGGTTTCGGCGATGATGGCAGGTATTGCCGGCGCGCTCTTCGTGCCGCAGGTGGGCATCATCAATCCAGGCGAATTCGCGCCTGCCAACTCCATTGAGGTGGTGGTCTGGACGGCGGTCGGCGGCCGCGGCACGCTGATCGGGCCGATCATCGGCGCACTGCTGGTGAATGGCGGCAAGAGCTATTTTACCGGTGCCTTTCCAGAATTCTGGCTGTTTGCGCTCGGCGGCCTCTTCATTGCCGTGACGCTGTTCTTCCCCAAGGGTATTGTCGGCACCATCCAGCATCATTGGGCGGGCCCTCGCGGCAAGGTGACGAAGCCGAAAGACAACCCGGCAAAGCCTGGCAATGACGATGCGGTGGCGCATCAGGCAGCGGAGTGAGGCGGATATGAACACAGTTTCTGATACGAGAGCAAAAAGCCTGCTCTATCTCGACGGCGTTTCCGTTTCCTTCGATGGCTTCCGGGCGCTGAACTCTCTCTCCTTTGTGGTGGAGCCCGGCGAGTTGCGCGCCATTATCGGCCCGAATGGAGCCGGCAAGACGACGATGATGGACATCATCACCGGCAAGACGCGGCCTGACAGCGGCACGGTGCTGTTCGAAGACCAGATCGACCTGACGAAGAAGGACGAGGCGGACATCGCCCAGCTCGGCATCGGCCGGAAATTTCAGAAGCCGACCGTTTTCGAAAGCCACACGGTCTGGGACAATCTGGAACTGGCGCTGAACCGCAAGCGCGGCGTTTTCGCCACCTTGTTCTATCGCCTGACGGCGGAAGACAAGGCACGCATCGAAGAAATCCTCTCCACCGTCCGCCTTGGCCATCGCCGGGACGATCTGGCGGCGAACCTCTCGCACGGCCAGAAGCAGTGGCTGGAAATTGGCATGTTGCTGGCTCAGGAGCCGAAGCTTCTTCTGGTGGACGAACCGGTGGCGGGCATGACGGACGCCGAGACGGCGGAGACGGCGGTGCTGTTGAAGGAAATCGCCAAGACCCGTTCCGTTGTGGTGGTGGAGCACGACATGGGCTTTATCCGCGAGCTTGGCGTCAAGGTGACATGCCTTGCCGAAGGCTCCGTGCTGGCCGAGGGATCGATCGATTTCGTTTCGAACGATCCGAAGGTCATTGAGAATTATCTGGGGCGGTGAACATGCTAAGCGTCGAAAACATCAATCTTCACTATGGCGCAGCACAGGCCTTGCGTGGCATCTCGCTCAATGCCGAGATGGGCAAGATCACCTGCGTGCTGGGGCGTAACGGCGTCGGCAAGAGTTCGCTGTTGCGTGCGGTCACCGGGCAGCACGCCATTAGCGGTGGCTCGATCACCTTTGGGGGCGAAAGCCTCAATGGCTTGGCGCCCTATCAGCGGGCAAAGCGCGGGGTCGGCTATGTGCCGCAGGGGCGTGAAATCTTTCCCTTGCTGACGGTGCAGGAAAATCTGGAGAGCGGTTACGCGCCGCTGCCGCGCAAGGAGCGGTTTATTCCAGACGACATCTTCAGCCTGTTTCCGGTGCTGCAGACGATGCTGTCACGCCGGGGTGGCGACCTTTCCGGTGGTCAGCAGCAGCAGTTGGCGATCGGTCGGGCGCTGGTGACGCGTCCGAAGATTCTCGTTCTGGACGAGCCGACCGAAGGCATTCAGCCGTCGATCATCAAGGACATCGGTCGGGCGATCAAATATCTGCGGGACTCCACCGGCATGGCGATCCTGCTGGTCGAGCAATATCTGGATTTTTGCCGCGAGCTTGCCGACTATGTCTACATCATGGATCGGGGTGAGGTGGTGCATCAAGGTGCGGCGGAAACGCTCGACACGCCGGAAGCGCGGCGGCATTTGACAGTATAGTTGCTGCGGATTTGCTCACGCTGTAATAAAAACCTCGTGATAAAGTGAACAGCCATGCGCTCAAGCATGGCTTTCATGCGGGCTTTTACATTTCATTCACCAAAATCCTGTGTTATTGGCACCATGAATGCTGCTTGCAAGACACACCCACGAGGTCTTTTGCACGCCGCCACCGTCGATCCCTTACATTCCGCGAATTTTCCGGCATCTTGTCGGGGAACTGTGCCAATCAAAGGCGTGCCGATGAATTTGACTGTTGCTGGCCGGACGTTCCGGTTCACATTTCCTGCCAAAACGCTGTTTGCAGGTTTTGCAATCCTAACAAGCATGAGCGCCGCTGCATCGGCATCGATGTGCGGTCAGGCTGTGAAACCGGGGCGGCATGAGTTTTCGCTCATGTCACAGGGTTCAGAACGCGAGGGCGTCTATTTCGTTCCATCCTCTTATGATGGATCGAAGCCGGTACCGGTCGTTTTCGATTTTCATGGCAGCAACAGCAACCCGAATGGCCAACTGGACCGTAGCGGCTGGGACAAGGTCGCCGAGCGCACGGGCGTGATGGTCGTGGCACTGCAGGGTAGTCTCGATGGAGAATTGCCGAATACACATGCCTGGAACGTGCCGGGTGTGACCACCAGGCCGGGCGGGCTGGATGAGGTGTCCTTCATTCGCGATGCAGTCTCCATGGTAAAATCCAAGTTCTGTGTCGATGAAGAGCGCTTCTATGGCTCCGGCTATTCCGGCGGCGGGCGCATGCTGTCGCAGTATCTGTGCAGCGGCAGCAATGATTTTGCCGCGGCGGGCTTCGTTGCCTCGTTGCGTGCTGGCGTCCCGGTCGAAGCCGAAGGCCGCTGGCGTCCGGATATGGCAAGCTGCACGCCTGCCAAGCCCATGTCGATCATCGCGTTCGCCGGCACGAAGGATCCTGCCAATCCCTATCAGGGTGGCGGAAAGCCTTACTGGCGGTATGGCGGCGAGACGGCGCTGAAGCGTTGGGCCGAGCTCGATGGCTGCAAGGGCGCGGTGAAAAGCAAGTCGCTCGGCAATTTCACGGTCAATTCCTACGATGTCTGCAAGAGCGGTTCGCGCATCCATTCCTATGTGATCGACGCCTGGGATCACGCCTGGCCACGCGCCACGATGAAATCGGAAGTGATTGCAACGTCTGCTGTTTTGACCCGCAAGCCTGGCAGCGACGCAACGCCGAAGGCGCAGCCTGCGGTCGACCGCAAAACTGCGGGTGATGAGAGCGCAAGACAGGTTGATGCCGCCGAGAGAATGTGGGATTTCTTCCAGAATACGGAAGGGCAGATGGTTGTCGACGCAAAGTCGAAGACGGATTGCTCTGTGAAAGCGGTTTCCGCATCCGCGAAGCCCTCGGAGACGACGTGCAGCAGCCAGTCCTTGAAAGCCTCAGCCAACCCCGTCCGCAGCGCGCCCGTGGCCGAGGACGCATTGTAACCAAAGCACTGAATGGCCGCAGCCGTCTGGACGAACTGTTTCAGGAAGGCTGCGCCAAGATTAGGCTTCCCGATACGTTTTCCAATGAAATGGAAGCCATTCTCATCAACTCCTCCGGCGGCTTGACCGGGGGAGATGAGTTGGAATGGCAGGCACATGCCAAGGCCGGTACCAGTCTGGTCGTGACGACGCAGGCCTGCGAAAAGGTCTACAAGGCTGCTGCCGGGACTGCGAATGTCTCCGTTCGTATCACAGCGGAAGAAAACACCCGGCTGCACTGGCTTCCCCAGGAAACAATTCTGTTCGACCGCGCCTCGCTGACCCGCAGGCTGGATGCCAACCTACATGTCTCATCCGAATTCCTCGCCGTCGAGGCGGTCTTGCTCGGTCGCCAGGCCATGGGCGAAGCAATGGAGGAGGGGCTGTTTCGGGACCGCTGGCGCATTCGCCACGGCGGCAAACTTATCCATGCGGAGGAGCTTTTCCTCGACGGCCGCATTGCCGACCTGACGCAGCATGCATCAGTGCTATCAGGCCGCGTCGCCTTTGCCACCATTCTCTATATCGGCCCGCTGGCTGAGGCCTTGCTGCCTAAAATCAGGGCGTTTGCCGGAGAAAGCGGCGGCGCCAGCGAATGGCAGGGAAAGCTCGTCGTTCGGCTATCTGCTGCGGACGGATTCTCCTTAAGAAAAATGCTTTTTCCCATCATTTCGCTCTTGCGAAATGGCGCGCCAGTGCCGAAAGTCTGGAATCTGTGACGCTGGCGCAGCGACTGTAGAACCGTCTGGAATTTCGGTTAAGTGCCTGTGCAGCTACGATGAATTGAAGCGTGCCCTTTTTCGTTGAGGGACCACGCCGCGCTGGAATGGGACGACGATGAACCTTACTCCCCGGGAAAAAGACAAGCTCCTGATCTCCATGGCCGCCATGGTGGCGCGCCGGCGGCTCGAACGCGGCGTGAAACTCAACTATCCCGAGGCAATCGCGCTGATCACCGACTATGTGGTGGAAGGCGCGCGCGATGGCCGCGCCGTGGCCGAACTGATGGAAGCGGGCGCGCATGTGATTTCACGCGACCAGGTCATGGAAGGCATCGCCGAGATGATCCATGACGTGCAGGTGGAAGCCACTTTCCCGGACGGCACCAAGCTCGTCACCGTGCATGAGCCGATCCGTTAAGGCCGACCAATTTTGTTTTATGCATTTGCCAAGGCAAAACCGCCCAGGCTTTTGCTGGACACGCTGAAGGGAGAACCGCGATGATACCAGGCGAGATCATTGCTGCCGAGGGCACGATAGAGCTCAATGCCGGCCAGCCGACGATCACCATCGAGGTTGCCAATTCCGGTGACCGTCCGGTTCAGGTTGGCAGCCACTACCATTTCTTCGAGACCAATGCCGGGCTGATCTTCGAACGTGACAAGGCACGCGGTATGCGGCTCGATATTCCAGCCGGTACGGCGGTACGTTTCGAGCCGGGGCAGAAGCGCGAGGTAACGCTGGTGCCGCTTTCCGGCAAACGCGAGGTTTACGGCTTTCGCCAGCAGGTCATGGGAAAGCTCTGATGCCGAAGCGCTCGTTCCTCAGTCTGTCGGCGTCCGTTTTTCTGGTGGGCTTGGGTGGCGCGACAGGCGCATTCTCCCAGGAAGACAAGGTGAATTGCGCCAATCCGCAAACGCAGATGGAAATGACTCAGTGCGCCGGTGAAGACTATGACAAGGCCGACAAGGACTTGAATGTCCAGTACCAGAAGCTTCGCAAGCTTCTGGCCGAGCGGGACAAAAGTGCTGATGAGAGCACCAAGGGTGCCGTCGATGCGCTTGTTGCCGCCCAGCGCGCATGGGTTGCCTTTCGCGATGCCAATTGTGACTTCGAAGGATTTCAGGCGCGTGGCGGTTCCATGGAGCCGCAACTGGTCGCGTCTTGCCTTGCCGATATGAGCCGCAAGCGCACGGATGAACTGCGCGCACTTTCGGAAGGTTTCTGATCGAGAATGGGCCGCAGGATCATGATTGTTGGAAATGGAGAGGTGCCGGACGGGGTGGCGGATGTCATCGACCGTGCGGACATCGTCATTCGCTTCAATCATTGCCGCTCGCTCGGCGCAGGCGGTAGGCGCACCGATGTCGTTGCCGTTTGCAATACCGGCCGTCCGGGACGCGAGATGACCCAGGAGAGGCATTGGCGCGAAAGCCCGGGCGTCGTGTCTGCTACGGCGATCTGGTGCGTCCGCGACCCGGCGAAGTTCAGCGAAATGGAGCCGGACATTCGCCGCGACCGCCCTGAACTTGAGGATTTCTGCGTCGATTACAGCGTCGGCTTTGCGGCTATCGCTGCCGAGACCGGAAAGACGCATCTTATCATAGACAGGCAGGTGCATGATCGTCTGGACGATGAGTTGAGATCCCTCTCATCGCAGAATTATGTATGCCCGAGCAGCGGGCTCGTGACCATTCGCCATATGCTCGACAGGATGGTGGAGGGAGACGAGGTGTCCATTGCCGGTTTTGGTCATCAAGGTTGGGACGGGCATCCCTTTATTGCCGAAAAACAGTTGGTCGATCTGCTGGTCGGTCAGGGAAGGCTGAGAAGACTGCCTTCCGTATCGAAATTCTCTGTCTCCGAAGGAGCCTGAACCCATGTCCTACAAGATTTCCCGCGCCGCCTATGCCAGCATGTTCGGTCCGACCACCGGCGACAAGGTGCGCCTGGCCGATACGGAACTGTTCATCGAGATCGAGAAGGATTTCACCACCTATGGCGAAGAGGTGAAATTCGGCGGCGGTAAGGTCATTCGTGATGGCATGGGCCAGAGCCAGGCCACCCGCGCTGAAGGCGCGGTGGACACGGTGATCACCAATGTGGTGATCGTCGATCACTCCGGCGTCTACAAGGCCGATGTGGGCCTGAAGGACGGTCGCATTCACGGCATCGGCAAGGCGGGCAACCCGGATACGCAGCCGGGCGTCACCATCATCGTCGGACCTTCGACGGAGGCGATTGCCGGCGAGGGCAAGATCCTGACCGCTGGCGGCATGGACGCCCACATTCATTACATCTGCCCGCAGCAGATCGAAGAAGCGCTGATGAGCGGCGTCACCTGCATGCTGGGCGGCGGCTCGGGTCCGGCACACGGAACGCTTGCCACCACCTGTACCGGCGCATGGCATATCGAACGGATGATCGAAAGCTTCGACGGCTTCCCGATGAACCTGGCGCTTGCCGGCAAGGGCAATGCCTCGCTGCCGAAGCCGCTGGAAGAAATGATCCTCGCCGGTGCTTCCTCGCTGAAGCTGCATGAGGACTGGGGAACGACGCCTGCCGCCATCGACAATTGCCTGACGGTGGCCGATGCCTTCGACGTGCAGGTGATGATCCATACCGACACGCTGAACGAAAGCGGCTTCGTGGAAGACACGGTGGCCGCCATCAAGGGCCGCACCATCCATGCCTTCCATACGGAAGGGGCAGGCGGCGGTCACGCGCCGGATATCATCAAGATCTGCGGCAACCCCAACGTCATTCCGTCCTCCACCAATCCGACACGGCCCTATACGGTGAATACGCTGGCCGAGCACCTGGACATGCTGATGGTCTGCCACCATCTGTCGCCGTCAATCCCGGAAGACATCGCCTTTGCCGAAAGCCGCATCCGTAAGGAAACGATTGCGGCGGAAGATATTCTGCACGATCTCGGCGCCTTCTCGATCATTTCTTCCGATAGCCAGGCGATGGGCCGTGTCGGCGAAGTGGCGATCCGCACCTGGCAGACGGCGGACAAGATGAAGCGCCAGCGTGGTCGCCTGAAGGAAGAGACGGGCGAGAACGACAATTTCCGTGTTCGCCGTTACATTGCCAAATACACGATCAACCCGGCCATTGCCCATGGTGTGAGCCACGAGATCGGCTCGGTCGAAGTCGGCAAGCGCGCCGATCTCGTTTTATGGTCGCCTGCCTTCTTCGGCGTGAAGCCGGAGATGGTGCTGCTCGGCGGCTCGATTGCGGCAGCTCCTATGGGTGATCCGAACGCGTCGATCCCCACGCCGCAGCCTATGCATTATCGCCCGATGTTTGCCGCTTACGGCAAGCTGCGCACCAATTCCTCCGTCACCTTCGTCTCGCAGGCCTCGCTCGATGGCGGCTTGGCCCAGCGTCTCGGCGTGGCCAAGAATCTGGTGGCAGTGAGGAATGTCCGCGGCGGTATCTCGAAGGCTTCGATGATCCACAATACGCTGACCCCGCATATCGAAGTGGACCCTGAAACCTACGAGGTGCGCGCTGATGGCGAGCTACTGACCTGTGAACCGGCAACAGTGCTGCCCATGGCGCAGCGCTACTTCCTGTTCTGATTGGGTTTTGGCCACAAGCGCGGTCGTCACAAAAGCGTGTAGCGGTTTTGCGCCGACGACTGCGATGGCACAAGGACCTGAAGGCTGTAAGCGAATCTGACAGATCGCTGTACGTCTGCGTACATCCCCGGTAAAAACGGCTTCGCCTGTCACACCCCCAGCCCTTGTCTCCACGTATTCTCCATGGACGGAGCGGGATCTTGCTCGACGCTGTCTGAGGGATTTCGTGAAATCAGGCCGGTTTCATGGTGCGTAAACCTGAGCCCCTTTGCTGATCGTTTTACCCGTTCAATATGCGCGGGTGACAGAAAGAGGAGGGCCGAGAGCTTTGCATTCAGGCCTCCGTCATTCGCATTCAACAATTTCTTGCGGATCGTTCCCGCGCTTGTCTCGTTCATGACAGGGCGTGAGGGAATATCGTATTTCCGCTTTTTTAAGATAAAGCGGATGTACTCTCACGCCATTAAGTGAATAAAAGATGATTAAACTTTTACTATATGCATTATCGATGCTGCAACCTTTTCTCCCTATCGGTTGCTCATTGGAGGTTGGAGATTGATGGCGGACGGATTCGCAAAATTTATCTCGCTCGACATGAGCGTCAGCGACCCTGCCGGTGGGCAGTCGCTGCGCGGCTTCGCGCTGAAAATGGTGTTTATTTCGATATCCTTGTCCATCGTGGTCAGTCTCGCCGTGATCTGCATTGGCAATGCCTTGAGGATACTGCCTCTTCCGGTGCTCGATGCGGTCTTCTACAGCGTGGCTATGGGTTGGATCGTCGGAGGTCTGGTTGCAGGAATCCTCTGTACGGTGCTCGGGCGCGCCATTCGCGATCTGCGCGAGTCCCAGGCGGAATTCGAGCGCCTCAGTAAAACGGACACGTTGTCGGGACTTGCAAACCGGCGCGCCTTCAATCAGGTCTTCGAAGATATTACCGGCGATGCCTCGCTTGCCATCTTCGACCTCGACCGCTTCAAGTCGATCAACGACAATTTCGGCCATGGCGCCGGCGACATGGTAATCAAGCGCGTCGCTTCGGCGATCGAGGACGTCTTTGGCGATTTTCATTGCGTCGCAAGGCTCGGCGGCGAAGAATTCGGCGTCATCGTCTGCGGAGGGGACCGGAAGGATCGTGTTGCGCTGATCGAGCTTGCGCGCGTGCGGGTTGCCTGTCTCTCGGTCAACTTCGAAGGACATCTTTTGCAGACCACGGTATCCGTCGGCGTGGCGGAAATAGAGGCTAATCGTTCCAAGCACGATACTTTCGCGATAGCGGACAAGGCGCTCTACAGCGCTAAGGCCGCCGGGCGCAACCGCCTTTGCCATGGCGATGCATACCATGCGCGCAGTGAGATCGACAGTGGTCTGGCGAGGCCATTGCAGGCTGCATCCTGAAACATTGCGCTCTGTAGCGCGATTGCCAGAAGGCCGACAGTCAGCGGCTTGCAATCCACCGCTCCATCCGGCAAGACTTGATGCTTCAGGATCACATTCAGACCGGAAG
The DNA here is from genome assembly GCF_053521965.1 of Rhizobium sp. 22-785-1. NCBI lineage: Bacteria > Pseudomonadati > Pseudomonadota > Alphaproteobacteria > Hyphomicrobiales > Rhizobiaceae > Rhizobium > Rhizobium sp. 22-785-1. The sequence continues at coordinate 895,384 of NZ_JBNWDI010000001.1, read as the reverse complement.
CTCCATGTTACGCGTTCAATCCTATCTTCCTGCCGGCACGCCCGGCGATGAGCCGAGCGGCTACGTCACTCTGGCTCACGATCAACGGCATCTGCGGCGCAAGCTCCTGCATCTCCAGAATGACGAGATGGTCATGCTGGACCTGAAGGAAGCCGTCCTCTTTGCCCACGGCGATTTGCTCGTCGTTGAAAATGGCGATCTGGTCGAGGTGCGGGCAGCAGATGAGAAGCTGTTCGAAGTCACCGCAAAGAACCAGCTGCACCTGATCGAACTCGCATGGCATCTGGGCAACCGGCATTTGTCTGCGCAGATCGAAGAGGACCGGATCCTCATCTTACGCGACCACGTCATCCGCGCCATGCTGGAAGGCCTGGGCGCGACGGTTCGCGATGTGGAGGAACCTTTCCAGCCTGCGCGCGGGGCCTATCATGCGCATGGCGGCCATTCGCATGGGGGACACTCCCACGGTGATCACGCCCATCATCATCACGAATGACGCATGACAGCGAAACGCAATGTCGACAGCCTGCTGAGGTTGATGGCCTGGATGTCGCCGGCTTTTCCCGTGGGGGCGTTCTCCTATTCCGGTGGGCTGGAAAGCGCTGTGGACGACCGGCGCGTTTCCAATGCTGCCGGGCTCGATGAATGGATCGCTCTGTCGCTTCGACGCGGCACGCTCTGGAACGATGCAGTCATGCTGTGTCAGGCCTGGAAAGGCTTTGAAGACCGCGCCGTGCTGGACGAGATCGCGGCCTTGTCTCGTGCTCTCGCAGGCTCGGCGGAGCGTTATCGTGAAACGATTCTGCTGGGTGATGCCTTTGTCGGCGCAGCGCGCGCCTGGCCGTCGTCGGTCTTCGAGCGGCTACCCCAAACTCCCACCTATCCCGTTGCCATAGGCGCAGTGGCCGCTGCCCACGATATCGGACTGGAGGACGTTCTCGCTGCCTATCTTCACGCGGGACTATCGCAATTGATTTCGGCGGGCATCCGTCTTGGCGTCGCAGGGCAGACGGACGGCGTGGCGATCATGGCAAGGCTGGAGGAGATGGTGGCGGATGTCGCAGGCCGTGCCGGTTCAACCACCTTGGATGATCTCGGATCGGCCACGATCATTGCTGATACCGCACCCATGCGGCACGAAGTACAGGCCACGCGGCTTTTCCGCTCCTGACCACTTCGCTTCTATTTTGCTGTTGATGGGGCGGGCTTGAGGCCGCTATTGTCGGCAAAACACATCCGGAAGGGGAAGCAGATGAAATCGGGAAATGGCCCGCTCAGAGTCGGTATCGGGGGGCCTGTCGGTTCCGGCAAGACGGCACTGACGGAGAAGCTTTGCAAGGCGATGAGCGCAGAATTTTCGGTCGCGGTCGTAACAAACGATATCTACACCAAGGAAGATGCCGAAGCGCTGGTGCGAATGCAGGCGCTGCCATCGGAGCGAATCGTCGGTGTCGAGACAGGCGGATGCCCGCACACAGCAATCCGTGAGGATGCGACGATCAATCTACAGGCGATTGCCGGTCTGAATGAGCGCTTTCCCGATCTCGATGTCGTCTTCATCGAATCGGGCGGTGACAATCTCGCCGCGACCTTCTCGCCGGATCTGGCGGATATCACGATTTACGTCATCTCGGTTTGCCAAGGCGAGGAAATCCCGCGCAAAGGCGGCCCAGGCATTACCCGATCCGATCTTCTGGTGATCAACAAGAAGGATCTGGCGCCCTATGTTGGCGCCGATCTCGATGTGATGGACAGTGACGCTACGCGCATGCGCAAGGAGATGCCGTTCTTTTTTACCGATATGAAGCGCGGAGAGGGCATCGACCGCATCGTCGGTTTTCTGAAGCAGCAGGGCGGATTGTAAAAAAGTCGCTAGGGGAGGGGCGGTTCGCCAGGACAGTCCCGCCTCAAAAGCGTGTCGTGATCTTGCTCTTCAAGCCCTTGTTATCTCGCATGCCGGCGTCGCAAAGCTGCTGCACACCGTGGCGCGACATGCTCCAAGGCTGGTCTTGAAAATCAAAGCCTGTTCAGGGCAGCGGGGTCGTCGATGTGAATGACGCGGCCGCGCACGCTGACGCCGCAGCTTTTGAGCGTGGAGAAGGCGCGCGACAGTGCTTCCGGCGCCAGGCCGAGTTTGCCTGCCAGGACGCTTTTCTGGAAAGGCAGGCGAAGGGAGTAGGATCCGTTATCCGAAGGCGCCTGCGTCATCAGGTAATGTGCCACCCGCTGAGGTGCGGTTTGCAGCCGGTCATTGGCAACGCAGTCCATGACCTTGAGATTGTTCTTCGAGAGAGTTTGAATAACGGCCCGTGCGACAGTCGGATCGGCCTCCAGCATAGCCCTTATTCTGGCAAGCTCCAGCCGCGCCAGCATGCAGCATTCGGTTGTCTGGGCGCTGTAGCGATTGCCGCCGGTCTCGAAGATCATGCAATCATTGAAAGTCTCACCCGGACCGCAGATGCGGATATCGGCTTCGCGACCATCCCTGCTGGCGCGGAAAAGCCGCACATGGCCGGTCAGAACGTAATAGAGAAAATCCGTCGTTCCGGCCTCGGTGAACAGCATATGGCGCGCTGGTAGCGTCAGCAGCGACGCGGCATCGATCACCGACCTTGCAGACGCCTCGCTCATGGACGACAGAAGATCGCTGCGAATGAGAAGGGATTTGTCCCTACTGGTGAGTTTCTCGGTTCTATTCACGCTCGGCCCTCCAAACCATCCCCTCCTTCATGTCCTCTCGGCCCGTTGACTGTGAGAAGCGCGAAGTTCGGCTATGGATGTTGTCATGGAAAGAGAATAGCGCGCTCCGCGAAGCTCAAATTGATTTCGATCAAACTTTGACAAAAATCATGATGGGGCCGTTTTAATCAGTACGTCGCGGTGGTTCCCAGCGTTGCAGATAGAAAATCATGTCGCGCAGAACGCCTTATGTTGCGCGACATGATCGAAGGCTGGAGAACGTCACTCCGCCGCGAGAGGCGGAAGTCGAAGCACATTGTCGGATTTGCCAGTGCGGGCATCCTTTGGTGTGTTTTTCTCCACTGCCGAAATCCGCTCGTCCATGGCAGCGATTGCCTGGCTGTTTTCTCGCGCGACGTTCGACAGTTCTTCCGATGACAGGATCGGATGCTCGTCCTCTTTCTTGCCGACGAAGCGGCTAAACAGGTGGGCGAGGAGACCAGAGAGATCGTCCATGATCAGGAAGAAAGCCGGGACGACGATGAGCGACAGAACCGTCGAGACGATGATGCCGCCGATCACGGCGATTGCCATCGGGGCGCGGAAGGAGCCGCCTTCGCCGACGCCGAGCGCGGATGGCAGCATGCCAGCCGACATGGCGATCGAGGTCATGATGATCGGGCGGGCACGCTTGCGCCCCGCCTCCACCATGGCGTGAACGCGCTCCATGCCGTGACGGCGCATCTCGATGGCGAAATCGACGAGGAGGATGGCGTTCTTGGTGACGATGCCCATCAGCATCAGAATGCCGATGAGAACCGGCATGGAGAGTGCATTCTGCGTCACGATCAGTGCCACAGCCACACCGCCAATCGCAAGCGGCAGTGAGAAGAGAATGGTGAAGGGCTGGATCACGTCCTTGAAGAGCAGGATGAGAACCACAAGCACCAGAAGCAGGCCAAGCAGCATGGCATTGACGAAGCCCTGCTGCATTTCGCCCTGCACCTTGGCATCACCGCTTTCCGCCAGGCGGACGGTGGACGGAAGCTGCGTTTCTTCGACGATCCGCTTGAACTCAGCCGTCGACGTATCGAGGGCTGTGCCGAAAGGCACGTCGGAGCCGATGGCGACGACGCGGCTTCGGTCATTGCGCTTGATCGAGCTTGGGCCTTCCGCGTAGTCGATATCGGCAACGCTATAGAGGGGAACCGTGGCCCCGGAAGCAGTCTTGATCTTCAGTGCGCGGATGGCAGCCAGATCGCGCCTGACATCAAGCGATGTCTGGACACGGATCGGGATTTGCCGGTCATCGAGTGAGATCTTCGTCAACTGCGCATCGATATCGCCGATAGTGGCAACGCGTACGGTCTGCGAGATCTGCTGCGGCGTAATGCCGAGGCGGGCGATCTGGTCCTTGCGAGGGCGTATCTGCAATTCGGGGCGCGGCAGTGCGCCCTCGGAGCTGACATTGGCAAGGATCGGCGAAGCGCGCAGGCGCGTTTCCAGGATGCCGACTGCCTTGTTCAAATCCTCCTCGCTGGAGGAGAGGAAGTTGAAGGTCAGTTCGCGCTCGCCACGGTCGTTGAGCTTTATGATGCGCACATCCGGAATGCCGTGGATGCTGGCAAAAATCTCGCGTTCCACATCCCATTGCGGTCGGGTTCTGCCATTATCTTCGACCTTTGGCAGATAAGACCCAATGAGCGGGAGAGAGCCGAGGCCATCATTGACGACGGTTTTCAGCAGAGAGTGGTCGATCTTCTTCAGGATGACGCGCACCGTTGCGCGGCGCAGTTCCAGATCGCCTTTTGGCGAAGCGCCGCCGAGGATGAAGACGCTTTCGACGCCATCGATGCCCTTGATCGCGTTGTTGATCTTGGCGGTCGTGGCGTCCGTCTCATCCAGCGTTGCATTCGGCGGAAGCTCGATTGACAGAACGACGCGTGAGGAGTCGTCCGGCGGCAGGAAGCTGCCGGGAACTTGGGCAAGAAGCATAAGCGATGCAACAAGGAAGCCGATCGCACCTAGCAGCGTCAGATAACGTGCCCACCATTTGCGCGTCGTTCCCGTTACCATGCGCGTATAGGCCTTCATCAGGCGACCGTCATTGTCGTGATGATCGTCGACAGCATCGTCGGCGCGCATGAGGTACGCAGCCATCAGCGGCGTGATCAGGCGCGCGACCATCAGCGAGAAGAAGACGGAGAAGGCGACGGTGAGGCCGAACTGAATGAAGTACTGACCGGGAATGCCCGGCATGAACGAGACCGGCACGAAGACGGCGATGATGGTGAAACTGGTGGCGATCACCGCAAGGCCGATTTCATCTGCAGCTTCGAGCGCTGCGCGATAGGGCGTCTTGCCCATCTTGATGTGTCGCGAGATGTTTTCCACCTCCACGATCGCATCGTCGACGAGAATACCGGTGGCGAGCGTCAGCGCCAGGAAGCTGACGAGATTGAGCGAGAAGCCGAGCAGATCCATCACCCAGAAGGTGGGGATGGCCGACAGCGGCAGGGCCACGGCGGCAATGAGGGTGGCGCGCCAGTTGCGCAGGAAGAGCAAAACCACGATGACGGCGAGGATCGAGCCTTCCATCAGCGTATGGAGAGCGGCTTCGTAGTTGCCGTAGGTGAAGTAAACGGAATCATCCACCATCTGGATGGCGACATCCGGATGGTCGGTGCGAACCTTGTCGAGGTTCTGCGCTACGGTCTCGGCCACTGTCACTTCGCTGGCGCCCTTGGCGCGGAAGACGGCGAAGGTGACGGCCGGGTTGCCGTTGAAGCGCGAGAAGGATTTTGGCTCTTCGTACGTATCGGTTACCCGTCCGAGTTCCGATAGTTTGACGAAGTTTCCGTTGGGCAGAGCGATTGTGGTGCTGGAAAGCTCCGCCACGTTGCGCGCGTCACCGAGCGTTCGGATCGTCTGTTCGTTGCCGCCCACTTGTCCGCGACCGGAGCCGAGGTCGATATTGGTGCCACGCAGCTGGTTGTTCACCTCGGCTGCGGTAATGCCATAGGCATCGAGTTTCGATGGATTGAGCGACACGCGCACTTCGCGATCGGCACCGCCGTAGCGGTCGATCTTGCCGACGCCTGGCTGCCCCTGGAGTGCGCGCTTGATCGTGTCATCGACAAACCAGGAGAGCTCTTCCAGCGTCATGTTCGGCGAGGAGACCGCAAAGGTCTGAATCGCCTGGCCTTCGACGTCGATCTTGCTGACGACGGGTTCTTCGATGCCGGCGGGCAGATTGGAGCGTATCTTGTCGATCGCGTCCTTGGTATCCTGCACGGCCTCTTCTGTCGGCTTTTCGATGCGGAAGAGAACAGTCGTCAGCGACTGACCGTCGGTCACGGTGGATTGGATTTCATCGATGCCGCTGATCGAGGCGACGGCATCTTCCACTTCCTTCGTCACCTGCGCCTCCAGCTCGGAGGGCGAGGCGCCGCTCTGCGTCACCGTGATGGCAACGACAGGAACGTCGATATTGGGGAAGCGTGTAATCGGCAGGTCGTAGAATGCCTTGATGCCGAGGAAAATCAGCAGCGCGAAGGCAAGCAGCGGCGCAATCGGATTGCGGATGGACCATGCAGAGAAGTTCATGGTTTTGCCTTCGCTTTAGTTCGAGGCCGCGGCAGCAGCCGGGACCGGGTTGATCTTGTCACCGTCGCGGACGAACGCGCCTGCCTTCTCCACGACCTTATCGCCGAGCGACAGGCCCTGCTTGATTTCCACGAAGCCGGAATCCTGAATGCCGGTCTCGATCTTCACCTGCTTGACGACGCCATTTTCCACCCTGCGCGTGGTGGAGCCTTCGCGACCGGAGATGACCGCCGACAAGGGGAGGGCAAGCGCATTGGCAGAGGCAACGATGATATCGGCGTTCGCATACATGCCCGCTCGCGCAGGGCTATTGGCCGGCAGTACGATGTGAACCGAGCCAAGGCGCGTCGTTGGATCGACGGTCGGTGAGACGATGCGTACCGTGCCCTCGATCTTGCGATTGCCACCGGCGACCGTCAGGCTTGCCTTCTGGCCGACTTCGATCTTCTGAATGTCGGTTTCCGACAGTTCGGCGACGAGTTCGATCGCGCCATCCTTGATGACCGTGAAAAGCGGATTGCCCGACCCGCTGGCGATGGCGCCGATGCGGGCATTCTTGGCGGAGATGATGCCTGCAACGGGCGTCTTCACGCCGGTGCGCGCAAGCTTCAGATCAATATCCTCGATCTGCGCATCCACCACCTTGATATCGGCCTCGCCGACCGTCACGGTCTGCCTGGCGGCTTCCAGCCGGGCTTTGGCCACATCTGCCGCCGCTGCGGTCTGCTCGACTTGAGACACGGAGCCCGAGCCGGATTGGCCGAGGCGGGCGGCGCGGTCCTTCTGGCGGACGGCGTCATCCAGATTGGCCTGGGCTTCGATGACCTGCGCCTTGCTTTGCGCTACAGCCGCTTGCGCCTTTGCCTTGTTGGCTTCCAGCTGGCTCTTCTGCAAAACCAGGCTGTCGCGGGAAAGCTCGGCCAGAACCGCACCCGCTTCCACCTTGTCACCAACATCGACATTGAGCCTATCGACGGCAAGGCCTTCGACCTGTGGCTGCACGTAAATTTCGTCCACCGGGCGAATGGTGCCGGTGGCAATCACGCGGTCCACAAGATCGCGCTTCGCGACTTCCGTTACCACGATGGAGGGCAGGTTATTGCGGCTTGCCTGCACGGGCTCGCCTTCTGCCCATGCCACCGTCTGGAGAGCCGAGCCGAGAAGAAGAAGGGCAGTAAAACCTGCAATCGGTGCGATGCGCATAATGTGTCCGTCCAAAGTGGGTCGCGTGATGCTCGTGCGCCATCATCGGCGCCGTTTATCCCAAGCGAGAAGTGCATGCGATATTCGTTAGACCGTTATACGATATCGGCGTCCATCCGGTTTTCCGAACTTTGATTTCGACGATACTGCACCAGCGTGTCCCATCCCCCTGGCGCAAGCTTGGTAAGAGCTCTTGTACAGGGAATTTAAATGCGCAATCGCTACTTTTCAATCCGTGTAGCCAGAGGTTCGGCTATACATTTATGAATAATGGCTCGCGATCGGGATCGACAGTTACGGGCTGAGATCGCTGGTGGTTACGTGTTTTTCCCAAGGCGGACCATCTTGACGAGAAAACATGACGATTATCATCAACTTTATTCTTTACTCTAAAACTCATCTTTAATATCGTGGCGGCAAGAACCGGCGGAGGGTCGGGTTTCAACAGCAAGGTGAGGCATGGCGCGGAAAGAGAAAAAGAAGGCAGTCCGGGGCAAGCAGGATGAACGCTCTCAATCGCCAGTGACATCCGTCCAGCAGCAGGCACCGTCCGGTCCGAAAAGCTTTCTCTATGTCGGCGGGCGCGATTGCCAGGTGGCGCATCTGCGTCAGATCGCCAGCAATTTCGATGCCGAACTGATCCATCATGACGGGGGGTTGCGCGAAGCGGTGTCCCGCATCGACACGCTGTTGCCTTCGGTCGACTGCGTCTTCTGCCCCATCGACTGTATCAGCCACGACGCGTGTCTGCGCGTCAAATCCGGCTGCAAGAAGTTCGGCAAGACGTTTATCCCGCTGCGCAACGGTAGCAAGTCGAGCCTTGAGCGGGCGCTGCAGACGATGAATGAGCGCGGTGCGAATTAAGGGCTGATGCGCTAGCGCCCCGTTGTCTGTGAGCGGGGGTGGAGCAGGACTTTAAGGCGTCTCAAGTTCATGATGTGTCTTCGTGTTCTCCCGTCATCCTCGGCCTTGAGCCGAGGATCCACAGCCGCACCCGTATGCGTTTGGAAAACATGGACCTTCGGGTCACGCCCGAGGATGACGGAGAGGTTCAGGCTGCGCTGCCGCCTCTCCGCGGGAGAGTTTCTTGTCGCCCTCTACAAAGCGTTTTTCCGGATCACGTCGCTCAGCCAGTGATACGACGCTTTCGGAATTCGCTGCAGTGTCGGGTAATCGACATAGACCAGACCGAACCGCTTGGAATATCCGCGACCCCATTCGAAATTGTCCATCAGCGACCAGGCGAAATAGCCCCGGATATCGTGGCCTTCTTCCAGCGCGTCGAGAAGGACGTTCAGATATCCTTCGAAATAGGCGATGCGATCCTTGTCGATGACCTTGCGGTCAGGGCCGAGAGCGTCCGGATATGACGCGCCATTTTCCGTGATGTAGATCGTCGGCTTGTTATAGCGCTCGCTGGTGTCGCGGATCTGTTCAAGGAATGCCTGCGGATCGACGACCCAGTTGACGTCTGTCAGCGGCCCCATGCCGGTAGGCGGCGCGGTTTCTGCGACGCCGAAGGTCGTGTTCTTGTTGGGGCCGACGAAGACAGGATTATAGTGGTTGAGCCCGAAGAAATCCATTGTCTGGTTGATGTCGGCCATGTCGTCGCCGATGATCAGCGGCTCCATTTCCCTGCCGATCGGCTCTGGGTAGGTGCCTAGCCACAGGGGATCGACGGTAACGCGGCGCCACAGGCAGTCGCCCAGAATGCGGGCTTCCTCGTGAGCAGCGTCGTCATAATGCGGGCGAACGGGACCAAGCGAGACGATGTTGCCGACCTCTGCCTTTGGTGCTTCCGCGCGCACGGCCTTGACCGAATAGCCATGGGCGAGGTTCAGCGTGTGGATGGCTTTCAGGCTGTCCTCGTAGGACTGCTTGCCCGGCGCGTGGCGGCCGACATTATAGGCGACCCAGGGAATGACATTCGGTTCATTGATCGGGGCAAAGCGCTTGACGCGGTCGCCAAAGTGCCGGGCAATCGTCGCGGCATAATCGGCAAAGATCTTGGGCGTCTCGCGTGAGCGCCAGCCGCCCTTTTCCTCCACTGCCACCGGCATGTCCCAGTGATGCAGGCAGATCCACGGCTCGATGCCTTCATGCAAAAGGAGGTCGATAACGCGATCGTAGAAATCGAGCCCGCGCTGGTTCATCTGACCCGACCCTTCGGGGAAAATGCGTGGCCATGCGGTCGACAGGCGGTAGGCGCCGACGCCGAGACCGCTCATCAGGCCGATGTCTTCCGGATAGCGATGGTAGTGATCGCAGGCGATGTCCGCCGTCTCGCCATTGGTGGTGCGGCCCGGCGTGTGGGCATAGACATCCCATACGCTCTGGCCGCGGCCATCCTTGTTGACGGCGCCTTCTGTCTGGAAGGCGGAGGCGGCGACGCCCCAGAGAAAGTCCTTGGGAAAGGATCGCGTCATGACATGTGCTCATTATCGATGAAGGAAGCTTGCGACGTGCCCCACGCGGGATGCGGGACACGTATGTTCTTGGGAGGAGAGTTGCACTCAGTTGCCGGTGCTGACATTCCAGAAATAGGGCCAGGGCGATGGCGTGAAGTCCTTGAGCGTCTTCTTCTTCGAACTGAGCGCGTTGAAGTCACCGACCTTGTAGACCGGGGCTTCCTCATAGAAGACCTTCTGGATTTCGGTGAACAGCGCCTTGCGCTTTTCAGGATCGGATTCAGCAATGAAGGGCTCGACTGATGCGGCCTTGGCAGGCGTCGACCACCAGCCGGGATAGCTGTCGGACATCCAGCCATTAAGAATCGGCTCTGGCGGGAACGGGCCGTGGGTGATGAAGATATCCCACAGTTTCGGGTCGGCGCGGCGGGTTGTGAGCGTTGCCCAGTCGAACACGCCAAGCTCGACCTTGAAGCCGGCGGCCTTCAGATATTCGGCTGCGACCTGCGCCATCTTGTAATGGAATTCATACTGGCGGCTGGTCAGGATGCGGATTGGCTTTTCGCCGTCATAGCCGGCTTTTTTGGCCATGGCTGCCGCAGCTTCGGGGTCGCCCGCGCCATAGCGCTCGATGCCTTCTTCCGTGTGCCATGTGTAGCCTTGTGGATAGAGCGCGCCATCGACGGCGAAGAATTCCGGATTGCCGAAGGCGGCCAGCAGCATGTCTTCCGGGTTCAGCGCGGCCTGGATGGCGTGACGCATCTCCTTATTGGCAAGCACGCCTTCCTTGGTGTTCATCACCATAACCGGCGCACCATAGGGCTTCAGCACCACAGGCTCGGAAGCCTGCGACGCCTTCAGACGGTCGAAGGTTTCAGGCGGTAGAGAATCGGCATAGTCGAACTGCCCGGAGACGGCACCTTCGAGGCGGGTGTTGGCGTCGGGGACAGGCACGAAGCGGACTTCATCCAGGATGGCCTTGCGCGCACCACCAAAACCGTTGGCCGCTTCCGAACGCGACTGGTAGCCATCGAAGCGGACCAACTGGATATATTGGTCGGCCTTGCGTTCTTTCAGCATGTAAGGGCCTGTGCCGATGATCTTCGTCAATGGGTCTTCGGCAAGATTTGCCTTCGGCATGATGACGGCGGCGGAGTTGTTGAAGGCCAGAAGCGACAGCAGGGGTGCATAGGGCTTGTTCAGCACGATCTGGATGGCGTCATCGCCCTTGGCGGTAACCGAAGTCAGATAGGGTGCGACCTGCTTGCCGCGCGATGCGATCTTTGCCCAACGCTCGATCGAGGCGACGACATCGGCCGATGTCATGGTGGCGCCGTCATGGAACTTGATGCCCTTGCGCAGGACGATGTCATAGGTCTTGCCGTCGGCCGAGACGGTCGGCATGCCCTCGGCCAGCAGCGGAACGACATTCCATTCGGCATCGAATGTGAAGAGCGTCTCGAAGATATGCTGCGTGATCATGCCCACCACATCGGCGGTCGAGGCCATTGGGTCGAGTGTGGGTGGTTCGCCGATGGTGGCGACATTGACGACACCGCTGGCAAGAGTGGGGGTGGAGATGGCTGGCAAGAACAGCAAGGAGGCTGCAAGCAGAGTGCGTTTAAGCATGACGTTCCCTCTATTAAATCCATAATAATGGAATATGCATTCTTATTGCGTCATACTGTAGCGGGATGATTTGCGTTGTCAAATGCGTTTGCGCAGCAAAGCTGCGTGCAAGAAACATTGGTAGGGCTCGACGAAAATCGATGTGATGCGGCATGCGTCTCGTGGCGGAAACGCGCCAAAACGTAGCCGTCACCCGCGAGTCGTGCCTCGAGCGAAGTAACCGGCGGTGAGGGTAGGAGATGTGCCGTTGCCTGGCTGCGTCGCTCGGGCTTAGGCTGCTTCCAAAAGGCCTGCTACGCGCCGGAGCTTAGCCAGATCTTGTTCGATCATCGATGTTGCCTCGGCACGCTTTATTGCGCTTCTCGAATGGTGAAGGGCAATGCGTCTGAACTCGGGGTGGCGAAATCCGGAAAGCGTGATGAACGCTTTCTGCAATCGAATGCCCACTTCGACGATCGCGGCGCCGTCCCGGGCAAGCGGAATGAAGAGATCATCAAAGACATCTTCGAGCCTGATGGGCGCGACATGCAGACCTGGATATTGCACATCGATATCGTCGGCGTGTTCATCCCAGACGGCCAAGACACGCATGTATCTCGAAATCAAATCGATCGCAGTTCCGGAATCGTTGATCGCTTGCGACAATGACCGGGACGCAATTTCAGCCAGAACCGCGGCACCGAAACGGGGATCCTGGTCAAAGGACCGCACGTCGCCGATCGTGAACGCTGAGGCTATGCGCTTTTGGACCTCTTCATCGACGTCGCCGACAATCCAGGCCAGGGGAATATTCGGGGCAACAAGCTTGCCGGCGATCGCCACCACTGCGATGTCTATGTCGAATTCTTCCGAGATTTGCCCCAGCACGCCACCATCCACATGCTGGACGTAGCCGACCTTTGGCTGGTGGACGGGCGTGTTTGGCGCGCCGAGCCTCGGATCATTCTCCTCCAGTTTTTTCCCGCCAAGGCAGGGACTTTTTATCCAGGCCCGAAGGGCTTCTATGGTCGCTTTTTCCACCCTCTCGGTCGTCTCGGTGACGCGACCGAGGCGTGAGAGATGATCGATCCACCGGAGCAAGGTGACGATGATGAGAATGATGACGCCGATCGTCACGACGAAAAGAATGACCCGGCCCTGGTCGCCGTAGACACCGGTCGCCAGCGCGATGATGCCGACGAGACTGAAGAGGAAAGAGCCGACGAAAGTGGCCAGCACGTTTTGTGTCGTGCTGTCTTCCATCACGAGCTTGGTGGCTCGCGGCGTGACATTGTTGGTTGCTGCCGAATAGGCGGCGACCATCGTGCTCAAGGAGAAGGTAGTGACCGTCAGCATGCTCGACGCGATGATGCCGAGGATCTTGTCGACAGCGTCAGCGCCGATCTTCGCCGGAAGATCTGCAGGAATGTAAGAGGAAAAGGCAACGGCGAGAAGCGCGGATGCGACGCCTCCGAGTGAAAACAGAGTGGCCCTGAACCATATCCGCCGGACAATCTGGTTGATCCACCACTGCCATTTCGATGTCATTTAGCCCCCGCTCCATTGCAGCCCGATCGTCCGTCGCCGCCGGCTTGAATACTCTGTTGGAGCGATAACGAGGTTACGCAAACGGCGTTCCGTCTCTAGCGCAGCCGGCGCTGATGGCCTGCCGCGGCGGCTCTCGTCGTCAGGTCAGTCGCGCGCGGTCTTGAAGAAGGCCGAAAGTGAAAGCGCCAGCCAGCCGAAAATCATGCCAAGCCCGCCAGCAGGTGCTGCCATGGGAAAAAGGCTTGCGCCGGTGAAATGCTTCGACACCAGATCACCGGCGAAAAGTGCGGTGCCCAGACCCAGAAGAATGGCAGAGGGCAGGGCGGTTTTAATACGGTCCCAGCCGAGATGGAGGCCAAGCAGCACCGGCGCATGGGCTAGACACATGGCAGACGCGTTGCCAAGCATATAGGTGGCGCCGGTGTGGGTGGCGGCCGCAGCAAGTGCAACGCCGGATGCGCCGAGCAGGCCGCCCAGAAACAGCGTCGCGGCTCTCAAAATACCATCTTTCATTGCTGGCCTTCCTCCCGGTTCTGCATGTGGAAGGCCAGTTTCTCGACCGGTCCCCAGATGATTTCGCGCAACTTCGGGTTCTCGATTGTTTCATCCATCGCGCGTCGGAAGTACAGCAGCCACTCGTCGCGCTCCGTTGCGCCAATGGGTGCAACGAAATGGCGGCGGCGCAGCATTGGGTGGCCGTGTTTTTCCACATAAACGGGCGGTCCACCGAGATAGCCGGTGAGGTAATCGTAGAACTTGCTTTCGCTGCCGGTCAAATCCGGCGGGTGGATAGCGCGGCAATGCGCAGCTTCCGGAAGGGTATCCATCAGCTCATAGAAGCGCCTGGTCAGGGCGCGAACCGTCGCGTCGCCACCAATGGCTTCATAGAGAGTGATCGTTTCGTCTGCCAAGCCGTGCCGCCTCCGTCTGATCCGCTTTCTGGCGCGTAACCACGCAAAGTGCAATCGTAAAGGCGGTGGATGCGGCAATTTGCGTCGCCGCATCCGGGTGATGGGTTGAACGGATCAGCCGAAATTGCGGATGAGATCCAGTCCTTGATTGAGCAACGCATTGGCCTCGTCTTCATTGGCCGCTTCCACATAGCAGCGCATTTCCGGCGCATTGCCGGACGGGCGGAAGTGGATGGTGTTGCCATTAGTCAATGTGACCCGCAACCCGTCGATATCGCTCGTGGACTGGACTTCGCCGACCGGGCGCAGGAACTGCTCGAGATTGCTGCGCGAGGCACGCAGATGCTCCATCAGCGCCGAGCTTTTCTCCTGAGCGAAATTCTGCAGGCGGTCGGCTGCGGCGACGGGCAGACTATAGGCTGCGGCAATCTGCGAGAGCTTTTTCTTCTCCAAAGCTTTCAATTGCAGCGTTGCGAGGATCGGCAGGAAGCAGTCTCGGGTTGGCAACGGCGCGATGATCTTGCCATGCAGGTTAAAGGGGGTTCCGGTCAGGAAACCGCCATTGGCTTCGAAGCCGACGATGCGATCGCTTCCCTCGCCGAGCGCGTCCGCCATACCGGCAATGACGAAGGGCGAACCAACCTTGGTGCGGACAACTTGGAACTCGCCTGCCGCTTCGATACCGGAATTGGAGGTAACCGGTGTGACGACGACCTGTGCCTTCAGGAAGTTGGCAGTGATGAGGCCGATCAGATCGCCACGCAACGGTGTGCCGGTTTCATCCGCCAGAAGGGGTCGATCACCATCGCCATCGGCAGATACGATCGCGTCCAACCCATGCTCGGGCGCCCAGGCTTTCAACTTCTCCAGCGTTTCAGGAGAAACGGCTTCGGTGTCCACCGGAATGAAACTTTCGGAACGACCGAGCGCAATGACCTCTGCGCCATAATGCGCCAGTACATCGACAAATAGATCCCGCGCCACCGTGCTGTGCTGATAAACGCCAATCTTCAAGCCTTGCAGCGCATTTTCCTGCAGGAGGCCGATGTTGCGCTCGTAAAAGAGCCGGGTCGCTTCGGCGGCACGGGTTTGGGCAGCGCCTTTTTCTTCCGTCAGTTCGTCCTGCTTCAGGTTCGCAGCCAGATCGGCAATTGCTGTTTCATCCTGCTTGTCGATTTCGCCATCGGGACGGTAGAATTTGATGCCGTTCCGGTCTGCCGGGATATGCGAGCCGGTGATCATCAGCGCAGCCGCCTTGAGAGACAGGCCATAAAGCGCAAGGGCAGGTGTGGGCAGCGCGCCACAATCGATCGGCTTCCAACCTGCGCCCTCTAGCGCTGCGATACAGCTTGACGCGATGGCGGGGCTGGAGTCACGAAAATCCTGGCCAATCAGGATCGGATCGCCAGGTTGCGCCAACCCAGCGTTCAGCAGGTGCCGGGCAAAGGCCGTGGCGTAGAGGGAAGAGGCCTTACCCTTCAAATCTTCCGAAAGACCGCGCAAACCGCTCGTTCCAAACTTCAGACTCATCTGACAAAGCTCCTTATGCTGTAACTGTCGGCGGCCTGTTTATGAGAGGCCCTCGCCATCCCTAACGCCAAACGTCCGGCATTGATCCCGCTCCATCGCCTAAACGGTGGTATTCTATTGCCGCTGACGTTGGAAGGGTCTGTTTTCTTGTCGCCATAGCAGTCATGCGCCAAGCTTGGTGTCTTTCGATCCATGTTCTATACCGGCGAGTGACGTTTACGGGATAGGATAGAATGGACACTGTATCGATCGACAATCGTGGCGATTTCGGCCTCTGGGCTATTGAGCGCGCCAAGGCGATTATCGCGGTGGAGGCTTCCGAGCTTGCCATTGCATCGCGCGATGGCAAGGAGGAGGACATTCGCGAGGCGGCAAATGCGCTGGGTGCGGCAATCTCCGCAGCCCTGCTCGAAGTTTATGACGGGTTGGTGCCGGAGGAGTGATCGGCGCCTCGAATGCCTGAATAGCGCAGCGCGATAAAAGCGGTGAGGCAGGCGACGGCGAAAGCATTGAGGTTGAAGAGTTTGCCCAGATCCTGCGCGCTCCAGAGGTGAAGCGCGTCGCCAATCAGATACCGGGTGGCCAGGAAGCCGGCAAAGACGAAGCCCGTCAGGCCGATCTGCCAGAGTTTTTCGCTCGCCCTGAAGGACAGTGCTACCAGCATGATGCAGGCGGCGAAGAATAGCTCGGTCCCCGATCCGGTGCCGAAAAGTTTCGTTTCGAACACGGTATCGATCGTCCCGATGACCGGCAGTGCGATCCTTGCTGCGAGTGCCGAACGCTTGGCGATAAACGGGATGGCGAGGAAGAAGGGCATGGAAAGGACGCTGATCCACGCCGCCTCGACGCCGTTGCCCACCACCCACCAGATCGTTGGCGGGTAGAATGGCTTGTTGGCGACGATAACCCAGGCAACCGTTACCGTGGCCGCCGTGAGGGCGTCTTGTCTGCCATTTCGACCGGACGGCATCATTTGCCGACCGGTTTCAGCAAGTAGTGTCCGACGCCCCAAACCTGACCCTGGTCGTGGCCGAAGAGCCCGGCGGTCGCGAGGAAAAACAGTCTCCAGCGCCGATGCCAGAGCGCGGCGTCCTTTCCATAGACGCGTTGCAGGATCGGCCTGATACGCTCAGATTCGCGGTCGAAATTGGCAAGCCAGTCCATGGCCGTGCGGCGATAATGAGTGCCGGACCAACGCCACTCCGCCTCCACCGCGTACACATCGCCAAACCGATGCGGCAGGTCGTGCGCCGGCATGATACCGCCGGTGAAGAAGTGATGCGCGATCCAGTCGGCTGGATCGTCCGGATTGAAACGGTAGGAGCGGTTCTTGTGGGTGAAGACATGGATGAACAAACGGCCATCCGTCTTTAGCCAGCCGTTGGTGCGTTCAAACAGCGCCCGCCAGTTGGACATGTGTTCGAACATTTCCACCGAAACGATACGGTCGTAGATGCCCGATGGCGCGAAGTCATTCATGTCAGCAGTGATGACGGTCAGGTTGGTCAGACCCTGCCGCTCGGCTTCGCCAACGATATAGGCACGCTGGGAGGAGGAATTTGAAACGGAGGTGATGCGGGAATTGGGAAATTGCCGCGCCAGATAGAGTGAAAGCGAACCCCATCCGCAGCCAAGTTCGAGGATATCCATGCCGTCGTAGATATCGGCGTGCTTGACGGTTTCTGCCAGGGCGGCGGTTTCGGCATCGGCCAGCGTAGTGGTGTCGCTCGGATAGTAGCAGCAGGAATATTTGCGCTGCGGACCAAGGACCAGCGAGAAGAATTCGGCCGGAACCTCGTAATGCTGTCGATTGGCCTCATCCGTATGGGTTGCGACCGGGAAGTCCGCCATGTCTCGGGCAAAGGCCAGTTCGTCGCCGTCCGGTACCTTTTCAAGTCGGCGCTTGGTGCGGTTGCAGAGGAAGTCGATGCCGGTCAGTGTCAGACTATCGGAAAGAGGTGCCTTTTCCGCAGCGTTGATGGCGAATGCCAACATATTCATGTCATGCCTCCTCTTTGCGTGGTCCGGGGAAAAACGCGTTGACGCGACGCTGAAGCGCGCGAAACTTTTCGCCGCGCGAGCGCAGCATGTGATCTTCGAGCGGCGGTATGCCCGATGCATGGACGAGCAACCAATACATCAGCGCGGGCGCCAAAAGTGCCGCCCATGCGAAGGGCGAGGGGCCAGTCAGAGCCAGAAGTGGCCATGAACACCAGTAGAGCCATTCAAAGAAATAATTGGGGTGGCGAGAGTATCGCCAGAAACCCTCTTCGCACACTTCCGTCTTCGCTTCAGGCTTCTTGCGAAAACGCGTGAGCTGCCGGTCGGAAAGCGCTTCGCCCGCGACGGCGAGAAGTCCGATCACAACTGCCACGAGATCGAGCGAATGCGGGAAGGACGCCGTATTGAATGCCGCCAGATAAATGGCGAGCACCAGAATAAACCCAGCTAAAGCCTGAATTTGCAGGAAAAGAAAGAGACGTTTAGAAGCGCTGCCTCCCCATTCCTCTATGAGCTTGGCATAGCGCGGATCTTCGCCACCACCCTTCGTTCGAAAGCCGATATGGCTTCCCAAACGAATGGACCAGACAACGATCAGAAGAAACGCTGCGAGCCTGCGCTGCGTCGTGCCGGAGGCAATCAGGATCGCGATTATGCCGCCGATGCCGATCGCAAAGGACCAAATCGTGTCGATCCAGCCGCTGGCGCCGGTGCGGCGCTGCACGGCCCAGGCCGCTACCATGGCAAGCGAGAGGCCAATGGCGATGAGAAACAGGAAGAGGACATCCATCGAAAGGTGCTTTCCGTGATCGAGCCTATATAATCCAAATCTACGGATGAGCGGTGTCTGCGGTTTCCTCGCGGAAGAAAAAAATTCTTGTCCGGTTTCTTGTGATCCGAAACCGTGGTCGGCGCGTTGTTCTCGTCATCACCCGGCGCAGACTGCGTATAGTAAGAGGATTTCAGCATGAAAACAGCTCTGAAACTGTCCATATTTGCCCTTGTTATCAGCACCAGCAGTGCATTTGCCGACACTATCGAAGGTCAATGGGCAAGAGGCGACGGCAACGCCAAGGTCAAGATTGCACCCTGCGGCTCCGATATCTGCGCGGTCAACACCTGGATCAAACCCGGCACGCCCAAGGAAAAAACCGGCGACAAGCTGGTCATGAGCATCAAGCCGACATCCGGTGGCGGATATTCCGGTACCGCTTTCGATCCGCAACGCGACCTTACCTATAAGCTTACCGTATCGGTGAAAGGCAACAGCATGACGACCAAAGGATGCGTCTTGGCGGGTATCCTGTGCAAGGGCGTTAACTGGACGCGCATCAACTGATCCGGAACGCTTCCGGCGAGATTGCCTGAAACCTGTGCGGTCTCGCCCGTCGTTCCATCCATATCTAGCCCGTCTCGGGCTTCAGGAGTTCCCATGAAACGCTTCGTCATCGCCTACATAGCAACCATGGTCTTCTTTTTGGCCATTGATGCGGTATGGCTGAGTACGATGGCCGATATCCTGTACCGTCCGCTGCTCGGCGACCTGCTTGCGCCGCAATTCCGGCTCGCCCCCGCCGTGCTGTTCTATCTGATCTATTGCGCAGCACTCACCTTCTTTGCAGTTTTGCCGGGCCTAGAACGGGAAAGCCTGAGTGTGGCTCTGCGAAACGGCGCGTTTTTCGGCTTTGCCGCCTACGGCACCTACGATCTCACCAATCAGGCGACCCTCGTCACCTGGCCAACGACACTCACGATCGCGGACCTGATCTGGGGATCGGTCCTGTCTGCGGCTACTGCCTTTGGCTCCTGCTGGCTCACGGGAAAAATGAACCGACGCTCCACCCATTGACGAGACCTGCCATTTCCATCTCGCCTTTCGAGAGGGCCGGGTTTAAACCCTCATAAGACCTTTTTCTTCAGGACCATCATGCCCAACACTTTGCTGCCGATGCTTGGAACGGTTCTTGCCATGAGCGCTATGACGCCTGCCATTGCAGCAGCGGATAGTCCAGCAAAGGGTGAGGCTAGGGTCGATGTTGGCGGCTTCGAGCTGAACAGCATCATCGTGCCTGCGGGGAAGCAAGCCGATCTGCCGCCAATCGTCTTCATCCATGGGGCCAGCACGAGCCTTTACGATCCGCTTTATGCGTTCGGCGAGCCGCTGAAAGGTCGTGCGACGCTGCTGTTTGTCGACAGGCCGGGGCATGGCCTTTCCGATATCGGCCCGAAGGAGAACATTCTTCCGGATGCGCAGGCCGACGCCATTGCCCAGGCGATGAAGAAGCGCGGCATTCGCAAGGCGATCATCGTCGGTCATTCCTTCGGAGGGGCGATCACCGCGGCCTTTGCCCTTCGCCACAAGGATATGGTGGAGGGTCTGGTGTTCCTGTCGCCTGCGCTCTACCCATGGCCGGGTGGGATCAGCTGGTATTATGATGCCGCACGCGCGCCCGTGGCCGGGGTGTTCTTCAGCACGCTGATTGCGCCACCTGCCGGGCTTCTAGCGCTGAACAGTGCGGTGAAGGGGGTCTTTGCGCCAAACCCGATGCCTTCCGATTACGTCTCCAAGACCAAGGCGTATCGTGCGCTCCGCCCTGCGGCCTTCCGCCACAACGCCCAGGAAGTAGGCGCGTTGAATGGCTGGGCAAAAGACGCCTCCGCGCATTACAAGGACATCAGAGCAAAAACGATCATCATCGCCGGAGACAAGGACGGAGTCGTCTCGACCGAGATCCACTCCAAGCATCTGGCGCGCGATGTGCCGGGCGCAGAGCTCGTCGTCGTTCACAATCTCGGGCATAAATCGGATTATGTCGCACGCGACCTCGTCATAGCTGCGCTGGAAAAGATCGCCGGCAAACCGCGCAATCTCAAGGCTATCGCCAGGACGCTCGAAAGCAAGATCGCCAGCGACAAAGGCACGCTGTAGCGGCTCCCATCTGTTTCAGGAGCAACATCCCGCGTTGCCGATCGCCATGTCACGTGCTATGCCTCTATTCAATAATTCAAGGATTATTGAAATATGGATAAGCATCAGGCTCTGTCATCGTTTGCGGCACTGTCGCAGGAAACCCGGCTCGGTATCGTGCGTGCGCTTGTGGTGGCCGGGGAAGAAGGACTTGCGGCTGGCAGAATTGCCGAACTCATGGGTGTGTCTGCCACCAATGTCTCGTTCCATTTAAAGGAACTGGAGCGGTCCGGCTTGATTGTCCGGCAGCGCGTGTCGCGCTCTATCGTCTATCGTGCCAATTACGCGACGTTGGCCGACCTAGTCACATTTCTCATGGAAGACTGCTGCGCCGGCCATTCTGCAATCCGGCAGAGTGTTCAGCCGGGTGAAAACCGTTGCCGGTCTGCTGCGGGGGTGAATGTCGGTGGTTGAGTCAAGAGTCTCGGCATCGATTGTTTCGGCGCTCGGCCTGACGCAAATCCTCGGTTATGGCACGCTCTATTACAGCTTCAGTATACTGGCCCCGGGAATGGCAGAGGATCTGGAGCTGTCGCTGGCGCAAGTCTTCGGGGTTTTCTCTGTTTCCCTGTTCATCGGCGGACTATCGGCGATTTACATTGGCCGGCAAATGGATCGCCTGGGAGCGGCAACCATTATGGCGGCGGGGTCTGCACTGGCATCACTCATGCTCGTACTCTGCGCCGCAGCGCCTTCGGTCGCCACCTTTGCGATTGCGATCATCCTGCTGGAGGTTTCGTCCGGTATGGTGCAGTATCAGGCGGCCTTCGCGACGTTGGTCGAGAGCGATGCTCATAGCGCCTCACGCAGCATCACCTATCTGACGCTTATCGGAGGCTTTGCCTCGACGATCTTCTGGCCGATTACCACGGTCCTTGCCAACCATCTTTCCTGGCGTGAGGTCTATCTCGTTTTTGCCGCGCTCAATCTTCTTGTCTGCATGCCGCTGCATGTCTGGATCAGGAGCCGAAGCAAAACTGCGCGTGGTGCGCCTTGTCATGCGCGACCAACCGTTGTGGGGGCGGTGCCTGCTCATCGGCGCGAGCGGACCCTGCTGATCGTTTCCATTGCTTTCGCGCTTTTAGGATTTACGCTCTCGGCAATGCTGGTGCATCTGGTGCCCATGCTGGGGTCGCTTGGACTGGGTGCTGCAGCGGTAGTGATCGGCTCCCTCTTTGGGCCGGCACAGGTTCTTAGCCGTCTGATCAATATGGTTTTCGGGAAGCGCCTGTCGCCACCCGGGCTTGCTGTCCTATCGGCAGGCTTGATCGTTTCCGGCGTCGTGATCCTGCTTGCGAGTGCGGACTGGTTGCCGGGTGCGGTAGCCTTTGCCATCTGTCTGGGCCTCGGTTCCGGCATCAACAGCATCGCCCAAGGCAGCCTGCCTCTCTATCTCGCCGGGTCGCAGGGATATGGCGCGCTCACCGGCAAGCTGACCGCCGCCCGTCTGGCGGTCGGCGCTGTCGCGCCGTTCGCCTTTGCCGCTGCCATGGAAAATGTCGGCTTGAGCTTTGCGCTGGCCGTCAATGCGGGCCTCGGGGCCATCAGCATCGCTGCCTTCATCGTGGTTGCGCGCTCATGCCGGGCTTAACCGGCACAAGCGCCACGGTCGGTCAAATGGAGTTCAGCGACACCCGCTTCTCGAGCGCGGCAGCCTCTTCCTTTCGCTCGCTGTAACGGCTGGTCAGATAGGAGGAGGCATCGCGTGTAAGAATGGTGAACTTCACCAGTTCCTCGCAGACATCGACGACGCGGTCGTAATAGGAGGAAGGTTTCATCCGCCCCTCAGCATCGAACTCCTCAAAGGCCTTGGCGACGGAGGACTGGTTGGGGATCGTGATCATCCGCATCCAGCGGCCAAGAATACGCATCTGGTTGACGGCGTTGAAGGACTGGCTCCCGCCGGATACTTCCATCACCGCCAGGGTCTTGCCCTGGGTTGGACGAACGGAACCGAGCGACAAGGGAATCCAGTCGATCTGCGATTTCATGATGCCGGTCATGGCGCCGTGACGTTCCGGGCTGATCCACACCTGCCCCTCCGACCATTGGGAAAGGTCACGAAGCTCCTGCACTTTCGGGTGGCTGGCTGGTGCTTCATCCGGAAGCGGTAGTCCAGCCGGATCGAATAGCCGGACCTCGCATCCCAGCTGCTCCAGCAGGTGACGGACTTCGAAGGCGAGAAGCCTGCTATAGGACACCTCCCTCAGCGAGCCGTAAAGGATCAATATCCTTGGCCTATGCGTGGACATGGCAGGCCGCAGGGCTTCTGCATCGATCGGATGAAGATGTTCGCGGTTCAACGCGGGCAGGGGTTCAGACAACGCGCTTTCCCTCCTGGTCGAGAACCTTTTCTCCATCCTCCTTGGTGAACGCGCCCCTGTGGCTATCGGGCAGGATATCGAGCACCACTTCAGATGGGCGGCACAGTCTTGTGCCGAGCGGCGTGATCACGAATGGCCGGTTGATGAGGATCGGCTCTTTCACCATCGCATCCAGTAACTCTTCGTCGCTCAAGGTAGAGTCATCCAGCCCGAGCTCAGCATAGGGCGTTCCCTTTTCCCGGATCGCTTCCCTGACCGTTAGCCCCGCATCGGCAATCATGGTCTTCAGTTCTGCGCGTGACGGCGGAGTTTCGAGATACTCGACGACGGTGGGTTCGATACCGGCATTCCGGATCATGGCCAACGTATTGCGCGACGTGCCACAGGATGGGTTGTGGTAGATAGTGACATGCATGGTTATGTGCCTTCTGTTCGGGTGTTCTTTGAAACGGATGAGGCGCTTTCGTACCAGCCCTTCGAGCGGTTCACGATCCAGACGACGGAGAGCATGACGGGTACCTCGATGAGGACACCGACGACGGTGGCAAGTGCCGCACCTGATTGGAAACCGAACAGGCTGATGGCTGCTGCTACCGCCAGCTCGAAGAAATTGCTGGCGCCGATCAGGGCCGATGGCCCCGCCACGCAGTGCTGCTCGCCCGATACCCGATTGAGAAGATAGGCTAAGCCGGAATTGAAGTAGACCTGTATCAGGATCGGGATCGCAAGAAGTCCGATGATCGCAGGCTGCTTGACGATCTGTTCGCCCTGAAAGCCGAAGAGAAGGACGAGCGTTGCCAGCAGCGCGACCAGGGAAAGCGGCTGCAGCCGGGCAAGCCAGGCATCCAGCGCCCTCGTCGTTCCGTCAGCGGTCAGCACCTTGCGAAGCACTTGCGCAATGGCAACCGGGATAAGGATATAAAGAACGACCGAGATGGTCAGCGTATCCCAGGGCACGGTAATGGAGGAGAGGCCGAGAAGTAGGCCGACGATCGGCGCGAAGGCGATGATCATGATGGCGTCATTCAGCGCCACCTGCGACAGGGTGAAATGCGGCTCGCCCTTCGTCAGATTCGACCAGACGAAAACCATTGCCGTGCAGGGCGCCGCAGCAAGGATGATCAAACCCGCGATATAGGATTGGATCTGATCTGCCGGCAGAATCGGGCGAAACAGCCAGCCGATGAACAGCCAGCCGAGAAGCGCCATGGAGAACGGCTTGATCGCCCAGTTGATAAACAGCGTCACGCCGATGCCGCGCCAGTAGCGCCCGACCTTTGACATAGAGCCGAAATCGATTTTCAGCAGCATCGGGATGATCATCAACCAGATCAGCAAGGCGATGGGTATATTGACCTTGGCGATCTCTGCCATGCCCACCGCGTGAAAGACACCGGGTACCAAGTGGCCCAGCGCAACGCCGACCAGAATGCAGAGAAAGACCCAGACCGTCAGGTAGCGTTCGAATGCGGACATCAACTTGTCTTTCTGGTGTTTGAACCTGCCGTTTCAGCCGTACAGCAGGGCATCAAATCGGCGATCAGCGGCGCGCAGAGGTCAGCGTTCCCGTTGCAGCAATCCTTGAGCAGAAAAAGCGTGAGTGCGCGCAAACCGTCAAGGTCGGCGCGGTAGATGATGGATCGGCTCTGCCGATCGCTTCTCACAACGCCTGCACGCTGCAAGATGCCGAGATGTGCCGACATGGTATTTTGCGGCACGTCCACCAGTTTCGCCAACTCACCAGCCGGCACGCCATCTGGCTCCGCCTTGACGAGCAGGCGGAAGGTTTCAAGACGAGTAGACTGCGCAAGGGCCGACAGCGCTGCGATGGCCTGGTTGGTATCCATATATCCAGAATAATGGATATTTTGATGCCGTCAACTGTTTGCAAGGTGCCGATGTTAAAAACACCAGCGCCAGCGACTTTTTTCAATTCTCAGTCAGATTCACGACCGGCGCAGAGATGGAGAACACAAGCCCGTCTTTTCGATAATCGATGCAGCTCGTCCCGCCGAGATAGGAGGAGAGCGCCTTTTCGATCATCCGCGATCCAAACCCCTTGTGCGAAGGTGCAGACACTTCCGGGCCACCGGTTTCCCGCCAGGTGAGGTGCAGCATGGGTTCGCCGGTTTCTGAGCTGATGGTCCAGGTCAGTGAGACACGGCCGGTTTCTCTGGAAAGCGCGCCATATTTCAGCGCATTGGTGGCCAGCTCATGGAAAGCGAGCGTCAGTGCCAGCGCGCATTTGGCCGAGAGGTTGATCTCCGGCCCATCGACCGCAACGCGGTCTGTCCCATGATCCTGTACCACAGCGTCTGCCAGCATACTCATCTGGGTGGAGCTGTGTTGCGCGTTGATGAGGATTTCATGACCACGGCTTAGAGCGCCCAGACGCGAAAGAAAGGTTGGCTTTGCCGTCGCCATATCGGCATCGTCTTTCAGCGTCTGCGAGGCGACGGCCTGGACGAGCGCTAGGATGTTCTTGATGCGGTGGGCCAGTTCGTTGCGCAAGAGGATCTGTTCGTCCTCGAACGCCTTGAGCGCGGTGATGTCTCTTGAAATGGAGAGGATGCTTTCGACAGCGCCTTGTTCGTTGAAGATCGGCGAAACCTTCACGTCCCAGTAGCGCTCATTTCCCTTGGCGGTATTGGCATAGCCGGTGAAGCGGGCAGCGCGTCCGGCGCGGGCTTCATCGATGGCCGCGATTGCATCCTTGTTGCCTATTCCCTGCCAAAAGTCCGGCCAGTAGCACCCTTTTATCGCCGAAAAGTCGTCCACCTCCATTATCCGCTGGCCACCTTCGGTCATGAACTGTAACGAACCGTCGATCGCGATGACCTTGATGCAATCATCAGACGCGGCGAATGCAGCGGCGACGAAACGAAAACTGTCTGGACCCTCGAACAATGAAGAAGACCTTGAATAAAAAAGGGTATTAAGAAAACGCAGTATAATTCGATATCATAACTATTTAAGGCGTGAAAGACAGAGAATTTCGAAGCGGCGCTCGGGTTTGACCTTAACGCTGTCTGCTCCAGATCCGGTCGTGAAACGCCATGCCGGTCAGCATCGAGATAATAAAGAGGAACAGCTGCGGTATGTCGCCTTTAAGCGATGCGACCGAGAGAGACGCAACCGCTGGACCTGGACAGAAACCGCCAATGCCCCAGCCGAGACCAAAGAGCGCCGAACCCATGATCAGTGGCGTATCGATGCTGCGGCCCTCTGGCAGATGAAAGGTGGCATCAAGGAGAGGGCCGTCCATCCGCTTCATGACCTGGACACCGATGGCGGCAATGACGACGGCCCCGCCCAGAACAAAGGCAAGGCTTGGGTCCCAAGCGCCGAAAACATCCAGAAAGGCTTTGACGCGAGAGGGGTTGAGCATGCCTGAAAGCGACAGGCCGAAGCCAAAGACAAGACCGGATGCGAGTGCTGCGGGAAGCTGCAATTTTGTGTGCTTCATAATCCAAACCCTCTCAAGACCGTAACTGCGATGACACCTGTGGTCAAAAAGGTCGCGACTGCCGCAATCGAGCGCGGCGATAGCCGCGCGAGGCCGAGCACGCCGTGGCCGCTGGTGCAGCCCGACCCCATGCGCGAACCGAAGCCTACGAGCAGCCCGGCTACAATGATCAGCGGCCAGCCTGTGGCGATGTGAATGTCCGGCCAGTCATCGAAAAGATAGAAATAGACAAGCGGTCCCAGTATCAGCCCAAGAATGAAGGCAAGATTGGTGGAAAGCCCAATGCCCCGGGCCAGACGCCCGACGATGCCGCTTATTCCTGCAATTTTGCCATTCAGCAGCAGAAGCATGACTGCCCCGGCTCCGATCAACATGCCGCCTGCGAGAGAGGAGAAATAAAGACTCATGGCTCATCCCTCACGCAGAAAATATCGTAGAGGGCGGCGATCAGTTGAACGGCCTTCTGCTCCGTGAGGCGATAGAAGATCTGCTTGCCATCACGCCGTGTCTCCACGATATCGGAATTTCGTAACACGGTCAGGTGCTGGGAAAGATGGGGTTGATGAAGGTCGATCCTCTCCTCCAGATCGCCAACGGAAAATTCACCCTCGATCAGGGTGCATACAATCATCAGCCGCGCCGGGTGCGACAATGTCTTGAGGAGGCTGGCAACCTCTGTGGCGCGGCCCGCCATTTCGGCGGGAGAGAGCGTGGCTGCCTTGGGTTCAATAGTCATTCCCACGCCGCTCCCTGCAAGGCATCCAGCGGAAATTTCAGGTAGCGCTTGCCGTTTTCTTCGGGTTCCGGCAGGCGACCGCCGCAAATATTCACCTGAAGCGCATGCAGGATGAGCTTGGGCATCTGCAATGTCCTGTCGCGTTTAACCCGGAGTGCGACGAATTCATCCTCGCTCACGCCGGCAAGATGCGGGTTGGACGCTTTCTGTTCGGCAACCGTGCTCTCCCAGCGTGGACTGCGCCCATTGGGCTGGTAGTCATGCCCGGTAAAGAGCCGTGTTTCGTCTGGCAGCGCGAGAATAGCCTGGATCGAGCGCCAAAGGGCGGCGGCATCGCCGCCTGGAAAATCAGCGCGCGCGGTGCCGCTATCGGGCATGAACAGGGTATCGTGAACGAATGCGGCGTCCGCGATAACGTAGGTGACAGAGGCAAGCGTATGCCCTGGCGAAAACAGGACTCGCGCGTCGATGGAGCCGATCTTGAAGCTGTCCCCATCGGCGAAAAGCCGGTCCCATTGAGAACCGTCGGCAAGAAGTTCCGGCCAGTGATAAATGTCTTTCCACAAGGACTGCACGTCAACGACACGTGTGCCGATTGCGGTATGCGCGCCGGTCTTCTGCTTCAGATAGTGGGCGGCGGAGAAATGGTCGGCATGAGGGTGTGTGTCGAGAATCCACTCGACCGTCAGGCCTCGATCGCGAACGTGATCGAGAATGGCATCGGCATGACGCGTAGCCGTCGCACCTGACTTCTCATCGAAATCCAGGACCGGATCGATGATGGCGCACCTATCCGTCTGCGGGTCGGAAACGACATATTGAACGCTCGAGGTGCGTGCGTCGAAAAAGGCTTTTACCTGCGCTCGACGTGCTGCATGGCGGGTCAGCCATTTTTGCGCTGCACTCGTATCGAAGCCGTGCTGCTGGCCGAAGGCAGGGAGATCTTCAGCTGCCATGCGCCCGTCCAGGACCTCACCGATGATGTGGAGGCTGAGGGAACGGGTGCCGCTTTTGCAATGGGCTAGAACGGGCCCATTGGAGCGAAGGAGTGCTGCTTGAAATGCCCGAACATCGGCCTCGGTAATCGTTGTGAGCGTGACAGGGATATAGGCATAGGCGAGATCACCTTGATCCGCCGCCTGCGCCTCCGATTTCGTGCCAGGCTGCGCGTCGTCTTCGCCATCGGGGCGGTTGTTGATGATTGTGGTAAAGCCTTGCGAGCGCAGCGTCTTGATTTCCTCGAGGCTTGGCTGGGTCGAGACAGACAACGTCTCGGAGATTTTGCTGACTGGCATGACTCCCTCCATTCAAATTCATTATATAATATTCTATAATTTATAATGATGTGAATGGCAAGACCGTTGTCAAAGATGCCGTGCAACGCATTCAACTGACCGCAGCGGCTGACCGCCTGATCAGGAAGCCAAGTATGAGATGCGGCGAAGGCCTGCATCATGGCTGTTTCCAAGCCTTAAGCCCCGAAACTCGAAACCGATTTTCGGGGCTTAAGGCTGAGATGTGAGACGATGAAACATCCTTCACGCCCTCGATGGAGGGCGCAGAACTCTAGTATTTTGAAATGGAAGATGGTTTGCGATCAAACGTCTCGGTCGTGCCGTCCGGCTTGGTCAGCTTCCACGAGCCGCTCAAATTCTGCGAGAGGACACCGTAACTGGAGCCGTCTTCAGTGACGGAGTATCCGCCTCCGAGCTTTTGCTCAAGCTCATACGTCTTTCCGTCTTTCTTGAAGCATTTGGAACTGTTCATTCCACATTCGGCAAAGGCGCTGTTGGCTGCAAGTATCATAATGGAGGAAAGAATAAGTCGCTTCATTGTAAGCTCCTGCTCTCTATTTCGAGTTGGTTTCTATTCTGGCAAAACTTACGGCAGTCATCAGTGGTGCCTGACTTGCCGCGATGACTGGTTCTTTGGGGGGCGGATGAGCGAGCGACGGCAAGGCACCCGTCTTCAGCCGGGATGCCGTCCGTTCATATCGGTTGTCTTGATCATTTCAGTGCGCTCAGCGAAGACGATCCGGATGGAGCATCAAGGCTTGCAACGGTCATCGAACAGCGGACTGGGCGTTGCTGCCTTCGCATCTGGCATATTCTTCCGCCGCATTTGCAAACTGCTTGGCCGCATCGGCTGCATATTCAGCGTCCCTGGCATATCTGTTCAGCCTTTCGATATAGTACCCCACATCGTTCTTGTAGGAGCGGATATCGTATTCTGTGCAGTTAGACGAATATAAGCAGGAGGGTTGTGAAATCCTCGACGGTGCGCGGGGCGTACGAATGTCGCTGGAAGGCTCCGAACACGCCAACGCCAAGGTTGGCGCGACCGAAAGAACTGCACACAGAACCGCAACACGCCGTATCATCGAAAGCCTCCAAGCCTCTGTAGATGTTTGAATGTTCTTATTATGTTCTTGTTTGAAACAGAGTCAAGCGCTGTTGTGCGATGTTGGCGTTTAGCGGTAAAATTGTAGCGTCCCTCATCCGCGACGCTGTTTTTGGTCCCTGGGCGGGAACACTTGACCACTGGTTTCAGCGGTTAGCTTCAAGCAAGGATTCTTCGATACGCATCGGTCATTCTTCTATTGCTTTCCCAACCCTCGAGCGGCTCGTGCATTCGGTAAAGTCTCGAGGCCGAGAAAACGGAGGCAAGCGACGAAGGCACACTTTTGATCGGCGGAAACGATTTTGCTCAAGACAAACAACTTCTTTACCGTTGACGCGAACGATGTGTCGAAGCTTAACGATGACGATGTCTTTCTCGTTTCCACGCATCACAACTCGTTCCTCAGTCTGGACGCAGCCTCGGGTCTGCTGACGCACACCAAAATCGGCTCACCCAATACTTCCTTCTTATGTGTCTGTGCCAAGCCCGACCCGGACGCAGCGATTTTCCGCCGCCTGAGTGGAGGTGCTGCCCGGATTGAAAATTCCGCATACCGGATTGCCGATCTGGGCGCCCTCGAATTGCCGGATCGAAAGGGCCGAATGGTATTCTCGGCGGATGGGCTGTATCTCTCATCCAATATGCGCAACGGCTCCAATGAGATGCGCTCTTCTGTAAACGACTGGGAAATCTATCAGCTCGTGCCGCTGTCGAGCATAGCCAAGGTTGCGGCGTGGAACGGTCGGTGGCTGCACCACGCAACGCGCACCCTTCTTGACTTTCAGCGACCGGAGCGCCTTTTGGATTTTCGGTCACTCAACCGGACCGACAAGATGGGCGGGCTTGTTGACTTCAGTGACTGGCCGCCAACATCTGAACATGCTGAAATAGAGCAGGGAGCCGACGCGGCTGTCTCAAGCTTCAACCCGCTTGTGTATTACTGCGTATATGGCAGCTATGAGTATCTGGAGACGTTGGCGCTCTCTCTGGAAAGCCTTGATCGCTACGGTCGATTTGATGGCACGGTCGGGATCATCACCAGCTTTACCGAGGCGGCGGTGCGCAAGCATGTGCCCGAGCGGTTTCAAAAGTCCTTGCGGATCTTTCCCATGCCGCATGGTTCACCTTGGCTTGGGCGCTATTGCCTGGACGATGCTGCCCTCGAACAATTCCAGCCAATCCTGTACCTCGATTGCGACGTGGTCTGCGCGGGCCCGATCGACGATCTCCTGATCGACATCCTGATGTCGGACAAGGTCTGTATTGCGACCGAGTGGGCAGAATATGCTGGCATGCCGAGCATTCCGTCCGAATGGGGCGGCTATGGCAACTGGTTCGGGAAGTTTCTCTTCGATACGAACATCGTTCCCTATTCGGGCGAGGTGGCTTTTGGCAATTCGGGCATCATCGGTATGCGCAATGCCCGGATCTGCAAGGATGCCTTCTCGTGCGTCGTCGAACTGGTACGTCAACCAGGCGCCATCCTCACGCTGGGCGATCAGCCCTTCCTCAATTTCTTTTTGCATGCGCTGGGCGCCGGCGACTTTACGCTGATGGACAAGCACGTGCAGATCGTCCGCTCATCGTCCGGCGTGTCGGTACAAAACCCACATACCCTGGTCCATGTTCTCAATGCGCTGACAAAGACCGACAAGACCTCCGAACTGCGACTGACGATAGCGCAGGTGCTCCTGCAGAAAAATTTCGTATAAGCCGGTTTGCCAAGGTCGGGAGAACGGGCTTGTTCGTCTGAGAGGGAAAATCACCCTTGAGGAGGGCGGTCATACAGCCGCTAGTGTGATGCCCGTCCGGTCCGGTATGGATTAGACACTCTCAGGAACCTGCTGGATGTTCATCGCAGCTCTGCCGCATCCGCGCCGGAGCTGTCATCTGCGATATCCGTTTGCCCGGCGCTTACCGTTGCCCGAAGAGCAACGAATGAGCCTAACTCACGCGTCAGGAGTGTCGTCCATCTCGATGGGATCGAATCTGAGCCACACCATCACCCGCGCGCGGTTTTCCGAGCATAGCAACCAGCGTTGGGTGTCGGGCATGCTTTGAAGCTCTGGGATGCCGGAGAGATCGCGGGCACCCATCTTGATTTCTGTGACGCGATGCGTGCGTGCAGCATCGACCTGCAGCTTGGCCATCTTTTCAGGCCCGTTCTCAACCATCCAATCGTGAATCTCGATGACGATCATAGCCTTGGAAAAGGCGGCGAACGTACCGGCATCGATGAGATCGAATTCGGCGCCCTCGATATCGACAAGGACCAGCGACTGGTCACGCACTTCCGCGGGAAGGTCGTTATAAAACTTACGGGTCGCTTCGCCACGGATGATGACCCTGTCTGCCACACCGTTCAGAACGGCGTTAGCGGCGATCACCTCGCGGCCACGTTCGGTTATTTCATAGCAGTAGGACGTATCGAACCGGTTGTTCACCAGCATGCCCAAGCCGTAATATCCGTCGGCAGCGCCCAGATCGATGAATGTCCGATACCTGGCCGGAATCTCGTCCACTATATTGAGAATTTCCTGCTCGTAGAGCCCAAGGATCATGCCCCCTCTATCAGCACCTTCTCCCCAATGCGTATCCGCGCCGAGCAGCAAACCCTTGAACGGCCCATGCGCAACCCTGTTGCCGTGAAAACTGGCCAGGGAGTTCGATAGATGGAGCCTCAATTTCTGCGCCATGATCAGCAGAATTTCGGGGTGTTGCTCAGCCATGAAATTTGCCATCGCGTGGATGGTCTGCATACCGTTATTCGGGGTGCTCATTGGAGGCCTTTATTCTGCAGCCAGACTGGGATTGTCGCTGGTAAATACCGGCTATGCCTTGCGTATGCCTTGCGGCGCAATCGAACAGTGAGGCCGGCTGCGCGCCGCATTTCAGGTGATGGAGAAGCCGCTGGCAGGTCTGAGCGTTGGCGCTCGCATCCTTATCGATCTCACGATTTTACATGAGAACATTCCGACTTCGGCTCGAAGTGAAGTCTGTTTGCTCGTCCACACCTTCGCCCGTTTCACTCTGAAATTATGCTACCCGGCATGAAAATCGGACTGGCGTTGAGGATCGATGGATTACCACGAGCCGGGAGTCGGACTCGGGCAGATGATCGAGGGCCACAACGTGGTCGAGGGGTAACGAGACGTTGGCCTGAGCCGTCGTGCTGACCCGTTGTCACTCCTGCGCCGCGATCTGGCGGCACGAAGTTTTGTAACATGCCCCAATGCGATGAACGCGCGTGACAAGGCGTGGGTCTGCGTCGCGGGGTCTCGTCGCCTTAAATGTCAGCCTAATGAAGACGCACGCCGTTTGAGCGGTTCGGGCTTCTTTCCGTCCGGCAACAGTTGCTGATGATGATCGTGAACGACGTCTGCGCTGAACGGCTTCCTCACGAAAACTGCGCCTTCCGGCAGGTCGTCGGCTTTCGGTTCAATCTGTCCGGACGCGATTATGATACCAATTTCCGGCCAGGACGCTGCGCACTTTTGGGCAAGATAAAAACCGTCGAGTTCGCTTGGTGGCATCTGGACGATTTCCGGGAAAAGGCTGCCAGGGTACCTTCCTATGGAGGAAGGATGATCCGCAGTACACGGGTACCGCCACCTATATTTCCATCGTCCCCAATGCCCGGATCGTGTGGTGTGAAGTTGTGCAATCGGGAGGCTAGACCTTTGGCGGCGCGTCTTATCACCACATTGCTCGAAGATCGGGACGGCGGAACCAAGGTCCATATGATGGTTCAGGTAATGTCGTTCTGCGGCGACGCAATGATCCGAGGAACAGAAACCGGGAACAACGCCTCACTCTACAATCTGGTCAGGCTTGTATCGCGATAAGCTGGCTCTATCGACAAACCTTGATTTGGCAGGCGCTTGTGCCAAGCGGGCAGCGGGCCACCCCTGGCGTAAGTTTGCTTTGAGACGCCGTTGCCACCGGCTGCCCGCACGCGCATGGCACGGATCGTGTCTTCGCTGGCTGAGAGGCTCCTCCAGCCAGCGTCATCACGCAGGCACACGTGCAACTGGACGGACCTGCCCTTGATAGAGGCGATGTCGACGTGGATCACAGTATCAAGCGTCAGAGGCAAATTCGCATGACAGCCGGTGGGACGGGCTCCGTCGATGCGAGCTTGGAGAATTATGTGGACTGCCTGTCACTTTTGTCGTGGCGGACGTGGCTTGCAGATTCTGCTGAGCCGCCATTGTCCTGCTGTTTCAACGAAAACTGGGAGGGCCGGCAAACGGACATAACTGTTTCGCGCAGCCAGCGATGCGCAGGGTCGGCTTCCGTGCGGGGATGCCAGAACGCGACGACGGCGATCGCCGGTGTTTCCACCGGCAGGGGGAAGCTTACCAACCCTTCTTCGAACTGTGGGTCGGATAAGCAGGATTGCGTCACCAGCGCGACGAGATCGGACTGGCGCGCAATCCTAAACGCATCGGGGAAGCCCGGCACCACGGCCACGATCTCGCGGGTAAGGCCGAGCGCCTCAAGAGCGTCATCGACCGGCCCTGTGAATTGCCCGCGCCGTGACACGACGACATGCCGGGCGGCGGTATATCGCTCAGGCGTCACCGGTGCTGAGAGCAGCGGATGCTCGTTTCGGACAACGCCGACAAAGCGGTCGCGAAAGAGAAGATGCGTTCGAACCTCGGGCGCAAAGTCCCCCAGCACTCCAATTTCCAGATCGATCGTTCCGTCCCGGAGCGGACCTGCCTCTTTAACCGACTTTGGCGCAAAGCGCAGTCGCGCATGGGGAGCGGTCGCGACCACCGCGGCCACTAAGGGAGCGGAAAACAAGGCGATGAAACCTTCATTGGCCCGGATCGTGAAGGTCCGCTCCAGAGTGGCCAGATCGAGGGTGGCGTCCTGCGGGCTGAGAACGGCGCGCACATCGCGCGCCAGCACATGAACGCGCTCACGCAGGGCGATGGCGCGTGGCGTTGGTACCAGCCCACGACCTGCCCTCACGAGCAGAGGATCGCCGGTCGCGGTACGCAATCGGGCAAGCGTCCGGCTCATGGCGGATGCACTCAGGCCCAATCGCCGCGCTGCCGCCGTTACACTGCCTTCTGTCAGAAGCGCATCGAGTGCCGGCAAAAGATTGAGGTCAATGGTGTCCATCGAAACACTCTATCCGATACCCGACAGATGGATAGCGCTTCATGCAACAATAGTTTGCATCCTATGCGTCTGGCGCATTTTATTTGCGGGGAGGATGATGGCGTCCGACACCAAGAAGGAACAGTGAGATCATGACCTCGAACCATGCAAACAAAACCAATAAAACCACACTCATCGTCGGCGCATCGCGCGGACTTGGCCATGCAATGGCGGCGGAATTTTTGGCACGCGACTGGAATGTGATCGGAACGGTGCGCGGACCTGATCGAACATTGTTGCATGACCTCAGCGATGCACATCCAGGCCGTGTCGAAATTGCTCAACTCGACATCACGCGGCCGGATGAGATCGCAGGGTTGCGTGATTGGCTGGCAGAGACACAGGTCGACATCCTGTTCGTGAACGCTGGTACGGCGAATACCAATCAGGATGAGACCATTGCGGAGGTTTCAACCGATGAGTTCATCCGCGTGATGGTCACGAATGCACTCAGCCCCATGCGGGTGGTCGAAGGCTTGCAGGACTGTGTGACGCCGGCTGGCCTGATCGGCGTCATGTCGTCCGGGCAAGGCAGCATTTCCAACAATACCAATGGCGGTCATGAGGTCTATCGCGGCTCCAAGGCTGCGCTAAACCAATATATGCGCAGCTACGCGGCTCGCCATGCCCACGATTCTCGCTCCCTGGTGCTGATGGCGCCAGGCTGGATACGCACCGGGCTCGGCGGCCCCGATGCGCCCTTTGGTATGGAAGAAACCATACCGCAAATCGTCACCACGCTTCTCACACAGCAGGGAAAGCCCGGTCTTCGCTATCTCGACCGGGAAGGACGTGACGTTCCGTGGTAACAATCGTCGAAGGCGCACGCCTTTTCGGCCCAACACTGTTCGAACTTTTTATCGTCAACCGCCGTCGCTTCTACGCGTTAGCGCGGTATTCTCCAGAAACCCGAAACGAAGCGTGGCACGCTCGGCGGCTATAGCGTATTGCGGAGGGAAATCGGCGGTATTTGGCGCACCCGACAGGATTCGAACCTGTGACCTTTGGAATCGGAATCCAACACTCTATCCAGCTGAGCTACGGGTGCCCTTAAGACGCGGTTTCGAGTCGCGTTTTAATATGGTCGGTTTCTTAAACCAGCTTTCACGTCTCTTCAATCTTTAAAATGCCGCTGGCTCCGACCAAAGGCTGAAAGGTGAAGAAGCATGATAAATCATCTGTTATATGTCACATCTTTGGATTGCACCCAATTTCTTGCGGGCGTAAATTAACAGTCGGCGTTTTTTCGAAGACTGAACCGCAATTACCCGGGCGCAGCGACGCTTTCTGGGAGTGTTCTAAAGGGTGTCGGAGACTGAATTAATGATGCATTTACAATATATTGGTTATCGACGCTAATATTCAGTCCTTCAGTATAGAAGCGGCGCATGGCGATCAGCGCTCTATAAGTTTTCGCTCCTTCAAAGACTAGACCGCTGGATTAATTACTATTAAACATTGTTCTAATAAACATATTTCAACAGCTTCCACTATATGACGATTGTCGACAGGAGACCGGGATGACTTTGGATATCGCTTTCGAGCAAGGTCGGGCGAAGGGGAAATATTCGGAGACGAAAGAGTCGTCTCCTGATCAGTCCAAACGTGCGAAGCTGGATATCGACTACTCCATCCTGTCCGATGCAGTGCTTTATCGGCTTCGTAAGGCACAACTTGCAGTGGTCAGTGAGTTTAACGAAAATCTTCTCGGCTACGGTCTTCGGCCGGCAGATTTTTCCGTTCTTGTCGTCGTGTCCAACAATTCCGATCTAAAGCAGAGCGATGTGGCTGAAGCGCTCGGCATTCAGCGGGCGAATTTCGTCGCGATCATCGACGGGCTTGAGGAGAAGGGGCTTCTGAGCCGACGCAAATCCCTGACCGACCGGCGTGTTCATTATCTGGAAATGACAGAAGATGGGAACGCCCTGCTCGACGATATCCAGCGGGTATGGAAGGCGCATGAGGACAAGGTAGTTCGCAGGCTGGGCGGCGAGAAAGCCCGCGATCAGCTGGTCGGCCTGTTGCGCAAGATCGAAGAGTGATCATCACTCATCGCCCCCGCATTTAGGAACGATGACGAAGCGGTGCCGGTGCGCACCGTTTTTGTTTTATAAGAGTTCTTTACGCGTGAGCTGAGATAGCCTGCGCAACCGGTATCGGTTAATTTTCGGGTGGAAGAAGATTTCCGATCGATCACAATCCAGTTGAACGTTCGATTATCCTCCCGCTCTCACCTTTGCGGTCTTGCATTCTGCCGCCTCTTGGGGGGATATGCTGCCCGAACGCGCTGATCTCGAGCTTGCGCCGGTTTCTTTACGGAGAGGCGCGCGTGGCACGATGGAGAAACCATGCTTTTTATCGACACCAACCACCCCATGTATCGTCCGCTCTGGGTGCGGCTCTTGATCGTCGGCGCCTGCGCTGGCTGGGCAGTCGTTGAATTCGTCAATCATGAACCCTTCTGGTCGACGCTTGTCGGTGGACTGGCGTTCTATGCTGCCTATGCGTTGCTGCTGACCTTCAAGCCCTCCGTGGATAAGCCTGAAGAAACCATTTCGACATCAGAGCAGGATTGAAGGATCAGTTAGCGACGGTTTACGCCCTGTAATTCCAGAAGCCGGATGGCCTGATCGATAAGGAGATTGGCTGCGGTCATGCGTAGATGGGCGTTCTGGCGAAATGCGGCGGACACCGCATCTGGATGATTGAGCCGCGCGAAGCGGCGGCGCTTCTCGGTCAGGCTGTCCAGCGTATCGTGTTCGCCAATGCCAAGCTCATCGCTCACCTCGGCGAGCGATGTCTTCTGCAGGTAGGCGGGCATGACGGCTGGAGGCGGGTCTTCTATCTCTTGTGCCGGCACGGGCCCTTCCAAGAGTGGCGCATCTTCCAGAAGGTCGAGATAGGCCGAGAGCGGTCGATTGTCCGCCTCCATCTCCGGCATGTCGGATGTCTTGAGTGGGCCAGGATCGAAGATGATGCGGCGGCTCAAGATTGCCGGATTTTCCTCCTCGGGCAGTTCTTCCGCTTCGCGCTCAAGGCGGGTGACAACAGACTGAAAAACCGACTGGCCGAAAAGCATGACGTTCCCACTCTTTTAAGGTCGTATCATCGTCTTTCGAAACTTAATTCCGAGTTTCGTGACGATGATGTAAGCGCCGAACCTTTGTCGGGCTGATTGCGGGCATGCGCGGTGGTGGCGCCTCGGTAGACAACCATCGCAATGTTGCCCGAGGCTTAAGTATCATGCGCTTTTGCGGCTTTCATCGAGTATCAGGTCATAGAGAAGCTGCGCACTTGGAGGCAATACCCGGTCTTTGACCGTCAGCAGGCTGAAGGGTTTGACGCTCAGTTCGAAATCGGTCGGCAGAATGCGAATCTCGCCTATGGGGGCGTGTTGGCCGGACACGAATTCAGCCATTTCCAGCGCCAGTGGCGCGATCGCATTGGTGGCGGAAACGATGGCGAGTGTCAGCACGGTGGACGGCGTGTTGATGATATTGCGCGGCAGCGAAACGCCATGCGACAGAAAGACATCCTCGATCGTGCGCCGAAGCAGCGTGCCTGGGGGCTGGAACACCCAGTCGTAATCGCAAAGGTCCTCTAACCTCGCCGGAGGGTTCTGGAGCAACGGATGATTCTTGCCGACCAGAAGACAGGCGCGCTCGATGCCGATTTCATGGGCGTTGAACAGAGCCGGGTCGAGATCGTCGGGAATGCGGCCGATGACGAAGTCATGCCGTGCGGCCAAGAGCTCGCGTGCGAGAATATTGCTGGTTTCCACCTGAACGCTGATCTCGATGCCGGGATAGATGTCCATCGCCTTGCGCAAGGCCGGCACCACCATGCTGATGGCTGGAGCCGTGACCGAGCCGATATAGACCGATCCGCCGCTTCCCGATTTCATCTGCGCCAGTTCGCGACTCGCCTCTCGGAGCTCCAGCAGAATCTTCTTGGCGCGTGTTGCCAGGGCTTTTCCAAACTTGGTTAACACCACGCCACGCGATGCCCGCTGGCAAAGCGGGCTTTTCACAATGGCTTCCATTTCCGACAGGATTCGCGATGCGGCTGGCTGCGTCATGTTGAGCGCGGTCGCGGCCGCGCTGACCTGACCGTGTTCTTCTACCATCACAAGCATACGTAGATGGGTCATTTTCAACCCTGCGCGCAACAGGGGGTTGTCTTCTGTGACGGAGGGAAGCTCACTCAGATTTGTTTCATCCCGTTCCATTTTTCGTGCCTTCTGAGCCGTTAACGCGCCCGACAAAAATTTATATCGATTTAATATACCAAAAAAGATATAGGAAAAGAGAGATATTCTATTTGACAGTTATATGGATTCAGAACAGTTTGCACCTCATGCCGGGGAGGAGCGGTGAAAGACGGAATAGCTCAGGGAGCCCGTTCGAGTAAGCTCGATTCTTCACTACCGCGCATGGATTTGACGGCAGTCTGTAAGGATACAGGTGCCTAAAAGGGTTCCAAGGGAGAGAGTTCATGAAATCCATCATTTCGTTGTTTGCTGCCTGCGCCATCGGCGCTGCAGCATTTGCGTCGCCCGTCTGGGCGCAGGACAAGGGCACGGTCGGTATCGCCATGCCAACCAAGTCCTCGGCTCGCTGGATCGACGACGGCAACAACATCGTCAAGCAGCTGAAAGACGCCGGCTACACGACCGATCTTCAGTATGCTGACGACGACATTCCGAACCAGCTTTCCCAGATCGAAAACATGGTCACGAAGGGCGTCAAGGTCCTCGTTATCGCTTCGATCGACGGCACGACTCTGTCGGACGTTCTCAAGCAGGCTGGCGAACAGGGCATCAAGGTTATCGCCTATGACCGCCTGATCCGTAACAGCGGCGACGTCAGCTACTACGCAACCTTCGACAACTTCCAGGTTGGCGTTCTGCAGGCAACCTCTATTGCCGACAAGCTTGGCCTGAAGGACGGCAAGGGTCCGTTCAATATCGAGCTCTTCGGCGGTTCGCCGGACGACAACAACGCGTTCTTCTTCTATGATGGCGCGATGTCTGTCCTGAAGCCTTACATCGACAGCGGCAAGCTCGTCGTGAAGTCCGGCCAGATGGGCATGGACAAGGTCGGTACGCTGCGTTGGGATCCGGCAACGGCCCAGGCTCGTATGGACAACCTGCTCTCCGCTTACTACACCGACGCCAAGCTTGATGCGGTTCTGTCGCCTTACGACGGCATCTCCATCGGTATCATCTCCTCGCTCAAGGGCGTAGGTTACGGTTCCAAGGACCAGCCGCTGCCGGTCGTTTCCGGTCAGGACGCTGAAGTTCCGTCCGTCAAGTCCATCATGGCTGGCGAACAGTACTCGACCGTCTTCAAGGACACCCGCGAACTCGCCAAGGTTACCGTCAACATGGTCAACGCGCTGATGGAAGGCAAAGAGCCTGAAGTCAACGACACCAAGACCTACGAAAACGGCGTCAAGGTTGTTCCGTCCTACCTGCTGAAGCCGGTTCTCGTGACCAAGGACAATGCTGAAAAGGTTCTGGTTGGAAGCGGTTACTACAAGGCCGACCAGCTGAAGTAATTTCTTCATGATCGTGACGGGGAGCGACGTGATCGTCGCTCCCCGTTTACCCACATAAGAACGCCGGATTGTACGGCGCAGGATTGTGATATGGACAACACCATTCTCGAAATGCGCAACATCACCAAAACGTTTCCGGGCGTGAAAGCGCTGCAAAACGTGAACCTCAAGGTTCGTCAGGGTGAGATACATGCGCTCGTCGGCGAGAATGGCGCGGGGAAGTCGACCCTTATGAAGGTCCTTTCCGGCGTTTATCCCGCTGGCACCTATGACGGCGAAATCCACTACGAGGGTGAGCTGCGCAATTTCCGCGCCATCAACGACAGTGAAGATATCGGCATCATCATCATTCACCAGGAGCTGGCGCTCGTGCCGCTTCTATCGATTGCAGAAAACATTTTTCTCGGCAACGAGGTCGCGCAGAACGGCGTCATCAGCTGGCAGCAGACATTCACGCGCACACGCGAGTTGCTGAAGAAGGTCGGCCTGAAGGAATCGCCCGAAACGCTCATCACCGATATCGGTGTCGGCAAGCAGCAGCTGGTGGAAATCGCCAAGGCGCTGTCGAAGAGCGTGAAGCTTCTGATCCTCGACGAGCCGACCGCATCGCTGAACGAAAGCGATTCCGAAGCGCTGCTCAACCTCCTGATGGAGTTCCGCACGCAAGGGCTGACCTCGATCATCATCACCCACAAGCTGAACGAAGTGCGCAAGGTGGCCGACCAGATTACCGTGCTGCGCGACGGCATGACGGTGAAGACGCTCGACTGCCATAAGGAAGAGATCAGCGAAGACGTGATCATCCGCAACATGGTGGGCCGCGATCTGGAAGACCGCTATCCGCCGCGCGATGTGCCGATCGGCGAGACCATTCTCGAAGTCAAGAACTGGAACGCCTATCACCAGCAGCACCGCGATCGTCAGGTCCTGCACGATATCAACATCAATGTCCGTAAGGGCGAGGTTGTCGGTATTGCGGGTCTCATGGGTGCAGGTCGCACCGAATTCGCCATGAGCGTGTTCGGCAAGTCCTATGGTCACAAGATTACCGGCGATGTTTTGATCCACGGCAAGCCGGTGGATGTGAGCACCGTTCGCAAGGCGATCGACGCCGGCCTGGCCTACGTGACCGAAGACCGCAAGCATCTGGGTCTCGTCCTGAACGACAATATTTTGCACAACACGACGCTTGCCAATCTTGCCGGTGTCTCGTCCGCTACCGTCATTGACGACATCAAGGAAATGCAGGTCGCGTCGGATTTCCGCAAGCGCTTGCGTATTCGCTCTTCCGGCATCTTCCAGGAAACGGTCAATCTGTCGGGCGGCAACCAGCAAAAGGTCGTGCTGTCCAAGTGGCTGTTCTCCAATCCGGACGTGCTTATTCTGGACGAACCGACGCGCGGTATCGACGTCGGCGCGAAATATGAAATTTATACCATTATCAACCAGCTTGCCGCCGACGGTAAGGGCGTTTTGATGATCTCATCGGAAATGCCCGAGCTGCTTGGCAACTGCGACCGCATCTACGTGATGAACGAAGGACGGATTGTCGCCGAATTGCCGAAGGGAGAGGCGAGCCAGGAAAGCATCATGCGCGCTATCATGCGCTCAGGGGAGAAGAACTGATGAGTTCGACCAACACATCCACCGAAGAGAACAACGTCGTCTCGGTCGGCTCGTATATCCGGTCCAATATCCGCGAATACGGCATGCTGATCGCGCTCGTCGCCATTATGCTCTTCTTCCAGTTCTACACAGGCGGCATTCTCTTCCGTCCGGTCAACCTGACCAACCTGGTGTTGCAGAACTCGTTCATTGTCATCATGGCGCTCGGCATGCTGCTCGTCATCGTGGCGGGGCATATCGACCTTTCGGTCGGCTCCATTGTCGCCTTTGTTGGCGCGATAGCCGCGATCTTGACCGTGCAATGGGGCATGAACCCGTTCCTGGCCGCGTTGATCTGCCTTGTCATCGGCGGCATCATCGGTGCGGCGCAAGGATACTGGATTGCCTACCACCGCATTCCGTCCTTCATCGTGACGCTGGCGGGCATGCTGGTATTCCGCGGCCTGACACTGTTCGTTCTGGGCGGCAAGAACATCGGTCCGTTCCCGTCCGATTTCCAGGTCATCAGCACGGGCTTCCTGCCTGACATTGGCGGCATAGAAGGCATCAACACCACCTCGCTGATCCTGACGGTTGCGATTTCGGCTGTTCTTCTCGTGCTGGCCTGGCGTCGTCGTCAGGTCAATGAGAAGCACGGCATCCAGGTTGAGCCTTTCGGCTTCTTCCTGGTGCAGAACCTGCTGATCGCCGCTGCGATTATGTTCCTCGGCTACAGCCTGTCGACCTATCGCGGTCTGCCGAACGTTCTGATCGTCATGCTGGTGCTGATTGCGATCTACAGCTTCGTGACCCGTCGCACCACGATCGGTCGTCGCATCTATGCGATGGGCGGCAACGAGAAGGCGACGAAGCTTTCCGGTATCAATACCGAACGCCTGAGCTTCCTGACCTTTGTCAATATGGGCGTTCTCGCTGGTCTCGCCGGTATGATCGTGGCAACGCGCCTGAACTCTGCAACGCCGAAGGCTGGTGTAGGCTTCGAACTGGACGTGATCGCGGCCTGCTTCATCGGCGGCGCGTCCGCTTCCGGCGGCGTCGGCAAGATCACCGGTGCGGTCATCGGCGCCTTTATCATGGGCGTGATGAACAACGGTATGTCGATCGTCGGTCTCGGCATCGACTTCCAGCAGATGGTCAAGGGCCTTGTGCTGCTGGCTGCCGTGTTCTTCGATGTCTACAACAAGAACAAGGGCTGACCGTCAGGTCCACCCGCACCTATAGAACGACAGCAAGTGGCCGGTTTCCGGCCACTTCCATGAGGCGGCGGCGTTTCATGACGCCCAGGAAGGAACAATCATGCTGATTTCTCAAATCAAGGATGCCAGCGGCAAGATCATCGTCGCGGCACGCGAGGGCGGCGAGCAGGCTCGTGCGGTCAACAATACAGATTCGGTCTATGCGCTGGCGATGGAAGCTGCCAATGGCGGCAAGTCGCTCGCTGAGGTAATTGCGGCCCACGGGTTTGGCGATGCGGTCGATCTCGAAAAGGCCTATTCCGAAGGCCGCTTCCTGCCGCCGATCACCCATCCGGATCCGGCGCATCTGCATCTGACCGGCACAGGCCTGACGCATCTCGGTTCTGCCGCCACGCGCGACAGCATGCACAAGAAGAC
Source organism: Rhizobium sp. 22-785-1 (assembly GCF_053521965.1). Lineage (NCBI taxonomy): Bacteria > Pseudomonadati > Pseudomonadota > Alphaproteobacteria > Hyphomicrobiales > Rhizobiaceae > Rhizobium > Rhizobium sp. 22-785-1. The sequence continues at coordinate 852,026 of NZ_JBNWDI010000001.1, read as the reverse complement.
TTCGGAAGCGTCTGACGAGACGCTGACGGACTCGATGAAGATGTTCAAGATGGGCCTCGAGAACGGCAAGCCGAAGGCTGGCGAAAAGGGCGTACAGCCCGAATGGTTCTACAAGGGCAACGGCCACGTCTCGGCAGCCCCGGGTGCAGCGCTCGTCTCTCCGTCTTTTGCGCTTGATGGCGGCGAAGAGCCGGAGATGGCCGGTATCTACGTGATCTCCGACAAGGGCGAGCCTGTGCGCATCGGCTTTGCCGTGTCGAACGAGTTCTCCGACCACGTGACCGAGCGGATCAATTATCTCTACCTCGCTCACTCCAAGCTGCGCCCCGCAAGCTTCGGTCCGGAAATTCGCGTTGGCGCACCGCCATCCGATATCCGCGGCACGTCCCGTATCCTGCGCGACGGCAAGGTGATTTTCGAAAAGCCGTTCGTTTCCGGTGAGGACAACATGTCCCACACCTTCGCGAACCTCGAATATCATCACTTCAAATACGGCTTGTTCCGCGTTCCGGGCGAAGTGCATGTTCACATGTTCGGCACGGCCACGCTGTCTTTCGCGGATGGCATCAAGACCGAAGCTGGCGATGTGTTCGAGATCGAAGCCGGTGGCTTTGGCCTGCCGCTGCGCAACCCGCTGAAGGTTGCCGAGGAAGAGACGATCACGGTTCGCCAGATTTAGCGGGCAGGGCGGTTTTCTTATCGGATGCCGTCCGTCAGACTTGACGAAGAGGGCTCGACGCTTAGCGTTCGGGCCCTTTTCTTTGTCAGAGCGCACGTCCTCTTAGATTGCCCATAGGCCTGCTTCTCCCACTTCGACAGAATTGCCTGCGGGGTCGCTGACGTAGACGGAATAGGTGCCATTGTCCCACCTGTGATAGAGGTCGATCTCAACACCCTTGGCGATGAAGTGATCGCGCCACGCATCGACTTCCGATCTGTTCTCAGCTCTGAAGCACAAGTGTCCGGCACCATTTGTGCCATGGCGCGGAAGAGGATTACCACCGTCCGCAATGCGTGAAGTCTCCGGGTTGAAGATCAGCAGCATCTGCTCGCCGCAGCGCAGGAAGACAAACTGGTTCTCGATCGTCCTGACGACTTCCAAGCCTATGATGTCGCAATAGAAGCGCTCCGCAGCATCAAGATCTGTGGCGTAGATCACGGTTTCAAGGATGGCCTTTGGTGGTTTCATCGTGCGGTTTTCTTTTGATCAATGGTGTGTTTCGCTCAAGCTAATGCGATTTGACAGGATGGCCGAACCTCAACCGGAGCGGCTCGTGTATGTCACGACTGCCCGGCTCGTTGGCAACGCATCTTTTTCGACTATCTTACTACGATGAAATCTGCACCGTGTACCCCCTGCATTTCGCTCCCGCTCTGACGCGAGGGGCGTGGCGCGTCAGAAGCTGACGGCTTCCGGCGTTGGTTTCGTTTGCTCATGCGAACGAGAATTGACCATGCAGGAGGATTCCATGGAGAACTATTTCCAGAGCCCGTTCAAGGGCGTCACGCTCGACAAGCAGGTGACCAACCCCAACATTTCCGTTGGTCGTTACAGCTACTATTCGGGTTATTATCACGGCCACGGCTTTGAGGATTGTGCGCGCTATCTCGTGCCGGATGAGGGCGCCGATCGATTGATCATCGGCAGCTTCTGCTCGATCGGTTCGGGTGCTGCTTTCATCGTGGCGGGAAACCAGGGCATCGGCATGAATGGATCAGCACATTTCCATTCTATTGGATGCCTGAGGTACAGGCCTTCCGCGACGCGAAGAACGGATATCTTCCCGCCGGTGACACCGTCATTGGCAATGATGTATGGATCGGTTCGGAGGCAATCATCATGCCGGGCGTCCGTGTCGGCAACGGTGCTGTCATCGGTACACGCGCGGTGGTGACGCGTGACGTCGAGCCGTACAGCATTATCGGCGGCAACCCGGCGAAGGTCATTCGCAAGCGGTTTAGGGATCGTGAGATCGCGCTACTGGACGAAATGGCATGGTGGGATTGGTCGGATGATCGATTGTCCTTTGCAATGCCGATCATCACCAGTGGTGATGTGGAGGCTTTGTACCGCTACTGGCGGTCGCTAGAACTCAGAGGTTGGCGCGATTGAGGTCCGCTATGAGATGTGGGCGGGCCTCAAACTTTTTGCAGTGCTTTCTCGGCGACAGAGCATCTTGCGCCCTTAAACTGCACAAGAGAGAGCGGGGCGTAACGCGAAAACAACTGAAGGGTATACTGCCAGACGATGGGGAGCTTGGGTCGTGCCTGCTCCTTCGCAGCAGGGCTTTAATGAAGAAGGTGGCGCTACTCCAATGTGATGCATCGATGATCGCTTTAGTGGGGCATGATGGCGTGCTTCAAGCCATATCGGAACCATTGATTGACCGTTTGTTCGACAGAGGGCGCGACCAGCCTTGCTACGTCCGGTATCATTCTCGCGTCTGGGAGATTATCACATCACAGGATACCGAATTCTAGGTCACTCAGAGAGCAATGGGAGCGGTGTATAGGCACGCATTCCCGTTGCGCCAGTTTTTTGTCGTCCATCTATTTTCCGCAATACAAAAGAACAAAGGGAGTATATGCATAGGCGATGGACACGACTGAGCACCGGCGTATTGAGCGTGAGATCAGCGAATTGGTATCTGGTGCCGATCCGTTTGCGGCAGCAATCCGCGCATCCCGGATGCCGATGGTCATCACTGATCCGCGCCGAGCTGACAACCCGATCGTCTTTGCAAATGACGCATTTTGTAAGCTGACGGGGTATGGCCGCGAAGAAATTCTCGGCAAGAACTGCCGCTTTCTTCAGGGGCCAGCCACCAATGCTGACGATGTTATCCGTCTGAAGCGGGCAATTGCTGAGCGAAAGGCTATTGAGCTCGACCTTCTGAACTACAGGCGGGATGGTTCCGTCTTCTGGAACCGGCTGCTTGTGTCGCCTGTCTTCGATGGCGAGCAACTGACCTATTTTTTTGCCTCGCAGTTCGATGTCACGCGGGAGCGTGCGATCAAGACAATCCGGGATCAGGAAGATTATCAGGTCGAGTTGCAACGCCGGATCGCCGAGCTTATCGCCAATGAGGAGCGCCTGAGCTTCACGCTCAAGGCGGGCAGCCTTGGAACATGGACGTTGGATATCCCATCGCAGCGGCTCTCATGCTCCGCTCTGTGCAAGGCGAATTTTGGCCGCAACCCGACAGACAAGTTCGATTACGATGACCTGAAGGCCGCCGTCCATCCCGGCGATCGTGAACGTTGGCAGGAAGCGGTGGCCTCGGCATTATCGTCTGACGGCAATCTGCAGATCGAATACCGTGTCAACCTCCCGGATGGCGAGGTGATCTGGGTCGAGGTCAGGGCTGAGACGAAGTTCGGGGCTGACGGTCAACCGTTGATGATGAACGGCATTTCGATGGACATCACGGCGCGTAAGGCAGTCGAGGCGGAGAAGGCGGTCATTGCCCAGGAGATGGGCCATCGCATCAAGAACATGATGGCGACCGTGCAGTCTATCGTCAACCAGTCGATGCGCGGTGATTTTGATGTCACGACGATGCGCAACAACATCACGAGCCGCCTGGATGCGCTTGGACGGTCTCATGATGTGCTGCGGGGTAGGGACTTTCTCTCAGCCAATATCAGGGCTGTCATCGAACGCGCGATTGAACCCTTCGATGCGGGAAAGCGTTTTGTTATCTCAGGTCCAGATTTCCTTCTGTCCCACCAGGGGAGCAACACGCTTGCGCTTTCGCTGCATGAACTTGCAACAAATGCGGCCAAATACGGTGCGTTGTCGACGAGTGAGGGAAGAGTCATCATCGATTGGAGGATCGATGGCGATGAGTTTCACTTCGCGTGGGTTGAAAGCGGAGGCCCTGCCGTGAGCCCGCCGAAAAAATCAGGTTTCGGCACCCGCTTGATCAGAATGCTTGGGCTGGGGCTGACTGGCAAAGCCTCTATCGATTATAACGTAACGGGCGTCGTCTTCACGGCATCAACAAACCTGGCTTCGCTCTCCGAGATCTGAGAGGTAAATTTGCGCCGGGGCCGTCTGTCTCTCGGCACGGAAAATCCTTCTTTCAGTGCCTTTGCGCTGCCGGTATCGGGAATAGTATTTCGCCGTAGCGGGTCGAAGACGTCCCCGCAGAAGCGATGAAACAAGCCCGCATTTAATCTCTGGTCGTTTCTCGGATATCATCATCCTTCCTCATTCAGGTTCATGATCTGCGCACGGAGCAACGTATGCGAAAAAGAGAGTTCCTCACCGGAGCAGTCACATTGGGTATCGTTGCGGGAATGGGAGGCGAGCCTTTGATAGCGCAAGACGATAGCGTGGATGTGTCAGCACTTGCAGCATTGCGACCGGGCATGCCGGGCGCGGCAGTTGAGAAGGCCATGGGTACCGCCTGGCGCGCCCCTGCGCCGCATAAGGGTGGGGTGATCGACATTCTGGAAAACACCTATGGGGTGATCGTGCGACTGGATCGTACCGGTCGGATTGGAACGATCACGTTCAACTCTCGCTTCGATCAGACAATAGCGGGTGTACCCATGGGCATCAGCCTCAAAGAATTGCCATCTGCTGTCCCCGACATGAAGGTCGGTGAGGAAAGTAAGGTCCTGCGCGGGACGCGCTACGGCACAATGCGTCTTCCGGAGGGCATTTTGTCTGCGCGGATCAGCAATGGAAATCTGTACGAGATTGAGATTTCCAACCCCAAGGCCGAATATACAGAACCGACTGCCCCACCATACCCGGTTGCCAAGGGCGCCCCCGGCGCTCCGTTTTCCGATCCCAATTTGAAGCTCGTTGTCATGTCATCGCTGTTGCGATCCAAGCTGCTTGACCTTGGCACTCCAGAGCAACTTGCCAGCCATGTTCTTGGCCGACAGGTCGATCTTGAGCAGGACGGGTATGACCTTATACCGCAGGCGCTTGATTATCTTGTTCGCTACCCCCTGACGCCTGAGCTCCTCGATGCCGTCGACAGGGTACAATTCGATGGCGGGGAAGAGATTTATCCCTATGCATGGTATTTCTGGGGAGGTGAAGAGACTGTTTTCGACGTTAGAGACACATCGGATATTGGCCTCTGCGTCAATCTGAAAGCGATTTTTGTCACGTCGATGATTAACAGTTTCGATCTTCAAACACTTGTGCCTTTGCACAAACTTGAATGGATCGACATCAACGTTCCAGCCGAAAATATAAAAGCTCTGCTCGATATCCGGTCGCTCAAGAAGGTCGAAGGTCTTTCCCGTGATGCTGACAACAGGGACGTTCTTGAAAAACTGAAGAGCAACGGGGTGCAAATATACTGATCGCTCAGCGACGCTCAGGTGAAGGCTCGCACTCGTGATGCAGGCGCGGGCCCACCCTCAGTTAGAGGTCTTGGAGCTCTTCGTTAACAAGGAAGCATCTTGCAACTCTGAACGCCTGTCTTCTCGGCATCTGCGCAAGACTGATCATCCGGCATCTCTGCTTCGTCCAGGCGCTGTAGCAGGTGCGAGAAAAGTTCGTCGGTCTGCACAGATCTTCGCGATGCAGGGCGAGAGGTTTGCTTTATGGCGTCATGGCTCAAAAATCTTGCCAATCGATATTCTTGTCCGGTCACGAATTCTGTCCCTGTGTTCCCCACGCTGAGAACAGTTCTGAGTGGACTAGGTTCCGCGGATATGCGGTGTGCAACGTGAAAAGCAGGATCGCGCCCAAAAAAAGGGCGCCGTTATGGTTTCACGGCGGTTACATGCAGCCAGTCGGTTGGCTTGTTGTCGTAGCCGCCGCCTTCGGCTTCGTCGATAGTGACTGAGGTCCAGGAACATTGCTGGTAGACCTCCAAAAGCCACTCGGGAGAAGGATAATTGTAGAAGCGGTCGAGATCGTCGCGGCCTTCAGCAGTGCCTGCCTTGTAGCTGGCATAGAACACGCCCTTATCTTTCAAAGCAGCATGGATGCGGGCGATGATGGACGGAAGCGTGGCACGGGGCACGTGTAGCAGGCAGGCATTGGCCCAGATTCCATCATAGGCGTTTTGCTCTTTAATATCCTCAAAGAGCAGCGTGCTGGTCGCAACGCCGAGACGGTCTTGGGCAGCGCGGGCCATTTCAGGCGTACCGTCTGTGGGGTGAACGTCGAAGCCGAGACCAAGCATGGCCTCACTATCCTGACCTGCGCCGCAGCCCAGTTCAAGAATACGACCGCCCGCTGGCAGGATGGCGAGAAAGGCCTTCAGGCGAGGGGAGGCCTCTTCGCCTCGGGTCGTATAGGCAGCAACTTCTCGGGCGTAAAAATCGATCGTATTGTCGTCGCGGGCTGTCATGGACCGTGTCTTCCTAGTGGTACCTTCTTAAAGGAGAAGCGGTTTAGCACGTCTGTCCAACAATCTCCAAGTCCGCCATCCGTCTGAAAGCTGTTCAGGGCTTGGGGGCTTTTGCGAGGCTGGCACACGAAGACCGTCTAAGCGCTTGACGACATCAAAGCCTTCCAACCATGATCTGGCCAAGTCGTAAAACGGTCTGTTGCGTTTTGGCAATCAAGCGGTGGGAACAATGACGAATGATGTGACGCTGACGTCCTACGCGGGCCTGGATGACCGTATCGCCATTATCCGGGCTGGCGATGAGGTCGACGCTGTGTTCGTCGGGACCGAGCGTTTCAACGTGCTGATCGATACGCTGGGGACACCCAGCCAGTGTCGTCACGCGCTGGATCTGCTTGCCGATCGGATGCAGGGTCGGCCTCTGATCGTTGTCAACTCGCACATGGATTGGGACCATTTCTGGGGCAATCGTGCAGTCAGTGGTGCGCCGATCATTGCGCATCAATCTGCAATCGAGCGATTGCGCGATCCGTCTGCGCTCCACATGCTTGAACAGAAGAGAACGACCGAGCCCCGCTTTCACGAGGTCGAGCTTGTGTCACCGACATTGACCTTCAGCGGCGAGAACATGACGCTGCATGGCGGCGATCTCAGCCTGCATCTTTTGCACACGCCTGGACACACGCCAGATCATCTTGCCGTTTGGATCCCCGAGATCGAGACGTGCCTGGCGGTGGATGCGGTCGAGCATCCCATTCCGGAAGTTTGGAGCAGCGCGCCTGACGATCTGCGCAGTCTCTGCTCCTCGTTGAACCGCATTCGCAGCCTGAAGCCGAAGCAGCTTGTTCTTGCGCATGGTCAGACGAGTGACCCCGCCGTCTTGGATCGCAACATTGCCTATTTTGAAAACATTCAAGAGGCCGTGGCTCTACTTCCTGCTTCTGCTCTGGAACACGAGGCTCTGCATGAGCGTGAAGGAATGAGGCTGGAAGACTTCGTCGATATTCCAGCGGGTATGTCTTTGGAAGCAATAGAATTTTATAGACGTTGCCACAGCTCCAATCTTGCGGCCGCCATAGCGTCGAGACAAGCAATGGTAGCCTTCATCTAGCATTTACTGACAGGTCCTAAGTTACTTGGATAGTCTATGATATAACATCAGTACGAGCGGTGAACCGTCATGCAAGTGGTCAGTCCCCTGGAAGATTTTCCAGGAGTAGGAACTGTTGCAAATCCTGCAGTGTTCTTTGATGGAAGTGACGCTTTCGTCTCTTATGAAGCCTCCGTACGAGCGGGCGGCGGCAACGTGGTCCTTAGATTTATCGACGTTATTGACATTAAGATCACGCCAATGAACGTGGAAGGTCTGAACGCTTGTAGGTACCGGATCAATCCGTGGGCATTTAACGAAATTATCGGTGTGGAAGAGGTAGCAAAGTGGAGTGTTTTGCACGCGAGGCTTTGGCTGATATCTTTCAATGATCTGATGATCGAAGTTATTTTCGAGGCTGTTACATTGGTCAGCCATGACAACGTATACAGGTCTCCGCACCTAGCTTTAGCCGGCGTGGTTAGAAACGACGGCCTAGCATTCTGACTTCATCCACAGACTGCGTAATCCTTGCTAATACCCCTAACTCTGCGACTGACTTTGGCTCTGGGACTCATGCACGGTGACGGACACGCTCAGGCTTTCGCCGGAGACGCCGACGCGCATGCCGGAGACGGGGGCGCAATCGCGGTAGCAAAGGCCGGTGGCGATGCGGACGTAACGCTCGTCCGGGCAGATCTTGTTGGCGGCATCGAAGCCCACCCAGCCGAGGCCGGGAAGGTGAGCTTCACCCCAGGCGTGGGTCGCGACCTGTTCGTCCACGCCTTCCATCATCAGATAACCGGAAACATAACGGGCAGGGTGGCCAAGCACCCGCGCTGCGGAAATGAAGATGTGGGCGTGGTCCTGACAGACCCCCTTGCCGGCCTCCAGCGCCTGTTCGGCCGAGGTCTCGGTGCCGGTGCTTCCGGTTTGGTATGCTACTTCAAGGTGGATCAGCGCCATCAGTTCGTGAAGACGTTCGAGCTCGGTGCTGCCTGAACTTTGGCGGGCGATATCCCGTATGAGCTTGCCGGGCTTGGTCAGCGGCGTGTCGCGCATGAAGAGCCAGAGCGGGGCGTTGCCGATATGCGGGCCGAAGACGCCTGCCTTGTCCTTCGTTTCGACCTCGCCGCTTGCCGTAACCTTGACGGCGCGGCTCGGACCTTCGCTCTCCACAAGCTCGACGCGATTGCCGAAATGATCGTCATAGGCCACTTCGACGGTCGCGCCATCGACGGCGACGTCCCAGTTCAGCACCGTCTGCATCGGTCCACTGACCGGCGTCAGGCGAAGGCGCTGGAGGGAATATGGCACCGGCTCTTCGTAAAGATATTCGGTTGTGTGGTTGATTTTCAGACGCATTCGCCCTGTGTCCCCGTCTTGTTCCGCTTACTGATAGAAGCGATAGCCGTCCGTAATTTCCTGCCCAAGCTGGCCGTTTCTATTGACGAAAGCTTCCAGAAACTCGTGCAGGCCCCGGTCCATCACGCGGTCGATGGTGGTTTCCTTCAAAGTCGACAAAATGGCGTCGGATGTTTCGTGCGCCTTGTGCCGCTCTCCGTAGTCTTTGGCGAGATAGCCGAGGTTGCTGACGATCTTCTCATAGCAGTAGGCAAGAGAACGCGGCATGCGGGCGTTGAGAATGAGGAAGTCGGCAATATTGGCGGGCTTGTATTCCGCGTCGTAGACCCAGCCATAGGAGCGATGGGCGGAAACGGAGCGCAGGATCGATTCCCACTGCGCATTGTCGAGGGACGAGCCGACTTGCGCGGCCGCCGGTAGCAGCACGTAATATTTCACGTCGAGAATGCGCGCCGTGTTATCCGCTCGTTCGATGAACGTGCCGATGCGCGAGAAGTTGTAGAGATCGTTGCGCAGCATCGAGCCATGGAAGGCGCCGCGCACCAAGCCTGCCCGATGCTTGATGACGTCGATGACATGCGGCATTTCTGCCGGTTTGAGGCGGCGTCCAAGCAGGCTCTTCAACTCGATCCAGAATTCGTTGGTCGCTTCCCAGGTTTCGCGCGTCAGTGCGGTGCGCACCATGCGGGCATTGTTACGGCCGGAGTCGATGCAGGACATCACGCTCGACGGGTTGCTCTTGTCGCGCAGGAGATAGTCGATCGCATCGGCGGACGTCACCTTCTCATTGCTTTGGAGGAAAGCTTCGCGCACGCCCGCGCTTTGCAGCACGCCGTCCCAATCCTCATCCGCACTGCCGCTTCGCGTCAGCGAGACACGCAGGCCCGCATCGACGAGGCGCGCAATGTTTTCGGCCCGCTCGATATAGCGGAACATCCAGTAGAGCCCGTTTGCAGTTCTTCCCAACATGGCTCAGTCCTCCAGTACCCAGGTGTCTTTGGTGCCGCCACCCTGGCTGGAGTTGACCACGAGCGAACCCTGCTTGAGGGCCACGCGGGTCAAGCCGCCTGGAATGATTTTGACCTTGTCGGACACGAGCACATAGGGACGAAGATCGACATGGCGCGGTGCGATGCCGTTCTTCACCATTATCGGGACGGTGGAGAGAGACAGTGTCGGCTGGGCGATGTAATTGTTCGGGCGCGCCCGCAGCTTGTCGGCAAATAGCGCGCGTTCTTTCTTGCTGGCGGTCGGGCCCACCAGCATGCCGTATCCGCCCGAGCCATGAACTTCCTTGACGACGAGATCGGCCAGGTTGTCGAGAACATATTTCAGGCTGTCCGGCTCTGAACAGCGCCAGGTCGGCACATTTTCCAGAAGCGGCTTGCGGCCGGTATAGAACTCGACGATTTCCGGCATGTAGGAGTAGATCGCCTTGTCATCGGAAATGCCCGTACCTGGCGCATTGGCAATGGTAATGTTTCCGGCGCGGTAGACATCCATGATGCCGGGAATGCCGAGCGCGGAATCCGGGCGGAAGGTGAGGGGGTCGAGGAAGTCGTCATCGACGCGGCGATAGAGAACGTCGATCGCTTCATAGCCTTGCGTCGTGCGCATCTTCACTTTGCCGTCCATGACGCGCAGGTCCGAGCCTTCCACCAGCTCCACGCCCATCATGTCGGCCAGGAAGGAATGCTCGTAATAGGCGGAGTTGTAGATGCCGGGTGTCAGGACTGCCACGCGTGGCTTGCCCTTGCAGCCAGGCGGCGCAAGTGAAGCCAGCGACTGGCGCAGAAGATAGGGGTAATCCTCGACGCGCCGGACCCTGTTCTCGTGGAAGAGTTCGGGGAACATCTGCATCATGGTTTCGCGGTTTTCCAGCATGTAGCTGACACCGGAAGGCGTTCTGGCGTTGTCTTCCAGCACATAGAACTGGTCTTCGCCGGTGCGCACGATATCTGTACCGACGATATGGGTGTACACACCGCCGGGCGGCCTGAAGCCGATCATCTGCGGCAGGAAGGCCTCGTTCTTCTCGATCAGTTCGCGGGGAATGCGACCGGCCTTGATGATTTCCTGCTTGTGGTAGATGTCATCGAGAAAGGCGTTGAGCGCAATGACGCGCTGCTCGATGCCCTGGGCGAGCTTGCGCCATTCCTTGCCGGAAATGATGCGCGGGATGATGTCGAAGGGGATAAGCTTTTCGGCGCTGTCGGCGTGGCCGTAAACGGCAAAGGTGATGCCGGTTCTGCGAAAGATGTTTTCAGCGTCTTTCGATTTCTGGATCAGGTGCGCCCTGTCCTGGCGGCTGTACCAGTCGTTGTAGTTTGCGTATGGGCTTCGCGGCGTTGAGTCCGCATTTATCATTTCATCAAATGCCAACTTTCAGGTCCCCTTTTTGTACATTTGAATACAATGCCCGAAGCAATGCAAGCCGGATGAGAGGGCGGCGATTTAGATTTTTTGGTGTGCCGCCGTGACGCAAAGTGGCTGAAAATAAAGCAATCTTTCACGTGTAGCATTAAAATGCGGCAGAGCCTGAAAAGTTCAAGTGATACCACCGAGTGAGTTCCAAATTTGGGAGGAGGTGCCAAACTATCTTTGCCTATAAAATAGGCTCGACTTGTCGGCGGATCTTTCCATTAAAAGTTGGGAATAGCGTCGCAGAACAGTTCTGTTCGCTTTTGCAAACTCGCTGTGACCGTAAATTGAGGTCGTGTCATGTGACCCTTAACTATCGATTGCAGATATTAGGCGTTTGTTAACCATAAAATTATACCTCTCGTTAAATCGAAAGATTCGTTGCGGCAGGGGGTAATATGTCGATTTCGCGTCGTGGTGTTCTGTTTGGATTGCCACTTTTCCTGGCAGGTTGTGCAAGTATCAATCCCGCGGGCCAGCGGCAGAATTATGCAGCTTTGCCAAATGAACAATATCCTATGCCAGCCATGCCGCTTGAGAAGATCAAGCCGGAACTGCGCCGCCAGGAAGTGGCCTACGAGACCACCTATCCGGCCGGTACCGTTGTCGTCGATACACCGGCACGCCGCCTGTACTTTGTGCTCGGCGGTGGTCGCGCGGTGCGCTATGGCGTTGGTGTCGGTCGCCAGGGTCTGGCGCTGAAGGGCAATGCCTATGTCGGACGCAAGGCCGAATGGCCAAGCTGGACGCCGACGCCTAACATGATCCGCCGCGAGCCGGAGCGGAACCTGAGATATGCCGGTGGCATGCCAGGTGGTCTTAACAATCCGCTGGGTGCGCGCGCTCTTTATCTTTATCGCAACGGTAATGACACGATGTTCCGTCTGCACGGCACCAACCAGCCGCAGTCGATCGGGCACGCGATGTCGAGCGGGTGTATCCGCATGCTCAACCACGATATCATCGACCTGTACGAGCGCGTTCCGGTCGGTGCCCGCGTGGTTGTAATTCAGGCCTGAAGCATCTCATTAACGCCCTGATCCGGCGCTAGAGCGGCTTCGTTCAACAAAGAAGGCGTCCCCGATGATGTAATCGGTGGGGGCGCCCCGAACCTGATACGAAGGTATTCGCATGTGCCGTTTCTTGGCCTATTCCGGTTCACCTGTCTGGCTCGACACGCTTCTGATCGAGCCGGAAAGCTCGCTGATCAGCCAGTCGCTTGCCGCAAGGGAAGCAAAGACGGTGGTGAATGGCGACGGGTGCGGGATTGGCTGGTATGGCGAACGACCAGAGCCCGGCATCTATCGCGGCATCCTGCCCGCATGGTCGGACAGGAACCTGACCTCGCTCTGTCATCAGATCCGCGCTGGCATGTTTCTAGCGCATGTACGCTCTGCGACCACCGGCGGCGTATCGATGGCGAACTGTCATCCCTTCGGCTTTGGCCGGCACCTCTTCATGCATAACGGCCAGATCGGCGGCTATGAAAAGGTGAAACGCGCTATCGAGACGCATATTTCCGACGACGTCTATTGTTCGCGCGCCGGTAATGGCGATAGCGAGGCAATGTTCCTGATCGCGGCAGGCCTTGGTCTCGATCGCGACCCGGTCGACGCGCTTTCGCGCACCATCGAGATCTGCATGGATGTGGTGCTGGATGCCGGCGTGGACCAGCCGATCCGTTTTAGCGCCATTCATGCCGATGGCGAAAAATTGCATGCATTCCGCTGGTCGAGCGATGCGCGCCCGCCGACCCTCTATTGGCGCAACATCGGAGAAGGTATCGCGATCGCCTCCGAGCCTTTCGGCACTGGCGGAGAGATGTGGGAATTCATTCCGGCCAATACAGTGGCAACCGTCGTGAAAGGTAAGATCGAATTCAGCCCCTTCACCCCCTATTATCGGGACGCGGTTTTGATGACCGCATGAGCGCGGTCCAAGCATGCATTTATCTCAGAACATGTGGATAAATTTCTGGCTTTAACGCGTGCTAGCGGTTGAATCCTGCGAGCGAGCGCACAGAGTAGGCCGTCTTTTACAACTCAACGGGGAGTTGAGCCGAACTTTGGCGGCTTGTTTCTTTTTTGATAGCGCAAATGTGATTGTTGGACGCCAAATTTCGAGCCTATTGACGATGTGCAACCCTGAGCAAATGCGGTGAACATATTTCCGCCGCCCTAGCTCCAACTCATTGTTTGATAGCATTTCTAGACACGACGCCGATCAAAGGCGCTGGGAATGCGCAATCAGGAACGCTTGAATGTCCGTATTTGAAAAACTTTCCCGCTATCAGCCTTACGCACTAGCAGCACTGCGCATCATCGCCGCGCTTCTCTTTATCGAACATGGCACGCAGAAGCTTTTTGGCTTTCCCGCTGCGACAATGGAAGGATCACTTCCCCCACTTCTTCTTGCGGCCGCGTTGCTTGAACTCGTCGGCGGCATTCTCATCCTCATCGGTCTCTTCACCCGCCCGGTCGCCTTCATTCTCTCCGGCCAAATGGCTGTTGCCTATTTCATGGCACATGCGCCCAAAAGCGTCTTCCCTGCCATCAACGGGGGCGATGCTGCAATCCTTTTTTGCTTCATCTTCCTGTTCCTCGTGACCGCAGGTCCGGGAGCCTTTGCTGTCGATAAGCGCTAAGAAACTTCTTCGTCGCTATCCTTGGCGCAAGGCCGGGGATAGCGGCAACGAGTGGCGGAGGCTCTGCTGCTCGCTCCGCAGTCCGAGTAACGTACGGCTGCGTCTTCCTCCGCCTAAAGCGCTTCCAGCGCGCCTCTAGGTAGCCACTGGTTGATCTTGGCGCGCAGCAGTTCCGGGCTGATGGGTTTGGAAATATAATCGTCCATGCCGCAGGCGAGGCATAGTTCGCTGTCACGATCGAGAGCGTGCGCCGTGACGCCGATGATCGGGACGCGACCGAGGCGGCCGTCCTCTTCGTCTTCCATCTGGCGGATCGACTGGACTGCCTGATAGCCGCTTATGACCGGCATCGATACGTCCATCAAGATCAGCGATGGGTTCTCATCGCGCCAGACCTCCACCGCTGTCTTGCCATCGCCGACGACGCGGAAACCGAGTCCCGTCTGCTGCAGGATCTGGCTGAAGACGATCTGGTTCACCTCATTGTCTTCTGCCACCAGCACATCGATCCCCGCACCGCTTTTTCGGGACGGTAGAGGCGTAGAAATCGACTGCGACTGATCATTCGTCATCGTCGCTGTGACTTGTGGAGACAGATTATTGTGCAGAGCAGGGGCGGGCAGCAAGGCTTCCAGCGCGTCTCTCAGGTGTCGGATGCGCAAGGGTTTGGCTATGTAGGCGTGCGCGGCCTCGTCGAGCTCGTCTTTGACCAGCGAGGTCAGCAGGATCACGGGGATGTCTTGCACGCCCGGATGGTGGCGTATGAAGCGCACCACGTCATCGGCGGGCATATCCGTCATGGTTTCATCGATAAGAATGGCGGCAGGGCGCAAGCCCAAGGCCACCGCTTCCTCCAGAATTGCAAGTCCGGTGGCACCGTTCTCAGCGGCATAGGCATCGAGCCGCCAGTCGCGCAGGCGCCTTGTCAGGATATCGCGGCTGATTGCATCGCCATCGATCACCAATATGCTCGAATCGGGGGGGCACAGAGGCGTGACGGGTTGCGCCGAGATCACGGCGACCGGTAGTTTGACCGTGAAGACCGACCCTTTGTTCTCTTCGCTTTCCGCTTCGATCTGGCCGTCGAGCAGAGAGACGTTGCTGATGGTTTCTGCAAAACCTGTTACGGTACGTGCCGAACCATCGTGCTGGCCCAGAAGTGAAGCGAGTTGCTCCTGCGACATGCCAACACCGGTATCTTCCACGGTGAGCAGAAGCGAGATGCCGCCTGACGCGGCGTGCTCGGCTTGGAGCCTGACGATGACGTGGCCGGAATGGGTGAAGCGGATGGCGTTGCTGACAAGCTCGGTGACGATCTGGCGCAAGCGCGCCGCATCCGCTTCGACGATCATCTCTGCCGATATATCGATGTCGGCAAAAAGGGTCACTCCCTTCTTCCGCGCGTAGAAGGCGAGCAGCGAAGCTATCTCCTCCACCAAATCGGCGGGGTCGAAGTGGCTGGTTTGCAAGGATACTGGGATGTCGGGTGAGGCGTGCAGTACAGCGTCGAGGCTTTGCAACAAGGCGTTGCCGGAGAGAACTATTCTGTCTGCATAGGCTTTCTGCCGGGCGTCGAGATCGGTTCGGGCAAGCGCTTGCGCCATGCCTAGAATGCCGGCGAGCGGCGTGCGAAGCAGCGCAATCGCCTCGATCGCTTTGCCGTAAGGCGGATCGGCAATTTCCAGACCGCTGGCAGTGTTTAACTGCCGCACGCCGCCGAAAGCAGGCATCTTTTCGAAAACTTCATAAAGAAAGATTTGCCCAGTCTCGTCGATGAAGCGTTCGCAGTGCAGCGTATGAGCGTCCGGCACTATGCCCCGGCAGGTGGCGATCTCGTCGGTCGCGAAGACGAGGCAGCGGCGTTCCTTGTCTTCTCGCTCCACATCGTCAGCCGTATCGAACATCATATGGCTCGACTGCCCGACGAAATCCTCCGGGCGTTTTCCGGCAAAACGGGCATATCCATTGTTGACGCAGACATAGCGCAGCTCACTATCCTTGACGCAAGCCGGCAGGCGCAGGGACAAAATTCCCTGGCAGGCCCTTTCCAACAAGCTGCCCTCGATACTCAAGCCGCGCTCCGAACCATCAATAGAATCAAATATCTTTAATCTTGTCACAGGCTAAGAGAGCCACGCTCGAAAAACCATGGGCCCTGAAGGCTTTTCAAGCTTTTTTAACCATAAGCATCAAGTCGCTGCCGCAGCGTGGGCGAAAGAATTGCTTGACTTTTTTCGACAAAAAGACCACATGCCGTCTCAAGCTTTCACCTTCCACAGCCGCGTGAGCTGTAGCGTCCTTTCAAAATCATACGCACGCATGAAGGAAAAGCGCATTTGATGCAGAATACGGCGATCATTCGCCGGTGCTGAGCGCAGAGAGTTATTTCAACCCACCAAGTTCCCAATTCACGCGGGGTTCTTGACGCCAAGACAACCGGACAGCATGGGCTGTACCGGCTGAAGCGTTTTGGCGCCCCGAAAGGTATTCTATTGACCAGTTTTAACGAACTCGGCCTCTCCGAAAAGATCGTGGCCGCTGTCACCGCACTCGGTTATACGACACCAACACCTATTCAGGCGAAAGCCATCCCACTTCTGATGGAAGGCCGCGATGTTATCGGTCTTGCACAGACCGGCACCGGCAAGACTGCCGCATTCGGTCTGCCGATGATCGAAATGCTGATGAAGCATGCCGAACGTCCTGCCAACCGCACCACCCGTTCTCTGATCCTTGCGCCGACGCGCGAGCTGGTCAACCAGATCGGCGAGAACCTGCGCTCCTTCGTCAAGAAGACGCCGCTTCGCATCAACCAGGTTGTCGGCGGCGCGTCGATCAACAAGCAGCAGTTGCAGCTGGAAAAGGGCACCGACATTCTGGTCGCGACCCCTGGCCGCCTGCTCGACCTGATTGCGCGTAACGCAATTTCGCTGTCCAAGGTCACGCATCTCGTGCTCGACGAAGCCGACCAGATGCTCGATCTCGGCTTCATCCACGACCTGCGTAAGATTTCCAAGATGGTGCCGGCAAAGCGCCAGACGCTTCTGTTCTCGGCCACCATGCCGAAGGCGATTGCCGATCTTGCCGGTAGCTACCTGACCGACCCGGTCAAGGTGGAAGTCACGCCTCCGGGCAAGGCTGCCGACAAGGTGGAGCAGTATGTTCACTTCGTCGCCGGCAAGAACGACAAGACCGACCTCCTGAAGAAGTCGCTTGCCGAAAATCCGGATGGCCGCGCCATCGTCTTCCTTCGCACCAAGCATGGCGCCGAGAAGCTTTACAAGCATCTCGAACATGTCGGCTATAAGGTTGCTTCGATCCACGGCAACAAGAGCCAGGGTCAGCGCGAGCGCGCGTTGAAGGGCTTCAAGGATGGCGAAGTCAAGGTGCTGGTGGCGACCGACGTTGCTGCACGCGGCATCGACATTCCAGCCGTAACGCACGTCTTCAACTACGACTTGCCTGAAGTGGCGGATGCCTATGTTCACCGCATCGGTCGTACGGCCCGTGCGGGTCGTGATGGTATCGCGATTGCGTTTTGCGCACCGGACGAAACCCGTCTGCTGCACGACATCGAAAAGCTGATGAAGATCGAAATTCCGGTCCTCTCCGGTGAGCGTCCGGAAGGTCTTGCCAGCCCGACCCGCGGTAGCGGCAACCGTGGCGGTCGTGGAAACGGCGCAGGTAACGGTGGACGTCGTCAGGGTGGCGAGCGCGGCGAGCGTTCGCATGGCGACCGTCCGGCGCGCGGTCATCGTGAAGGCGGTCACCGTGAAGGTGGTCATCGTGAAGGCGGGCGCCGCAACGGCGATTTCCGCGGTCAGCGTGCGGGCGAGTTCGCTCCGGTCGAGCGCGATAACGATCTGGAAGTCACGTCCGACTTCAAGCGCACCAAGGTTGACGGTGGCGAGGGCGCGAAGTCTGCCGGTCCGCGCAAGCACCGCGGTGGTCAGGGCCGTCCGGCTCGCAAGTCCGGCTCCTTTGCCGCTGCCGGTCAGGCGCGTCCTGCCGGTAACGCCGGTCGCGGTCGCAAGCGCGGCTGATACAGCTTTATGAATGCACAAACGCCCGGACGATCATCCGGGCGTTTTTGTTTTGAGCGTGTTTTCAGGACGATGACGAGGCTAGGTGGGCGAGTTCGTATCGATATGCTTGATGCCGCACAGCATTTCCCGTTTACCGGCAAAACCCTTGCGGCGTTCGACCTTGAAGCCGACGGCCTGCAGATTGCGACGCACGAAGCCTGCGGCGGCATAGGTCGCAAAGGTTCCGCTCTCACGCGTCTTTTCATAGATTGAGTTCATGATCTCTACCGACCACATGTCTGGATTGCGCGATGGCGCAAATCCATCCAGGAACCAGGCGTCGAAGGTAAGCGCACTCGTCCTGATACCTTGGAGTGCCTCGCCGCAGACGACGGTGAGCCTGGTCTGATCATCCAGTTGCAGCGCAATGATGCCTTGCGGCTCTTGCGGCCACAGCGCGACGAGGGCCTGACGTTCCGTGTCGACTTCCGGCCAGCGCGACAGCGCCCGGTCGATCTCTTGCGCCCGCATGGGGTAGAGTTCGAAGGAAACGAAGTGCAATGTCTTGCCGGGGCGGCGTGCAAGTTTCCACTGTCGCCATGTTTCGGTGAGATTGAGCGCGGTACCGAAGCCGAGTTCGCCGATGAGGAACGTTTCTTCCTGCTGATCGGCCCAGCGACCTGGAAGGCCATTGCCGTTCAGGAAGACATGGCCGCATTCCAGCCGCCCATCCGTCTGGCAATAAAAATGATCGCCAAAGGCCAGCGAATAGGGCATATCGCCCTCTCGCCAATCCAGCATGTTTTCGCCGGTGCTGTCCGGGTCCAAGTCTTCGGGATGTGTCATGGTCCAAGCCGATAGTCTTCCCGATCACAGAGGTCAATCATCTTTGCCGCCCAGTGCGTCGCTGCTGATCATCGGCGGCGGTATCATGGGGCTGTGGGCGGCGCGGAAAGCTGACCGTCTGGGGATCGATACGGTCCTTGTCGATGCCGGGCACGCAGGTTGCGGCGCGAGTGGGGGGCTGCTTGGCGCGCTGATGCCGCATATGCCAGATCGCTGGAACGACAAGAAGCAGTTCCAGTTCGATGCGCTTCTGACATTGGAAGACGAGATTGCGCGGCTTGAAGCCGAGACAGGCCTCTCGGCTGGATACAGGCGGTGCGGGCGCATCATTCCGCTGCCGAAACCGCATCTGCGTGTGATTGCTGAACGCCATAGTCAGGAGGCGAAGACCAATTGGGATCAGCAGGGCCAGCGGTTCCACTGGCACGTGCTGGATGCGCCACCGGCGGAAAACTGGGTCGATGCATCGGCAGGGCAGGCGGGGTTCGTGCATGACACCTTCGCCGCGAAGGTCTCTCCGCGCGGCTTGGTTGCGTCACTGACTGCGTTTCTCAATGCGTCGCGGCATGTGCGTGTCGTAGAGAGACAAAAGATCGTATCGCTCGGCAAGAACGGCGTTGCGCATTTCGACGACGGATCGCGCCTGTCGTTCTCGCGCGCTATTGTTTCGGCAGGGTACGCCTCTTTTCCCCTTTTGGGGCAGACATTTGCTCTTCCGTCCGAGGCTGCACTCGGTCAGGCGGTCAAAGGGCAGGCTGCCCTGTTGCGGGGATCGATCGATTCCACCATGCCGGTGGTGTTCCTCAATGGACTTTACATCGTGCCGCATGAGGACGGGACAGTCGCAATCGGCAGCACCAGCGAGGATTCTTTTGCTGAGCCCTTCGCGACCGATGACAAACTGGATGCTCTTTTGAGCGCAGCGAGAGAGATCGTGCCGGAGCTTTCGAAGGCCAAGATCATCGAACGCTGGGCCGGGCTTCGGCCAAAGGCCATCGGTCGTGATCCGATGGTGGGGGCGCATCCTGAACACTCCCACATCGTAGCGCTAACCGGCGGCTTCAAGGTGAGTTTCGGTTTGGCTCATCGTCTTGCGGATGCCGCACTTTGCGCTGTTCAGGGCAAGGATATGGATGTGCCTTCCAGCTTCCGCACCGATGCGCATCTTGCGCTTGTTCACGCAAATCTGTGAGCGACGTTCGGACCACGTCGTTAATCTGTCACGCAAATCACCTATCTGCTGTCGCCATGAACAGACAGACATAAATCCCAGTTGAGCGGGGCGAGGTGACGACGCATGCGGTACGCCATTCATTACACGCCTTCCCCGAACGACCCGATGACTTTTGCTGCTGCATCGTGGCTCGGTCGTGACGTCTATTCCGGCTACAGCGTGGAGCCGCCTGCGCAGACCGGCCTTGGGATGCAGGAACTCTCCTACTTCACCGCACTTCCGCGCCGCTACGGTTTCCATGGTGCGATCAAGGCGCCGTTCCAGCTTGCCGAGGGCATGACCGAAGCCGCGCTGCTTCGTGACCTGATGCGGTTTGCCGGTACACACCAGCCTTTCACGTTGCCGCCGCTCGAAATCGCCAAGCTCGGTAACAGCTATGGGCTCGTACCGTCGTGGCCGTCAGAGACTTTGAATTTTCTCGCAGCCAGCGTCGTGCAGGATTTCGACCGGTATCGTACACCGCTGTCGGATGCAGATATCGACCGGGCCGATCCGCACCGGCTGTCTGCTACGCAGCTGACCAATCTGCACCGCTGGGGGCACCCTTACGTCATGGATGAGTTTCGTTTTCAAATGACTCTCACAGGGGCCATCGTACCGGCCGATTGTGCGCGCCTGGAGCGTGCATTGCGCAGCGTGTTCGCTGCTCTCCTCGAACGCCCGCTGGAGTTTGCCAATCTTGCGCTCTTTGTCGAAGAGGAGCCGGGGGCACCGTTCAGGGTGCATTCGCTGCATCCCATGGGTCGTGTCTCGGCGCGCAAGATCGCCTGATTGCGAGGTGCGCTGGACGCCTCAGCCCAGCGAAAAGGCAGCGGGCGCTTTTGGTGAAATTGCGCTGAAACGCTCTCGACTTTCCGGTCTGCAATGCTACCGTTCACGAAATTTCGTGAAGGTGATTTGATGATTTCCGCAGACTATCCCCGCAATCTCATTGGTTATGGCCGCAACGCTCCCGATCCGAAATGGCCGGGCGGTGCGCGCATCGCCGTGCAATTCGTCATCAATTACGAAGAGGGCGGAGAGAGTTGCATTCTCGACAATGACAAGGCGTCGGAATCGCTGCTGTCGGAAATCGTCGGCGCGCAACCATGGCCGGGGCAGCGCAATCTGAACATGGAATCGATCTACGAATACGGCTCGCGCGCCGGTTTCTGGCGTCTGTGGCGCATGTTCACCTCGCTTGGCGTGACAACCACAGTCTATGGCGTCACCTCGGCTATGGCGCGCAACCCGGAGGCGGTTGCCGCCATGAAAGAAGCCGGATGGGAGATCGCCAGCCATGGCTACCGCTGGCTGGAATATAAGGATTATTCCGAAGAGGAAGAGCGCAAGCACATCCTCGAAGCGGTGCGGCTCCATACCGAACTGACGGGCGAGCGCCCCTACGGCATGTATCAGGGCAAGCCGTCGGACCATACGCTAAAGCTCGTCATGGAGGAGGGTGGCTTCCTCTATTCCTCCGATTCCTACGCCGACGATCTGCCCTATTGGGTGAAGGGATCAAAGAACGATCCGTTCCTGATCATCCCCTATACGCTTGAAACCAATGACATGCGCTTTGCCACGCCGCAGGGCTTCAATTCCGGCGATCAGTTCTACACCTATCTGAAGGATGCCTTCGACGTGCTCTATCAAGAGGGCGTGGAAGGCTCGGCCAAGATGATGAGTGTCGGGCTTCATTGCCGTCTGGTCGGTCGTCCGGGACGTGCGGCAGCGCTTCGCCGCTTCATCGAATATGTGATCGGCCACGAGAAGGTCTGGATACCGCAGCGTATCGACATCGCGCGCCACTGGCATGAGCATCACAAGCCGGAGGCGCTTTGATGCTAGAGCGTGACGATTTCATCAGCCGCTTCGGCGGCGTCTTCGAGCATTCCCCCTTTATCGCCGAACGCGCCTATGATTCAGGTGTCGTGGTGGAGCCGCTGACGGCGAGAGGTGTTCACGAGGCGTTGTGCGTGCCGTTTCGTGCGGCATCTTATGAGGAGCGTCTTGGCGTCTTGCGGGCGCATCCGGATCTTGCTGGCAAGCTCGCCATTGCCGGTGGGCTGACAGAAGACAGCAAAAAGGAACAGGCCGGTGCCGGGCTCGATCGACTGACGCCGGAAGAGCATGCGCGCTTTACCGCGCTCAATACGGCTTATGTCGAGAAGAACGGCTTTCCTTTCATCATCGCAGTGAAGGGGCTTAACAAGGACGATATTCTGCGTGCCTTCGAAGAGCGCATTCACAACGATGCCGAACAGGAGTTTGCCACGGCAACCGCGCAGGTGGAGAAGATCGCTTACTTGCGCCTTTCCGCGCTGTTGCCTGAGGCTGCTGCCTGATGCGGCGGCTTTCCATGCGGGGTTTCTCGCTCTATATTCTCTGCCAGCAAAGGATTTGAGCGATGAGACCGTCGGAGGTGCTGGAACAGAATCGGGAGGCGATCCGCGAAGCGACGAAGCGCTTCAACGCGGCAAACCCGCGTGTCTTCGGTTCGGTGGCGCGCGGCGAAGATCGCTCGGATAGCGATCTCGATATTCTGGTCGATGCCTTGCCGGAGACGACGCTTTTCGACCTCGGAGGATTACTCGAAGAACTGTCCGAGACTCTGGGCGTGCCTGTCGATGTCGTCACATCTGGTGGGCTTCATGCCAGGATCAGGGATCGTGTGTTGCAGGAAGCAAAGCCGATATGAATTCGGACCGGCTGCTTCTCCAGCTCGAAGAGATCGAGACCGCTACGGCAAGTATTCTGAAATTCGTCACGGACATGGACGAGGCCGCATTTCTTTCCGACGAACGGACACAGATGGCGGTGATGATGGGGCTTGCGATCATCGGAGAAGCTGTGGTCAAGATCGACCGAGGAGCGCCGGAGTTCTTGCGGCAATACCCCGATATCCCTTGGGTGCGGATGAAGGGTATGCGAAACCTCATCGTGCATGACTATTTCCGAGCTGAAATGTCTGTTGTCTGGAAGACGGTGACGGAGAGTATTCCCGAGTTGCAAGAGCATCTTGCCACCATCCGAAACTGGCGAGCGCAAGGTGAATGAGCATTGAGTGAGTTTCTGGAAATCCGCCCTCTCGAGCGCGAAGCCTTTCGTGCCTTTGGCGATGTCATCGAAGCCGATCCGTCGACGATGCGCCTCATCAATGGCGGCAATACCGAGCGTTATCATGCGCTCTCTCAAGCCGATGTCACGGGTGAGGGCGCGCGGGTGGTGATCAACATCTTTCGGGGCAAGCCAAGGCGTTTTCCCCATGCCGTGGATATGATGGAGCGGCATCCCTTTGGCAGTCAGAGCTTTTCGCCGCTTTCGGCGCGACCCTTCCTTGTGGTGGTGGCGCAGGATGAGGGTGGCAAGCCCGGTCGGCCTCATGCGTTTCTGACGGGTCCCGGCCAAGGGGTGAACTATCACCGCAATGTCTGGCACCATCCGCTGATGACGATCGGTGAGACAAGCGATTTTCTGGTGGTGGATCGGGATGGGCCGGGCGTCAATCTGGAAGAGTATTTTTACGAGCAACCCTTTCACATAGCGGAGCCCAGCCCATGACCGGCCTGACGACCCATGTTCTCGATGCCGCCCACGGCACGCCGGCCTCAGGCCTGAAGATCGATCTCTACCGGCTGGATGGCGAGCGACGCGAAAAGCTGAAGAGTGTGGAAACCAATAGCGACGGTCGGGTGGATGGCGGGCCGCTTCTTGTGGGGGAGGCGTTTCGCGCCGGACAGTATGAGCTGGTTTTCCATGCGGGCGATTACTTGCGCCAAAAAGGCCTTGTACTTCCCGAACCTGCCTTCCTAGACATCATTCCCATCCGCTTCGGCATTGCCGATGAGGCCGGGCATTATCACGTGCCATTACTGCTCTCGCCGTTCAGCTACTCCACCTATCGCGGCAGCTGATCGCCATGATCTTTGCCGCGATTGCCGATGTTCACGGAAACCATGCGGCACTCGAAGCGGTGCTGGCAGATATTGAAAAGCTTGGGATCACCGATATCGTCAATCTTGGCGACTGTTTCAGCGGACCGCTGGATGCGGGGCGCACGGCGAGACTGCTGATCGACCGAGGCATTCCGACGGTGCGCGGCAATCATGACCGTGCCGTGATCGAGCAGCAGCCCGATGAGATGGGACCGTGGGAAAGGACGATCTTCCCGCAGCTTTCACCTGCAGATATCGACTGGCTGAAGACCTTGCCCTTCGACATGGTGTTCAAGGGCGTGGCCTATTGCTGCCACGGCTCACCGGCTGGCGATCTCGATTACTGGCTGGACCGTATATTGCCGGAAGGCGTGCTGCATCTTCGCCCGCGTGCCGAGATTGAGGCGCTCGCCAGCGGCATCCATCAGCCGATCATGCTGTGCGGCCACACGCATATCGCCCGCACCGTGCAGCTTTCCGACGGAAGGCTGATCGTCAATCCGGGCAGTGTCGGCTGCCCCGGCTGGAAGGATGAAGAGCCCGTCTATCATCAGGTCGACGTTGGACATGGGCTCGCTTCCTATGCGGTTCTCGAAGAGACCGCGCTCGGCTGGCAGGTGACCCATCGCAATATCCGCTACGACGCAGCGCCCATGGCTGCGCTGGCCCGCAAGAATGGGATGAATCGCATCGGCAACGCCATTGAAGGCGGCTGGCTGGACTGATCTCGGTAGAACGCGCTCGCCGCTGTGGGGCTTAGCCGTTGCTGGTCATCACCACGCAGGAGTAGGAGCGAGCTTTCAAGTCCTTGCAGGCTGAAAGTGCCTCTGCCTGGGTGTCGAAACCGGTGAAGCGGGCGCGATAGAGTGTCGCGCCACCGGTGCTCACGACTTCGGTATAGGGGGCCACACCGGCATGGCTGGATGAGAGCGAGGCCTTGGCGGATTTCAACATAGACAGAGCAGCGGCTTCGGAGTCGGTTGCAGCGATCTGCACTTCCCAGCGGCTTCTACCTGGGGGAACGGCGGATGGTGCGACGGCGGATGTCTGCATCATATCCGCCATGACGTTGTCTGCCGATGCAATCTTCTGAGCGATCGGGTCTTGGCGTTCGGCAAACATGGGAAGCGGCACGACCGACGGGGGGGTATCGAAGGTGCGGCTGGTGCTGGCACTGGCGATCAACTGTTCCGTACCGCGTGTACGCGATGCTTTCGGTAGCGTCCTGTCGAGAAGGGCAACGACCTGGTTATCACGGCGTTGCGCGCTCTGCCCGCCGAGCACGACGGCAACGACGCTGCGTCCATTGTGGTTGACGGCGCTGACGATGTTGAAGCCGGAAGCGTTGGTGTAGCCGGTCTTGATGCCGTCCACGCCCTTGTAGCGCGTCAGCAGACGGTTATGACCGCGAATGGTCTTACCGCGAAAGCTGAAGGAGGTGGCGCTGAACATCTTGTATTCACGTGGGAAATCCCGCTGGAGGGCAAGGCCGAGTTTCGCCATATCGCGCGCTGTCGTCACCTGCGACTTATTCGGCAGGCCGGAGGCATTGCGGAACACGGTTTTCGTCATGCCAAGCTGGCGGGCCTTGCGTGTCATCATGTCGGCAAAGCGGGCTTCCGAGCCGCCGAGATGATCGCCCATGCCTTCGGCAAGGTCATTGGCGGATTTGACGATCATGCCATAGACGGCTTCGCGCACGGTGAAGGTGGTGCCGGCGCGCACGTAAAGCTTGGAGGGAATGGTCGCAGCACCGTTCTTCGACATGGTGATGCGCTGGTCCCAGCTGATACGGCCCTTATGCAGAGCCTCGAATGTCAGATAGAGTGTCATCATCTTGGTCAGCGATGCTGGGTATTTCAGCTGATCGGCATTTTGCGAATCCAGCACTTTTCCCGAATTCGCGTCGATGACGATATGCGCATAGCGTGCCTGCGCCGGTGCTGCCCCGAATGTGAGGATCGCGCAGAAGAACGCCAAAGCGAAAAGCCATGCTTCAGCCGTTCCCCGTCTGATCTTACCCGACATGAAATTCCCCTTATGCGTCCCTGTGCTGCCCGTTGCCCTCAAAGTAGCGAAGCTTTCAGGCAACAAAACCGTTCAAAGTTTAGAGACTGCCTTCATGCTTAATTAAGGATGAAAATCGACCCCCACTGGTGGCGGGTCAGATTTGGGGCTTGGCGGAGATTCTCCAGTGCTTCGGCACTGCTTCGGAGCGATCATAAGGGACGATGGGGAAGCGGAGCGTTCGGGCTAGATGCCTCTACAAAGGCGCCTTCAGCGGGGTTTTAGGGTTTGATCGGGAGTTCGCAAACGCGTCTTTGTCGAGGTGGCGCGAACACCTTTGAAACTCTCGTGCTTATGGCTTTGAAAAGGGGGGAGGAAACGGTGCCGCCCTCACGTGATTGTGAGGGCGGCAGCAGCGTTGCGTGGTCTGGATAGCTCTCGATCAGGGGTTCTGAACGAGGATGCTGCGATCGACATCAGTGATCAGGCGCTTGCCGCAAAGCGCCATGGTGATGTCCATTTCCTTGCGGATAATCTCAAGCGCTGTCGTGACACCGAGCTTTCCGTTGGCGCCAAGACCGTAGAGGAAGGGGCGACCGATATAGGTGCCCTTGGCGCCAAGCGCGATGGCTTTCAGCACGTCCTGGCCGGAGCGAATGCCGCCATCCATATGGACTTCAATCCGGTCGCCGACGGCATCGACGATCTTCGGCAGCATGGCGATGGAGGAGAGGGCACCGTCCAATTGCCGGCCGCCATGGTTGGAGACGATGATGGCATCCGCACCAGACTCCGCGGCGGCGCGTGCGTCCTCCTCGTCAAGAATACCCTTCAGGATCAGTTTGCCACCCCAGCGTTCCTTGATCCACTCGACATCCTTCCAGGAGAGACGCGGGTCGAACTGCTCCGCCGTCCAAGAGGAGAGGGAGGAGAGATCGGAAACGTTCTTGGCATGGCCGACGATGTTGCCGAAGCTGCGGCGCTTGGTCTGCAGCATGTCGAGGCACCATTTGGGCCGTGTCGCCATCTGCCAGATATGCTTCGGTGTAAACTTTGGCGGGGCCGAAAGGCCGTTGCGCAGATCCTTGTGGCGCTGGCCGAGGATTTGCAGATCGAGTGTCAGGACCAGTGCCGAGCATTTGGCGGCCTTCGCCCGGTCGATCAGATTGTTGATGAAGTCGCGATCCTTCATCACATACAGCTGGAACCAGAAGGGACGCGAGGTGACAGAGGCGACATCCTCAATGGAGCAGATGCTCATGGTGGACAGCGTGAAGGGAACGCCGAATTCCTCAGCAGCCTTGGCGGCCAGCATTTCCCCGTCGGCATGCTGCATGCCGGTAAGACCTGTCGGAGACAGCGCAACTGGCATGGACACCTTTTCGCCGATCATTTCCGTTTCCAGCGAACGGTTGGTCATGTCGACCAGAACGCGCTGGCGCAGCTTTATCTTTTGAAAATCATCCTCATTGGCGCGGTAAGTGCCTTCGGTCCATGCGCCGCTGTCGGCGTAATCGAAGAACATTTTGGGCACGCGCCGTTGCGCCTGTCTCTTCAGGTCGGCGATGGTGAGGATTTTGCTCATGGATAAAACCTTCAAATCTGAATGCTGACTGCATACCATGAAATACCAAGGTGCAACATCGAAATGTGGCGACGATCATCTGTCCCGTGCGACAAAATGAAGCTCACGCGTGCGCTCCGTCGCCGGGGTCGTGTACAGCTGATCGCCGGTGAGTTGTAACATCACGCCTTAAAATCGCCTTCTACGTGCCATTTTCTCGCATTGGCAATGAACCCACTATTTCCCCGAGAATTTTGACGCATTTTGCGTGGCGTATTTTGGAGGATAGCATGATCACCGTATTCTTCTGGGCACCGGAAGCCTCTAGGGCGAATGTTGGACACATCAGCATGAAGATAGGCGTCGGACAATCCAAGGGCCTAGAAACCTATGTCAGTTGGTGGCCGAACACGCGCGCTGAAGGCGCTTTTCTCAAGGATCCTGTCAGTCCTTATACCTATGAGCAAGACATCGGACCTAACGGAGAGGGAAAACCGCCGACCGCCAGTGTCAGTATTTCCGGTCTCAACGAAGCGGCGATGAAACGTGCCTGGGCCAATATGCTCGCCAAGAAGCCCGGCTATTTTCTTCTGAGAAAAAATTGCGCCTGGGCGGTCAAGAGCCTGCTGGACGTGGGTACTGGCTACGATCTGGCTGCGATGATGACCGACTTCGGTAACGTGCGTATAGCCGGTGGGGTATGGACCCCTCGCGCTGTTTTTGAATATTCCAGGCTATTGAAACGTCGCTACGACGGCAGGGCCAAGGTCGCCTCAGGTTCGGGCAGCGGCTCTGTCGATCCCTATTCCCTGCGCCTCGGCTGAGGCGGTATTGGCTCCAAAGCAACAGGACAAGCGGGTGGTATCGCTGCCCGTTATCCTTTCGCTTTGGTGGAGTGCTGCCAAAATTCGTCCCGCTCGGGGATGCTCACACATTTGGCGCAGCTTTGACGACGTCGATAAACGCGCGCAGGGGCGGGGGAACGGACCGATGGCCGGGATAATAAAGTGCCATCCTCTCAGCCGCGTGCATCCAGGATGTCAGCACCGGTGTCAGCTTGCCAGCGTCGATGGCGGGTTGGGCAATCCAGTTGACGACATATGCGATCCCTAAACCACTGGCGGCAGCCTCGACCATAAGATCCTCATCATCCAAAACAACTGTCCCACCCGTATCGACGGTGAGTTCCTGTCCGGCGCGATCAAACTCCCATTTGTAAAGCTTGCCGCTTGGCAGGCGGTGGCCGATGCAATGATGATGTGGCAGTTCGTGGGGCGTGAGCGGTTCTCCTGCGCGCTTCAGATAGGCGGGCGAGGCCACGCAAAGGAAATGTACGGGCTTGCCGAAAGGGACGGCGACCATGTCCTTCGGGATTGCTTCCATCAGACGAACACCGGCATCGAAGCCAGCGGAAACGATATCGATCAAACGGCCGTCCGCCACGAGATCGACCTCGACGTCGGGAAAGCGCTCTGTCATCAGCGGAAGGATTTCACGCACGAGATAGGCGATCGTGACGCGCGGCGCGTTTATCCTGACCCGGCCTGCGACATTGCCACGAAAAGTCGCCGTAGCATCGAGCGCCTCGTCCAGCAAATTCATCACATTGTGCAACCGGTTGAGCAGCGACAGGCCCGCTTCCGTGGGCGAGACGCTACGGGTCGTCCGGTTCAGGAGCCGTACGCCAAGGCGCTCCTCAAGCGCACGCACGGTGTGGCTCAAGGTGGAGGGGGCAGTTCCAAGCTCGTCCGCCGCACGACGGAAGCTGCGGTGCGTGGCGACGGCCATGAAGGCAGTAAGTTCGGTCAGGGATGGGCGCATGATTGATGGGAATTTTGCATGAGCACATCCCAATTTCAACGTCTAATCGCATCTATGCGTCATTGCTATCTGTCCATCAGCCGAGGCGAACACGCCAATCGCCCCCAACAGGAGAGAGCAAATGACAAAGTCCGAAGCAATTTTTCCAGCACGCCGTCAGGCGCTTTACGATATGCATCGCTATTCCGCCGCCATCCGATCCGGCGATCTTCTGTTCATCTCTGGACAGGTTGGCGCGCGGGAGGATGGATCGCCAGAGCCGGAATTTGACAAGCAGGTTGAACTGGCCTTCACAAATCTCAAAGCAGTGCTGGAGGCGGCCGGAGGTACGATCGACGACATCATCGACGTGACGACATTTCACACCGATCCAGAACAGCAATTCGCGGCGGTGATGGCTGGAAAGGATAAAATGTTTCCGCAAGCGCCCTATCCGAACTGGACGGCCGTCGGCGTGAACTGGCTTGCCGGTTTTGATTTCGAGATCAAGGTGATCGCGCGTGTCCCTGGCGCGTGACGCTTGCGATTCAAGACCTCAGCATCCGCCCGAAAATCGAAATCGATTTTTAGAAAATCAAAATGCTGAAATTCAGGAGTTAGAACTCTGTGTGTCCTCAAAGGGCGCATGGCGTTCTAATTGGGCCTCGATCGCCGCTTTGTCGAGGATGGACCAGACGGAGACGATCTGCATGTCGCGGAACTCGTAGAAGACGTTTTCGGCGAAGGAAATACGCCGTCCGGCGATGGCAAGTCCCAGGAACGTGGATTTCGGCGAGCAGTCGAATTCGAGCCTGGCTGAGACGTAGGGCGGCTCGCAGACAAGGAGGGCGATCTTAAAGGAGAGATCCGGAATCGTCTCGAAGTCGCTGATCAGCATCCGCCTGTAACCATCGAGGCCGAATCTTCGGCCATTATGTGTAACGTCGGAGGCAACGAATGATCCGAGATCGTCCCAGCGTTGGTCGTTCAGGCAGGCAATGTAGGCGCGATAGTGATCTGCGAGGTGTGTCATTCAAATCTGACCCTGCTGTTGAAACGGCAAGATTACTTCATTTGAAGACGGAGTCGCTACCGGAGCTCCACATTTGCGCGAAATGAGCAATTCTGTCACAGGGGATAGCGTCCGTCTTTGACGCCAACGATTCCCCATTACGACACGTTACCGGCAAGAAAAACACGGTCACAAGAAGCAGAACAGGCGGCTCAAGGCCGCCTGTTCGCAGGTGTTTGCTGGAAGCGCTTTGTCTTAAAATTCTTCCCAGCTGGCGGAAGCAACTGTTGCAGCTGCCGCCGCAGCGCCGCCACCAAACGCGCTGGCGATCTTGCGGCCAAGGGCATGTGCAGGTGAGGCGGCAGGCTTGGAGGCGCTTGTGGCGGCCCTCGGTGTGCCTGTAACAGGTGCTGATGTGGTGCGGCTTCTTCCGTCGGTTTCGCCGAGATTAAAGCGCAACAGCAATTGGTTCAGCGATGCTGCCTCCTTAGCAAGGCTATGGCTGGCGGCGGTGGACTGCTCCACCATAGCCGCATTCTGTTGCGTACCCTGATCCATCGAGTTGACCGCGGTGTTGATCTCCTGGAGACCGACGGCCTGTTCGCGAGATGATTCGACAATCGCATTGACGTGGCGGTTGATCTCCTGAACCTCGCCCACGATGACCTCGAGCGCGCGGCCCGTGTCGCCGACGAGATCGACGCCTGCGCGGACATGCGTGCCGGAATTGTTGATGAGCTCCTTGATCTCCTTGGCGGCCTTTGCTGAACGCTGCGCCAGTTCACGCACTTCCTGCGCGACGACTGCAAAGCCCTTGCCCGCCTCTCCAGCGCGCGCGGCCTCTACGCCTGCATTCAGTGCCAAGAGGTTGGTCTGGAAGGCGATCTCATCGATAACGCTGATGATGTTGGTGATCTCTCCTGACGACCTTTCGATTTCCTGCATGGCGGTGACCGCTTTGCGAACCACATCGCCGGATCTTTCAGCGCCGTCACGCGCCTTGTCGACCAGCTTGCCGACTTCTTCGGCACGTCGGCTGGAATCTTTGACTGTCGTGGTGATTTCTTCCAGAGCGGCGGCGGTTTCCTCGACGGATGCCGCCTGTTGTTCGGTACGCTTGGAGAGATCGTCGGCCGCAGCGCGGATTTCATTGGCGCTGGCATCGATGCCGCGGGCGTTTTGTCCCACAGCCCGCAGCGCGTCATTCAGATTGCCGATAGAACTGTTGAAATTGGTGCGCAGCGTATCGAGATGGGACACGAATGGCGTCTCGATCCGGTAGGCGACATCGCCCGCTGCCAGCTTGTTCAGCGCATTTGCCAGTTGATCGACGGCGAACTGAATGTCAGCGGCGTCTCTTGCCTTCTGCGCTTCGCGCTCTGCACGTTCCTTCTCCGTAAGGCTGAGATTGGCAGCAGCTTCCTTTTCCATCCGTTGCTTTTCCAGCGCGTTTTCGCGGAAGACGGAGACAGCCTTCGCCATCTGGCCGACTTCGTCGCGACGATCCTGGCCGTCCACCGGTGCCTGCGTTTCGCCCGCGGCAAGCGATGTCATCCGCTGGCGAAGGGCCGCAATCGGCGTAATGATGCCTTTGGTCGCAACGACGAGCGATGCGATGATGCCGAGCGCGAAGGAAATGCAAGCTAGAGTGATCGACCAGAAAATAGTGGTAGCGGTCTGGTTGCTGAGCTCTTCGCTCTTTGCAACGACTTGTTTTGTTTTGTCGTCCAGAATCTTGGAGGCGTCTTGAGCCAATGGGAGAATCAAAGCGTCTGCCTTCGCTAGCAAGACCTTGGCTTCGTCATTGCGATCCGCTTGGCCGAGTTTTACAGCCTCATCTGTGACCGCAATAACCTCTTGCGCCCGGCTGGTCAGTGCGTCGATTGAGGCTTTTTGGTCTGGCAAGCGCTGAGCCGCATCTCGAAAGCGCAGCAGCAATTTTTCCTTACCGTCATTATAGAGTGACATAGCGGAAACCATGGCGGGCGTTCCGCTGTCGTAGAACAGGGTTTCGTAGGCAGCGTAGGCAATTGCTGTCAGGTTTCGGGTTCCACGTGCCAAGGAAAGCGCGCCAGCATTGTCCTGCACGATAAAGTTCGTGTAGTCTTCGTCTGCCTGACTGTAATTATAAGCCGTATAAGCGGTAGCAGCTAATCCCACGACGCATAACGGTAATACGACCGCAAGGACTTTCGTCCGGATGCCGGCGTTTCTCAAAAATGACATCTCTTTTATTCCGTTCAAGAAAGGCCAGTACGACACGGAGGCAATATTTTGGGAGCCGAAGATCGGCGCCACCGTAGGGGTCGGGCAGATGGAGTGTCCACATGGCGATCGAAATCAGCCATCATGGCGCCCTATGATCGTCCATCACATGGTAAAATAGTTATAGTTTAAATATAATTAAGGCCCTATCGGTAGCTATTCATATAATCAATGGGTTATTTAGTCAGGACTGCTTTTTGTGCTGTGCCGGAAACGTAAGTTTCAACAACTGTTCTGTCGTCACCCATCGTCAGCATCAAGAACAGTTCCTCCGTCAACGAGGTGACGACCTCCATCTTCAACGCCATAGCGGGCGTGGACGAAGCGTTGAGGACGGTGATATCCGCGTCCGTTCCGGCATCCAGCGTGCCGATGCGATCCACCATGGACAGCGCCTCTGCATTGCCACGTGTCATCAGATACCAGCTTTCCAGCGGATTGAGACGCTCTCCGAGCAATTGCTGGATCTTGTAGGCCTCGTCCATCGTGCGCAGCATGGAATAGCTGGAGCCGCCGCCGATGTCTGTCGCAACCGCGATGCGGACCGGCTTTTCGCGCCGTTGCAGCTTTTTCATCGGAAACAGGCCGGAGCCGATAAACAGATTAGAGGTGGGGCAATGCACGGCGACAGCCCCCGTTTCCGAAAGCACGTCCGCTTCGCGATCAGAAAGATGGATGGCGTGACCGAGCAGCGTCTTTTTGCCCATCAGGCCGTAGCGCACATAAATGTCGGTATAGTCGATGGCTTCCGGGTAAAGCTCGCAGGTGTATTTGATTTCGTCCAGATTTTCCGAAAGATGCGTCTGAATGAAGAGGTCCGGAAACTCTTGCGCAAGCGCCTGGGCCGCTTCCATCTGCTTCGGCGTCGAGGTGATGGCGAAGCGCGGCGTGATGGCCACGTGGTTGCGACCCTTGCCATGCCAGTCGGCAATCACCTGGCGCGTCTCGTCATAGCCGAGTTCGGGCGTATCGAGCAGCCCTTGCGGCGCGTTGCGATCCATCATCACCTTGCCGCCGACCATCAGCATGTTGCGCTTCAAGGCTTCGGCGAAAAAGGCATCGGCAGATGTCTTGTGGACCGAGCAATAGGCAACAGCAGTGGTGGTGCCGTGGCGGATCAGCTCGTCGTAGAAATAGGTGGCGATACGCTGCGCATGTGCGCTTTCGACGAAGCGGCATTCTTCCGGGAAGGTATAGGTGTTCAGCCACTCCAAGAGATTGGCGGCATAGGAGCCGATGACCTGCATTTGCGGGAAATGCAGGTGCATGTCGATAAGGCCCGGCACGATCAGGTGAGGGCGGTGATCCTTCTCTTCAACGCCTTCCGGCGCCTTAGCGCGAATATCGGCATACTCGCCGATGGCTGCGATCTTTCCTTCCGATACCAGCAGACCGCCATCTTCGATATAGAGGTAGCTTGCCGTATCATCGATGGAGAGGGGTGCGCGCTTGAAGCTCAAAAGGCGTCCGCGCAGCAGCAGCATGGTCATTCAGTCTTTCCTTGAGAAACGGCGCTTTCATACCAGGCGGTCAGCACCTTGCGTTCCTGTGGCGTGATCGCCGTGATGTTCCCGGGGGGCATGGCATGGGAGCGGCCCGCCTGTAAATAGATTTCCCGTGCATGCGCGGCAATTTGGGTGTCGGTTTCGAGCTTCACCGCTTTAGGGGTAAAGTTGACGCCCTCCCACACGGGTTCCGCGGCATGACACATGGAACAGCGCCCCTGGACGATATCGCGCGCGCTGGCGAAATGCGCGTCCGCAAGGAAGATCTGCTGGGCGGGCGAGAGCTTGGCTGCGGCAGCCTCCTGCTCTCCGGTCAGCACCTTCGGCACGGTGGACAGCCACATGATGAGAATGAAGATCAGTGCGGTAACAAGCCACGTCCAGGTGGGCTTACCCTTGCGGGCATGGGTGGTGTTGAACCAGTGACGGATGGTAACGCCCATCAGGAAGACGAGGGCGGCAATCACCCAGTTGAACTGCGTACCGAATGCCAACGGGTAATGGTTCGACAGCATGAAGAAGATGACCGGCAGCGTCAGATAGTTGTTGTGGAGCGAGCGCTGCTTGGCGATGCGGCCATATTTCGGGTCCGGCGTGCGACCCGCGATCAGGTCTGCGACAACAATCTTCTGGTTGGGGATGATGATGAAGAAGACGTTGGCTGACATGATGGTGGCGGTGAAAGCGCCAAGATGCAGGAAGGCGGCGCGGCCGGTGAAAACCTGCGTATAGCCCCAGGCCATGGCGACGAGCGCCACATAGAGCACGATCATCAGGCCCCAGGTATTGTTGCCGAGCAGCGATTTGCAGAGGAAATCGTAAAACAGCCAGCCGACGGCAAGCGAGGCGAGCGACAGGCCGATCGCCTGTAGCTGCGTCAGTTCCAGCACGGAATGATCGATGAGGAAAAGGTCTGCCCCGCCGTAATAGACGATACAGAGCATGGCAAAGCCGGAGAGCCAGGTGGCGTAGCTTTCCCATTTGAACCAGGTGAGATGTTCCGGCATCTGCGCAGGCGCGACCAGATATTTCTGGATGTGATAGAAGCCGCCACCATGCACCTGCCACTCCTCGCCATAGGCGCCGGGTGGCATGTTCGGGCGTTTGACCAGCCCGAGATCGAGCGCGATGAAGTAGAAGGAAGAGCCGATCCAGGCGATGGCGGTGATCACGTGCAGCCAGCGAACGGCAAAGGCCATCCATTCCCACGCAATGGCGTATTCGTACATTCTGTTCCCCTGTCTTTGCGTCGCACAATGCGAAAAATCGCTTGCCTAGGGAAGAGGCAACATCGCGTTTTGCGCAGGAATGTCCTCAGCCCTTGCCCGACCCGTTATCGATCTTATAGATCGTCAGGAAATTCCGACAGCATCCAGTCCCTGAAGATTTTGATCTTCGGCACGTTGCGACGGCTTTCCGGATAGACCAGCCAGTAATCATGCCCATCGTTGCAGACGAGATCGAAAGGCTGGATCAGGCGCCCAGCGGCCATATCCTCGGCAAAATGAGTGGGATTGACGATGGCGACACCGTGGCCAGCCATGGCCGCCGCCGCCTCCAGATATTGAAAGCCAAAGTTGCTGCCGGTGCGAGTGTCGAGATCGGTCTCGTGAACGCCGGCCTCTCGAAACCAGTGCTTCCACCACCGGTCCTGCGGGCTGATGATGGTAAGCTTCAGCAGGTCGGCAGGCTCTTTCAGGCCACCCAACTTTTCGACCAGAAGCGGGCTGACGACGGGTGCGAAATCCAGCCGCATGATGCGGTGGCAGATGAGGCCCGGCCAGTCTCCCTTGCCCCAGCGAATGCCCAGATCGATGTTCTCACGCAAGAGATCGACAATCTCGTTGCTAAGCGCGAGGTGAACGGCTGTCTTGGGGTTGGCCGCCTGGAAGCTCCCAAGCCGCCGGGCAAGCCATTGCTGAGCAAAGGTCGGCGTGCCGGAGATCGTCAGCACATCGGAGACGCTCTTCCTTGTATCCGCAACGGCCGCTTCCAGCATGGTCAGGGCTTCGGATGTCTGTCGCGCCAGCTTTTCTGCCGCCGATGTGAGTGTGACCTGCCTTGGACGACGAACAAAGAGCGTGGCGCCCACATAGTCCTCCAGAAGCTTGATCTGATAGCTCACCGCCGTCTGCGTCATGCCAAGCTCGTCGCCTGCCTTGGTGAAGCTCAAATGCCGGGCAGCGCTTTCGAAGACGCGCAGCGCATTCAGCGGAAAGTTTCGCGACATCTTCATGGATAAGCTCTCTTCATCTATTCAGGCTGACGTTTCATTGGTTATCAGCGTCAAAATCAAGCATATTTTTCTCACAGCATAAAAACAGCTCAGGAGAAAATACGATGGGTGCCACGACGTTGAACGTCTGGCTGCGCTTTTTTGCGTGGCTATGGAAGACCGACTGGTTTGGCGAAGGCTACAGGCTTGCAAACAGGCTCGATGACGATGCGTTGAGCGAACACCTCAAGCGCGATCTTGGCTTCATAGAGGGGCGGAGCCGGATCGGGCAGGGCATTGAACGGCAAAGCGATGAACTGCGTGAAGCACTTCGGCAGTTACCAAGGCCGCTATGACGGCGGGGCGTTTGTCTTTGACGACGGTGCCGCCGATGGGTAGCACGAGATTGTCGAGTGTGCCGCCGTGCCCTTCGCGGGAGAGCCAATTCGCGAAGGTGGCGCGCTTGGTTCTCGATCCAATCATGCCGACATAGGCAAGATCGTTTCGGCCGAGGGCTTCCTTCGCGATCAGAAAATCCAGCGCATGGTCATGGGTGACGATGATTGCCCCAGCGCCTGTGGGGATGTCGCTGACCATCGCTTCGGGCATGGCTGCCAGATGCGTCGATACATTGTCCGGTAGCCCGATCAACTCCTCGCGGCGCGTCTCGATGACGGAGACGGAAAGGGGCAGAAGCGACAGGCTGTTTGCAAGCGCTTTCCCTACATGGCCAGCACCGAAAATGAAGACGGCGGGTTGCCGATCCTCGACCTCTCTCATCCGTTCGGTCAGCGCAGCCGAGACAGCCTCCGTCACCCGGGTGAAGCGCAGCAGGGTGCGACCGCCGCAGCATTGGCCGATTTCCGGGCCTAGCGGAATGTCGAGCGCATCGACATTTGTTCTGCCCTCCAGCATGGCGCGCGCATGATCGATCGCCATATATTCGAACTGACCGCCGCCGATTGTTTCCCAGATGCGGGTTGCCGAGACCAACATGAAGGTCCCAGCCTCACGCGGAGAAGAGCCCTTGACGGCTTCGATCTCTACGAGGATGGCTGGGGCTTGAGCGAGGAAGGTGGTCAGTGGTTCCGGCACGGGTTTGCCTCACACCTTCTTCAACCGCTCCACCGCCATCAGCACCCGCTCAGGCGTTGCCGGGGCATCGAGGCGTGGGCAGACCTTGTAATCGGCAACCGAGGCAACCGCCATGGACAGCGCTTCCAGCACCGAATTGGCCAGCATGAAGGGCGGCTCGCCGACGGCCTTGGAGCGACCGATGGTGGGTTCGGCGTTTTCGGACCATTCCGCCAGCTTGACGTTGAAGATTTTTGGCCGGTCGGAGGCAAGCGGGATCTTGTAAGTGGAGGGCGCGTGGGTGCGCAGTCGGCCCTTGCCATCCCACCACAGTTCCTCCGTCGTGAGCCAGCCCATGCCCTGAACGAAGCCGCCTTCGATCTGGCCGATATCGATGGCCGGGTTCAGCGACTTGCCGACATCGTGGAGAATATCGGTGCGCTCCATCATATATTCGCCGGTCAGCGTATCGATGGTGACTTCCGAGCAGGAGGCGCCATAGGCATAGTAATAGAAGGGCGTGCCGCGTCCGGCGGCGCGGTCCCAGTGGATTTTGGGGGTTTTGTAGAAGCCTGCGGCAGAGAGTTGCACGCGGGCGAAATAGGCCTGACGCACAAGATCATTGAAGGCGAATTCTTCATCGCCAATGCGGACGCGGTTCGGCAGGAAGGCGATATCCTGTTCCGTGACGTTCCATTTTTCCGCGGCAAACTTGATCAGCCGTTCCTTGATCTGACGGGCGGCATCGAGCGCTGCCATGCCGTTGAGATCCGTGCCGGAAGAAGCGGCAGTCGCCGAAGTGTTCGGAACCTTGCCGGTGGTGGTGGCGGTGATCTTCACCCGGCTGATATCGACCTGGAACGTGTCGGCGATGACCTGCGCGACCTTGGTATAAAGGCCCTGGCCCATTTCCGTCCCGCCATGGTTCAGGTGGATGGAGCCGTCATTATAGACATGCACCAGCGCACCCGCCTGGTTGAAGGCGGTCATGGTGAAGGAGATGCCGAATTTGACTGGTGTCAGCGCAATGCCCTTGCGCAGGATCGGGCTTTCGCGGTTGAACGCGACGATCGCCTCACGGCGTGCGCGGTAGTCGCTGGAGGTCTCCAACTCCTCCACCACGCGGGCAATGATGTTGTCTTCTACTTCCTGATGATAGGGCGTAGTGGTGCGGCCCGAGCCGGTCTCGCCGTAAAAATTCAACTTGCGGATATCGAGCGGGTCCTTGCCCACCGCATAGGCGATTTCCTCGATGAAGCGTTCGGCCCCGAGCATTCCTTGCGGGCCGCCGAAACCGCGAAAGGCGGTATTGGAAACCGTGTGGGTTTTCAGTGGCTTGGAGGCAAGCTTTACATGCGGATAGAAGTAGCTCGAATCCGCATGAAAGAGCGCTCGATCCGTGACGGGGCCTGAGAGATCCGATGAGAAGCCGCAGCGGGCGGCGTATGTTGCATCAACGGCATGAATGCGGCCTTCGTCATCGAAGCCGAGTTCGTAATCGACGCGGAAATCGTGGCGCTTGCCGGTGGCGACCATATCCTCGTCGCGGTCCGGACGGATTTTGACAGCACGCTTCAGCTTCTTGGCGGCAATCGCGCAGACTGCGGCAAACTGGTTGCCCTGCGTCTCCTTGCCGCCGAAGCCGCCGCCCATGCGCCGAACCTGCACGGTGACGGCATTGGAGGGCACCTGCAGAATATGGCTGACGATGTGCTGGATTTCGCTTGGATGCTGGGTGGAACTCCACACCGTCACCTCGTCATCCTCGCCGGGCACGGCCATGGCGATATGGCCCTCGAGGTAGAAATGTTCCTGACCACCGATGCGCATCGTGCCGGTCAGGCGACGCGGCGCGACATCCATCTCCACTTCAGCCTCACCGCGTTGCAGCACCATGCCGGGCGTCACCAGCGGTTCACCATTTTCAAGGGACGAGTCGATATCGGTAAAGTGCGGCAAATCCTTGTAAGTGATCTTTGCCTTGCGGGCCGCATGGCGGGCAATCTCGCGGGTCTCGGCAAAAACGGCAAAGATCGGCTGGCCGTGGAATTGCACCAGCGTTTCGGCCAGCAGTGGCTCGTCATGGCGCCCGCCGGAGGAGACATCGTTTTCGCCCGGCACGTCCTTGCCTGTCATGACCCAGACAACGCCGGGCGTTGCCTCGACTTCGGAAAGATCGATGGACAGGATTTCGGCATGCGCCCGGTCCGACAGGCCGAGCGCGCCATGTATCAGGCCTGCGGGTTCTGGAATATCATCGATATATTCGGCACTTCCGGTGACATGCTTATGCGCTGAATCATGGCGAAGCGACCCGTGCATCTTGCCATCGACTTCATTCTTGGCGCGTTCGAATGTGGTGGTGTCCATGTGTCAGACCTCCTCAAGCGCAAAGCGCCTGATTTCCTGCGGCGTCCCCGATGTCTCCAGGAAGAAACGGGTCAGCAGGTTCTTTGCCGTTAGCTGGCGGTACTGCGCGGTGGCGCGCCAGTCGGTCAGCGGCTGGAAATCCGCGTCGATGGTATCGCGCGCGGCATCCATGGTACTTTGCGTCCAGGCCTTGCCCTTCAGCGCCTCTTCCAAAGCCGTGGCGCGCTTTGGCGTACCGGCCATGCCGCCGAAGGCGATGCGGATATCGCTGACCGTGCCGTCTTCGCCAAGCGCGAGATGATAGGCGGCGCAGAGTGCCGAGATATCCTCATCGCGGCGCTTGGAAATCTTGTAGATGGCAAAATGAGTGTCGGTTGCAGGCAGCGGCACCTCGATCTTCTCGACGAATTCCCCGGGCAGACGGTCCTGCTTGCCATATTCAATGAAGAAAGTTTCGAGCGGGATCGTGCGGCTGCCGGAAGTGGAGCGCAGCGTCAGCGTCGCACCGAGTGCAATCAGCGGCGGGGGCGTATCGCCGATGGGCGAACCATTGGCGATGTTGCCGCCGATCGTTCCCATGTTGCGCACCTGTTGCCCCCCGAGGCGGTCGATCAGGCGACCGAAGGCCGGGATATGGTCGGCAAGCGTGTTGAAGGCCTGCGCGTAAGTCACTCCGGCGCCAATCGAAATCATGCCTTCCGACACGGAGATCGATTGCAGCTCGCTCAGGTGATTGATGAAGATGACGGTCTTAAGCTCCCGCATCTGCTTGGTGACCCAAAGGCCCACGTCGGTGGAACCGGCAACGATAGTGGCCTTCGGTTCCGCAGCATAGGCGTTGGCAAGATCGGTGAGGTTGCCCGGAATGATGGTGCGATGACCATCCTTGGTTACGGTGATCGTATCGTTCTGCTGGATGCCCCAAAGGCGCGACATGATGGTGGAGCGCTCGCTTTCGATGGGGTCGAAAAGCGTGCTGGGCCGTGCGGCGGTGACACTCTCGGCGGCTTTGACGATGGGCTCATAGCCGGTACACCGACAGAGGTTGCCTTGCAGCGCTTTCTCGATCTCAGCCCGCGAGGGCTTGTCGCTGGAAAGCCAAAGACCGTAGAGCGACATAACGAAGCCCGGCGTGCAAAAGCCGCATTGCGAGCCGTGATAATCCACCATGGCCTGCTGGACCGGGTGAAGCGTACCGTCCTTTCGCGCCAGATGCTCGACCGTGACGATATGGGTGCCATGCAGCGAGCCTAGGAAACGGATGCAGGCATTGACGCTTTCGTAGCGCAGCGAGCCTTCCAGCAACCTGCCGATCAACACCGTGCAGGCGCCGCAATCGCCCTCCGCACAGCCTTCCTTGGTGCCCGTCAGGCGTTTGCGCAGCCTCAGATAATCGAGCAGGGTTTCCGTCGGCGCAAAGTCCGACAGAGTGATCGTCTCGTTATTGAGGATGAAGCTGATTGCGTCTTTCATGCACTGCCTTCGTATCTGTTTCGGAGTCCACCCGAATGAAGTGATTTATTCGGGTCTATTGCGCCGTCCAGCCGCCGTCGATGGAAATATGCGTGCCGGTTATCTGCTTGGCCGCGTCACTTGCCAGGAAGAGCGCGGTGGCGGCCACATCCTCGACATTGACGAATTCCTTCGTTGCCTGCAGGCGTAAGAGAACATCGTTCTTCACGGCTTCCTCGCTGATGCCACGCGCCTTTGCAGTATCCGGTATCTGTTTTTCCACCAGCGAGGTCAGCACATAGCCGGGGCAAATGGCGTTGACGGTGATGCCGGTTTCCGCCAACTCCAGTGCAGCGGATTTCGTAAGCCCCATGATACCATGTTTTGCCGCAACATAGGCAGATTTGTATGGCGAGGCCACAAGCCCATGGGCGGAGGCGATGTTGATGATGCGGCCTCTGCCTGCTGTCTTCATCAGCGGGATGACGGCGCGCATGGTGTGGAAGGCGCTCGTCAGGTTGATGGCGATGATACGGTCCCATTGTTCCGGCGGGAATTCCTCCACCGGGGCTACATGCTGGACACCGGCATTGTTGACCAGCACATCCACCGAACCA
This sequence comes from Rhizobium sp. 22-785-1, assembly GCF_053521965.1. Classification (NCBI taxonomy): domain Bacteria; kingdom Pseudomonadati; phylum Pseudomonadota; class Alphaproteobacteria; order Hyphomicrobiales; family Rhizobiaceae; genus Rhizobium; species Rhizobium sp. 22-785-1. The sequence continues at coordinate 810,277 of NZ_JBNWDI010000001.1, read as the reverse complement.
AGCTTCTCATGCGTGGTCTTGACGAGGTCGAAAATCTCTTCCGGTTTCGTCATATCAGCGGGGTGATAGAGCACGCGGGTGCCGCTTTCTGCCTCCATCAAAAGCCTGTTGCTTTCGATATCGTCGGAATCGCCGAAGCCGTTCAGCATGACGTTGCAGCCATTATTGGCGAAGGCTTGCGCGATGCCTAAGCCAATTCCGCTGGTCGAGCCGGTAACGATCACTGTCCTTAGCATGCGTTCCCCTTTTTTGACGTCGATGCAAGACTTTAGACAACGTTATGCTCAAACCGGGGGAACTGGCAATTGGATTCGAAACGGACGCCGCTTGTGGCTTGACTTTGTCTGTTGAGCATATTGTGGTGCGCGCGATTGATTTCAGGGAGGAATGAATGGGCGGATACGTTATCGCCATTGACCAGGGCACCACGTCGACGCGCGCGATCATCTTCGATGCGTCCATGAAGGTTGTCGGATCAGGCCAGAAGGAGTTTCGCCAGATCTTCCCGAATTCCGGGTGGGTGGAGCACGATCCCGAGGAAATCTGGGAAACGGTCGTGTGGTCGATCAAGGAAGCTCTCAAGAAAGCCAATCTGCAGGGATCCGACATTGCAGCCATCGGCATCACCAATCAGCGTGAGACGACGCTGATCTGGGACCGCGAAACCGGCAAACCGTTGCACAATGCCATCGTCTGGCAGGACCGGCGCACGGCAAAGCTTTGCGACAAGCTGAAAAAGGCCGGCCACGAGAAGATCTTTGCCAAGCGCACCGGTCTGCTGCTCGACCCATATTTTTCCGGCACCAAACTTTCCTGGCTGCTCTCCAATGTGAAGGGTGCGCGCAAGCGGGCGGAGAAGGGCGAGCTTTGCTTCGGAACGGTCGATACATTCCTCATCTGGCGACTGACTGGCGGCAACTCCTTCGTGACCGATGCCACCAATGCTTCGCGCACGCTGATGTTCAACATCGAGAAGAATGTCTGGGACAAGGAACTCCTCGACATTCTTGATGTGCCCAAATCCGTGCTGCCGGAGGTTCTGGATTGCGCCGCAGACTTCGGCGTGGCGGATGGCGAGCTGTTCGGCGCGGAAATCCCGATCCTCGGTGTCGCCGGAGATCAGCACGCCGCTGTTATCGGGCAGGCCTGCTTTTCGCCGGGCATGCTGAAATCCACCTACGGCACAGGCTGCTTTGCGCTGTTGAACACCGGCGAGGACATCGTCCGGTCCAAGAACCGCCTCTTGACGACGATCGCCTATCGTCTGGACGGCAAGTCCTATTACGCGCTGGAAGGTTCGATCTTCGTTGCCGGTGCTGCGGTCCAATGGCTGCGCGACGGGCTCAAAGTCATCGGCTCTGCTTCGGAAACCGGAACGCTGGCAGACAAGGCGGATGATGCGCAGGAGGTGTATCTCGTGCCGGCCTTCGTCGGTCTTGGCGCGCCCTGGTGGGATGCGGAAGCGCGTGGCGCGATGTTTGGCCTGACACGCGGTACCGGTCCTGCGGAGTTCGCGCGCGCGGCACTGGAAGCCGTCTGCTATCAGACGGGTGATCTTCTGGATGCCATGCACAAAGACTGGAAGAACGACGATTGCGATATCGTCCTTCGCGTCGATGGCGGCATGGTGGCTTCCGATTGGACCATGCAGCGCCTGTCCGACTTGATCGATGCGCCGGTGGACCGTCCCGTGATCCTTGAGACGACGGCACTCGGTGCTGCCTGGCTTGCGGGCAGCCGGGCAGGGGTGTGGCCGGACATGAAGGCCTTTGCCGAAACCTGGGCGCGCGACCGCCGCTTCGAACCGAAGATGGATAACGAGGTTCGTGCACGCAAGCTGAAAGGCTGGAAGAACGCGGTGCGCCGCACGCTCAGCAACGTTTGAGCGCTGCTCCATCCATCGAGAAAATCGAAGTTTCCGGTTCAGATTTTGAATTTGCGCCGGGAACCTTCGATGTCTATCTGAGGGCATGAGCGTAGCCAGTTTTTGCAAGCGAGCGCTCCGGACAAAGCGAGGAGCGCACCCATGGAACTTGGCCTTTACACATTTGCCGATGTCAATCCGAACCCGGCTGATGGTCGTGGCCCGGAAGGTGTGCGTCGCCTGAAGAACCTTTTGGAAGAGATCGAGCTTGCCGATCAGGTGGGGCTCGATGTTTTCGGGCTGGGGGAACATCATCGTCCCGACTATGTCGTCTCTTCGCCTTCGACCGTGCTCGCGGCTGCGGCGGTCAAGACGAAGACCATCCGCCTTTCCAGTGCCGTTTCGGTTCTGAGCTCCGATGATCCGATCCGCGTCTTCCAGCAGTTCGCCACCGTCGATCTGTTGTCGAATGGGCGTGCCGAGATCATGGCGGGGCGCGGCTCCTTCATCGAGTCCTATCCGCTCTTCGGCTACAATCTCGAGGACTATGACGATCTCTTTGCCGAAAAGCTCGACCTGCTTCTGGCAGTGAGAGATCGCGAAATCGTCACCTGGTCGGGCGAAAAGCGTGCGCCGATCAACGGGCGCGGTGTCTATCCCCGTCCGTTGCAAGAGGCTCTACCCGTGTGGATCGCGGTTGGCGGCACACCGCAATCGGTGGCGCGTGCCGGGGCCATGGGTCTGCCGGTAGCGCTTGCCATCATCGGCGGCGAGTACCGTCGCTTTGCGCCTCTATTCGATCTTTACCGGGAAGCGGCGCGCCGGGCAGGCCAGCCGGTTGAGAAGCAGAAGACCAGCATCAATGTCCACGGCTTCATTGCCGATACCACCGACAAGGCAGCAGACCAGTTTTATGGCCCGCAGGCGGAGGTGATGAACCGGATTGGCCGCGAGCGCGGCTGGGGCCCGACGAACCGGGCGCATTACGATATGGCACGAAGTGCGGAGGGCAATCTCTTCCTCGGCGAGCCGGAACTGGTGGCGGAAAAAATCATCAAGGCGCATGGCGTCTTCAAGAATGATCGCTTCCTGTTGCAGATGGCAATCGGTCTGATGCCGCATGATCAGATCATGCGCGGGATCGAGCTTTACGGCACGAAAGTCGCCCCAATCGTCAGAAAAGAATTGACTGGCAGTGCCGATAGGGCGAAAGCCACGGCATGATCGGGCGCCTTTTGGCGCCCTTTGCCGAAGACATTGCGCAGGATATGGACGCAGAATGGTTATCTCGACGGAAGAAGAGCTCGACAAGCTGAAGGATGTTGGCCGGATTTGCGCGCTTGCGATGCAGACCATGGCCGACGCGCTTGAGCCGGGGATTACCACTGCCGAACTCGACGCCATTGGTCGCAACATTCTTGAAAGCAATGGCGCGCAGTCGGCGCCCGAGTTCTGCTATGAGTTTCCGGGCGCCACCTGCATCAGCGTCAATGAGGAAGTGGCTCACGGTATTCCCGGTCCGCGTATCATCAAGGCGGGCGATCTCGTCAATATCGACGTCTCCGCCGTCAAAGATGGCTTCTTTGGCGATACCGGCTCATCCTATGCCGTGCCGCCGGTCAAGAAGGAGATCGAGCGTCTGTGCCGCGATGGCAAGCGCGCCATGTGGACCGGCTTGCAACAGGTCAAGGCTGGCCGCCCGCTTGCTGACATCGGCAACTCCATCGGGGCTTTCGCCAAGAAGAACCGCTATACGCTGATCACCAATCTCGCCAGCCACGGCATTGGTCGCTCGCTCCATGAGGAGCCGAAGGAACTTGCCACCTGGCCGGACAAGGATGAAACCCGGATCATGACGGAAGGCCTGGTGTTTACCGTCGAGCCGTTCCTCTCCATGGGCGCCTATTGGGCCGAGGATGGCGATGACGATCCGTGGACGCTATTCAGCGACCCGAGCGCACCGACCGTGCAGTTCGAACATACGGTGGTGGCCACCAAAAACGGACCGCTGATCCTGACGCTTGCCGAGTAAAAGGAACTGTGTTGCACGGCTGCGCTGTAGTGCCTTCGTAATGATCAAGCCGGACTTGCCCGTTTCGCCTTACATCTTCGTAACTTAGCGTTTGCTGCATTGCGTCGTGCAAATCTCTGGCCTAATTTCTCCCCAAATCTGCTTCGCCAATAATGGCTGATCTCAAGCTCGCGAGAGTTCGAACGTGTTTCATTCCTTCTTTCCCAAACCCAAGCTGTTTTTTACCTCTGCCATTGTTTGGGCGCTGGTTGCGATCTTAGGCTGGTATTTTGTTGTCGATCCGTGGGGGCGTTCTCTTGGCTACGTGATGCCTGAGCAGGAACCCTACGATCTCACCTATTTCCTCGTTCCAGCAAATCTCTTTTTCTATTCATATCTGGCGCTTTGCCTTGCAGCTTTCGGTCTGTTCTGGACCATCGTTGCACGGGAGCATCCGTGGAAATATTGGTCTGTCTGGGGCTCGCTTCTGATCATTGCCGTCACCTATTTCGGTGTCCAGGTCACAGTCGTCATCAACAACTTCCGCCGCCCCTTTGGCGACCTTTTGCAGAATGCGCTCAGCAAGCAACCCGGTATCACCACCTGGGATTTCTACAGCCTGCAGATCGTCTTCGCGAAGCTTGTCTTTTTCAGCATGGCGGTGTCGATCCTGACCGACTTCTTCACAAGCCATTATATCTTCCGCTGGCGCACGGCGATGAATGATTTTTACATGTCGAAGTGGGAGAAGCTGCGTCATATCGAAGGTGCATCCCAGCGTGTGCAAGAAGACACAATGCGCTTCTCGGCTACCCTGGAAGGCCTTGGCATCACGCTGATCAATTCCGTCATGACACTCGTTGTGTTCCTGCCGATCCTTTTCGGGCTTTCGAGCTATGTGAGCGAGTTACCGATCATCGGCGAGGTGCCGCACGCGCTGTTCTGGCTTGCCATCCTCTGGTCTGCCTTCGGCACCGTGTTGCTGGCAACGGTCGGTATCAAACTGCCGGGGCTTAACTTCCGCAACCAACGCGTCGAAGCCGCTTATCGTAAAGAGCTTGTCTACGGTGAAGATCATGCGGACAGGGCCGACCCAATTACGGTCAAGCAGCTCTTCTCAAATGTGCGGAAGAACTATTTCCGTATGTATTGGCATTATCTGTACTTTAACGTAGCGCGGTATTTCTACATTCAGGCAGATGCCGTGTTTCTGCTGCTGATGCTCGTCCCGACCATCGTTGCCGGCAAGATCACCTACGGTATCTATCAACAGATCGCGACCGCTTTTGGCCAGGTCAGCAACTCGTTCCAGTATCTGGTGAACTCCTGGACCACGATCATCGAACTGCTCTCGATCCACAAACGCTTGAAGGCATTTGAAGCGGCCATCGATGACAAGCCTTTGCCGGAAATCGACCAGCGCTATTTGAAGCGTGAAGCTGAAGAGGGCGAGTTGGCTGCAAATAAGCCCACATAAGGTGGGGTGAAGCTCTTAATGCTTTCTTTTTTTGATCCTCGGGCTCGGCCCGAGGATTTTTGTTTCAACGGTTACGAATGGTCGGGTAACGATCTACCATCGCGCGGAAATGGTCGTTTGTTCTTCTGCGCCATGCAGCGGACAGGCGCGAAACCTACCGCTAATGCTCTCTCACCCTTGCGACTTTTCCTTACGCCGCGCGTCGATCATCGGCATCGCCTCTTCATAGCTGACGCAGGCGACATCATCCTTTTTGCAGACTTCCCGCAGCAGGCGCTCATAGGCGTTCCAATAGGCACCGCCGTTCATCTTGACGAAATGGAAGCCGAGCTGGAGCGGAATGCGTTCGCCCTCGTATTGCTTGTCGAAGGCGGCGCGGAAAGCCGTGTAGGCGCGCTCTTCGAATTCGGCCGATTTGGCAGGTGTCTCGATTGCCATGGAGTGGCGGACGAAGAGATTGTAATCCATGGCGATGATCGGGCGGTCGCCGGGGCCTTCGGGGATCAATGGCAGACCGAAATGTTCGATGCCGTCCTTGCGGATGGGCCATGCCGGTCCTTTGGTGATGCTGGTGGCGTCGAAGACGAAGCCGTGCTTCTTCTGGGCTGCGGTGAGGGCATCGCTCTGCGATAGATAGGGTGCGCGAAAGCCATTGATGCCCCGCACGAAATCGTGCCAGCCCTGCGGCTCCTCATCCTTCTTGCCGATTGCCGCCCAGGCGTTTCCAAGCGTGCTGGTGAAGGTGGTAAACTCTGCGTCCCATTGATCCGCCGTCCAGTTGCCGCCATCGAAATGGCCGCAGGTGTGGTTGGCGATTTCGTGGCCTTCCTGGTGAGCGTCCCAGATGTGGCGCAGGCGCGTTGCCACTTCGTCCACCGACTGGCCAAAGCCGACATTGGAGCGGCCGAGTTTCTGGCCTGGACCTTGATAGCTTTTTGCACTGGTCTTGCGGTCCATCACCAGCGTGCAGGCAAGAAAATAGGTGAAATGCGCGCCGACTTCCTTTGCGGTAGTTCGGCTTCTTTGCCAAAGCGCGTTGTCGCCTGCGCCATCGAAGGAAACCAGCACCAACTGCTTTGGCTTGGGTGACGCTTGCACATCTTCCGCCTGCGCTATCGACGCAGAGGCAAGGAGGAGGGGCAGGAGGGCAAGCGAACGCAACATCAGGAACCACGCAGAATTTTCAAAAGCGGCCTTTTGAGCTTGGAATAAGGCGAAGCTTTGATTTGACTGGCTTTTCGGGGGATTTAGCCATAACTCATTGTCAAAAGATTATCTTCCCTTCCGCGCAAGGACGCCAACATGTTTCTGCTTGTCGTTTCCCTCATCCTGTTCTTCGCCACCCATTCTCTCAGGCTGGTTGCTCCAGCGTTCCGTGCGCGTCTGATCGACGGGCTGGGCGAAAAGCCCTTCAAGGGCGTCTATTCGCTCGTCAGCATTTTTACCATTGCCTTCGTCGCTTATGCCTTCAATGAGGCGCGACAGATGACGGGGATGCTTTATTACCCGCCAATCTGGATGGCGCATATTGCCGTGACGCTGATGCTCATTGCGATGATCTGTCTTGTGGCAAGTGCCTTGCCAGCCGGGCACATCGTGGCGAAGACGAAGCATCCACTGGTGCTGTCGGTGAAGATCTGGGCTTTTGCGCATCTTCTCGCCAATGGCGAGACATCGTCCGTCATCCTGTTTGCCTCGTTCCTCGCTTGGGGCGTGGTGATGCGGATATTCCTGAAGCGACGTGCGCGTGCGGGCGAAAATCTCGTTCGTCCGTTCGTTTCGGCGCGTTACGATCTGATCGCGGTGCTTCTCGGCATCGTACTGTGGGCCGCTTTCATCTGGAAGCTGCACGAATGGTTGATTGGCGTCCAGCCGATTGCGATGTAGGAAACTGACGTTTCCCCCTTACATCTCAAGGAAAATAGGCTAGAAGGCCCACCAATAAATGTGGTTGGCCTTTTGTCGGCTTGCCGCGACCAGATTGCCTTGGCATGTCCGCAGACCGATCGGCGTTCGCCTCTCGGTGCGGGTAACGGAGAATTCGATGGCGCACGAGAATGACAGCTTCATCCGCGAAGTGAACGAGCAGATCCGCTCCGAGCGGTTGAGCAATTTCTGGGGACGTTATGGTGCGGTCGTGATTGGCGCCGCCATTTTGATCGTTCTGGCTTCCGCTGGCGCCGGCATCTACGAATATTGGAGCAACAGCCGTGCCTCGGCTTCCGGTGACCAGTTCGCCAACGCCTTGAAGCTTGCCTCCGAAGGAAAGAACGACGAAGCGCTAAAGGCCCTGTCCGATCTGGAGACGGCGGGCCACGGTTCGTATCCGGTTCTGGCCAAGTTCCGTGCGGCCACGCTTTTTGCGCAGAAGGGCGACACCGCCGGAGCTGTCGCTGCGTTTACCGCAATTGGCAACGATACCAGCGCGCCCCAGATTTTCCGTGACATCGCCAAGGTGCGCGCGGCGTGGCTCCTCGTTGATAATGGCACCTACGAGCAGGTTTCAGCGCAAGCAGAAGCCCTCTCGGATGATGCTCAGCCGCTGCGCAATTCGGCACGCGAAGCGCTCGGTCTTGCTGCTTACAAGGCCGGTAACTTTGCCCAGGCAAAGCAGTGGTTCGAACTCATTACCGGCGATGCTCAGGCACCACGCAATGTCGCGCAACGCGCGCAGATCATGCTCGATAATATTGCCGCATCCGGCAAGGCAGCGTAAATTCTCATTTCCTGCGGCACGTTGCTTGGCCCATGGGTGGGGCATGACGTGCTGCAAAGGTTTTCTGTTGAAGGCGTCGGACCGGAGCCCGTTGGGTTTCCGGTCCGACGCTATAGAAGTTAGGGCACTATCATGACTTTCACCGTCGCCATCGTCGGACGTCCGAATGTCGGCAAATCCACGCTTTTCAACCGTCTGGTCGGAAAGAAGCTGGCGCTCGTGGACGACACGCCGGGTGTTACCCGCGACCGTCGTCCGGGCGACGCAAAGCTCATAGACCTGCGTTTCACCATCATCGATACCGCAGGTCTCGAGCAGTCCGCACCGGAGACGCTGCAGGGCCGCATGTGGGCGCAAACGGAAGAGGCGATCGAGGAAGCCGATCTGACGCTCTTCGTCGTGGACGCCAAATATGGCCTTACTCCCGCCGACGAAACGCTGGGTGAAATGTTGCGCCGTCGCGGAAAGCCCGTCGTGCTCGTTGCCAACAAGTCCGAAGCGCGTGGCTCGGACGGCGGTTTCTATGACGCTTATACGCTCGGTCTTGGCGAGCCATGCCCGATTTCCGCCGAGCATGGTCAGGGTATGATCGATCTGCGCGATGCCATCGTTGCCGCCATTGGGGAGGATGTTGCTTTTCCGCCGGACGACGCTTTCGAAGAGGCCGAAACCGACGTTGTGCTTTCCGGCGACGAGGAAGAAGACGAAGATTACGAGCCCGCCTATGACGATACCAAGCCACTGCGTGTGGCGATTATTGGCCGTCCGAATGCTGGCAAGTCGACGCTGATCAACCGCTTCCTCGGTGAAGACCGTCTTCTGACCGGCCCGGAAGCCGGTATCACGCGTGACAGTATTTCGGTCGAATGGGACTGGCGCGGCCGCACCATCAAGATGTTCGACACGGCCGGTATGCGTCGCAAGGCGAAGGTGACGGAGAAGCTCGAGAAGCTTTCGGTGGCGGATTCGCTGCGCTCCATCCGCTTTGCCGAAACCGTCGTCATCGTCTTCGATTCGACCATTCCTTTCGAAAAGCAGGATCTGCAGCTCGTCGATCTGGTCATTCGCGAAGGCCGCGCTGCGGTTCTGGCCTTTAACAAGTGGGATCTGGTGGAAGACGCACAGGCATTTCTTGCCGATCTGCGCGAAAAGACTGAGCGTCTTCTGCCACAGGCGCGCGGCATTCGCGCGGTGCCGATTTCCGGCCAGACGGGCTACGGCCTCGACCGGCTGATGCAGAACATCATCGACACCGACAAGGTCTGGAACCGCCGCATCTCCACCGCCAAGCTCAACCGTTGGCTGGATATGCAGGTCACCCAGCATCCGCCACCGGCTGTATCGGGCCGTCGTCTGCGCCTGAAATACATGACGCAGGTCAAGGCTCGCCCACCGGCCTTCATGATTTCCTGCACCCGGCCTGAGGCTATTCAGGAATCCTACACGCGCTACCTCGTCAATGGTCTGCGCAAGGATTTCGATATGCCGGGCGTACCGATCCGGGTGCATTATCGCGGCTCCGACAATCCGTTCGAGCACAAGGCGAAGAAGCGGTAGTCGTTGTGAAGTTGAGGCACGCGTAAGTCCGTCACTCCACGCTCTGCGTCATCCTCGCCCTTGAGGCGAGGATCCATGTTTGGAAGCGCTTGACGGTGACGTTGTGGATCCTCGGCTCAAGGCCGAGGATGACGGCAGAGGAATTGGCGGCGCGGGAGAGAGCGTCCTTTGTCCATGCCAACATCGCGACCTATCGCCCGCATGCGTCTTACAAACTTGAAATGACAGGTCAAACATCATGCTGATCAAGCAGAGCGACTATCATCGCATCTATCGCGTCATCAACAGCCTGCTTCTCAACGAGAACGCCGATCCGGCGACGGCGTCTATGTATTTCAGCACGTTCGGCGCCTTCATTCTGGAGCATCATTACAAGGTGAAGGCGAAGCCGAAGGGTGGGCTGGCGGCCTATAACCTCGACGGCACGATGCTGCTCTTTGCCGATCATCGCGATGACGGGCATGTGACGGGTGCTGGCGAAAACTTCCATTGCTGGGTGGAGGCGGAGGACTGGGTCGTCGATTTCATGGCGCCGGCGTTTCCGCAAGCCGCGCAGAGCCTTTCGGTTCCGTCGAAGATGTTTCAGAAGCCCTTGTCATCCATGGCTTCCTCCATCAACGACTTGTCGCAGTCGGGCGATTTCTTCTTCAAGCATGAAGCAGATGCGATGGCCAAGCGCTTTGTCGACTGGCGCAAGCACGGGATGATAGGTGATCTCGCCTCGATCGCCGCCGGCTGGTTTCGCAAATCGCCGAAGCAGATGCAGAGTGACATCTCGGTCAGCGATAGCAATGGCAAGAGCCGCACGATTCCGCTTGTCGGCAACTCACTGACCGGCTCTTGGTGATCTAAAGCATGCGCGCAAAAGTGCGCAGCGGTTTTGCGATAACGACATGCGACAAAACAAAGATCTAAAGCGTATGAGCGAATCTGAGAGATCGTGACACGCTTTGGAGAGAAATAGGACGGCCTGCGTAACCTCGCGGCAGCCGCCTGACGTCAATCAGCAGCCCGACCCCGTTCTAAAGATAACGGCAGTCGCGTCCTGACGCCTTCTGACAGTAATGGGCGCGTGCGTCTACTGAAAATGCAGGCCGCTCACTCGTAATCCGCTCACAGCGCATGGGCGGCGCAGAAGCCCGGGAGGCCGCTGGTTGCCGCAGAGGTCACATTGTCAAGGAACTGGCGCGACGCCTTTTCCCAGGAGTAGTTGCGGGAAACCGCAAGAGCTGCTTCCGGTGAGCAATCCAGCGCCGCAAGGCAGGCTTTGCGCAAATCCTCAGACAGCGCACCGGCTTTCGGATGACCGCCGAGAATATCAACCGGACCGGTTACCGGAAAGGCTGCAACGGGAACGCCGCTCGATAGCGCTTCCAGAATGGTGTTGCCGAAGGTATCGGTTTTGGAGGGGAAGACAAATACATCGGCCTGAGCATAGGCCCTTGCCAAGTCTTCACCGGTCTTCACGCCGGTAAACAGGACGTCTGGGTGTTTCTGTTGGAGCTCGGTGCGCGCGGGTCCGTCGCCCACCACGACCTTGGAGCCCGGCAGATCAAGATCGAGAAATTCGGGGAGGTTCTTTTCCACCGAAACGCGGCCGATCGTCATGAAAATCGGGCGGGGCAGGCCGAAGGGGCGTTCGTCCTTCGGCCTGGGACGGAAGAGCTTGGCGTCGATGCCACGGCTCCATCGTTTGAGGTTCTTCACGCCCTTGGACTGGAGTTCCGTCTCAAGGCTTGGCGTTGCCACCATGCAGGCGCTGCCGCCATTGTGGAACCAGCGTACGAAAGCGTAGAGCCAGCTTTCCGGCACGGGGAAGCGGGCCGCCACATATTCTGGAAAACGGGTGTGGTAGCTCGTTGAAAAGCGCATACCGTGCTTGATGCACCAGCGGCGCGCCATGAAGCCGAGTGGACCTTCCGTGGCAATATGGACGTAGGACGGCTGCCCCTTCTCAATCTCTGCCGAAACGCGACGATAGCTTGCGACTGAGAGACGAATTTCCGGATAAGTGGGGCAGGGTATCGAGTGAAAGCTTTGTGGCGTGACCATGCAGACGTCCACGCCCATGCGCTCCAGCTCGGCATTGGTATTCTCGATGGAGCGGACGACGCCGTTGACCTGTGGATGCCAGGCATCCGTGACGATGGTAATTCTGGTCATGCTGTGCCGACCCTCGCGCACTTGCGACTCCCGGTGATTTACCGGCCTTCGCGTGTATGCGACGGGCGTGTTACAGCATCATGTCACAGCCTATCCAACAATCCCGTTGGCTGCCTGCAAATGGCAATTTCCCATGCTTGCGGTGCTGATCGACGCTCGGCAGGCGGCGCTCCGGTGCCCGAAATCGACATTTTGGCAGCACAACGACAGGTCTCGAACAGACTGTCCTCGTCTTTTATGCCTTGGGCAGGAGCTCGGGGCTGATCAGAGCGCCGTGGTGACCGATGACGGTTGCCGCTGCCTTGGCGGCAAAGGTTGCGGCTTCTTCCGGTGTGCTGCCGGTGACGAAGCGTGAAAGGAAGGCGCCGTTGAAGCTGTCCCCGGCGCTCGTTGTATCCACGACCTTGACCGCCTGAACGGCTGGCGCATGGCTGGGCTCACCGCCGAAATCGAGTGTCGCGCCCTTTGCGCCATCTTTCACCACGACATTGGCGACGCCGAGTGCGCGGTAGCGGGCAATGGTGGCTTCCACATCGACATCGCCGAAGTTGCTCGCCTCGTCATCGAAGCTTGGCATGACGAGCGTAGCCGCGCGCGCGCCGTTTGTGATGGTTTCCAGCATGATCTCGCGATTGGCCCAAAGGCGGGGGCGAATATTGGGGTCGAAGACCACCTGTTTTCCAGCGGCTTTCGCACGACGCAGTTCAGACAGGAAGCTGTCGACCGCTAGCGGGGTGGCAAGAATGGCGAGCGTGATGCCGGAGAAATAGACGATATCGGCAGCCTCGATGGTGCTGCGCAGATGGTCGGCATCGGTGGCAAGCTGGCGGGCGGCAGAGGTGCTGCGCCAATAGCTGAAGGTGCGCTCGCCGTCTTTCAGATTGATGAGGTAGAGGCCGGGCGTGCCGCCCTGGATTCGGGAGATGTGTTTCGTGCCGATGCCAGCACCTTCGATGAAGGACAGCATTTCCTGAGAGAGCGGATCGTCACCGAGCGCGGTGAAATAATCCACCGACCAGTCCTGCGGCAGGCAGGCGCGTGCATACCAGGCGGTGTTCAGCGTGTCCCCGGCAAAGCCCTTGCGCAGAAGACCGTCGCCAGCCTGCGAGAGCTCCACCATGCATTCGCCGATCGAAAGAAACCGTCCACCCACTGCACTCTCCCCGTGTCGTGACGCTTCGCCATTACGACGCCACAGCCGCGCTTGCAAGGGCGGTGGATGCCGTTTGAGGGCGCGAACTCACATTCAATCGGCATTCGCCGTTTACGGATCAGTCCGGGCTTTATATGGTTGGGCACCTTCACTTCGGAGATCGTTCATGCCGCAAGCCACGTCTACCACCGGACACAAAGTTCACGATGCAGACTGGTGGAGGGGAGCGGTCATATACCAGGTCTATCCACGCTCGTTTCAGGACACGACGGGAGACGGTTTCGGCGATCTTGCCGGCATCACCAAACATCTGCCCTACATCCACGCGCTCGGCGTGGATGGTATCTGGCTCTCGCCGTTCTTTACCTCGCCCATGGCGGATATGGGTTATGACGTTTCGGATTATTGCGACGTGGACCCGATGTTCGGCACACTTGCGGACTTCGACACGCTGATCGCCGAGGCGCATCGGCTGGGACTGAAGGTCATCATCGATCAGGTGATTTCGCATACGTCCGATCAACATCCGTGGTTCAAGGAAAGCCGGACGAGCCGTACCAATGCCAAGGCGGACTGGTATGTCTGGGCGGACCCGAAGCCGGATGGCACGGCGCCCACCAACTGGCTCTCCGTTTTCGGCGGGCCCGCCTGGGAATGGGATGGAGTGCGCAAGCAATATTACATGCACAACTTCCTCGGCTCGCAGCCGGACCTTAATTTTCATAATCCGGAGGTGCAGGATGCACTGCTGGAAACCGTCCGGTTCTGGCTGGAGAGGGGTGTGGACGGTTTCCGCCTCGACACGGTCAACTACTACTTCCACGACAAGCTGCTGCGTAACAACCCGCCGCACGAACCCGATAGTGACGATGCCGGTCTCGATGCGCCGGACGTCAATCCCTATGGTATGCAGAGCCATCTCTACGACAAGACACAGATCGAGAATCTCGCCTTTCTCAAACGCTTTCGTACTCTTCTGGATGAATATGAGGGGCGAATGACCGTGGGCGAGGTGGGCGATGGCGCACGTTCGCTGAAAACGGTTGCTGCTTACACGGCGGACAATGACAAGCTCAACATGTGCTACACCTTCGATCTGCTTGGGCCGGACTTCACAGCCAGCCATATTCGCGGCGCAGTCGATGGTTTCCAGAAAGCCGTGACCGACGGCTGGGTGTGCTGGGCCTTCTCCAATCATGACGTGATACGCCATCTGACGCGCTTTGCGGAAAATGTGGAGGAGCAGACCCGTGTCGCGAAACTTGCGATTTGCGTGTTGGCATCGCTGCGCGGCTCCATCTGCCTGTATCAGGGAGAGGAACTGGCGCTGACGGAGGCCGACCTTGCCTTCGAGGATCTGCGCGATCCCTATGGTATCCGCTTCTGGCCTGCCTTCAAGGGTCGCGACGGGTGCCGCACGCCGATGGTGTGGGAAACCGGCAAACCGCATGCCGGCTTCACCACCGCCGAAAAGCCTTGGCTGCCGGTTCCCTACGTCCACGCGATGCTGGCCGCCGACGGGCAGGAGCGCAAGCCGGATTCGGTTCTCAATCACTACAAGGCGATGCTGGCCTTCCGGCGCAGCCATTCTTGTCTTCGTGACGGTGCTATGGAGTTCCTGGAAACCAATCAGGATGTGCTGGTCTTTACCCGTCACAAGAACGGCGAGAGACTGCTCTTCGTCTTCAATCTGACACGCCAGCCCGTCGACTTCCGTCTGCCGCCGGAGCTTCGCCTGATCGAGCATCTGGGACTGCCGGGGTTTGAGCCGACATTCCACAATGACAGCGTGAAGCTGGAGCCGCTGGATGCCTTTTGCGGTCGCGTGGAGAAGGTGTGATCGGTCGAGCTCTTACTTGGCCGTTACGCCTTCACACGACATGCTTTCTCAGATCACGCCCTTGGTCATCTCCGGATCGAGGCTGATGATGAAGCGGCGCAGGAGTGTCCTGTCGAACTGCTCTTCATGCGCCATCATCCAGGTCAGGGCCTGTTGCGACGACCAGCCTTTCTTGTAGGAGCGGGCCGATGTCAGCGCGTCGAACACGTCGCAGATCGTGCTCATCCGGACCTCGTTGCTGATCTTGTTACTTTTTATTCCGTTCGGATAGCCCTTGCCGTCCAGACGTTCATGATGAGAAAGGCAGATGTCCAGAACGATCTGAGGCATGCCCTCCTGCTTCTTCAGAATCCGATGGCCTTGTTCAGTGTGATTTTGAACGATGATTCTTTCTTCAGCGTCGAGCGGTCCCTGTTTGTGCAGGATATGGATCGGGATTGCGAGCTTGCCGACATCATGCAGCAGGCCTGCAATACACAAGAGCTGGACGGTCTTTTCATCCATCTCGAGCGACCGGGCAAAGTGGACAAGAAGCGCTGCGACGGAGAGCGAATGCACGAAGGTGGCCGTATCGCGCGACCGCAGGCGAGACATGCCCATGAAAAGCGAGGGATTTTCGTCCATCGTCCGACCAACGTCGTCGGCAAGCGGAGTGAAGGCATCTATGCTGATGTCTTTACCCTCGAAGACGCCCTGAAGAAGCGTTCTTGTCTCGTCCGCCTGAGAATGAATCCGCTGCGCGACGAGAAGTTTTTCCTCTTTGGTCGCAGACTTCATGCTTTTTGAGGCCGGTGAGGCGCTGCTGTCCCGAACGGTATTGTTGCCAAGTGCGGTGTTGATGAAAACGCCGCTGACTTTGCCGTTCAAGATTGATGCCAGTTGAGTAGCGTCTTTGACAACAAAACGTCTTCCAACGGATGAATCGTTTTGCCACGGACCTTCTATCGCTTCGACGAACATCCCAATTTCAAGTTGATTTTTGTCGATGCGCTTTATGACCAATATTTCTCTCCCATCTTATCGGTCAAGGATAGATGTATATACGATAGTTACGCTGTATTAAATTGATGTTATCATCTGATTGATCGTGAAGTAAAACTCCAGCTCAATGCATGGTTTTTATTGTCATTCCGCGACTTTGCCCATTTTTAGTCAAGGCGCTTCATCAATGAGTTGGAAGAGATCCACGTCTACCAGCCCTTTGTCCGAAAGTTTGAGATGTGGAATGACCGGAAGCGGTAGAAACGCGACCTGCAAGAAGGGTTCCTCCAGCGTGGTGCCAAGCGCATAGGCGGCCTTACGCAGCGTGTGCAGCGTATCGCGCACCGTCTCATAGGGCTCCAGGCTCATGAGACCAGCCACCGGAAGGGCAATCTCGCCAGTGATCTCGCCATTCTCTACCACAACAAAGCCACCCTGGATTTCTCCCAGGCGATTGGCCGCAAGCGCCATATCGTCCTCGCTGACGCCGACGACGCAGATATTGTGGCTGTCATGCCCGACGGTGGATGCAATGGCGCCTCTCTTCAGGCCGAAGCCCTGCACGAAGGCGTTGGCATGGTTGCCGTTCTTTCCGTGCCGTTCGATGACGGCCACTTTGATGATGTCGTTGTCGAGATCGACGGTCGTCTGATTGCCATCGCTCGGCAGTTTGAAACGGCGATGTTCGGTGATGATCTTGCCTGGCAGCACGCCGAGAACGGACGTTTTTCCTTGCCTTGCCGGCACACCGAAATGTGCCGCAAGAACGGGCCGCGCCTTAACGCTGTCGAGGCCGACTGGTGCGACGGGTTTGCGCGTGGCAAAAAGCTCTGGCGTAACGTGTCTGCCCGCAGAAAAGACCATGTCCGCTTTGCAGTTCTGCAATGTGTCGATCACCACGAGATCCGCGCGCCAGCCCGGCGCGACAAGACCTCGGTCTCGTAGGCCGAAGGCTCTTGCCGCCGAGATCGAGGCTGCGCGATAGATGGCAAGGGGCTCTACGCCGTTGGCGATTGCGGTTCGGATCATATAATCCAGATGGCCTTGCTCGGCGATATCGAGGGGATTGCGGTCATCGGTGCAGAGAGCCAGATAGGGCGACAGGCGTTCTGTGATGATCGACATCAGCGCGTGCAGATCCTTGGACACGGACCCTTCGCGCACAAGAACATGAACGCCCTTGCGAATTTTTTCCAGTGCCTCTTTTGCGCTTGTGCATTCATGCTCTGTGCGGATGCCTGCCGAGAGATAGCCGTTAAGCCCTGTCCCGGAGAGAAGAGGCGCGTGCCCGTCGATATGCTGCCCTTGAAACGCCTCGAGTTTCGCCATGCAGATCGGGTCTTTGTGGATCACGCCCGGAAAATTCATGAACTCTGCCAGGCCGATGACCTTGGGGTGATCGCGCAAGGGCAGAAGCTTTTCAATGGGAAGGTCAGCGCCCGCCGTTTCCAGATGCGTGGCCGGTACGCATGAGGAAAGCTGGACACGGATATCCATGATGGTCTGCAGTGAGGACTCCAGGAAAAACTGAATACCCTGCGCGCCCAGCACATTGGCGATTTCATGCGGATCGCAGATCGCGGTCGTCACGCCATAAGGCAGAACGCAGCGGTCGAACTCATGCGGCGTGACCAAGGATGATTCGATGTGCAGATGGGTATCGATGAAGCCGGGAACGACGATCTTGCCGCTGATGTCGATTTCCTCGACACCTTGATAGGTCTCACAGGTTCCGACAATCGTATCGCCGCAGATCGCAATGTCGGAGGCGACAAGCTCGCCAGTGACAAGATCGAAAAAGCGGCCGCCTTTCAGGACGATGTCTGCCTTTTCGCGCCCCGCACCCTGGTCGATCCTGCGTTCAAGTTCAGATCCCACGCTGTACCTCATTTCGATTCTTGCCTTGGCCAATTAAGCCCGGAAAGGCATCCCCATGCAAAAGAAAACCGGGCGCGAAGAACGCGCCCGGTCTATCAAGTCGATGTTTCGGTCGGATTGTCTGGTGTCGTACCGCGTGCTTCAAGCCGCGACTACGAGGCTGAGGCAAGCGAGACGCCACGCATCACTGTGCCGAAACGATCTTGCCGCCCTGCCACTTGTAGAGCGAGAAGGCCTGCGAGGTCAGGTCGCCCGTTTCGCCATAGGTCAGCTTGCCGATGGCAGTCGCAATCGGTTCGCCGCTTTTCAGCGCCTTGGCAACAGCTTCGGAATCTTCAGCAGAGCCGGCCTTTTCGATGCCGGCTTTGAGCACTTCAACGGCTGCGTAAGCGTTGAGCGTGAAGGCTTCTGCCGGGATGTTGGCGGCCTTGAGGGCCTCGGACGCAGCCTTGGAATCGGCGCTCTTCGTCGCATCGGCGGCATTGGTGAAGATGGTACCGTCGGCAGCCGTGCCGCCGATGTTGGCGAATTCGGAATTGGACAGACCGTCACCGGCAATCACGGTCGCCTTGGCGCCGATGTCGTGCAGCTGACGGACCAGGAGGCCGGCTTCAGGATGGTAGCCGCCGAAATAAACGACATCCACGCCTTCCGACTTCAGACGCGCCGTCAGCGCGCTCAGATCCTTTTCGCCCGGTGTCAGGGCGTCATACATGACTTCCTTTACGCCGCCTTCGTTCAAGGTCTTCTTGAACGCATCCGCGAGGCCTTTACCATAGGCGCCCTTGTCGTGAATGATGGCGATCTGCCGGTCCTTCAACTGCGCCAGAACAAATTTGGCGGCGACTTCGGCCTGCTGATCGTCACGACCGCAAGTACGGAAAATGTTCCAAAGATCACGGTTGGTGAGATCCGGTGCAGTCGCAGTCGGCGTCACCATCACAACGCCGTTTTCAGCGAAAACGTCGGAGGCCGGAATGGCAACGCCTGAGGTGACCGGGCCAACGACGAACTTGACACCATCTGCAACCAGCTGGTTTGCGGCAGATACGCCCTGCTTCGGTTCGCCTGCGTCGTCCGCCAGCTTGAGGACAACCTTCTCACCGAGAATGCCGCCATTCTTGTTGATGACATCCACGGCCGTCTGGGCGCCGTTCTTCACCTGATCGCCATAAGCGGCAACTGGACCCGTGAGCGGTGCTACCAGACCGATGACGATATCGGCACGCGCTGCCGGTGCGAAGGCCACGGACGCGGCAAGGGCCAGGCCCGTCAAAATCTTGGTTTTCATTCAATTTCTCCTTGGGTTGGGCGTCTTGCCCGATGCGACCCGGCTGTGGCTACGTGAGCTTGCTCGAGGCAAGCCTTCGTCTGCCGGGCAAAGGAGTTCCGTTTCACATTTGAATTCCGTACCCCGGCGCTCGTTGTGGCAAGGCGATGGCAATTTAGCAAGCCGTGTTTGATCCGAAACGGTCCCGCCGGCGTAAAAGCTCAGGTAAAAGCTATGTTATCGCGAGCATGCTACGATCTTCGCTGCTTGCCCTGAATATCCTGAGATCACCACTGGCTTTTGCGACGAGCGGGGAGGATAATGCGGGGCATGCTGTCGTCCGATGAAGAATTTCTAAGCACCCTTCCTGTCTTCCGGCATTTCGAGGACGTCGCGGAGCCAGCACTTTATCGACCTCTGCCGGACGGCTGGGTGCTGGCGCTTGCCGATATCGTCGATTCCACTGAAGCAATCGCCAGCGGTCGATACAAGGCTGTCAACATGGCCGGCGCCGGTGTCATTTCTGCCGTTCTCAACGCGCTTCAACGTCACGACCTGCCGTTTGTTTTCGGAGGAGACGGCGCGGCGATTGCCGTCCCGCCCAACGCGATCGATGCTTCCCGCGACGCTCTCTCGAAGGTGCGGGCGTGGGTCAGCGACGATCTTGGGCTGGCATTGCGAGCGGCCATCGTTCCGGTGGCGGAAATCCGGGCGCAAGGACTGGACGTACGCGTGGCGCGGTTTCAGGCGAGCGACGATGTTTCCTATGCGATGTTTTCGGGTGGGGGAAACAATTGGGCAGAAATGCAGATGAAGGGCGGACGCTATACGGTTGAGAGCGCTACACCCGGAGAGCGGCCCGACCTCTCAGGTCTTTCGTGTCGCTGGAACCCCATCGAGGCGCGGTACGGAACCGTCGTGTCGATCATCGCGATGCCGCGTCCAGGTGGCGACATGACAGGCTTTCGGCGACTGGTGGCTGACATCGTAAGCCTTGCCAACGAGGATGGTCGCGGTGGACATCCGGTTCCGGTCGAAGGGCCTCCGCTTGGCTTCATTCGCGATGGACTCGTCATGGAAGCCAAGGCGCTGTCCGGCTTCGGCGATCGGCTGTCGCAACTGCGCAAAGGGTGCTGGGTGGCGTTTCAGACAGTGTTGATTAGTGTTCTCTACCGGCTGCGAAAGCCAATCGGGCGCTTCGATCCGGTTCAGTACAAGAGCGCCGTGGCCAGCAATACGGATTTCCGCAAGTTCGACGACGGTTTGAAGATGACAGTCGATGTGGATAGCCACCGCCTATCCCTGATCAAGGCGCGGCTAGGAAGCGCCGAACGGGACGGCGTGTGCTTCTACGGTCTGCATGAGCAGGGCGCTGCGTTGATGACGTGCATCGTCCCGAGCCCGCTCTCGCGAGACCACATGCATTTCGTGGACGGCGCCGCCGGTGGCTATGCGCGTGCCGCGCAAATACTCAAGGAGCAAGCGGCTTTATCAGCCTGAAACCTAAGGGATCGACTGTACCCGTTCGAAAATCGGGGCCGCTTTTCGGAAAAGCACGATGCTTCGATAAAAAACATAAAGCGTCCTATGTGCGTCCAACGAGACGCGCATAGGACGCTTTATTGCCGAGAGATCGCCGTTTCCTCTGACGAGCAACTCTGACCTGAGTGCAGTGTGCGCGCAGACATACGTGAAGCAATTGGTATTCAAGACCATAAAGCCGATGGGCAATTGCCGAAAAATATCCGGCGTTGCTGGCTGGCCGACATTAAGCAAAAACCAGGAGCAGCGGACTCTATCAGCTGCTCATGCGTTCAGGCTGCAGACTTGTTATCGCTTTGCGCGCAATAAATCTCTTCCAGCGTCGCCAGGACTTTTTTCACGGAGTCTGATGTGCTGGAATAGTAGATCGTCTGCGCATCGCGGCGCGTCTTTACCAGCCGCTGTGCGCGGAGCTTCGAAAGGTGCTGCGATAGTGCCGACTGGCTCAATCCAACCTGCGTTGCAAGAACGCCCACCGGGACTTCGCCTTCGACGAGGCTGCACAGTATCATCAGCCTTTTCGGGTTTGCCATTGCCGACAGAAGGCCTGCCGCCGAATTGGCTTGTTCTGATAATGTCTGCGTCGTCATTCACGCTCTCCTGAAACGAAGCCGCCCCTTGGCCACTCCCCTGAGGCACGAATGCCCCCAATAGGTGATAGTGTATCAATGCGGAACCAGGACTGTATATACCTAAATCTAAGGTAAAGGCTATTCTTTATTAGTGTTTTGTTGAATAATATATTTCCGTTTGGTCGGTGTATTTTTTAGCATCATTTTCTGAATTTCGGCATTTCAGATGAAAAATAAGAAATGTTTATCGCCAAACAGACGGTCAAATAATCTTTTTTGTTTTTGGGCAGTTTTTGGGCTCCACCATCGGTGTTTTAGGCTTGGTGTCATGACCGCCTAAAATCAAGTGCTAACCCATCTCGGGTAGAACCGGGTCGTCGGTGTGACGCGCGGGTGGGTTCTACTCTTGCGTGCTTGGGCGATTGTCATTTTTGTTTGATCTGTCTTTAGACAGCGCGCTCAGTCATCTTCAGGCGTTGCGATCTGTTGTTTGCCTGCAGAGCACCGCTTGATCTGTGGTGCTCTGCTTCTTCGTGTCAAGGCAGCTCTTCGGTTAAGGCCGCTGATCGTTTTGCCGCGAGGACATCATCGATTGCGATGACGCGTCAAACCGCGAACGATATCCTCCGGGCCGATCGTGCCGATAACCGCGCCGTGTTCGACAATGCCGATGGTGCCTGGCTGTTTTGCCATCGCGTCCAGTATATCGACCAGCGGCAAAGAGGGACGGGCGGTCGCAACGACCGGCATGTTGCCGGTTTCTGCCATTACGCCAGGCCGCATGACATCTGCTGCCGTCAGCATGGAAATCGGGTTCATGTTCTGAACGAAATCCGCGACATATTGATTGGCAGGGTTGCGAACGATGTCCTGCGGCGTGCCACATTGGATAATGCGACCGCCTTCCATCATGGCGATGCGGTTGCCGATGCGAAATGCCTCGTCGAGATCGTGGCTGACAAAGAGGATCGTCTTCTTCAGCCTGCTCTGGAACTCGAGAAGCTCATCTTGGAGACGGCTGCGGATCAAGGGATCGAGAGCTGAAAACGGCTCGTCCATCAGAAGAATCGGCGCACCGGTCGCAAAGGCCCGTGCAAGGCCAACGCGTTGCTGCATACCGCCCGAAAGTTCACCCACCTTGCGGTTGGCCCAGTCGGACAGATTGACGAGTTCGAGCTGTTCGGCCACCCGCTTCTTGCGTGCGGCTTCCGGCATGCCTGAAAGCTCCAGCCCGAAGCCGACATTGTCAGCCACATTTCGCCAGGGCAAAAGGCCGAACTGCTGGAAGACCATCGATACGGTGCGCGCACGAAGGTCTCGCAGTACCTTCGTCGACGCCATGTAGGGATCGACAAAGCCGGTGTCGGTCTTGACGCTGACATTGCCGCGCACCACAGGGGCAAGCCGGTTGACGGCGCGTAGCAAGGTCGATTTGCCAGAGCCCGACAAACCCATGAGGACGAGGATTTCGCCCTCCTTGACCGACAACGAGGCATTGGCGACGCCAAGGACCAGGCCGGTTTCCTTGTTGATGTCGCTGCGGGTTCGCCCTGCATCGATCATAGGGAGGGCGGCGCTGGGATTGTCGCCGAAGACGATATCGACGTTGCCGAAGATGATTGCGTCACTCATGCCTCATCCTCCGAGCCTGGCAGGCGAAACAGCCGGTCCAAAATGATCGCGACGATGACGATGCAAAGACCCGCCTCGAAGCCCATCGCTATGTTGACGGTGTTCAGGGCGCGCACGACAGGCACGCCAAGACCGTTTGCGCCGACGAGCGCCGAGATGACCACCATGGACAGCGATAGCATGATGGTCTGGGTCAGGCCCGCCATGATCTGCGGCATGGCGAAGGGCAGTTCGACCTTGCGCAGGACCTGTGACGGCGTTGCGCCGAAAGCCACTGCGGCCTCTACCAGCGCCGGCGGCGTGGAAATGATGCCCAGACGTGTGAGACGGATGGGAGCAGGGACCGCGAAGATCACGGTTGCGATGAGGCCCGGCACCATGCCCAGTCCGAAAAGCACGAGTGCAGGGATGAGATAAACGAAGGTCGGGATCGTCTGCATCAGGTCCAGCGCGGGGCGCATGACGCTATAGACCCATTTTCGCCGAGCCGCGAGGATGCCAAGCGGAATGCCGATCAGCATACAGACCGAGCTTGCGGCGATCACGAGCGCCAACGTTTCGGTCGTTGCTTTCCAGTATCCGAGATTGATGATGAGAAGCAGGCCGAGGGCTGTGAAGAGCGGCATGCCAATCGAGCGTCTCATCCAGGCGGAGAGCGCGGTCAGTATCGCTACTATGACAAGGGGGTGGGGCGCCTGGAGGACATAGAGGATGGCGTCGATGACGCTTCCGAAAATAAAGGCTAACCAATCGAAAAAGAAAGAAAGATTTGTGGTCAGCCAGTCAATTGCCTCTTTGGCATAACGACCGACCGGTAAACGATTTTGGGGTGCACTGAGCCATTCCACGGTAAGATTTTGCCTTTCGTGAACGGGTTCATTTATTCGGCTTCCGACGCTCAAGCGTTCGGAAGCCGGGCGTGATAGGAAATTTACCGGCCCTTACAGGCCGATATTCTTCTTGGCTGCCGCCAGCGCATCGCCGCTGCCGTCCTTGGTCTTCACGCCTGCAAGCCATGGCTCGATAACGCTCGGGTTGGCCTTCAGCCATGCGGTGGCTGCGGCTTCGCCTTCCATGCCGTCATTCAGGATTTTGCCCATGATCTCGTTTTCCATCGGAAGCGAGAATTGCAGGTTCTTCAGGAAGGTGCCGACATTCGGACATTCATCCAGATAACCCTTGCGAACGTTCGTGTAGATCGTCGCGCCGCCGAGATTCGGGCCGAAGACGTCATCGCCGCCCGTCAGATAGGTCAGCTTGAAATTGGAGTTCATCGGGTGGGGTTCCCAGCCGAGGAACACGATCGGCTCACCGGCCTTATCGGCGCGTGCTACCTGCGCCAGCATGCCTTGCTCGGAGGATTCCACCACCTGGAAATCCTTCAGACCAAAGGTGTCCTTCTCGACCATGCCGAGAATGAGGCGGTTGCCGTCATTGCCGGGCTCGATGCCGTAAATCTTGCCGCCGAGCTCGCTGCTATGGGTTGATATATCCTTGAAGTCCTTGATGCCGAGTTCGGCACCCTTGGCATTTGTGGCGAGTGTGTATTTCGCGCCCGTCAGGTTCTCGCGCACCGTCTCAACCGACTTGTCTTCGCGATAAGGCTTGATGTCACCTTCCATCGTCGGCATCCAGTTGCCGAGGAAGACGTCGATGTCCTTGTTTTTCAGAGAATTGTAGGTAACCGGAACGGAGAGAAGCTTGACGTCGGTTTCGTAGCCGATGCTTTTCAGGATCGCAGATGCAGTGGCTGTGGTTGCGGTAATGTCGGTCCAGCCGACATCCGAGAAGCGAACCGTTCCGCAGCTTTTGGCTTCAGCCGCCATGGCGCTCGTGGAAAGGACTGCGATTGCGGAGACTGCCGCGGCAAGAACCAGACAGCGACGATGTTGTGCAAGCATTGCTTACTCCCTTTTTTGTTCCCGTATCATTATCAATATCCGCCAATCACAATCAACTCATGCGTATTTGCGTGGGCAATGGCGCTGTTTGCGACATTGTCGGCTACCGGCTGCGACGAGCGAAGCGAAAGCTGTGACTTTTGCGCTTGCACCCTTCCTTCCGCTCTCCGTGCGGGGCAAAAGAGCACAAACCTGCATCGGAGGCCATGATGGCGAAGCTCTATTTCAACTATTCGGCAATGAATGCCGGAAAATCCACCATGCTTCTGCAGGCCTCCTACAACTACCAGGAGCGTGGAATGCGTACGCTCATTTTTACCGCAGCCTTCGACAACAGGGCGGGTGTGGGCAAGGTCGCATCGCGCATCGGCTTGTCATCGGATGCGATGATCTTCGAAGACAGCACGGATATTTTTGCCGAAGTTGCGCGACTGCACTCGGAGGAGCCGGTGGCTTGCGTCTTCATCGATGAGGCGAACTTCCTTTCGGAGCACCATGTCTGGCAGTTGGCGAATATTGCCGACAGGCTGAATATTCCGGTCATGACCTACGGTCTGCGCACGGATTTTCAGGGCAAACTCTTTCCCGCATCGAAAGAACTTCTCGCCATCGCGGATGAGCTTCGGGAAATCCGTACCATCTGCCATTGCGGTCGCAAGGCCACCATGGTGGCGCGCTTCGACGAAGGCGGCGCGGTCGTCAAGGAAGGTGCCCAGATCGACGTCGGCGGCAATGAAAAATATATTTCCTTCTGCCGTCGCCACTGGGTCGAAGCGGTGAAGGGCGAATGAGGGCACGCTCCTGGCACGGCGCCAGGATATCACGCGCAATTTGACTCTGGTCAAAGAGGCAGCGCTCGTTCAGGCGTAGGACCTTTTGCCGACGGACCGCATCAAGCGGTTCCCTTTCAGGAGTAAGCGCAATGCAGAACAGGGTTCTTCACCTTCTCACCGCGGCAGTCGTTGCCGGCATCTTCAGCTTTCCGGCTGCGGCTGCCGAGATCGAGATCAAGATGCTGAACAAGGGAGCGGATGGTCAGGCCATGGTCTTCGAACCCGCAGCGGTCAAGGTGAATGTCGGCGATGTGATCTCCTTCGTTCCAGTCGACAAAGGCCATGACGCCGCCTCGATCAAGGAGTTGTTGCCGGATGGCGTTACCGAGGCCAAAGGTAAGATGAACGAGGCGCTGAAGGTGACGGTGGAGAAAGAGGGCGCCTACGTCTTCAAATGCACGCCGCATTTCGGCATGGGCATGGTGGCGCTGGTGGTCGTTGGCGATGCGCCGAGCAATCTGGATGCGGTCAAGGCGGGAAAAATGCCGAAGAAGGCGCGCGACCGCCTGGACGCGGAGCTGGCGAAGCTCAATCTGTGAGGCTGCGCCCCCGCTCGACGGTGTGGTGATGCGCTTGTCCTTTAATCCATCGCGTTGAGAATCGGGTTGTTCGTGGATAAATGAAAGCGGGCGGTCTACAGGAAAGCACGGTGCTTGGTTCAAGGACGACAGGGCGCGTCGCCATTTTCTCAGATTCGCTCCCAGCTTTGATTCTCTGTTGAATGCATGGCGTTATCGCAAAACCTTTGCGCGTTTTTTTCTGGATCATGCTTTAGTGCCAACTCGATTCGGGGAGAGGAACGCCATGGCGAAGACGCCGCCACTGGAAGGTGAAATTGAAAAGGTCAAGGCGGCAGTGAGCGCGATGCGCCTGGCCGAGGCTGATCTGCTTGAGCGGCTCAAGGGCTTTTACGTAACAGGGAATATCGCCGTCAAAGCGGAGGGCGATGATAGTGCCGAGCGGCAGGCTCTCGATGCGGTCTTGGCGCGTTATGACGAGGCCGAGAAAAATTTTGCCAATCTCACACTCTCCCTGTCCGGCGAAATCGAGAAAGCCTTTGAAAGCTTTCACGCGGCCAGTGAGCGTACGCGCTATGAAAAGCTCATGACATTCTTTTCCCGCAGCAAGGCCATGAAACTGAGGGCCGAGCGGGTGAAAAAACTTGCCATCGCACAGGAGCTGAAGCGATTGCTTTTTCTGTGCGATGATGTGGCCGCACTTCTGTCGGAGGAGAAACGCGCTGCGTCCGACCTTCATGAAAAGTGTGAAACGCCGCTGGTCGACCTTATGGAAAAGCGTCGGGAAGCGGCAACGACGATTGAAGCCGGGCGACAGCGGCTCAAAGAGATCAACGCAACCCTGGCAACCGTGCAATGGAAACTGGGAAGCGTTACGGATGACAAGCGGCGGGTGGTGCTGGAGGCCGAGCGCGAGGCGCTTTCTCTCACGCTTGAGGAGCAAGAGCGGGACTATCGCCTGACGAGGGCGCGCCATGAACGGCTCGAGGAGCATATTCTGTTACAGGAAGCTCTTTCGCAGCAAGCCACCCAGCGCCTTTCAGCGCATGCAACGCTTTATAACATTCTGGTGCTGGATATGGAGCGCGCCATTCAACTCTACGGCGCAGTAACGATGACGCTCGACGCGCTGATGCAGGATATATCCCAGGTAGACAATGTCCCGCGACCGCATCTTCTCGATCTTTTGAGAATACACGCCCATAATACCATCACGCTCGATGATATCGATAAGCGCCGGATGCCGGTGAAGGATGCCTTTACGCGTCGTTACAGGGTCGCGCGCGCTCGCGTGGTCGCCATTGAAAGCACGGGTCAGACCTAAAAAGATGGCTGCGCGCTTTGCAACGCTCCAGCGCGCACCTATTTGAGGATGGCGTCTTACTCAGATAGGGGTTGGCCGTCCGATGACAATCGAGAGAGGTGAGCATGCTTGATTCCGTTTTGGCGTTTTTTCGGCGCATTTTCAGCGCGGTTGGAAGGGGCCTTTCGGTCATCGGTGCAGCGCTGATCTGGCCGTTTCGCGCCCGGCGGGGCCACGCGGGCGAACGGACATGGATGATACAGGCGCCGCTCGCCGTCTGTCTCGTGCTGCTTTTTGGTCTTTATGGCTATTTCATCTGGCAAACCCAGGTCTGGACGAACTTCAATCCGGATTATGTCGACGATTACAAGCTTTCGACCCGTACCGTCAGCGCCGGGCAGGAACTGCCAGCCGCTCCGGCAACTGTGCCCCAAGCGCAAACCGGCGCGCAGCCTGCGGCCGAGGCAACGACAGCTGCTGCGGCTCCGGTAGCGCCAGCGTCGTCTGCGCGCAGCTGCCAGCCTTCCGCTACGGTAGACGTCGCGGCAGGTCTCATCGACTTCAATGTCGATCAAAATGCCTGGATATCCTCGATGCTGCTGTACAAGCTCGGATTGTTCGGCATGGATTGGGACAGCACGCCTTTTCTCGATAACAAGGCGTCTTTCCAGCGCGGTGTAAACCAGGCGGTTCGCCGCACGGCAGTAGAGCTGGTCGATACGCTCGGTCGCGTTCGCGGTACCTCCGGCATCAATAACGACCTTCAGAATGCTCGCGGCAATCTGCAATATGACGAATATTCCTGGTATTTCGGTCTGAGCCCCTTCGGTCCGAAGACGCCAACGCCAAGCTATTATCGTTCAGCGGCGGAGAGCCTGCGCAAGTTCAATGTCAGCCTCAGCCAGTGTACCTCGGTTTTCGATACGCGCGCGGACAATTTGATCCAGTTCATCGATCGTATCGCCAACGATATCGGCGGCACGTCCGCAATCCTTCGTGAACGCTCCGAGAACTACAATGGCGGCTGGTTCGACACGCGCGCAGATGATCGCTTCTGGTTCGCCTATGGCCAGCTTTACGGTTACTACGGCATCCTCTCGGCGGCGGGCGTGGATTTCCAGCAGGTCATTCGCGAGCGCAATGTCACAAGCCTATGGAACGATACGCTGGCGCAGACGCGGGCAGCCCTGCGGATACAACCATTCGTTATCTCAAATGGTGACGAAAGCGGATGGATCATGCCTTCGCATCTTGCGACGATGGGTTTTTACGTGCTGAGAGTGCGCTCTAACCTAGTGGAACTGCGCTCCGTCCTTGACCGCTGAACTGAGATCGCGCTTCCGGTGAGTTTTCATCGGGAGGGCGGTCAGTGTTTAAGGTCTAAGTCCTTGTCGAGTTGCGATATTTTGCTTTTTAAAAAGGTTCGCAGACGCTCAACTAATGACCTTCAGCCGGATCGCCTTGGCGACGAGCTGCGTTCTGTTGACGCAGTCAAGCTTTTTGATGGCATTGTTGAGATAGGCATTGATGGTGTGGTCCGAGAGAGACAGGATCTGACCAATCTCGGACGACGTTTTGCCGTGGGATGTCCAGCGAATGACTTCGATCTCCCGCTTCGTCAAGGATCTCGGCACCGCCATTTCAGCCTTGCGAACGCGGTCGTATACGTCGAACGCGTGGATGGAGATGATGCCGATTTCGTTGAGGACGGCTTGGCTTGGCTTTGGCGCCCGACCTTCGAAACGCAAAACGTAACGACGGCCGTTCAGAAAATTGATCGGTGCGATCACGCCGGTGTCAATGCCTTGTCGTGCCAATCCATCTTTGATGACTTGGCAAACCGAGGACGAAAAGACCTCTTCGCGCATAGACCAGTACTGCGGTATCGATGAGTGGGCGATCTTTCCCAGGATGGGACATTCCAGCAGCGTGGAATGCTCGTCCATTGCCCTGATGAAGCTGGCAGGTAGTGTCGTCTCGAGGATAATAGGGGCTAGAAGCTTTTCCTCCGTGCACGGTACTTTCATCAACGTCACGTGCGAGAAGCCAAGAGTCTGCGCCATGGCGGAGACAGTTTTCAACCAGTCGGAACGGTTCTGCGAAGCCAAGATTTCCTGACTGAATAGTGACTGCCGTTCCAATGTCGTCATCTTAACCACATTCAATGCGCTCATATGTTATGCTTGAGGCATATATCAATCACCACAAAATTCCACCCCTTACTTCCAATAGTCACACATTTGAATGTGCCGCGGATTCTTTTAATCGTTTAAACTTGAATAACCGTTCGCTGATTGCCGAAAAGGAAGCAGCGAGCGTTATGGTGTGGGACCTTCACAAGCGTTGCCGGAGCAGGGCTTCACAAGTCGGGGTCGACCTTGGACGCTTTCTGCTTGTTCATCAGCTTTTCCAGGAAGCCGAGCATCACCGCCGAAACAACGAAGGCAAGATGGATAATGGTGAACCACATCAGCTTGCTGTCGGAATATTGGTTGGCGTTCAGGAAAATCTGCAACAAATGGATGGAGGAGATAGCGACGATGGACGAGGCGACCTTGATCTTCAGGCTGCCTGCATCCAGCTTACCGAGGAACGAGACCTGATCGTCAGCTTCATCGAAACGGCTGACGAAGTTTTCGTAGCCTGAGATCATCACCATGACGATCAGGCTCGCTACCAATGCGGCGTCGATCAAGGCCAGCATGGCGAGGATCATCTCGGCGTCGGTGTAGACGAAAACGTTTTTCGCGATCTTGAGAAACTTCAGGATGAAGGAAAAGGCATAAACGCCGAGAGCTGCGACAAGGCCGAAGTAAAACACGACCAGAAGCCAGCGGCTTGAAAGAATGATCCGTTCGATAATGAGTTCAAGCGATTTCATATTGGCGGGGCGCCTCCGGCCTGCGTTGCGATACGTTGACGATCGTAGAGCGGTGATCTAGGCGGAAGAAATTGATCTTCAAGTCAGTGGTGTTCGCAAATCTTGGTTATCAGCGTTTTTTGGCGCTTGAGCCGTATGCAACTGGTCTCCGGCTTAGTGTCACATTATCGCAACAGATTGCATTCGGCTAAATGATGATAATTATTATCATGTTTATTATGTTGACTCGAACTATCATGTTTTCTACTCCTCCGTTCACGGCATAGCCGTCACATTTCAGCACATATCCGTCGAGCTAGCCCGAGGCTGTAGCGCGCACCGCCGCGCGTGCTTCTTGCCGCTCGTCATCAGGGGGTCAATCATGCTTATCCGCGGTTCTCAGTCCGCCTTGTTCGTCTGCACGGCGCTTGCGCTTGTGCTGTCCACTACCGTTGCCGCAGAGGCGCAGACCGCACCCACACAGGACGATCAACAACCCACCGTGCTGAAACGAATCATTATCAAGGGTGCGCGGACGAAGCCTGGGAACGCCGTGTCGTCCGACACTCCATTCGCCAGCGAAACGACTGCGGAAGAGATCCGCAAGAAAGACATTGGCAGCCTCAGCGACCTTGGCAATACGACTGAGCCGGGCGTCGATTTTATTGCGCCGAAGCCTGGCAAAATTGGCGGCTTGTTTGTTCGTGGTCTGGGAGGCGCGCGCGTCACGACGCTCGTTGACAACATCCCCGTTCCATTCTTTGAGAATTTCGCCCGCGCAGGGCAGGCAACCTCGACAATGAGCAGCGGGGCCTCCAGTTTCGATTTCTCTGCGTTATCTGCCGTCGATATTCTGCGCGGGTCCGATTCCAGCCGCGTAGGCTCAGGCGCATTGGCCGGAGCACTGGTGCTGAGAACGCTGGAGCCGGAAGACCTCATCGGTGAAGGACGCGAGTGGGGCGGAGTGGCTAAAACGACCTATGATAGCGAGGACAGAAGCGCAGGCGGTACACTTGCAGTCGCGCGCAAGATCGAGAACACGTCCGTATTGTTTCAGGGATCCTACAAGCGGGGGCATGAAACAGACAATAAGGGCACCGCTGACATTTTGGGTATCCGCAGGACCAAGCCAAACCCCGGCGATTACGACCAGAACAATCTGATGTTCAAGCTTCGCCAGGATCTGGAGGGAGGCCACCGCATCGGCATTACGGCGGAACGCTACCAGATGAACAGTGATACCGACCTCAAGACGTTGCACGGCACTTATCTGCCTGGTGCGTATTCCGGTTACGACGATACGCTGCGTGAACGGCTGTCTCTCGATTACGAGTTCGAGGCGCCATCCGCGGACGCTGTGATCGACACAGCGCGATTGACCGCTTACTGGCAGGCTTTATCGAAAGAGTCCGGTTCTGGAGGTTTGCAACTCAACGGCCAGCCCATCGCGCGCGAAGACTTCATGCGCGACAGTACCTTCGGGCTCGTCGGCGGTCTGACATCCACGTTCGATACGGGCAGTCTCGACCACACCGTTCGCATCGGAGGAGATGCCTCGACCTTTGATTTCAAGGAATGGTTCACCTCTGTCACCGGCTCTTCCGCCGCGGCGTCTTCGGCGGATATTCCGCATGTCAACGGCAATCGCCTCGGCCTTTACGCAGAGGACGAAATCGCCTTTGGCACGAGCGGCTTTCGCCTGACACCCGGCATCCGTTTCGATTACTTCGATTACGATCCCTCGGGCGATATCTCTACTCATCCGTCCTACGCCACTCTCGGACTGCCCCAGGATCGCAATGGCTCACGGTTTTCTCCGAAACTGATGGCGAGTTACGATCTGACGCCGGAGGTTCAGGTTTTCGCCCAATGGTCCACCGCTTACCGTGCTCCCACAGTCAACGAACTCTATCTCAGCTTCCCCAATATCGCCCGCGGCTATGCAGTGGTGGGAAATCCCTATCTCGAACCGGAAACCAGCAATGGCTTCGAAGTCGGAGCGAAATATCAGAACGGTGATACAACCGGGGGCATCACTGCTTTCCATAACAAATATCGGAACTTCATAGAGCAGGATCAGACGACAACATCACTCTTTCCCGGCCCGGGTGGTAGCCCAACGGGCTCCTTGTTCACCTATATCAATCGCGCGCATGTGGAGATATCAGGCGTAGAGGCAAAGGTGAGACAGGAGTTTTCCAACGGCTTCTTCGCGCATGCTTCTCTTGCCTACGCCTATGGAAAGGACACTGACACGAACGAGTTGATCCGCACGGTAGCGCCGGTCAAATCGATTGTTGGTATCGGTTACTCTGATGAGTCTTGGGGAACGGAACTAACAGGAATATTTGCGGGTGGGATGCGTGATGACCATGATGACGCGACTTTCGATGCTGGCGGTTACGGCATCGCCAACGTGACTGCCTGGTGGGAGCCGACGCAGACCAAAGGGCTTCGCATTCAGGCCGGGGTCTATAATATGTTCGACCGTAAATACTGGAACGCAGTGGGTGTTCGTGACGTCAATCCGAATACCGTCTCAAGCAGTAACCAGCCTGTTGATTTCTATTCCGAGCCGGGCCGCAGCTTCAAAATTTCTCTGACACAGAAATTCTAAGCCGCTCGTCTTTAATCATGGAATGGGCGGCCTCGGTCGCCCATGTCATTTCAACGGCAGTACAGATACCCGCCCTTCCGCTCCAGCACGTCCAGATGCAGATGGTCCTGGTGGGTGGCGTCGCTGCCGGGGGAGAGGACTGTACGGAAAAACAAACAGGCGGCGGTGGTAATGGAGCGTTGGAAGGCGCCTTCCATGGTGCCGTCTTCGGCCCTCGGTTTCATCACCAGAGGTTCGCCCTTGTCGAATGTCATCGTGGCAATGTCGACGGCGTTGCCCTTGGCGTGTTCGGACATCTTGCCCGTGGCCGCACTATTGCGGTTGCGGCAGATATAGGTGGAGGCGTTTCCAAAGGCTGTGACCTGGCGGTCGGGCATGGCGATTTTGGCGGTGGGGAGGACGACGTCCTTCGTCCAGCGGGAAAGCGCAAGAGCTGCCTCGCAACGCATCGTTCCCTTCGGCTCGAGCTTGATGCCGGGCAGCACAGCGGTGACTTCCAGCGGCGCGGCAATGCCGCAACCATCTTCCTCGCCCTTAATTGGCTCGACCTCTCGAAACTCGGCGCCAAGTTCCTTCAGTTGCGACAGGCAGGCTTTCAGGTCTTCCGGGTTCTCTTGCATCAGTGGTTCGGGCGCGGGTTCTTCGGCTTTCTTTTCCTCGGCAGGCTTTTCCTCGGCTGTTTTGCCATCGGCGGGCTTTCCATCCGTGGCTTTGTCCGTCTCCTGCTTTCCATCCTCCAATTTCTTCTCGCTAGCCGTCTCGCTGGCTTTATCGCTCCCTGCCGGTACAGCCTCCTGAGAGCTTGGTGTCTCGGGTTTGTCCTGCGGCTTTGGCACCGTGTTTTCCGGCGGGGGCTGGACCTGCTCCTGCGACGCCTCGCCTTTCTTCGGTGAGGTTGGCTGTTCAGGCGTTTCCTGCTGAGGTTTGGCTTCTGGAACTGGAACCTGTTTGGGTGGTTCGGATGCGGCGATCAGCAAGGATGCCGCGGCCAGAATGAAGAAACGTTGAAGCATGTTGGTCTGTCGCCCCCTGTTGCGCAATTGGTTGCGCGAAAGCGACAACGCGCCAATGAGCCATCCGGTTCAGGCGTGCCCGCAAATCCGCTTGCCAAGGGCGTCTGTTGCCGCTAACAATTTGGCCCATGAACACAACGTCGAAGAACATTGCGATCTGGTGGTGGGGCAGCTAAGGCGGCCTTGACCAGTCATGTTCACACGACACGTCCAAGCCGCCCGAAATTTCAGGCGGCTTTTTTGTTATTTTGCCGCCGGTCATCAACGGGTCTAAAAAACGGGAACTGCAAGTAAAATGGTTACAATCACTCAGGATGACGGTTCGGAAACCTACCATACCAAGGGCGGCATCAAGGTCTCGCGCACGCGTCGCGCCGCCGATTATGCCAGCGCGATCGACAGCTATGTCGACGGTCTTGATTCCCGTCGCGGCGCGGTCTTCTCATCCAATTACGAATATCCTGGCCGCTATACCCGTTGGGATACCGCGATCATCGATCCGCCGCTTGGCATTTCCTCCTTCGGCCGCAAGATGTGGAT
Source organism: Rhizobium sp. 22-785-1 (assembly GCF_053521965.1). Taxonomy (NCBI): domain Bacteria; kingdom Pseudomonadati; phylum Pseudomonadota; class Alphaproteobacteria; order Hyphomicrobiales; family Rhizobiaceae; genus Rhizobium; species Rhizobium sp. 22-785-1. Next base: position 776,036 of record NZ_JBNWDI010000001.1, on the reverse strand, counting down.
CGAGGCTTATAATGGTCGCGGCGAAGTGTTGCTGTCCTTTATTGCAGAGAAGCTGAAAGCAACACCGGATCTGACGCTGGGTGCATTGACGGCTCGCCGTCTCGATCTCATGGTCAATGAGCCGGACCGTGTCTTTACCGAGGAAGAGCGTTCCAAGATCCCGACGGTCTTTTCGCCGCTGCGCGCCATTGTCGATCTGTTCTATTCCAGCGCGGATTCCGCCATCGGCCTTTTCGGCGCCTTCGGTTACGATCTTGCCTTCCAGTTTGACGCCATCAAGCTGTCGCTGCAACGCCCGGAAGATCAACGCGATATGGTTCTCTTCCTGCCGGATGAAATTCTGGTGGTGGATCACTATTCCGCCAAGGCCTGGATTGATCGCTACGATTTCGAAAAGGCCGGTGTGACCACACTCGGCAAGTCGGAAGAGACCGCGCAGGAGCCGTTCAAGACAACCGACACGATCCCGCCGCGTGGCGACCATCATCCTGGCGAATATTCCGAACTGGTGGTGAAGGCGAAGGAAAGCTTCCGCCGTGGCGACCTTTTCGAAGTGGTGCCGGGCCAGAAGTTCATGGAGCGCTGCGATAGCAATCCATCGGCCATTTCCCGTCGCCTGAAGGCGATCAACCCGTCGCCTTATTCCTTCTTCATCAATCTCGGCCATCAGGAATATCTGGTCGGCGCCTCGCCGGAAATGTTCGTGCGCGTCTCCGGCCGCCGTATCGAGACCTGCCCGATTTCCGGCACCATCAAGCGCGGCGACGACCCGATTGCCGATAGCGAACAGATCCTCAAGCTACTGAACTCGAAGAAGGATGAGTCCGAACTGACCATGTGCTCGGACGTCGACCGCAACGACAAGAGCCGCGTCTGCGAGCCGGGCTCGGTCAAGGTCATTGGCCGCCGCCAGATCGAGATGTATTCACGGCTCATCCACACGGTGGACCATATCGAAGGCCGTCTGCGCGACGATATGGATGCCTTCGATGGCTTCCTGTCCCATGCCTGGGCTGTAACCGTTACCGGTGCGCCAAAACTCTGGGCCATGCGTTTCATCGAGAAGCATGAAAAGAGCCCGCGCGCATGGTATGGTGGCGCGATCGGCATGGTCGGCTTCAATGGCGACATGAACACCGGACTGACGCTGCGCACCATCCGCATCAAGGATGGGATTGCAGAAGTCAGAGCAGGGGCGACGCTTTTGAACGATTCCATTCCACAGGAAGAAGAAGCGGAAACCGAACTGAAGGCATCGGCCATGATTGCAGCCATTCGCGATGCGAAAACCCAGAACTCCACCGCCGGCAAGCGTGATGCCGCAAAGGTCGGAACCGGTGTGAAAATCCTGCTGGTGGATCACGAAGACAGCTTCGTGCATACGCTCGCCAACTATTTCCGCCAGACGGGTGCAACGGTATCCACCGTACGCACGCCCGTTCCGGCAGAAATCTTCGATCGCTTCCAGCCTGATCTCGTGGTTCTGTCACCTGGACCCGGCAATCCCAGCGATTTCGATTGCAAGGCGACGATCAAGGCTGCGCGTTCTCGCGATCTGCCGATCTTCGGCGTGTGCCTCGGGCTTCAGGCGCTGGCGGAAGCCTATGGGGGCGAGTTGCGCCAACTGGCAATTCCCATGCATGGCAAGCCCTCGCGCATCCGCGTGCTGGAACCCGGTCTCGTCTTCTCCGGCCTTGGCCACGAAGTAACGGTCGGTCGCTACCACTCCATCTTTGCCGACCCTGCTACGCTACACCGCGATTTCATGATCACGGCGGAAAGCGAAGACGGGACGATCATGGGGATCGAGCACACGAAGGAGCCGGTCGCGGCGGTGCAGTTCCACCCGGAATCGATCATGACGCTCGGCGGCGATGCCGGCATGCGGATGATTGAGAACGTGGTGACGCATCTGGTGCGCAAGGCAAAGACCAAGGCTGCCTGATTACAAATCCATTGGCGGCGTCTTTGGACGCCGCCATGTCTCCTGCTTTGCGTGAGCGCTGGTGAAAGTCCTAAAATATATATTTCTGGTTTTCTTGCTGGGCTTCATCGGCATTGCGCTTGGCGTAGCTGTGCCGAGACCACTTACGCACAGTGAGGCCACCACCGGCGAGACGTCCCGCCGTATCCTGGTTCTCAGCAACCCCATCCACACCGATATCGCGGTGCCGGCGGATGCGGAGTTGTTGTCGCGCTTTGCCTTTCTGCGCGATGCCGATCTCGAGATCGATCATCCTGGTCTTCGCTACATCGTCTTCGGTTGGGGCGGGCGGGCATTCTATACCCAGACACCCACATGGGCCGATCTGCGACCGATGCCTGTGTTGAAGAGCCTTACCCTTGACCGTTCGGTCATGCATGTGGCGCTGGCTGGCGATATCGCTCTTGCCGACCCCAGCGTCTTGCCTGTTGATCTGTCTGCTGCGGGATATGAAAGACTGATCGATTTCATTGCCGCGAGCTTCTCAAAGGCGGATGGCGAGCAGGTCCCGCTTCCCGGCCAGTCCTACGGCAAGGACGATGCGTTTTTTGAAGCCGAAGGTTGGTTCAATGTGCTGGTGGGCTGCAATATCTGGACGGCTGCCGCGCTTCGACAGGCGGGCGTGAGCACCGGTTTGTGGACGCCCTTGCCGCGCCTTCTGACGGCGTCTTTGCGGTTGCATAATGATGCGGGCGTCTTTTCCGCAGGGTTTCTTCCGGTTGGCAGATAGCGATGAGTGACAGTCGAGCCGGTGAATTCTGTGGCTTATATCCCTCGGTCCTGAACGACATCTCCGCCGCAACACTTCGTCTCCCCGCGAATTGACATGGCCCCATCGCTCGGATGACATAGCGCCACAAAAGCCCTGCGCAGAGAAAGTCCAACAAATGCTCGACTTGCACCAACTGCTGATCGTCTATGTCGCCTATATCATCGCAGTTGCGAGCCCAGGTCCGAGCAATATGACGATCATGGGGATCGCTATGAGCCAGGGCAGGGCGCCGGCCATCGTGCTCGCGCTTGGGGTCATGACGGGCTCTCTCACCTGGGCGGCTATTGCCGCGACGGGGCTATCGGCTGTGCTCGCCACCTATGCCAATGCGCTCTTCGTCATCAAGATCGCCGGTGGCTTCTATCTGCTTTATCTCGCCTACAAATCCGCACGGTCTGCCTTTGCCAAGGCTCCGCAGGCTGAGCCCGGCATTGCGACCAGCAGCAGGGCTGATTATGGCAAGCTTTATCGCCGTGGCGTGCTGCTGCACCTCACCAATCCGAAGGCGGTTCTGGGGTGGCTCGCCATCATGTCGCTTGGCATCAAACCGGGTGCCGGGCCTGCAACGCTTGCAGCCATTATCGGCGGGTGCGCGTTGCTCGGCCTCGTGATCTTCTGCGGTTATGCCCTGCTATTTTCAACGGCACCCGCGATCCGGATTTATCAGAAAGCCAAGCGTTCCATTGAGGTGACGCTGGCGCTGTTCTTTGGTTTTGCGGGCATCAAACTGCTGATCAGCAGGGTTTAGCGAGCGCGGCAGATGGCGGTCGGATCGAAGCCGGCAGGCGGCAATCCATTTCAGCCAGCCTGACATCGGAGCCCTATCGTGAATGGAGCAAGGCAAAATTTGCAGATCAATGGCGCGATGAGAACCGATATCGCCAACTCGGTTCTATGCTGGCTGGCAACGGTCGATGCCGATGGGACGCCCAATGTCACGCCGAAGGAAATCTTTTCCTCCTATGGTGAGGATCGTCTTGTCGTGGCTGACATTGCCTCCAGCCATACTGTTCGAAATATCCGCGCGCACCCTGCGGTATGCGTCAGCTTCATCGACGTCTTTCGCCAGCGTGGCTTCAAAGTGACGGGCCAGGCTGTGATTATCGGGCCAGACGACACTGATTTTTCCACTGTTGGCGCGCGGTTGTTGCAAATGGGGGGCGATGATTTTCCCATCCGCCATATTATCTCCATCCAGATGGAGAAGGTTTCCCGTATCCTGGCGCCAAGCTATCGGCTTTTCCCGGATCGAACCGAAGGCGAGAGGATGGCTAGCGCCTATCAAGCCTATGGTGTCGAGCCCATCTGATCCGGCCCGGCTGGCAGATGTGTCCGCGCGTCTCGATCCAGCAAGCGTTTTGATGTTCGGAAAGTGAGTTTTCATGTCGAGCGACAAACCATCCTTCACCCGCGTCTGCCCCATCCTGCGCATCTTCGACGAGGCCAAGGCGCGGGAGTTCTACGTCGACTTCCTCGGCTTTTCGGTGGATTGGGAGCATCGCTTTGGCGATAATTTTCCGCTCTACATGCAGGTCTCGCGTGCAGGCCTCGTCCTTCATCTAAGCGGGCATCATGGCGATGCGACGCCTGGTTCGACCGTGTTTGTCGAGACTGTCGGTGTGGAAGCCTATCAGCGCGAGCTTGCGGTGAAAGATTACACCTACATGAAGCCCGGCATCGAGCCGCTGCCCTGGGGACTGCAGATGGAGGTGATCGATCCTTTCGCCAACCGCATCCGCTTCTGCGAGCGGCAAAAGGCGAAAAGCGCTTGACCCTGCGGTCAGATTAAATCATAGAACGCGCCAACAGCGAACCGCCTGCACGAACCCTCGTGCGGGCGGTTCGTGCGTTTTAAGGGTCATTTCTGCAATTCGTTTGCATCTGCACGGGGTTTCGTCATGAATGCTGAAGGTAACGCTCTCGTCCGAAAGCTGGCTTTCTGGGGCATTCCGTTTTCGTTTCTCGTCCTTGGACTGAAACTCTCGGCATGGTGGGTGACCGGCTCGGTCGCGCTTTTGTCCGACGGTCTGGAGTCGACCGTCAACGTGGTTGCGGCCTTCATTGCCTATTTCGTCATCCGTTATGCGCAAAAGCCCGCAGATGACGATCACCAGTTCGGCCATCACAAGGCAGAATATATATCTGCCGTGGTCGAAGGTGTGTTGATCGTCGTGGCCGCTCTCCTGATCGTCAAGGAAGCCTGGGGCGGATTGTTCGAGCCGCGCCTGCCAGACGCACCGATGCTGGGTCTGGCGATCAACGCGTTTGCGGGCGGGCTGAATGCCGTCTGGGCAACCATTCTTATCCGCGTTGGTCGCAAACACGCTTCGCCTGCGCTAACGGCCGATGGTCATCACATCATGTCGGATGTCGTGACTTCGATCGGTGTCCTGATTGGCCTCGTGCTGGCGATCGTCACGGGCTATGCGATCCTCGACCCGCTGCTCGCCATTTTGGTTGCCATCAATATTCTCATCCAGGGCTCCAAGGTCATTCTCCATTCGCTCGGCGGGCTGATGGACAAGGCGGTGGAGCCGGAGGAGGACGAGGCGATCAAGAAGGCGATCGCGGAAAATTCCGCTGGCGTGCTCAATGTGCATGACTTGAAGACCCGCAGGGCAGGGGCGGCGGCTTTCATCGATTTTCACGTCGTCGTGCCTGCCAGCATGTCGGTGGGCGCGGCACATGAGATTTGCGATCGCCTTGAAGATGCCATAAGGGGCGTGATACCCGGCGCCACGCTTGCCATTCACGTCGAGCCTGAAAGCGAACAGGCCCATGGCGTCCGCGTCAATGTTTTAGAACCAGGAGTGTGAACCATGTCAGTGACGGATGTTTCCGGCCTGTCCCAGCTGGGCGCGCAGGTCGCGGCCCCTGAAAATCCAGAAAGTGCCGTTCTGGAGCGCGTGCCGAACGGCAACGCGGGAACGGATTACGTCGTGCGCTTCACTGCGCCGGAGTTCACCTCGCTCTGCCCGATGACGGGACAGCCGGATTTTGCCCATATCGTCATCGATTACATTCCGGGTGATTTCCTGGTGGAATCGAAGTCGCTGAAGCTCTTCCTGCATTCCTTCCGCAATCACGGCGCATTTCACGAGGATTGCTCGATCTATATCGCCAAGCGCCTCGTCGATCTGCTATCGCCCAAGTGGCTACGCATCGGCGCTTACTGGTATCCGCGCGGCGGTATCCCGATCGATGTTTTCTGGCAGACCGGGCCAGCGCCCGAAGGCGTCTGGCTGCCGGATCAAGGTGTAGCGACCTATCGCGGTCGCGGCTGACAGCCTGTCCAGCAATCTCCGCTGGTTACCTAGAAATCGTGGCTTCTACGCTTTGGATTGTTAGGCTACGGGAGTTCTGGCACAGGCATCATAAAGGCTCAGACGAAAGAGCTATCATCGCCTGAGTCGAAGTCCATGTCGTTGCTGCTATCGTCATAACTCGTGTCGTTGTCGTCCGGCGTATAGTCCGCCTGCTGGACGTCATTGTCGTTGTAATCGGCGTTGGCCTGCTGTGGATCATCGCCGTAATAGTTGTTGATCACGGTTTCTTCGACCGGCGCATTGCCAACCGGGTTGCCGCCGGATAATGGCGAGCCCCAGCCGGATGAGGCCATGTGGTTGGAGAAAATGCCGCTCAACGAATTGGCGAGCAGCATGCCGCCGGCCACGCCCGCTGCAGTGCCAAGCGCACCCTGGAGGAATCCTCCGCCTCCGCCACTGGCGCGTCCGAAGCCGGAGGCCTGCTGGCTCCACGGACCGCTCGGCTGCTGCGCATCCTGACTTCTACCCCAGGGTCCAGCGGTCTGCCCGGACATGTCGTTGCGGTAGGTCGACTGCGGTTGTGGCGGCTGTGGGGTTGGTGCAGGAGCGGGCGCCTTCGGCTGGTTGGTGCCGAATATGGAGCTCAGAAAACCGCCCTGGGTCCCGCGCTGCTGGTCGCCGGCGCCGGATTCGAGCTGGTGGATACGCTCTTCAAGCTGCTTGATGTGGGCGGCTGCGGCTTCCAGACCCTTTTCCTGCACGATCACGGCCTGTGCAAGGTAATAAGGCGCGTAGGGCTGATCGCGAACCGACTGGTCTATCAGCGCTTCCGCTTGAGGGTCGCGCGGGGTGGACGATGCGGTCCTGATTCTGTCGAACAGGCCCTTGAGCAGTTGGGTTTCTTCTGGTGACATCTCTTGCCTCCTTGGCATGTCGAGAAACGCATACCAAGGAGGTAGAGTTCAAATCGGATTTTTCAAAGCCCCGATTTCTTACATTTCTGTAATCCGATACCTCATCCGCCGAAAGCGAGAGAGAGACCGGCAAGCGCCGTCAGGCCACCGGCGATACGGGCGGCGACAGAGCCGAAGCGCGAGACGCCGAGGCCAAGCGCCACACCGGCAAGGTGCAGAAGCGCGGTTGCGATCATGAAGCCGATGCCGAACTGCAGCGCGCCCGCCGTTCCGAGTTCACCGCCATGGGCATGGCCATGGAAGAGCGCGAAGACACCGACGATGGCCGCTGCCGCAATGGTCGGCACTTTGGCTGCCATGGCCACCAGAAGGCCAAGGCCGATAACGGAGGCGAGGATGGCAGGCTCAACGAAGGGCAGGCCAACGCCATAGACGGCGAGGAAGAAGCCCACTGCCATGGTGCTGACGAAGGCTGCCGGAACGGCCCAGAGAGCCTGTTTGCGGTCCTCACTCATGGCGATCTGCGATGCCCACAGGCCAACGGCGACCATGGCAAGGATATGGTCTGCGCCGAAAAGCGGATGCGACACGCCGGCCATGAAGGAGCCGTGCTCTTCCGGGTTCAGGTGGGCAAAAGCGGGCAGGGCGGTGGCGCCGAGGCTGGCTCCGGCAAGAATTAGTCTTTTCAGCATCGTTCCCTCTTCGAATTTGGCTGGTCCGGTGCCTGCCGTTCTTGGGAACACGACATCACCTTCGATGCCAACGATATGTCAATCGGTGAGAGCCTGTCCATGCGGCATTTGCCGGGGGTCAGCCGATTGAGCGCTTTTATTAAGCAGTTCCGCGCCTTGTCTTTTTCGCTCATTGTTTTACGACACAAATCACACTATGTCCGATAGGCAATGAATTATGTTGGAGACCGTCCGTATGAACGAAGAAGAAGACGACAAGAGCAAGGAACTGCCGATCGGTAAAGAAACGGAAGCGAATCTTTTCAAGTCGCGTTCGATCTTCATTTATGGCGGGATTACCCAGGAACTGGCGCAGAAGGTCTGCACGCAGCTTGTCGCCCTTGCTGCTGCAAGCGATGACGACATCCGCGTCTACGTCAATTCGCCAGGCGGTCACGTCGAGTCCGGCGACAGCATCCACGACATGATCAAGTTCATCAAGCCGAAGGTCTATATCATCGGCACGGGCTGGGTCGCATCTGCTGGTGCGCTGATCTACGTATCGGTGCCGAAGGAACGTCGCCTCTGCCTGCCCAACACCCGCTTCCTTCTGCACCAACCCTCCGGTGGCACGCGCGGCATGGCTTCCGATATCGAAATCCAGGCTCGCGAAATCATCAAGATGAACCAGCGTCTGATCAAGATCTTCTCCAAGGCCACTGGCCAGACGGAAGAAAAGATCGCCAAGGACATCGATCGCGACTACTGGCTCGGCGCAGATGATGCCGTCTCCTACGGTCTCGTCGGCAAGATCGTCGAGCACCAGTCGGAAGTCTGACGGACTTCGCGACGTATTGATTTGAATTGAAAGCCCGTGCCGGTGAAAGCTGGCGCGGGCTTTTGCTTTGTGTTCAAACGAGAGTGCCGGAAGGTACTCGGATTGGCTGCAACGGCCTTGCACGACTCTGCGTTTTTTGGTCAGCCTCTACGTGAAATATTATCCGGGTAGGCCATGTTCAAAGATTTTTCCCTTCAAGCCCTGTTCATGGGCTGCCTCACGGCTTTCGTCGGCTTTGCCAGCTCCTTCGCCGTGGTGCTGCAGGGCTTGAAGGCTGTCGGCGCAACGGATTTCGAGGCGGCATCGGGGCTGATGGCGCTGTCCGTCTCCATGGGGCTTTGCGCCATCGTGTTGTCGGTTGCGACGAGACTGCCGGTCAGCATTGCATGGTCCACGCCGGGTGCTGCACTTCTGGCGACGACGGGCGTGATTGAAGGCGGCTTTCCGGCAGCGGTGGGTGCCTTTATCATCTGCGCCGGGTTCATCATCATTGCAGGGTTGTTCAAGCCGCTCGGTCGGGCGGTCGCCTCCATTCCGGCACCGCTGGCCAATGCCATGCTCTCCGGCGTGATCATCGGGCTGTGCTTTGCGCCGATCAAGGCCATCGGCTTCAATCCCGCACTTGGTCTGCCGATCATTCTGGCTTGGATCGTCGTCGGCGCGTTCAAGCGCCTTTTTGCCGTGCCAGCAGCGCTTGTCGCGTTCGTGCTGGTGATGATCTTTGGTGTGGACATTCCCGCCGGGGCTTTCGATGCGCTGGCGCAATCGCTTACACCGCCGATGGAATGGGTGACGCCGAGTTTAAGCCTGCATGCCGTGGTTTCCATCGCCCTGCCGCTTTTCATCGTCACCATGGCGTCTCAGAATATTCCCGGCATCGCGGTGTTAAAGGTCAACCATTACGATCCGCAGCCCGGACCACTCTTTGCCACGACAGGCTTCTTCTCAATTCTTTCGGCACCCTTTGGTGGCCATGCGGTGAACCTCGCGGCGATCACCGCTGCCATGTGTGCGGGCGAGGATGCCCATTCAGACCCGAGGCGTCGCTATTGGGCGGCAATCATTGGCGGTGTCGGCTACATCATCCTTGGCCTGCTGGCCGGTGTCGTCACCGCTTTCGTTGCGCTGGCGCCGCCCGTTCTTATCCAGGCGGTGGCGGGGCTCGCACTCGTCGGTGCCTTTTCCGGCTCGGCTGTTGCGGCCTTCAAGGAGCCGGAAACACGCGAAGCGGCAGCGATCACATTTCTCGTGACAGCGTCCGGGCTGTCCTTCGCGGGAATCTCCGGCGCTTTCTGGGGACTGCTTGGGGGAGGGTTGATGATGGCGCTTCAGCGGGCGGTGGTCGCTATACGAGCGCGTTCTCTAAAATGACGTGTGACGGCAGAAGATTACTTGTCAGATCAAAAACCGCTGTTTATAGAAAATGCATGACCAATCGCACCGAGACCTTTTCCGGCATGAGCGCGCAGATTTCTGCGAAGGCTTCGCCGTGCGGTGCACTCTCGCTTCTTAGCCTCGACCTTACACGCGGTTGCCGGGTCCAGTGAGGAGCGCCCGGCGGCCGAAAGCCCGCTGGTGCCAATGCTCCTCAACTCGAAATCTCATTTCATTCTGGATTTAAGGCCCGACCAAGGGCACGGCGTCTGCCAGTGGCTTATCAGCCCGCGGATGCTTGAAGGAGCAAAACGATGGACGCGAAGACAAACACCATTTCCAAGGGCATGCCTGAAGCCGGCGTCAAATATCGCCCCTATCCCACCATCAACATTCCCGATCGCACATGGCCAAGCAAAACCATCGAGAAAGCGCCGATCTGGTGTTCGGTGGATTTGCGTGACGGCAACCAGTCGCTGGTCAATCCGATGGGTCATGACCGTAAGGCACGCATGTTCAAGCTGCTGTTGGACATGGGCTTCAAGGAAATCGAGATCGGCTTCCCGTCCGCCTCGCAGACGGATTTCGACTTCGCCCGCTGGTGCGTGGAAGAGGGCAATGTACCCGATGACGTGTCGCTGCAGGTCCTGGTGCAGTGCCGCCCGGAACTGATCACCCGCACCTTCGAGGCGCTGGAAGGCGCCAAGAACCCGATCATCCATTTCTACAACTCCACCAGCGAATTGCAGCGCCGCGTGGTATTTGGCAAGGACGTCCACGGCATCAAGCAGATTGCCGTCGATGCGGCGAAGATGATCACCGACATGGCGGCAAAGGCTGGCGGCGGTTATCGCTTCGAATATTCGCCGGAAAGCTTTACCGGCACGGAGCTGGAAGTTGCGCTGGAGATCTGCAACGCGGTGATCGACGTGGTGAAGCCGACGGCCGACAACAAGCTGATCCTGAACCTGCCCTCCACCGTGGAAATGGCAACGCCGAACATTTATGCCGACCAGATCGAGTGGATGTGCCGCAACATCGACAACCGCGAAAACGTCATCATTTCGCTGCATCCGCATAACGACCGCGGCACGGGTATCGCGGCCACCGAACTCGGCCTGATGGCCGGCGCCGACCGCGTGGAAGGCACGCTGTTCGGCAATGGCGAGCGCACAGGCAATGTGGACGTGGTGACGCTGGCACTGAACATGTATACCCAAGGTGTGGACCCGGAACTGGATTGCACCGATATCGAGCGCATCAAGGCCGTCTACGAATATTCCAACGAAATGACGATCCCTGAGCGGCACCCTTATGTCGGCGAGCTGGTCTACACCGCCTTCTCCGGCTCGCATCAGGATGCGATCAACAAGGGCATGAAGGCGATCAAGGTTGCCAATCACCCGGTCTGGGAAGTGCCCTATCTGCCGATCGACCCGAAGGATGTCGGACGTTCCTACGAGGCGATCATCCGTATCAACTCGCAGTCCGGCAAGGGCGGCATCGCCTATATCCTGCAGGAGGATTACGGCCTCAACCTGCCGCGCAATCTGCAGGTGGAATTCCGCGAGGACATTCAGCGCATCACCGATGAGGAAGGCGTGGAACTGCCAGCCAAGCGCATCTATGAACGCTTCATGGAGCGCTATGTGACGCAGTCCAATGCACGCCTGAAATTCGTCGATCACCACACCTATCCGGCAGGCGATTTCAAGGGCGTGCGCGTCGTGGCCGCCGAAATCATGGACAAGGGCGAGGTGAAGCGGATCGAGGGCAAGGGAACGGGTCCGATCGATGGCTTCATCAACGCGCTGTCCACCTATCTCGGCATCGATCTGTCGGTGAACGATTATTCCGAACACTCGCTGCAGCACGGCTCCAACGCATCGGCCATCGCCTATGTGGAAATGGAGCACCCGGGCGGCAAGCTCTTCGGCGCGGGTATCAACACCAACATCGTGGGTGCCTCGCTGGAGGCAATCGTGTCTGCCGCCAACCGCGTGCTGGAAGAACGGGCGAAGTAAGGCTGGTACTTCGCCTCACTCTGTAACGAGGAAAAGCCGGAGGAAGCCTACTCCTCCGGTGCCTGCTCCACCGGGTTGCCGAAGCCCAGGGGGCGGCCGTTGTGGTAGAAGACGCGGATGTCTTCGAGCTCTATCCCGGTTGCCTTTTCGTTGAGGCTGAAGCGTTCGCAGGTCACGTCCCAGGTTCCGGGGCCACCAGAGATATTGAAGAGATTGTAGCCTGCGCGCGGCTTTTCTGCTCCTGGTCCCTGGCTTGCGGAGGCGATGCCGACGACGGGGATGTGGTCCTGACCCCTATGGGTGCTTAGCCAGTAAACGGTGTTGAGGTGGGTGTGGCCGTGCAGTACGAGTTCTGCGCCGCCGGTGCCGAGTGCTGCGGCAAAGCGGCGGATGCCAATCATGCGTTTATGGGTCGCGGCAGCGCCGCGCACCGGCGGGTGATGGATCATCACCACGCGGAACAGGCCTTGTTCACCGGCCTTTTTCAGCAGATCCGCCGTGGCGCGTGCTTGGCGACGGCCGAAATAGCCCGTCGCGGAAAAGGGTGGTGTGGCGATGGAGGTGGAGCAGCCGATGAGCGCCACGGGGCCGCGAACCCGCATATAGGGGAAAATCTTCAGGTCCTCGTTCCAGCTATCCGCATCGCCATCGCCGCGCACATAAGGATACCAGGCGGCCATGGCCTTGTCGTGCGCGCCGGGAACATAGGCGTCGTGGTTGCCGGGTACGACCGAGACTTTCAGCGGATCGCCCACTTCCTCCAGCCAATCGGCGGCAGCGCGGATTTCGATGCCGGTGGCGAGATTGACGAGGTCGCCAGTAATTGCGACGTGATCGGGCGCCTTGGTTTCCATATCGTCCACCAAACGCTCCAGCGTATCGGTGAAAAGATGCTTGCGGCGGTTGAGCCGCCAGTTCACAAAGCCGGTGATGCGCTTGGAGGCCAGTTCGCGGAAAGTGAGCTTGGGCAATGGCCCGAGATGAACGTCAGAAATATGGGCGAGCTTGAACATGGGGTCAGACATATCGTATCCGTGTTGAGGCGTGCAATGCGAAACCTCGGTATTTCAAGGGGATAAGCGCTTCAATCGGGCAAGTTGACGGAGAGTTGAACTTTGAGTGAGAACCGCAAGCTCAGTGAAGGGTTCCGGCAGCTGTTTCGGAATATCGCCAAAAGGATCGTGCACGGGTTCTTTTTTATGCGCCGCGGCATGACCCTTGGGGTGCGCGCCGCCTGTTTCGATGATCAGGGTCGCATTTTCCTCGTGCGGCATACCTATGTTTCCGGCTGGCATATGCCGGGCGGCGGTGTCGAGCGAGGGGAAACCGGATTGCAGGCGCTGCACAAGGAAATCCGGGAAGAGGGCAATCTGGTTGCCACGTCTGTGCCCCAACTTGTCCATGTCTATTTCAACAATCGCACCAGCGACCGCGACCATGTGCTGTTCTATCGCCTGACTGTCAGGCAGACCGCTTTGAAGGCGGCGGACCGTGAGATTGCCGAGAGCGGGTTCTTCCCGCTCGACGCGCTGCCCGGCGAGACGACATCCGCCACGCGTCGTCGTCTTGCGGATCTATCCGGTCACGCTCTGCCGGACGATTACTGGTAGCCTCCCGCCAACCTTGCGCGATCATGGGCCTTTTCGAGCTCCAATTCCGGTCCAACCGGAACGATGCCGGTCGGGTTGATCGTCTTGTGGCTGCGGTAATAATGCTCCTTGATGTGGCGAATATCCACCGTCTCCGGCACGCCGGGCGTCTGGAACAGGTCTCGCAGATAGCCCGTCAGGTTCGGGTAATCGTGAATGCGGCGGATATTGCACTTGAAGTGACCGACATAAACAGGATCGAAACGCACCAGTGTGGTGAACAGCCGCCAATCGGCTTCCGTCTGTTCCGGGCCTAGAAGGAAGCGTTGGTTTGAAAGCTGCTCCTCAAGCATATCCAGTGTCTCGAATACCTTGATGGCACTTTCTTGATAGGCGTCCTGCGCGGTGGCGAAGCCCGCCTTGTAGACGCCGTTATTGACGGTGTCGTAGATGAGGTCGTTGAGCGCATCGATTTCGCCTCGCTTTGCTTCTGGGTAGAAATCGAGTTCCGATCCGGTCAATGCATCGAAGGCGCTGTTGAACATGCGGATAATCTCCGCCGACTCATTGGAGACGATGGTGTTCTGCTGCTTGTCCCAGAGCACCGGTACGGTGACGCGGCCGGAATAGTGCGGATCGGCCTTGGTATAAACCTGCCAGAGAGCCGACGATCCGAAGAGATGATCCTCAGTCGCGCCCGGCACGCGCTCATCCTCAGGCTTGAATTCCCAGCCATTTTCCAGCATCAGCGGATCGACCACGGAGACCGAAATGTATTCTTCGAGTTTCTTCAGCTTGCGGAAGATCAGTGTGCGGTGCGCCCAAGGACAGGCAAGCGAGACGTAGAGGTGGTAACGGTCCTTCTCTGCCTTGAAGCCGCCCTGGCCGGAGGGGCCGGGCTCGCCATCGGCAGTGATCCAGTTACGGAACTGCGAGGCGCTGCGTTTGAAGTGCCCCTTGGTTTCCTTTGTGTCGTACCACACATCCTTCCAAACGCCGTCTACCAGCATGCCCATCTGCTATCTCCTTGTTTCGTCACTCACTCTAGGATGGGAAGGCGCTAAAGCGAAACCTCGCATCGATGAACAATGCGTTCTCGCTTCGTGAATGCGGCGGTGAGGCCTTTTGTTCTGGACCCTGCGATAATTTCCTGATATCCGCGATGTTCATATTCCTGAGGAAATTCTGATCTATGACCGAACCACGGACGCTCCGACGACGCTGACGCTCTTCTTGCCCTGTCAGGCAATGTCAGGCGCACCGTCACATATCGTCATGTCCGTATTCAACGTTCCGGTCTCTTCATGTCCAAGCACGAACTGGTCTACCTCACCGAGGACGCGTCTCACGACGCCGTTATCGAACTTATCAATGCAGAAGCTTTTGGTCCTGGCCGGCATACGCGGGCTGCCGCGCGCATCCGCGAGCAGGGGCCGCACGACCGTTCGCTGTCCTTCATCTGCGCCGATGATGGCGAGACCATCGCATCGGTGCGGATGACGCCGGTTCGGGCCGGTGAGGTCAACGGCCATATGCTGGGGCCGCTGGCGGTGCGGCCATCGCACAAGAATATGGGGATCGGGCGTGAACTGGTGCGGATTGCGATTGCCGCCGCCAAGCGTAAGGGTTCGGAGGCAGTCATCCTGATTGGCGATCCGCCCTATTACATGCCGCTCGGTTTCGAGAAGGTCGCTTATGGCGCGCTCGATTTTCCAGGTCCGGTCGACATGAACCGTGTGCTCGTGGTGCCGCTGGCGCATAACGTTCATCAGCGGCTCAGAGGCGAAATTGGCTGGCAGCCATTCGACGGCAAGACCGGAGAAAAGGAGGAAGAGCTTGTTTTCGAGCTGCCGCTCCGCGCTGTCGGTTGACGCAAAACGCTCTTTGACGCCTTGACACTGCCCGCCTGACCTAAGCAACGTGCGCCGCACATTGAGTTCGGGTCGCAAGGGGGCGATGATGACGTCGATTACGATGAACGATGCGCTGGATCGCGCAGGCGCCGGTGCTTATCAGCGCAGGCTGATGGGTATCTTCGGTCTGGTCTGGGCGGCGGATGCCATGCAGGTGCTGGCGGTGGGTTTCACCGCCGCCTCGATTGCCGCGACCTTCGGGCTGACTGTCCCGCAGGCCTTGCAGACCGGCACCGCCTTCTTCCTCGGCATGTTGCTTGGCGCTATCGGCTTCGGGCGCATGGCCGACCGCTACGGTCGCCGCCGCGTGTTGATCGTCACCGTCGCCTGCGATGCGGTCTTCGGTATTCTCTCGATCTTCGCGCCGGATTTCACCATTCTTCTCGTGCTGCGCTTCCTGACGGGTGCGGCCGTCGGCGGCACGCTGCCGGTGGATTATGCGATGATGGCGGAGTTTCTTCCGGCCAAAAACCGCGGCCGCTGGCTGGTTCTGCTGGAGGGCTTCTGGGCGGTCGGCACGCTGGTCGTGGCCCTTGCCGCATGGCTTGCGAGCCTTTCGGGCGTCGAGGATGCGTGGCGCTACATCTTCGCTGTCACCGCCTTTCCCGCGCTGATCGGCATCGGCCTGCGTTTCCTCGTGCCGGAATCGCCGCTTTACCTTTTGAGGACCGGTCGTTCGGAAGAAGCGAAAGTCGTCGTCAACTCCATGCTGAAGACCAATGGTCGCGCGACACTGGATGAGCGGACCGGCATTGCGCAGTCTGAAGCGTCGAAAGGGCAGAGCCTGTTTTCGCCAGCACTTCGCCAGCGCTCCATCATGATCCTGGCCATCTGGTTTCTGGTCTCGGTCTCCTATTACGGCGTCTTCACCTGGATGCCGGCGCGCCTTGCGGGCGAAGGTTTCGGCTTCGTGCGTGGCTATGGATTTCTGGTTCTGGTCGCACTCGCCCAGATCCCCGGCTATGCGCTGGCGGCCTATGGCGTGGAAAAATGGGGCCGCAAACCCACATTGATCGGCTTCTGCCTGCTGTCTGCTCTCGGCTGCCTGCTCTTCACGCTGGCCACCACCGGCGCGATGATCGCCACGTCACTGCTGCTGATGAGCTTTGCGCTTCTAGGTACCTGGGGCGCGCTCTACGCCTATACGCCGGAGCTCTACCCGACGGAATCCCGCGCCACCGGCATGGGTGCTGCAGGCGCCATGGCGCGGCTCGGCGGATTGCTGGCACCTTCGTTGCTTGGCTATGCCATTGCGCAAGGCTTCGGATTTGCCGTCGGCATCTTTGCCGGGCTTCTGGTGCTGGCGGCCATCGCTGCGACCATGATCAATGCGGAGACGCGTGAGGTTAGCCTGTCGTAAAACTCGTGAGCACATCGACCAGCCTGAGCGGGTGTTCTCGCTCAGGCGTAATTCCTCAGACCAGTGATTTCTTTAGATAGGTCATGGCATAATCCGGCCCGAAATCTCCAATCGCGCCAAAAATCTCGTACCCGCATTTCTGATAAAGCGTCAACGCGTCCGGGCTCATCGTGTCGATGTAAGCGCCGGTGCAGCCGCGTTTGCGGGCTTCATCCTCGGCCATGCCAAGAAGCTTGGGGCCGAGGCCCTGGCCGCGCAACTCTTGCGGAATGAAGAGGAGGGCGGTGTAGAGCCAACCGCGTGCGGTGTGGCCGGAGAGACCACCGATGACGGCGCCATCCTTGTCTTTCAGCGCGATGACCAGTTCTTTCCATTCGGCGGGGCCGAAGCGCTGGAGGTTGTAGCCTTTCAGGGCGGCGAGGATGGCCGCCTTGGCGCTGTCGTCTGCGCCATCGGCCAGTTCGATGTCGTAGTGCATCTTATCTGCCTTCGCGCCACCAGAGAGCGGAGAAGGCGAGCAGCAGGGCGCCGAGACCAGCAAAGCCGGCAAACAGCGGCAAGCTGTTGACGCCTTTGAGCACCGTCTCGTCCGTCATGCGGATCAGCATGCGATCATTATCGGCAACGCGAACCTCACCGCGCACGGGGAGAATATCCGGCAGGACGACGCGATTGGCATCATCGACCACGCGGTGGACACTGCCACGGGTCGCATCGGCCAACGGTTTCAGCGTGTCCGTTGTGGAGATCATTGCCTTGAATTCCGGTGCGTCCACAGCGCCGACATGGACAAGCGTGGTAAAGTCGCCATTGGAGACTTCGTAGAGACCTGTCTCATTCATCCGGCGCTCGATCTTGTAGAGACCCGGATCCGTCTGGGTGAAGTTCATCGTCTCGGTCTTGCCGGATGGGAACTTCACTGTCGCTTCGCCAGGATTGTCGCCGATGGTCTGGCGGGTGATCTCGAGCATGCGGCCATTGGCGCGCGCGGTCAGCGCCTCTTCCTCAAGCTCCGGCTCCTTCATCAGCCAGTGGGCGATGCGGCGATAGAGCGCCACATGCGGACCGCCGCCTTCGAAGCCGCGCGCCCAGAGCCAGCCCTGGTCGGACAGCAGCATGGCAACGCGGCCTTCGCCCTGGCGGTTCAGTACCAGCAATGGGTCCTGGCCGGCGCCGAGCATGACTGTCTGGCCCTGGGGCTGTTCCACGCCGACAGTGCGGAACCAGCGGCCCCAATGGGGCGGCTCATCGCCTGAGCCTTCCAGACCGCGCGTCACTGGGTGCTTCTTTCCGGCGTCCGAAAGGCGCGGATAGAAGGCCCCTTGATTCACCCGACCGGTTGGCTGGGCAGGCAGAACCGATTCAAGCGGCGTCAGCGCAATCGAATCCTGACCGGCATGTTCGGGACCGGCAGCAATCAGCAACGCACCGCCCTTTTCAACATATTGGGCGATGTAATCATAATAGAGGATCGGCAGCACGCCGCGATGCTGGTAGCGGTCGAAGATGATCAGGTCGAAATCGTTGATCTTCTCGACGAAGAGCTCACGCGTCGGAAAGGCAATCAGCGACAGCTCGTTTATCGGCGTGCCATCCTGCTTTTCCGGTGGGCGCAGAATGGTGAAGTGGACCAGATCGACGGAGGTGTCGGACTTCAACAGGTTGCGCCAGGCACGTTCACCGGCATGCGGTTCGCCGGAAACGAGAAGCACGCGCAGGTTCTGGCGGATGCCTTCGATAACGTGGACGGCGCGGTTATTGGTGGTGGTGACTTCGCCCGGCAGTTCGGCGACCGAGAACTCCATCACATTGTTGCCGCCGCGTGGCACCTTGAAGCTGAAGGGGATCGGACGACCGGGTACTGCCTGAAGGTTGCCGATCTCCTCGCCATTCATCTTGATGGTGACGTTTGCCGTCCCACTTTGCGTGCGGCCTTCGTCGAAGACGCGGAGCGTCAGCAGCTGCTCCTCATTGACGATGCCGAAGCGGGGAGCGCGAACGACCTCGATGCGGCGGTCGAACTCATCGGCGCGACCGGTGATCAAGCCATGGATAGGCGCCTTGAAGCCGAGCGTCTGCTCGATATCCGGGGTTGCGTTGGGGATGTCGTGGATCTGGCCGTCACTGAGGAAAATCGCGCCGCCGACGCGCGAGGGCGAGACATCCGATACGGAGGCCGAGAGGGAAGAAAAAAGATTTGTGGCGGGCGAATCGCTGTTCTCGTCATTGCGAACCTCGACAATGCGCGGCTCGATGCGGGGAAAGCGGGCAAGACGCTCCTTGAGATTGGCGAGCGCCTGTTCGGTTTGCGCGGTGCGCTGCTGCACATCCTGACTTTGCGAGCGGTCGACGATCACAGGCACGATGGTGGAGAGCGGTTCGCGCTCCTCGTTGGTGAGCAGCGGATTGGCGATGGCGAGTAGCAGTGCTGCAAGCGCCAGCCCACGCAGCCACGCGCCGCGCACGCCGCGCAACAGGCCGGCGATCGCGAGAACGAGTGCGGCGCCGGCCAGAATGGCGATAACGGTCCAGGGCAGGAAGGGGGCGAAGGTGAGCGTCATGCGTTACTGCCCCAGTCTTTGGAGAATATCGGGGACATGCACCTGATCGGCCTTATAGTTTCCGGTCAGCATATACATCATGATATTGACGCCGGACCGGAAGGCATGTTCGCGCTGCATTTCATCCGGCGGAACGGTGGGCAGGACCGGCGCGCCATTGTCATCTACCGCCCATGCGCCGGCAAAATCGTTGCTGGTGATGATGATCGGGGAAACTCCATCGCCTGAAGAGGAAATGCCCGATGTGGTCTTTGCCGCATCCTGGCGCGATTCAACCCAGAGCGGACTGCCGGTGTAGCGACCGGGGAAATTTTTCAGCAGATAGAAGGAACGGGTGAGGACGTGATCCTGCGGCACGGGCTCCAGTGGCGGGATATCGACATTGGCAAGGATTTCCTGAAGCCGCTGCCCGTTGGCGCTGGTGCCGCTATTCAAAGATGAAAATTGGTCGCGGGTGTCGAAAAGCACGGTGCCACCGGCGCGCATGTAGGCGTCGATGCGCGAGATCGCCGCTGTGGACGGCATTGGCGCATTGGCGGAAATCGGCCAGTAGATGATCGGGTAGAAGGACAGCTCGTCCTTGGAGATATCGAGGCCGACCGGCGTGCCCGGTTCGAGCGTGGTGCGCCATGTCAGGAACTCGCTGAGCCCCTGCAAGCCCTGTTGCGAGATGCGGTCCACCTCGTCCTCGCCGGTTTTCACATAGGCAAGATGCGTCGTGTCGAGATGGTTGAGGATTTCTTCGTCGCCTGGCTTCGCATCGTTTGCATGTACGGGGTTCGGATGAAGCATGGCGAACACGCCGACTGCGGCAATCAGAATGGCGGCAGTGGCTGAGCGGGAGCGCGAAACACGGGAGAAAGCGCCGTTCATGAAGAGGATGATGAGGCTATCGGCAAAGAGCATGAGGAGAGCCGCGATGAAGAGGGCAGGGCGAAGGGATGTCGCCGCTTCCCCGACAAGGCCTTCGGTCGCAACAGCCGTTCCGGCAAGCGATGTGTCGATCGGGCGAAGCGTGGCGCCGGGGGGCAAAAGGTTGAGGGCGACGAAGCCGGTCTCCGTGCCGTAAAGGCCGGGCGGGTTGTCGAAGCTGGCGCGTGGCGTCTGGCCGGGGCGCGCTTCCAGCGGGCGAGCGGAGCCGATATCGGGCGAGAGCGAGCCGGTCGCGGTCAAAACGCGATAGGGCGGAAGTGCTGCGGTCGGCGCATTCGCAGACGCCGACGAGCCGCCGACCTGCGACTGCTGAACGATCCGGCGCAGCATTTCGACGAAGTGGCCGGAGATCGGCAGGTCCGACCAGCTCGCTTCGGCACTGACATGGAAGAGCACGATGCGACCGGCATCGACCGTGCGTGTGGTGACCAGCGGCGTGCCATCGGCAAGGCTCGCCCAAGTACGCTCGGCAAGATCAGGCGTCGGTTCGGCCAGAACCTGGCGCTTGATGTGGACGCCGTCTGCGCGCGGCATCCCGGCAAAGGGACCGAAATTGGGGAAATCTGCGAGCGGCTGCGGTTCAGCCCAGGACAGTGCGCCGCCGAGAGCGCGTTCGCCCTGGCGCAAGGTCACCGGCACCAGCGGATCTTCAGCGGGTGCTGCGGCAAGGCGTGGACCGGCAAATCGGATCAGCGTGCCGCCCCGCGAAAGCCAGCGTTCCAGCGGCGCATAGGTTTCCTGCGGCAGACGACCGATATCGGCCATGACGATGACGGATGGATTGCTTTGCAGCAGCTCGGGAATAGCGACGGCGAGATCCGGCTGCTGTTGCGGCACAAGATCGACATAGGGCTGCAGGGCGCGGCTGATGTAATAGAGCGGCTGGAGCAACGGCTGGAAATCATTGCCGGTTTCGCCGGCGAGAAGCGCCACGCGGCGGCGGCGGAAACCGTCATCCAGCAGGTGGACCGAACCTGCGGTGGAGAGCCGGTCGATGGAGAGGCGGGCAAAATCGTTGCGCAGTTCGAAGGGTGCGTTGAGCTTGGCGGTGGTTTCGGCGGCGCCGGGGGCAAAGCTTGCGCCGTCGCTTGCCAGAATGCGGCCTTGGGCATCCTGGGCATTGATCGTGTAATTGGCCGGGCCGTTAGTATTGAGGCGGGACAGCGAAACACTCATGGTTTCGGCGCCATTTTCCGCACCGGTAATGGCAGCCACCTGCTGGCCATCGCCTTCGATCACACGAAATTCGGAGGCTTGCAGGCTGGCAAGGCTGCTGAGTGCCGCACGGTCTTCCGGCGTTGCGACGCCATCGGTGATGAAGGCGAGCGTTCCGGGCGTCGTGCCGTTCATCGCCTCGATCACGGCTTCAGCCGCGCGGACGCGATCCGGCACCAGCGGCTGCGGCTTGGCGGCGGCAAGTTTTTCCAGTGCGGCTGCCGTCGTGCCAGGCTCGGCATCATGTTCGCGGTCTGCGGTGAACGTCAGCGAGACCGGGCGCTCGGCCCGCTCGGCATCGCCGATCAGCGCTTCGGCGGTTCTGACCCGGCGGTCCCAATCCGGCGCTGAGGCCCAGCCATTATCGACGACCAGCACCAGCGGGCCGCTTCCGGCGAGCGTGTTGTTGCGCGGATTGATGACGGGATCGGCAAGCGCAAGAATAACGGCGGCGGCCAGCAGCATGCGCAGCAGCGTCAGCCACCACGGGCTTTTCGACGGTGTTTCCTCGCGCTTCAGCACCGTTGCAAGGATACGAAGCGGCGGAAAGACTTCCGCCTTGGGGCGGGGGGGCGTCAGCCGGAGGAGCCACCAGATGGCGGGCAGCGCCAGCAGGCCGAAGAGTATGTAGGGGCTGGTAAAGACGAAGGGCAGCGCGCTCATGTGCGGCCACCGTTGCGCCCGCCTGCGGGAGAGCCAGAGAGATACATATGCATGGCGACCAATGCTTCGGAGGCCAGATGGTCGGTGCGGTGGAAGACGAAGTTCCAGCCGAGCCTGCGCAGCGACGAGGACAGCGCTTCGCGGCGGGCAAGATATGCCCGGGTGTAATCCTCACGAATGGTTTCGGCGCGCCCCGAGGTCAGTTTCTCGCCGGTCTCCGGATCGGAAAACTCCGTGCGTCCGCTATAGGGGAAGACCTCTTCCGCTGGATCGGCAATTTCCACCACATGACCGCCAAGCCCGCGGCGTGCGAGCGGCGAGAGCCTCTCCATGATGGTCGTCGCGTCATCGAGAAAATCGCCGATCAGCACGATGTCGCTCGCGCCACGGATCATGCTCGTGTCGGGAAGACCAGTGGTGGCCGGTGCGTGCATGATCGCATTGGCCAATCGTTCGGCGGCGTTGCGGGCAGAGACCGGTTCCATGATGCCAGGACAACCAATGCGCTCACCGGAACGGGCCAGAATCTCCGCCAGCGCCAGCAGCAGAACCAGCGCGCGGCTTTCCTTCGAGACGGTGCCGAGCGTCGACTTGTACATCATCGAGGGCGAGAGGTCCGCCCAGAGCCAGATCGTATGGGCGGCTTCCCATTCTCGGTCGCGCACATAGGTATGATCGTCGCGGGCGGAGCGCCGCCAATCGATGCGCGACAGGCTTTCGCCATCGGCATAGGGGCGGAACTGCCAGAAGTTCTCTCCGATGCCGCGCTTGCGGCGACCGTGCCAGCCGGCGGTCACGGTGTTGGCGATACGCCTTGCTTCCACCATGCAATCCGGCACCAGAGCGGCGCGCTGGCGCGCGCGGGCCAGCACGTCGCTGCCCGATGTCTGCTCTACGATCTGGCCGATGGATGCCACATGCGCTCCTGTCTGTTTCTAAAGACCGTCGTCTTTGGTGACGGTTTAGTTCTTCGCCTGCTCGACAAGTCCCGCAATGACGTCCCGCACCGACATACCTTCGGCACGCGCTGCAAAGGTCAGCGCCATGCGGTGTTCCAGCACGGGTTCTGCCAGCGCATAGATATCATCGAGCGAGGGCGCCAGACGACCTTCGTAAAGCGCACGTGCACGCGCCGTCAGCATCAGCGACTGACCGGCACGCGGTCCTGGACCCCATGCGACATTCTTGTCGGTCAGCTTGTTTCCCTGACCGGGGCGTGCGGAGCGGACGAGGCTGAGGATCGCATCCACCACCTTGTCGCTGACCGGCATTTGACGGATCAGCGTCTGGATTTCGATCAGCCGCTCGGACTCGATCATCCGGCGCGCTTCGGCAGATGCCGTTCCGGTGGTGTCGAGCAGGATCTGGCGTTCGGCGGCAAGCTCCGGATAATCGACATCCACCTGCAGCAGGAAGCGGTCGAGCTGCGCTTCGGGCAGGGGATAGGTGCCTTCCTGTTCTAGCGGGTTCTGGGTTGCGAGCACATGGAAAGGTTTGGGCAGGTCGTAACGCTGGCCGGCCACGGTGATGTGATATTCCTGCATGGACTGCAGAAGCGCCGATTGGGTGCGGGGGCTTGCGCGGTTGATTTCATCCGCCATCAGAAGCTGGCCGAAGATCGGACCCTTGATGAAGCGGAAGGAGCGGCGACCGCTCTCATCCTGATCCATGACTTCGGAGCCGAGAATATCGGACGGCATCAAATCCGGGGTAAACTGGATGCGGTTGGCATCGAGCCCAAGGACGGTGCCGAGCGTGGTGACGAGCTTGGTTTTGGCCAGACCCGGCACGCCGACAAGCAGCGCATGGCCGCCGGACAGGATGGCAAGGAGCGTGTTCTGCACCACCTTCTCCTGACCGAAGATGACCTTGGAGACTTCGCCGCGAATGGCAGCGATATCGGCCAATGCCTTTTCGGCAGCGGCGACGATCGTCTTCTCGTCGAGGGTTTCGGTGGTGTTCATCACGCCCATATGGCTCTCCTCAAAACCCCGCCGCAGCGGTTCTTAAACGTCAACCTTCCTATTGGAATACAGGAGGGATTTGGCGCTGCCTATAGCTTATTGCCACGCTTACCGCTGACAAGCATCCTTTAAATGACTATCTCGTTACCCATGTTCCTTTATTGCATAATTGGCAAAGCAGGGCTCGAATATGGCAGATGACAGGATTAATGCGGCACCGGATGCGGCAGGGCTTGCGGCATTGATTTCCCGCGCCAGCGAGCAGGCGGGCGACAAGCCCCGCGGACCGGCTCCGGTGGAGAAATGGAACCCGCCTTTCTGCGGCGATCTCGATATGGAAATCCGCGCTGACGGAACATGGTTCTATATGGGCACGCCGATCGGCAGAGCGCCGCTGGTGCGGCTGTTTTCCACGGTTTTGCGCAAGGATGAGGATGGCAAGACCTATCTCGTCACGCCTGTGGAGAAGGTCGGCATTCGTGTTGCCGATGCGCCCTTCATTGCCGTCGAGATGAGCGTGAGCGGAAGGGACGGTGACCCGCTTTTGACCTTCCGTACAAATGTTGGTGATGTGGTAGAGGCGGGGCGCAATCATCCGCTGCGCTTCACCACGGGCGGCGATAATGACGAACTCAAACCCTACCTTCTCGTGCGCGGGCGGCTGGAGGCCTTGGTGTCTCGCGCAGTGATGTATGATCTGGTGGAGCTCGGCGAGGTGATCGAGGTCGATGGCAGAGAGATGTTCTCCGTGCGCTCGGGCGGAGAGGTGTTTCCGATCATGCCTGCCGATGAGCTGGAAGCGCTTGCCCGATGAATGCCGACCTGATGACCTATTCCGCCGCCGATTTCCGGCGGCGTGTTCTTGAAGATGGCGAAGGCGTTGCCGAGCGCGAGAGCTGTGACCTTGGTGACCATCATTTGAACCCCGGCATCCGACTTTCCGTAGATGGCATCCGGCTGAAGGACGCGGCTGTGCTGGTTCCAGTCATCGATGACCGCGACGAGGCCCGGGTGATCTTTACCCAGCGGACCAAGACGTTGCGCAATCATTCCGGCCAGATTTCCTTCCCCGGTGGCGGGATCGATGCGCAAGATCGCTCGCCGGAAGAGGCGGCGTTGCGGGAGACGGAAGAGGAGATCGGCGTCTCGCGCCAATTCATCGAGACCGTCGGACGCATGCCGGACTATATTTCCGGCACCGGGTTTCGCATCAAGCCTGTGCTGGCGGTCGTCAAACGCGGTTTTACCCTGACGCCCAACCCGGACGAGGTGGATGAGGTGTTCGAGGTGCCGCTGTCTTTCCTGATGAACCCTGCCAACCACAACCGGGGCAGCCGGATGTTTCAGGGGAGAGAGCGCTTTTTCTACGAAATGCCCTATGGCGAGCGCTACATTTGGGGCATTACGGCGGGGATCGTGCGCAGCATTTACGAGAGGTTTTATTCATGAGCGGCATTGCCGGGCAGAGCTGGTTTTCCAAACCCGGCCTTCAGCGGATTTTTTCGCTTCTGAACGCCGATGGCGGCGAAGTGCGCGTGGTGGGTGGTGCCGTTCGCAATGCGCTGATGGGTCTGCCGGTCGGCGATATCGATATGGCAACGACGCTACCTCCGCAGGATGTGGTGGAGCGGGCGAAAGAGGCCGGCATCAAGGCGGTGCCGACGGGTATCGACCATGGCACGGTGACGCTGGTGGTGGATGGCGAGGGCTATGAGGTGACCACGCTTCGCCGAGATGTGACGACCGATGGACGCCATGCGGAAGTGGCTTTCGGAACAGACTGGAAGGAAGACGCCGAACGCCGTGACCTGACGATCAATGCGCTTTATGCGGATGCTTCCGGCGAGGTGATCGACATGATCGGTGGACTTGCCGATATCGAAACCAAGACCGTTCGTTTTATTGGCGATGCGGCAACGCGCATCGCCGAAGATCACCTGCGCATCCTGCGCTTCTTCCGCTTCTTTGCCTATTACGGCTCTGGCCGTCCGGATGCGGATGGCTTGAGGGCAAGCGCACGCGCCAAGGACAAGCTCTCGACACTCTCTGCCGAGCGGGTGTGGAGCGAAATGAAGAAGTTGCTTTCCGCTGACGATCCGTCGAGAGCCCTGCTCTGGATGCGGCAAGCCGGTGTGCTTGCGCAAATTCTGCCGGAAACGGAGAAATGGGGCATCGACGCGATCCATGGTCTGGTCGCGTCCGAGCAGGCGCTTGGCTGGAAGCCCGACCCTATGCTGCGGCTCGCATCCATCATCCCGCCCGATGCGGAACGTGTTGCCGCTCTTGCCAGCCGCTTGCGCATGTCAAAGAACGAGGCGGCGCGTCTCGATCAATGGGCGAAAGCGCCAACCGTCGATCCGTCGCTCGCCGAGACTGCGCTCGATCGTCTGCTATATCGGCAGGGTATCGAGGGCGTCAAGGCAAGGCTGAAGCTTGCCCTCGCCTCCGCAAGGGCGGATGTGTCTGGCGCAGACGCATCGATGCAGAAGATCGCCCGCCTTTCCACGCTGCTGACGCGCGCCGAGAAATTCAGCAAGCCCGCGTTTCCGTTAAGTGGCGCTGATGTCTTGGCCGCAGGCCTTCCCGCCGGTCCGCAAGTGGGCGAGATTTTAGGTGAGCTTGAAGCAACGTGGATTGATGGAAATTTTGCGCTGGATCGCGAGGCCTTGCTGTCTCGTCTGACCCGCAAACTGCAGGATCGTCCGTAATCCGTGTCACCCCGGATCGCGTCCGGGGTGAGCGGTAAAATTGCACTGGAATCAGGCCTCGACGTTGTTCTCGTCGCGGATGCGGGCCTTGATATTTTCGACCATGGTTTCGCGAATGATCGTTTCACCATGGGCCTGGCGCATGTGCTCGACACTGCGGCGGATAACCTCGGCGTCTTCATCGGCACGGGTGTGCCACTCGCAGCCGGGTACCAATGTTCCACATTCGAAAAGTCTCATAACAGCCTCCCTATATGGATTTCTGGCCAGGGCTGCAGTTGCAGCCGGCCACACCATTCAAACGGTTGCGGAGGGGTTATGTTCCTGGATTGAAGACACGCCCCGCCCGTTTGCGAGGCGTGAAGAACGCCGTGTTGCTCAGCCCTGTTCGGGAAGCGCCCAGCAGGCGAAGACTGAGGACGTGGCAACGGCAGGGCCAGCCGGTTCGGCTACCTTGTCGTCGTTGGCGGCGTTTTCATTGGCCAGCTTGCGCTTTACCTGCTCGACATAGAAAGACAACGGCAGTTCGCGATCTCCCGTCTCGCGCATTTCCGCCGCCAGTCGCTCGATCAGTTGTGATGTAGGAATAATGCGCGGCTGTGTGCCGTTTACCGTAGAAATGGGCATGCTGTTCGAAGTCATCATCACGATATCTCCTCCAGTCCATCTAGGACTCACAGAGTAGCACTGCGCTGAATTTGCGGTAGGGCCAATTTTTCAAAAATCGGCCTTTTACGCGAAAGAGCATCAAAAACTTCGTGATCGTTCGAACGTTTCAAGGCCAGCGCACCACGGGTGGAAGAGACGACAAAATCGACTCTACATTGCCGCCGGTCTTCAGGCCAAAAATCGTGCCGCGGTCGTAGAGCAGATTGAACTCCACGTAGCGGCCGCGACGGATGAGTTGCTCGTCGCGATCCTCTTCCGTCCACGGCTGGTTGAAGTTGCCGCGCACGATCTTGGGGTAGGCGAGGTTGAAGGCGCGTCCGACATCCTGGACGAAAGCGAAATTGGCGTTCCAGCCGCCCTTGTCTTCCTCCGGGTGCAGCCAGTCGAAAAAGATGCCGCCGATACCGCGCGGCTCGTTGCGATGCTTGAGGAAGAAGTATTCGTCGCACCATTGCTTGTAGCGCGGATAGTCCGCGACCGCGTGGCGGTTGCAGGTGATCTCGAAGACGCGGTGAAAGAGTTGGGTATCCTGATCGTCCTGGGTGCGGCGGCGGTTCAGCACCGGTGTCAGATCGGCGCCGCCGCCGAACCAGTGGCTGGTCGTGACCACCATGCGCGTGTTCATATGCACCGCAGGCACATTCGGATTGACCGGGTGGGCAATCAGCGAAATGCCGGATGCCCAGAAGCGCGGGTCCTCGTCGGCGCCCGGTATCTGCTTGCGAAATTCCTCGGAAAATTCGCCATGGACGGTTGAGGTGTGGACGCCGACCTTTTCGAAAACCCGACCTTCCATCATCGACATGATGCCGCCGCCGCCTTCACCCTCATCGCGCAGCCATTTTTTCTGAACGAAGCGTCCCGGAGGCTGGTCGGAGAGTGGACCCTGAAGCTCATCCTCGATCGTCTCGAAGGAGGCAACTATCGTGTCTCGCAGGCTCTCGAACCAGGCTTTGGCGATCGCCTTCTTGTCCTCGATGTCGTCCGGCAGGCCCTTTGGCAAAACGGGGCGTTCCATATCCGGTCTCCTTCATGCGATTCGATTTTTGTTCTGACGGTTTAGATCATTTCCATCAGAAGTGTGTAGCGGTTTTGCGCGCACAAATGCCTTCCAACAAAAGGTGATCGCCATGTGTTGCCGATGCGATTTCGACTCGCCAAGCGGGCAGACGCACATTATCTTTCGAGCATAAGAGGTATTGGCATGACGAAATTTACCGGACCGCCACCGCTCGAAGGCCTGAAACGCAGGATCGCCGCTCACCGCCGCGACCGCGATGGAGGCGTGCTCAAAAATCAGAAAAGCGGCATGTTCGTGCGCCAGACCTTTTGCATGACGCGGGCGGAGGCCCGCGCCAAGGCGAAAGAATGGTTCGAGGAATTTCCAAAGGCCGCTTATTGGACCGAAGTGGAAAGCTGGCGGCAGCTGGAAGGCGACCAGATCGAGTTCACCATGCGGCGTTTGCCCTCGGCGGATTAAGGGGCGGGCGCTGTTTTGCCGGGACGGTCCAGACCCACTTCCATCATCTTCGGGCTCCCAAAACATCGATCCTCGGGTCAAGCCCGACGATGACGGCAATGCGTTGAGCAGATGGCAGAGCGCGCCAACAACCTCGCTGCTAGGCTCTCACGCCCGCGTCTCCGCAGTGCGAAGGCGGCTCTCTCCCAGAATGCCGCTCTCGTCCAGAATGGGATGTGCCACGGAGACGATGTGAGCATTGATGCGCTTCAGGTCTCGCAGCATGTCGAGATGCAGCGAGCTGGTCTGGAGGCTTTCCATCAAGCCGTCGCGCAGGCGTTCGAGGTGACGGCCTGACGAGCGCTTTTCAAGGCGACGAATGTCGATCTTGATTTCCATCAGGCGCCTTGCAAGCGCGAAATCGCCGGTAACGAAGATGCTCTGCGCAGCGCGCAGGTTTTCGATGGTCATGTCGAAGAGTGTCTTCAACTCGTCGTAGCCTTCATCTGAGAATTTGAAGCCGTTGAGGATTTTCTTGCGGATCTGCTCGCACAGGCCTTTCTCGATGATGTCGCCCATGTGCTCAAGATTGATGGCGTAGTCGATGACGGTGATCGAGCGGCGGGCATCGTTCTCATCCAGTCCTTTGCGGCCAAGCTGCGAGAGATAGATCTTCACCTCCTGCTGCAGCTGGTCCACCTTCTTTTCAAGGGCTGCGATTTCGGTAAGCGGCGCCAGATCATTGTGCTTGAACGCGTTTTCGGCGCGGATCAGCATGCGCTCGATCGTATCGCCGATAACCAGAACTTCGCGCGTGGCATTGGCGAGCGCGACGACCGGTGTGTCGAGCGCATCCTTGTCGAGAAAGCGTGGGCCATCATCGCTTTGCACATCGCTCGGCACGACCTTTGCCATCAGGTCGGAGACGAAGCCGGAGAGCGGCCAGGCGACGATGGTCAGCAAAATATTGAAGATCAGATGTGCATCGACCGGCAGCATGCTTTCCGACAGCGGCAATTGTTGCAGCGCCATTGCGCCATAGGAGGCAAGCGGCATGGCGATGGCGCAGCCGATGGCGCGGATGACCAGATTGCCGAGTGTGATCCGCCGTGCCGCAGCAGGGCCGCTCATTGTCGCGATCACCGGCGGGATCGCGCCGCCGAGATTTGCGCCAAGGACGAGAACGATGATGAGGCCGGTCGAAAGAATTCCAGCCGAGGCAAGCGACAGGATCAGCACGACCATGGCGAGGCTGGATGAGGAAAAGAAGGCCATGGCTGCCGAAAGGATCAGCGCCACTGGCCATGCATCGTCCAGCAGACCGATAAAGGCGCCGAGTGCGGGTGATGCGCGCATCGGCTCGGTGGCATTACTCAAGAGATGCAGCGACAACAGCATCAGTCCGACACCGACCAGCGCCGTGCCACCGCCCTGGCGCGCATTGGAGCTACCCTTGCGCAGCACAATGCCGGAAACGATGAGAAGCGGAGATAGCCAGGCCACGCCGGTCGCGAAAATCCAGGCGGTAACGGCGGTGCCGACATTGGCGCCGAGAAGAACGATCTGCGCCATGCGCGGGCGGATCAGATCACGCTCGGCAAAAGAGGCAACGGTGAGTGCCGTGGCGGTCGAACTCTGCAGCGCGATGGTGGCGAAAAAGCCGGAAACGAATGAGCGGGGGCCATTTCTGGTGCTTGTTGCCAGAATGGTTCTGAGCTTGACGCCAAAGGCGCGTGTGACGCCATCCTTGACCTGCGTCAGACCGAAGAGGAGCAGCGCCACCGCTCCAAGCAGATTGACGATAACGATGGTGGATTCCATGAACGGCCACTCCTTTACGTCTTTCGGTCATGATCGAAGAATAGCCTTGCGCGAGGATCTCCTCGGCATGAGGTTCATGCGGGGCGAGAAGACGTCGAGAGGGAAATCTTTCGTTGGCTAACCAACATAGGAGCGAAAAGTTCAGCGGTACAGAGCTTTCTGAAACAATCTTTTCAGAAATGCTAAAAAGTTATGACCAGAATGTTTGACGAAGAACTTCCCCGGCGATCATCGAGACCGAGACGGCGACATTGATGGAGCGCTGACCTTCCACCATAGGGATCAGAACGCGCTCGTCCGCCTTGTCATGAACATGGTCGGGCACGCCGGCACTTTCGCGACCGAAGAGCAGGATGTCGTCCGGTCGGTAGTCGATCTTCGTGTAGGGTAGCGCGGCCTTCGTTGAGGCCAGCACAAGACGCCTGCCGGTTGCGGCGCGCCACTCCTCGAACCGTTCCCAGTTGACGTGGCGGGTGAGGGCCGCTGCAGCGATATAATCCATTCCCGCCCGCTTCAGGTTGCGGTCGGAAATATCGAAGCCTGCCGGTTCGATGATATCGACGCCAAGGCCGAGACAGGCCGCCAGCCGCAGGATCGTGCCGGTGTTACCTGGAATATCGGGCTGGTAAAGAGCGATCCTGATGTCCGGCATGATGGTGTTCCTATGATGGATGAGGGGTCGGCGTTAGCATGGACCAATCGTTATGAACAGCCATGGGCCATTGTGCCTGTCACCCAAGCGCCACAACCCAGCTCTTGAGCGACACAATCTTGCGGTTGTGGTCATTTCCATCTGGTCAATGTTCAGTTTTTAAGCTACAAGGCCTCATCTTCAACACCAGCCATAGGAGGTTCAGATGGATCAGTACAATCGATATCGCCTCCCGGCCTTTGTAGTGCCGCTTCAGGCCTAGGTGTCTCTCTGCGGGTTGCCCGCACTTTTCCGATTTAAAATTTCGTCATGTGGCTGTTACGGCCACGTTCCATGTGTTTTCCCGTTCTGGCTTTGGCGCTTTACGTCCATTGCGCATGTTCTTTCGGGGTATTCTATTCGGAGCTTAGCCTCATGTTTGGCTGGTTTGAAAAACGACTTGATCCATTCCCTTCGTCCACACCGTCGACCCCGCCGAAGACGCTGATCGCCTTCATGTGGCATTACGTGAAGCCGGCATGGCCTTGGCTGCTTTTGCTTGGCCTGATGTCTATGGGCATCGCGATTGCCGAGGCTATGCTGTACAAGTTTCTTGGAAGCATCGTCGATTGGCTGTCCACCGCCAACCGCGAGACCTTCTTCGCGGATGAGGGCTGGCATCTCGTCGGTATGGGAGCGCTGGTTTTGATCGCGCTTCCATTGATGGGTTCGATCCACACCATGACCATGCACCAGACGCTGGCCGGTAATTTCGGCATGATCGCGCGTTGGCGGATGCATCGGTATCTCCTGCGCCATTCCATGACCTTCTTCGCCAATGAGTTCGCGGGACGCGTGTCGACCAAGGTTATGCAGACGGCGCTTGCCATCCGTGAAGTGGCGCTGAAGATCATCGACGTTTTCGTCTATGCGATCAGCTTCGTCATCTCGATGCTGTTCATGGTAGCGGCTGCCGACTGGCGGTTGGTGATCCCGCTATTGATCTGGCTCGGGCTTTATCTGTGCATCCTGACATATTTCGTGCCGAAACTCGGCCGATTGGCGCAGGAGCAGGCCGATGCGCGTTCAATGATGACGGGTCGCATCGTTGACAGCTACACAAACATCTCCACCATCAAGCTGTTCTCGCATGCGGGGCGCGAGGAGGTCTATGCGCGTGAGGGCATGGACGTCTTCCTCGGAACCGTTCACCGCCAGATGCGCAAGATTTCCGGCTTCAACATGCTGATCGACATCAACAATGCGATCGTGATGTTCTCGACGGCGGGGCTTGGCCTGTATTTCTGGATGCAGGGCTCAGTTACTGCGGGTTCGGTAGCAATTGCCATTAGCCTTGCCATGCGCGTTAACGGCATGTCGCAGTGGATCATGTGGGAAGTTACCGCGCTATTTGAGAACATCGGCACGGTTTATGATGGCATGTCGATGATGACCAAGCCGCATGACATTGTTGATGCTGCCAATGCGCCGACGCTGACCGCGCATAAGGGGGCGATCCTGTTCGACGATATCCGTTTCCACTACGGAAAGAACAAGGGTGTCATCGATGGGCTGACGCTGGACATCAAGGCGGGCGAAAAGGTCGGTCTCGTTGGGCGCTCGGGTGCAGGCAAGACGACACTGATGAACCTCTTGTTGCGCTTCTACGATCTGGAGGGCGGCAGGATCACCATAGACGGGCAGGATATTTCGAAGGTGTCACAGGACAGTCTTCGCAGCCTGATCGGCGTGGTGACGCAGGATACCTCGCTTCTGCACCGCACCATTCGCGACAACATCGCCTATGGTCATCCCGGTGCAAGCGATGAGGAGATTATCGCTGCCGCCAAGCGCGCCAATGCCTGGGACTTCATCGAAACGCTGGTTGATATGCATGGCCGCCAGGGTCTCGATGCCCAGGTCGGCGAACGCGGTGTCAAGCTCTCCGGCGGTCAGCGTCAGCGGATCGCGATTGCGCGTGTGTTCCTGAAGAATGCGCCAATCCTGATCCTCGATGAGGCGACCTCGGCGCTGGACTCGGAAGTCGAACAGGCTATCCAGGAAAACCTGTTCGCGCTGATGGAAGGCAAGACGGTGATTGCGATCGCCCACCGGCTCTCGACGCTGACCGAGATGGACCGGCTGATCATCCTCGACAAGGGCAAGATTGTTGAGGCGGGCACGCATTCCGAACTGGTGGCCCATGGCGGCATCTATGCCGATCTGTGGCAGCGCCAGTCCGGCGGCTTCATCGCGGACGAGGAGCCGGCGATGAAAGAGGCAGGGGAATAAGAAGCGTTTATAACCGTTTCCTGATGTAATAAGTATTACGAAGTATATGGCTCGCGCTCGAAGGATCGCGGGCCATTTTTTAAGGAATCTCTCCCTAAATTGGCATTCATCAATTACTTCTTGTTTAATAATATTATTTATTATCGCGTGCGTATGTTTCGCAGAGGCTGTGCGGCCTAATATCGGGGGATATCGTGCGTTTATTCAATATGAAAATCAAAGTGCTGTTGCCCGTTCTTTTCTGTGTACTGATTGTCGTGGGGGCAATACAGGGCGGGTTGGCCATCTATTCCATGCGCGTGATGGAGAGAGAGGGTTCGGGACTTGCGAACCGTATGGAGCGTACGCTTCTCATCAGCGACATGGACCGCAGTTTTGGCGACGTCCGACGCCAATATGCCCTTCTTCTCAGTACGCGGACGCCCGAAGAGGTCAATGCTATGTCGGCGTCCATCCAGGCTGCAATCGCGACAAGGCAAAAGGCGTTCGACGCCTATGGCTCCACGGTCGTGGTTCCGGAAATGAAGCGCATCTTCGGGGAGCTTTCGAAGGCTGTCGGCGATTACGAGCGCACCGGCGGTGACGTTGCTAATCTTCTTGCTGCTTCCAAATTGAACGAAGCGGTCGCACTGCGCACAGAGAAAATGAACCCTGCCGCGGACATGTCCACCAAGAGCATCGACGCTTTGATTGCTGCCAACAAGGTGCTGGCGAGACAGTCGTACCAGACACTGGAAGACACGTCCGATATGGCGATGAAAACGACGATTGCCGCGGTCGTAGCGGTGGTCATTATCGCCATCGGTGCGGCATTCCTGTCGTTGTTCCGTATCGCCCGGCCAGTCACTGACATAACGAATGCGATGAAAGCGCTTGCCGCTGGCGATACGGCCCGTGAAATACCGCATGGTTCGCGTGCGGACGAGATCGGCGACATGTCGACTGCCGTTTCGGTGTTCAGAACAAACGCACTGGAGCGCGAGCGGCTTGAAAAGGAAGCCGATGCCAATCGCCACCTGAGCGAGCAAGAACGCCGAGCCCGTGAGGAACAGAAGGCGCAGGAAGCCGCTGCCGTAAAGTTTGCGGTTGACGGCTTGGCAGACGGACTGACGCATCTTTCCAATGGCGACATGACATTCCGACTTGAGACACCATTCGTCGGCCAATTGGACGGCGTTCGCGTCAACTTCAATCAATCCGTCGAGAAACTGCAGGCAGCGCTTCGCTCAGTCGGTGAAAATGCCCGGATGATCGATGCAGGTGCCAAGGAGATCCGCTCGGCCACGGACGATTTTGCAAGACGAACCGAACAGCAGGCGGCGTCGGTCGAGGAAACTGCCGCAGCGCTGGAACAGGTGACGACGGCGGTGAAGGACTCGGCTGTCAAGGCGAGCGAGGCTGGCGAACTGGTTGCAAAAACCCGTGCCGGTGCCGAGCGTTCGGGTCAAATTGTGCGCAAAGCCGTCAACGCCATGACGGAAATTCAAAATTCGTCGAACGAGATCAGCAATATTATCGGCGTGATCGATGATATCGCCTTCCAGACCAATCTTCTGGCCCTGAACGCCGGTGTGGAAGCTGCACGCGCTGGTGAGGCAGGCAAGGGCTTTGCCGTTGTCGCGCAGGAGGTTCGCGAGCTTGCCCAACGCTCGGCGAGTGCTGCCAAGGAAATCAAGGCTCTGATCACCAAGTCCGGTGTGCAGGTGCGCGACGGTGTGGATCTGGTGGGCGAGACCGGCCAAGCGCTTGAGACCATCGTTGCCGAAGTACAGGAGATCAACCGAAACGTGGCGGCGGTCGTCGGATCAGCTAAAGAACAGTCTACCGGCCTTTCCGAGATCAACTCTGCCGTCAACCAGATGGATCAGGGCACGCAGCAGAATGCCTCAATGGTCGAGCAATCGAGCGCCGCCTCCTACGGTCTTGCATCGCAGGCTGCGTCGCTCATGGAGCTTCTGTCACAGTTCAAGCTCGACGATGGATCGGCAACGCGCATCGTAGCGCAGCCCGCGCAGGCGCCTCGTCAACCGGGCCAGCCTTCTCCAGCGAGAGCGCTCGGCCAGCGGCTTACCTCGGCCTTTTCGGGCAGGAGTTCGGCAGCAGCAGCAGCAACTGCAGCACCAGACAACTGGACCGAGTTTTGACCTGAGCGCTGCCTCGCACGGGCAGCATATCGTAAAGCTTCGTGCCATTGCGAAATCGATTTCGATCTTTCGTACCGATATCTTGGGCGGGAACATCTCCCGCCCTTTTTCATTGAAGCGCCGTATGTCCCGTATCGCGCTTCTCATGCAGACGTGTTCCGAGATGATGTGGCCCGCATTACCAAAATATAATTGACGCTGTTCTTTGCCCCTCTCAAGAATCCGCCTATACAATCAATATGATCATCACAAAAGTTTTCCGCTACTTCGAGAACTGGATCGAACCCTTCGCCCGCAAGGACGATCTGAGGCCGCCGGAAGACACGTTCGGTTTCATCTGGTTCTATCTTAGGCAAGCCAAGGCGCCGTTCTTCGCCATGCTGGTGCTTGGTGGTTTGACCGCGGCAATCGAGGCAGCACTCTTCTGGTTTGTCGGGCGGCTTGTGGATATTCTGTCCACCGTCAAACCCGCTGACGGATGGTCCGGTCTGCTCTCCAGCCACGGCTACGAACTGATCGGAATGCTGTTTTTGATCGCCGTCGTGCGCTTTGTCGTCACCATGCTGACGGCGCTCGTCGATCAGCAGATCATCACGCCGGGCTTTTATAATCTGGTGCGCTGGCAATCCTACATGCATGTGGCGCGGCAATCGCTGAGCTTCTTTCAGAACGATTTCTCCGGTCGTATCGTTACCAAGGTGTGGTCCGGCGGGCAGGCGGCCGGCGATCTTGTGACGTCGCTGATGGAAAGCGTGTGGTTCGTCGGCATTTATTCCGTGTCGATGCTCTTCCTGATCGGCGGGCTGGACTGGCGACTTGGTCTTGTCGTCGTGGTATGGGTGGGAGTATTTTCCATGCTCGCACGCTACTTCGTGCCACGCATCCGCTATCATTCGAAGCAAACTGCGGAAGCCGCTTCGATGCTGAATGGACGCATGGTGGATGCCTATGGCAACATCCAGACGCTACGCCTGTTCAGTCGGGACGACGCCAATGACCGCTATATGCGGCAGGGCTTCGACATCTTTCAGCGCACGACCATGACCTTCACCCGCTTCATTACCGGGGTGAGGGCATCGATGGCGCTGCTCTCCGGCATCATGATCACCTCTATGGCTGCACTTTGCATCGATCTTTGGCTGTCCGGCAAGATCAGTTCTGGCGCGGTGGCCTTCACGCTCGCGCTCGTCTTGCGGCTCAACTTCCTGCTCGGACGGTTGATGACGCAGTTCAACGGAATCATGCGCAATTTTGGAACCGTGCAGAACGCCGCCGAGCTGATTTCGAAACCGATCGGTCTCGTTGATGCCACCGATGCGGAGCCGTTGAAGGTGACGGTGCCGAGCATCCATTTCGATAATGTCAGCTTCCACTATGGCCGTGGCAAAGGGGTGATCGACCACCTCAATCTCACGATTGCGCCCGGTGAGAAGGTCGGCATCGTTGGTCGATCAGGTGCCGGCAAATCGACCCTCGTCAACCTCCTCTTGCGCTTCTATGACGTGGAGCAGGGACGCATTCTGATCGATGGACAGGATATCGCCCATGTGACGCAGGAAACCCTTCGCGCCCATATCGGCATGGTCACGCAGGACACATCTCTTCTCCACCGCTCCATTCGCGACAATATCATGTTTGGTCGCATGGATGCGACGGAGGAAGAGCTGCTGCAGGCCGCCCGACGCGCCGAGGCGGACGAATTCATTGCGCGTCTGGAGGATCAGCGTGGGCGCAGCGGCTTCGACGCGCATGTCGGTGAACGCGGCGTGAAGCTCTCCGGCGGCCAGCGGCAGCGTATCGCGATTGCGCGCGTCATGCTGAAAGACGCGCCGATCCTCATTCTGGACGAGGCGACGTCCGCGCTCGATTCTGAAGTGGAAGCGGCGATCCAGACCAACCTCGACGAGTTGATGAAGGGCAAGACCGTACTGGCGATCGCGCATCGTCTCTCAACGATCGCGGCACTGGACAGGCTGGTGGTAATGGATGCCGGGCGGATCGTGGAGCAGGGGACCCATAGCGAACTGGTGGCAAGTGGCGGGCTTTATGCGGAGCTCTGGGCGCGCCAGTCGGGTGGGTTTCTAGATGCTGAAGGAGAGTAAGATCTCGAGTCCCAGTCCCGGGCGTCCGAGACGCGTCGGTTAGATGCGGCTCCGCTGCGTCATGACTTCCATTCTCTTTCAAGCTTTGCCACTATCTTATGAGCAAAAAAAAAGGCGGTCGCTCGAAGCGCCCGCCCTGCTGCTCTGTTTTGAAGATGTTAGAATTCTTCCCACTCTTTTGCTGCCGCATTGGACGCTGTGGCCCTCCCGCCGCCAAAGGCACTGGCGAGACGGCTGCCGAGTGCGCGGGCAGCGGAGGCGATGGGGCGATGTTCCGTTGCTGAGGCGGCGACCGGACGTGCTGCTTCGGAAACCTGGGTGTTCTCGATCCGAAACTGCGATATCAGCCGGTTCAGCTCATCTGCCTCGCTTGCGAGCGAATGGCTTGCGGCGGTCTGTTCTTCCACCATTGCAGCATTCTTCTGCGTTGCCTGATCGATGTTGTTCACCGCTTCGCTGACTTCTTTCAGGGCCGTCGACTGTTCGCGTGACGACAAGACGATCGCTGTGACGTTCCGGTCGATTTCCTGAACTTGGTTGATGATCTGAAGCAGGGAGTTGCCGGTCTCACCAACGAGTTCCACTCCCAATGTCACCTGGGTTCCAGACTTGGTGATCAGCGCCTTGATCTCTTTGGCGGCATTGGCAGAGCGCTGCGCCAGTTCGCGCACTTCCTGGGCAACGACGGCAAAGCCCTTGCCTGCTTCGCCAGCACGTGCGGCTTCCACACCTGCGTTCAACGCAAGAAGGTTCGTCTGGAAGGCGATTTCATCGATGACGCCGATGATGTTGGAAATTTCTCTAGACGAGGCCTCGATGCCGGACATCGCGTCCACGGCACGCTGGACGACTGCTCCCGACTTCTCCGCACCGAGCCTTGTCTGCTCGACGAGCACGCCTGCGTCTTCGGCGCGTTTGGTGGCATCACGCAGTGTCGTGGAAATTTCCTCGAAGGCTGCCGCGGTTTCCTCGACAGAGGCCGCCTGCTGTTCCGTACGTTTGGCCAAATCGTCGGAGGCCGATCGAATTTCCGACGAACCGGCGCGGATCGCATTGGCGTTATCGCCAACCGAGCGCAGCGCGGCCTGGAGTTTCATCACTGCGGCGTTGAAATCATGGCGTAGTTGATCGAGGGAGCCTGCGAAGGCGGTATCGATCCTGTGGGTCATGTCACCTTCCGCGAGCTTGTTCAGGCCTTCGGCCAGCGCTTCGACGGCTGCACGCGTCTGACGCTCGCGCTCGGCAGCTTCTTCGGCGCGCTCGCGACGTTCTGCTTCGCTTATTGCGCGGTCACGTTCGGCCTCGGCCTCCAGGCGGGTCTTGGCGAGGGTCGCATCGCGCAGCACAGCCAGCGAACGGGCCATCTCGCCGATTTCATCCTTGTGAACTGATTGAGAGAGATCGACATCCGTTTTGCCGCGAGCGATTTCGCTGGTGGCTACGATAACTTTGTCCAGACGTTTGCGCATGCGCGTTGCCAGCAACCAGCCCACGACAACCATTAGCCCGGCGGCAGTCGCGATGATGATGATGGAGGTTATAGCAAGCGATGTGACCTCGGCAAAGACGACAGCTTTCGGAACGCTGACGACGGTAAACCATGTGGCGCCTTCAGCAAGTGGAACCGGGACAGCGACCGAGAGATAGGGCGTACCATCCTTATCGGCGATCTCCAGCGGCTTTTCCGGGTTGGCGATCAAAGCCTGCCAAGCCTGAGCATCCAGACCGGAATCCTTCAGCGCCTTGCCCAACGTAGCCTTGTCTGGGTGGCTGACTATATTGCCCTTCTGGCTCAGCAGTGCGACATAACCCGCTCCCAAAGGTTTCAACTTAGCCATCTCGCTGGCCAGGGCGTCGAGCGCGCTATCGACGCCAACGACGCCAGCAAACTTGCCGTCAATCATCACCGGCGTCATGAAGGAGGTCATGTTGACCACCTTGTCACCGACTTTATAGTCGTAAGGTTCGGTGAGCATGTCCTTGCCGTTCGACTTCGGCACCAGATAGTAGTCGCCATCGCCGGGCTTTTCGTAATCGACCAGCGGCATGAGCGTGACCTTACCATCGACGCGCGCGACATAAGGAATAAAGCGACCTGTCGCATCGTGGCCCGACTTGTTTACGTAATCTGCGTCCTTGCCGTCGAAGGCGTTCGGCTCCCAACCCGTGCTGAGGCCGAATGCAGTATTGTCCGAAAGGAGACGTTCCATGAATGCCGTCATGCCATCGCGGCTCGGCGTGCCGCTACGCTTCATTGCGTAAAGCGAGGACCGCATGTTCCAGGCAAGCGTCTTGATGCTGGCAAAATGGGTCTGCACTTTTTCGGCGCTGGAATGGGCATTGGCAACCATTTCCGAAACTGAACGCTCCTCGACCGTGCGATACGACATCCAAAGCAGAATGCTTGCCGTTGCTACGGTGGTTGCAACCCCGGTGGCGACAATAGCAAACATATTTCGGGCAATTGCAGTTTTTGGAACCAGCACAGAACTCTCCCAGGATGGGTAAACAATTTCTACGTTCGTCTAAGCTGAACACATAGGCACACGACGATATTACAGAGTATTTATTACTTATAATTTTTAAAAAAATAATTAATTGTATTGCGTATTGTTAAACGCAGGGTCGTCGTGCTTTATTTTAGTGGGACGAGATTAGGAATTCACTTTCCTTGTTTGGGACGAAAAGTAAGACGGACGTTGCCTGGATTTGTGCCTGTTTTTCGAACGTGCGGGCGGGGCAGAAAAAGTGAACTGTGCCGATTCCCGGATAAGTAAATTTCAGGAAATAATTAAATTTCGGTCGATATACTTTGAGTGTCGATGATTTTCGAATAGGGTGAGGTGTCAGTCGCCGTCGACTGTCTTGGCAGCAATCATGAAGTCGGCAATCAGCCCGTAATGGTTCGAGCCGAAATTGTCTGGCAGACGCTTGACGCTCATCAGCGTCGCTGGCTTGCGAGCGAAGATATGATCGATGGCGATGCCGAAGCGTCCGGCGCGGATCGGCCATGTTGCCGGTTCCCACGGCGCTTTCTCGAGGCGCGTTTGCGCCATGAACTCCCGCATATCGGGGACGATGCTGGCGGAGTTGAAATCACCACCGAGAATGAGTGGTCCCTCTATCTGGCCCAGTATGTCTGAAAGCTTGCTCAGTTCTTCGCTATGATATTTGTCGAAGTACGGTTTTGTCAGATGAACCTGCGCAAGCGTCAGCGTTACGCCCTCAAGGTCGATATGGGCAAGGCCTGCACGTTCCTGGCTGACGTAGCTGAGGCTGCCGATCTTGCCATCGATGAGCGGTCTCTTCGATAGCATCAGAAGATCGCAGTCGCTGACAGCGATGCCGCAACCCAGACGATAGGGATAGGTCTGGGAAAGCCGGGGGAGGACGTTCCGCAGGGCCGCTGCTTCCATGACGTAGACCACGTCCGCCTGCGAGGCGACGATGGCATCGGCAATTGATTCGGCGCTTCTGCGGTTTTCTCTCAGCACATTGAAGGACAACAGCCGGAACGGCTTGGCCGATGACGAATAAATCCCGTCTGTGGAGAAATCCTGTTGCATGATGACGCCATGCGCCGTGAGAACCAGTGACCAAGCCAGAAGGGCGACAAACAGGCGCGAGCGCAATGCCCAAAGGCAGATTGCCGAGGCAAACGACGCCAGAAGCGCTATATGAAGCTGGAAGCTGGTGACGAAAGCGAGCAGCCAGAAATCATAGATATATCTGAAGCTTATGGAAAAAAGCGCCGCAATGATCGCAGTCGAGGCGATGCAGGTGAGCCGTGCTTTCACGCGTAAATTCCCGTCTCTTCGCTCTCCCGCATGTCGATTAGCATGGGCCACTCAAACACACAATGTTGCAGGATCGACAGTCGGCCGAGAAAAACGGACGAAAAAATGTCGGGCGGGGCAAAATTGCGGCAGCTTTATGTGCTTTCCTCTTGCCAAGGTCGGGCATATTTTGCGATCACACATATCAAGCGCGATTTTGTCTTCGCGCAAGCATGGCCGAGACCCTGGGGATGGAGTTTGTCTTGGATCAAATCGGAGCGGGAGGACTCATGCGATTTTCAACGAAATTAGCGCAGAGGATGGTGTAGCGGTGAGCGAGCACGTAAATGACCATGACGCCTCGGGTGAACCCACCCGTCGCGATTTTCTATATCTTGTAACGGGTATGGCTGGTGCCGTCGGCGCCGCCGCCGTCGCATGGCCTTTCATCGACCAGATGCGCCCGGATGCCTCCACGCTCGCTCTCGCGTCCATCGAGGTCAATGTTGCCAGCGTCGAACCCGGCATGTCTCTGACCGTGAAGTGGCGCGGAAAGCCGATCTTCATTCGCAACCGCACGGAAAAGGAAATCCAGGAAGCCAACGCCGTGGAACTGGCGCAGCTGAAGGACCCGGTCGCCCGTAACGCCAACCTTGCACCCGATGCACAGGCCACCGACGTCGATCGTTCGGCCGGACAGGGCAAGGAAAACTGGATCGTCATGATCGGTTCCTGTACCCATCTAGGCTGCGTTCCGCTCGGTCAGGCGGGCGATTTCGGCGGGTGGTTCTGTCCCTGCCATGGCTCGCACTACGATACGGCGGGCCGCATTCGCAAAGGTCCGGCGCCGGAAAACCTGCATATTCCGACCTTCGCATTCACATCCGATACCGTGATCAGAATCGGATAAGGGGACAGATGAAATGAGTGGTCATTCCAGTTACCAGCCATCGACCGGCATCGAAAGATGGGTCGATTCCCGCCTTCCGCTACCGCGTATGATCTATGACAGCTTCGTGGCCTATCCGGTTCCGCGCAATCTGAACTACGCTTACACCTTCGGTGCCATGCTTGCCGTCATGCTGATCGTGCAGATCCTGACGGGCGTGGTGCTTGCCATGCATTATGCCGCCGAGACGACGGTCGCCTTTACCTCCGTCGAGAAGATCATGCGCGACGTGAACCATGGCTGGCTGCTGCGCTACATGCATGCCAATGGCGCGTCCTTCTTCTTCATCGCGGTCTATCTGCATATTGCCCGTGGTCTCTATTACGGCTCTTACAAAGCGCCGCGCGAAATCCTCTGGATCCTCGGTTGCGTCATCTTCCTTCTGATGATGGCGACCGGCTTCATGGGCTACGTTCTGCCTTGGGGTCAGATGTCCTTCTGGGGCGCGACCGTCATCACCGGCTTCTTCACCGCCTTCCCGCTGGTCGGCGAGTGGATCCAGCAGTTTCTGCTCGGTGGATTTGCAGTTGATCAGCCGACGCTGAACCGCTTCTTTGCGCTTCACTACCTGCTTCCCTTCATGATCGCCGGTGTCGTTATCCTGCACATCTGGGCGCTGCATGTGACCGGCCAGACCAACCCGACGGGTGTCGAAGTCAAGAGCAAGACGGACACGGTTCCGTTTACGCCCTATGCAACGCTGAAAGATGCGCTTGGCGTATCGATCTTCCTGATCGCCTATGCCTGGTTCGTCTTCTACATGCCGAACTTCCTCGGCCACCCAGACAACTACATCATGGCGGACTCGTTGAAGACGCCGGCTCACATCGTGCCGGAATGGTACTTCCTGCCATTCTACGCCATGCTGCGTGCCATCACCTTCAATATCGGTCCGATCGATTCCAAGCTCGGCGGCGTTCTGGTGATGTTCGGCGCGATCGTCGTGCTGTTCTTCCTGCCATGGCTCGATACCTCCAAGGTTCGCTCTGCGGTCTATCGTCCCTGGTACAAGCTGTTCTTCTGGATCTTCGTTGCCAATTCCATCATGCTCGGCTGGCTCGGCTCGCGCCCGGCGGAAGGCCTCTACGTGACGATGTCGCAGCTGGGAACGCTCTACTACTTCGGTTTCTTCCTCATCATCATGCCACTTCTCGGCCTGTTCGAGACGCCAAGGCGCATTCCGAATTCGATCACCGAGGCTGTTCTTGAAAAGAACGCCAAGGCGGCAAACGGCACGCCTGCCGGCGTGAAGATCTGAGTGCGGGAGAAAATGATGACAATGAAGAAGCTTGTATCGGGCATCG
Source organism: Rhizobium sp. 22-785-1 (assembly GCF_053521965.1). Lineage (NCBI taxonomy): Bacteria > Pseudomonadati > Pseudomonadota > Alphaproteobacteria > Hyphomicrobiales > Rhizobiaceae > Rhizobium > Rhizobium sp. 22-785-1. The sequence goes on along the minus strand of NZ_JBNWDI010000001.1, from coordinate 732,140 downwards.
CGCTCATTGCCGCTCTCGGTGGATTTACTGCAGCATCGGCAGCAGAGGAAGCCCACGACGATCTGGCCTCGAAGACGACCCATGCGATTGCGGGCGGGCATTTCCCCATCCTCAAGCCGCATGAGGAGAAATGGTCTTTCGCTGGCCCTTTCGGTAAATATGACAAGGGCCAGCTCCAGCGTGGCCTGAAGATCTACAAGGAAGTCTGTTCCGCGTGCCACTCGATGAATCTGGTCAGCTTTCGTACGTTGACCGGCCTGGGCTATTCGGAAGATCAGGTGAAGGCCTTCGCGGCGGAATATGAAGTGCAGGACGGTCCGAATGCCGATGGTGAGATGTTCACCCGCAAGGCCGTTCCATCCGACCACTTCCCATCACCCTATCCGAACAAGGAAGCGGCTGCTGCCTCCAACGGTGGTGCCGCGCCACCGGACATGTCTCTGCTTGCCAAGGCACGCGGCGTGGAGCGTGGATTCCCGCAGTTCATCATCGACATGATCCCGGTTATCGGCGGTTATCAGGAAGGCGGCCCGGATTATATCCACGCCTTGCTGACGGGGTATCAGGAGCCGCCAGCTGGCATCAAGAACCCGGATGGTTCGGACTACAAGGTGCCGGAAGGCACGCACTTCAACCCTTACTTCGCCAGCGCGACGTCGTTGAAGATGGCCCAGCCTATCAGCAACGATCAGGTGACCTATGATGACGGCACGCCACAGACTCTGGAGCAATACTCCAGAGACATCTCCGCATTCTTGATGTGGGCTGCCGAGCCGCACCTGGAAGAGCGCAAGCGCACCGGGTTCATGGTCATCGTGTTCCTGTTCATCTTCACGGCGCTGCTCTATCTCACGAAAAAGGCGGTCTATTCGCGAAAAGAGCACTGATAGCTTTGAGCACCTGCGTTTTACGGCCCCCACGGTCTTCCGTGGGGGCTTTTCTATGCAATAGCGGAAGGGCTTGATGACGTGAATCTTGAACGATGGCTGTCCGTGTCGTGCCGCCCACGTTGAGGCGAGGGGCCGATGAGGCGCTTCCCGCTCTCTGTCGTTCCTTACTCTCTCAGTTACTCATTCAAAGACGTCTGCGCGGCGGTCACCGGGATTTAACGTGCGGGCTAACACCAGTCCTTTTTCGTTGGTTCACGGACGTCAAATTGATAAGGTGCCGCCAACTTCCAACCCGATACTTCAACTGGACATGCCATGACGACTATCGCCTCGGAGCTTGCTGCCGCCATTCGCTCCATCAACGACTATCCCAAGCCTGGGATCGTGTTCCGTGACATCACGACCCTGCTCGGAAATCCTCGGGCATTTCGCCGTGCCGTCGACGAGCTCGTGCAGCCCTATGCGGGCACCAAGGTTGACAAGATCGCTGGTATTGAAGCCCGTGGCTTCATTCTCGGCGGCGCGATGGCCCATCAGCTTTCCACCGGCTTCGTACCGATCCGTAAAAAAGGAAAGCTGCCGCACACGACGGTGCGCGTGGCCTATAGTCTCGAATATGGCGTCGACGAGATGGAGATGCATGTCGATGCAGTCCAACCGGGTGAGAAGGTCATTCTGGTGGACGATCTAATTGCAACCGGAGGAACGGCGGAAGGGGCCGTCAAGCTGCTGCGCCAGATGGGTGCAGAAATCGTATCCGCCTGCTTTGTCATCGACCTTCCCGATCTTGGCGGGCGCAAGAAGCTGGAAGACCTTGGCGTCGAAGTCCGCACGCTCGTGGAGTTCGCAGGGCATTAATCATGTCATCGGGCGGACAGGCTCGTTGTCTGAAAAAAACCGAGAGGGTGTTCATTCTCTCAATGCGCATGTCGCGCCTGCCAACGTGCTGCGCGACATGATCTGGAGCCGAAAACTTATTCGAATTCCAGCACCTTGCTTTCGAAAGTCACCACCAGTTCTCCACGTTGATTGACGCCTTCATTGAGCGTCGTGTTCAACAACAGGCCGGGACGTGATGCCAGTGGACGGGCGGCTAGGAGTGTGGCGAAATAGGTGATGTCGTCGCCAGCATAGACCGGATGCAGCCATTTGAGCTTGGTGAGGCCGGGCGAGGGGCCAAGTTTCGGTGGCTCGATGCCTTCGCTCGTCAATCGCTTCACTTCCTTCGTCCAGTAGCTGAGGAAGCACTTCATCCATGACGCACTGGTCTGCCAACCGGACGCACACAGGCCCTCGAAAACGGAGTTTTTGGCGCCTTCTTCGCTTAGGTGAAATGGCTGAGGATCGAACTTCTCCGCATAGCGGATGATCGAGTCCGCTGAGAAATGGATCGTCCCCAGCTCCAGTTTCTCACCGACAGGGTATAGCTCGATGAACTTCATGGCGTTGCCTCCGTCGATGTCGCCAGCATGGCGTTCAATTCGACGATGCAGACGGTGTCGCCGTGTTGATTTTGCAGTTCGTGGCGAAGTTTGACAACGCCGCGCCCGGGCCTGGACTTCGACACGCGCCGCTCAACCACGGTAGATGTGCCGCTCAGCGTGTCTCCCGCCAGAACAGGCTTCTTCCATTCGACGAAATCCACGCCCAATCCCGCCTGGGAGCTTGAATGGCCGATGTAGCTATCCACAGTCATGCGCATCAGCATGCCACATGTGTGCCAACCTGACGCGGCAAGGCCGCCCAGAATGCTGGCCTTGCCAGCCTCTTCGGAGAGATGCATCGGCTGCGGGTCGAATTCCAATGCGAATTCAACGATCTCGTCCGCCGTTACCGTCTTTGGTCCAAGCGGAAAACTGCGCCCGGGGGCAAAATCTTCAAAACTGTATTTCACGAGCTTACTCCTCCGTCCCGTGACGTTGAACTCAAGCTAACGCCAATATTCCCTTTACGTAAAGGTCAGATTGGCTTCAGCGTGATGGAAGTGGCGTACGAGGCCCGCAGGATGCCTCGCTGAGAGTCGAGGCATGATTGTTTCGTCGGACAGGGCCCACATGGGACGGCGAGCAGATTTGCTTTTTGAAGAGACGGTGCAGTCATGTCGGCACCGTCCAAATACTGCCGGCATGCAGCTGCCGCGTCAAAAACCGATCAGGTGTTGAAGCGGAAGTGGATGACATCGCCATCCTGAACGACATATTCCTTGCCTTCATCGCGGCCCTTGCCGGCTTCCTTGGCGCCCACTTCGCCCTTGTAGGCGACGTAGTCGTCGTAGCCGATCGTGAAGGCGCGAATGAAGCCACGTTCGAAATCCGTGTGGATGACGCCCGCTGCCTGCGGTGCCTTGGTGCCGCGAACGATGGTCCAGGCGCGGCATTCTTTCGGGCCTACCGTAAAGTAGGTGATCAGATCAAGCAGATGGTAACCGGCGCGGATCAGACGGTCGAGACCGGCCTCTTCAAGGCCGAGCGCCGACAGGAACTCCTTGGATTCTTCTTCCGGAAGCTGAGCAACTTCAGATTCGATCGCAGCCGAGATGATGACGCATTCGGCACCCTGCGCCTTTGCCATTTCGGCAACAGCTTTGGTGTGCTCGTTTCCATTCACGGCATCGGCTTCCGCCACGTTGCAAACGTAGAGAACCGGATGCGATGTGAGGAGGTTCAGGCCCTTGAGGACTTCGATCTCGTCTGCTGCCAGCGTCTTTAGAAGAAGACGTGCAGGTTTGCCTTCATTGAGGAGCTTGATGACGGCTTCCATGACAGGCAGCTGTGCCAGCGATTCCTTGTCCTTCGAGGTTGCCCGCTTGCGCGTTTGCTCGACGCGGCGCTCGAGGCTCTCCAGGTCGGCCAGCATCAGTTCCGTTTCGATGGTCTCGGCGTCGCCGACCGGATTGATGCGGCCTTCGACGTGGGTGATGTCGTCATCTTCGAAGCAACGCAGCACGTGAACGACAGCGTCCACCTCACGAATATTGGCAAGGAACTTGTTGCCGAGACCTTCACCCTTGGATGCGCCGCGAACCAGACCGGCGATATCGACAAACGAGATGCGTGTCGGGATGATTTCTTTCGAACCGGCAATATCGGCCAGAACACGCATGCGCGCGTCCGGCACCGCGACTTCACCGGTATTCGGCTCGATGGTGCAGAAGGGATAGTTGGCTGCCTGTGCTGCTGCCGTTTTCGTCAGCGCGTTGAAGAGTGTGGACTTGCCGACATTCGGCAGGCCGACGATACCGCATTTGAAGCCCATGGCTTGAACCTGTCTTTAACTTTTGAAAATTCCATTGCCAGCCTTTTGCGGAAACGGCGGGACAAGGTCAAGCCTTGTTGCCGCAAAGGACGAGAATTCCGCCCTTTGCCTGTTATGCCGCGGGCTGACCAAGGCCAAACCAGCTGGAGATGAGCGCCCACCCGCCATAGACAATGGCGAGCGTTGCAAGCAGCGACACCACCGCCATCAGGAGGCCGCCAAGCAACGCCAGGTCGTCGCGTTGGGCGATTGCCAAGGCGATGATCAGAACGGTGATGCCAGGTAGCATATTGCCGAACGGAATGGGCAGAGCGATGATTACGGCCATCAGGAAGATCACGATGCCGAGCAGCGTCTGCCCTGCAAATCTTGCCAGCACATGACCGCGTGGCTTCAGCAGGCGCTCCAGTTTTTCTAATCGGGGCGCTGCTTTTTCTGCCGTCAGTTCGATGATGGAGCGCGAGACAGCGAGACGGCCGAGGATACTCGGCAGCACAAGTCTTCGCGCCCGAAAGATGATCTGCAACGACAGTATGGCAAGCGCTGTCCCGAAAATCATTCCTGCCGGAATGCCCGGGGTCGGTATGATAGCGGGAATGGCAAAGACCAGGAGCACGAAGGCGATCGCCTTGTCGCCCAGGCGGTCAAGCAGATCATCGAGCGAGACGCGCTCGGGAAGCCCATGGGGCAGATGCTTGAGGGCTGCTGCCATGCTTTTATGAGGCGCTTCCTTATCCATGGATCGCCACGTCGTAGAAAAAGAGGGTGGATTGGTCGTTATGCGTCATGGGAATGAAATGGGGACGGCGCTTGTCGTTTCAAGTCACCGCGCGCCGACTTCGAGCCTCTATTGACGCGCTCGAAAGCCTCAATCCTTATTGCCGAACATCCTTTTGAGCATCTCTGCCATAGGCCCGGTTTCCGGCAGCTTTTTCGGTTGCGCATGATTGCGGGCCTGATGGATGTGCGACTGTCCCGCCGCTTTCGCCGTCTTTGCAGCCTTGTCAGCGTCTGACTTGGCGCCTGTTGCAAGCGCAAGCTTGTTCATCAACTGGGAGTCCTCACCCTTCACCAGCATGGCGGCATTATCGGCGATCGCGTCGAGCAGCGGCTCGAGCCACGCCTTGTCCGCCTTGGCAAAATCGCCAAGGACGTGACCGTGAACACGGTCCTTGTCACCCGGGTGGCCGATGCCGAGGCGCAGGCGCCGATAATCCTTGCCACAATGGGCATCGAGCGATTTCAGGCCATTATGGCCGCCATGGCCGCCACCGATCTTCACGCGGGCGCGACCGGCGGGCAGGTCAAGCTCATCATGGATAGCAATCACGTCGGAGGGCTTCAGTTTGTAGAAGCGCATCGCTTCGCCAACGGCTTCGCCCGAGAGGTTCATGAATGTCAGCGGCTTCATCAGCAGGATTTTTTCACCGGCGATCTCGCCCTCTGAGATTTCGGCCTTGAACTTTTTCGACCATGGTGTGAACGACGCCAGGCGTTGCAGGGCGTCGACGGCCATGAAGCCGATATTATGGCGGTTGCCGGCATACTGGCTGCCTGGGTTGCCGAGACCGGCTATGATGATCATGGACGCATTCCGTTTCAGTCAAGTGTTGTCTTCTCACCAACGCGAAACGCAGCCAGTGTCAACTTTTTTGTGCAGGAAACGAAAGCGGCCCACTTACTCGCTGATGACCAGACCGTACTTCTCATAGATGCGCCGCTGGGTGCCGTCGGAGATCAGATCATCCAGCACTTTCTGCATTCTTTCGATGAGACTGTCCGGCACGCTTTTGTTGCAGGCCATGCCAAGCCTTTGTTTGCTAAAGGTGATGACCTCTGTGAGTTCATGCTGAGGAAGATTTTTAAGGGCGCTTTCAGACATGGGCATCATGTCGATCCGGCCAGCGATCAGTTTTGAAAGCGTGTTGTTGAAGTCCGCGCTGACATCGATGCGCGGAAAATTCATCGAGCGCAGCAGCGCTTCCGTATAGTCGTTTCGCTGGGTTCCGATCGTATAGGCCTTTGCATCCTGCAGTGTCGCGATCTTCAAGACGTGGTCTTTGCGTGCGACCAGAACGTTGCGATCGGTGTGGATAGGCGACACCCATTTGAAGCGGTTTTCACGCTCTGCGGTGCGGGCCGCAGCGAACACGCAATGCATCGGCGCGGTTTCCGCCAGCTTTATTGCGCGTGCCCAGGGCATGACGGTCGCTTCATATTGCGTGCCGGTTCGCTCCAGAATGATCTTCAGTTGATCCCAGTAGACACCGCTAGGCTGACCGTTTGCATCGCGCACATTGTACGGCGGATAATACTCCGTCGACAGGATCAATTTTTCCGCCTTGGCAGATGTTGCCGCCAGCAGGCAGGCTGACAATCCGGCCCACAGAAGACAAAGTCGTAACATTGCTCCCCCCCCCTCACGCAGCGTTTATGTCGCGGACCTCAGTCTCTTGCTCATCTCTCCGAACGTCCGGTATTTTTCTGCGAGGACATCTATAGCGCTCGGTCTGGAAAACAGATAGCCCTGACCACAGTCCACGCCAATCTCCTGCAGCATCTTCATCTGCTCTTCGGTTTCCACCCCTTCGGCAATCACCAGGCAGTTCATCTTGTGCGAAATCGCGCTGATACCTTCGACCAGCATGCGGCTCTTCTTGCTGATATCCTGCGCGTCATCGCTGATGGAGCGCGTGAAAGACTGATCGATCTTGACGATGTCGACAGGAAAGCGGTTGAGGTAGCTCAGGGACGAATATCCGGTGCCGAAGTCATCCAGCGCAATGCGGCACCCAAGCTGACCCAGCGCATTGAGGACTGCGCGGACCTGCGGGTCGTCGTGCATCAGAACCGCTTCGGTGATTTCCAGGACAAGCCTTGTTGGAATAACGCCGTAACGGTGCAGCAAGCCGGCAATACGAGTGGGTAGCCCGGTTTCGAATTGTTGCGCGGAGAAATTGACGGCGACATAGGCGTTTTCGAGTCCTGGAACTTCAGAGAGTTCGGCAAGGTTCCTGATCGACTGTTCAAGAATTATATTGCCGAGACGCTTGATGCTACCATTGTCCTCAGCGGCGCGAATGATCGGGCCGGGTGGAAGAAGACCCTTTTGCGGATGATGAAGCCGCATCAAGGCCTCGAAGCCACATGTCGCGCCTGTCGTCAGGTTGAGGATGGGTTGGAAGTGGGCTACGAGCCAGTTTTCCTCGATGGCTTGCTCGATCTCCCGTTCGATCTCCGCCCGCTGGCGCGTCTCGTTCATGATCGCGGCATCGAAAACCTGCGCACCATTCTTGCCGGCCCGCTTCCTGGTATACATGGCAAGGTCGGAGCGCTGCAAAAGTTCGGAGGCGCTGCTGGCATGCTCGGGATACATGGCGACACCGATGCTGGCACTCAGACGAATGCCTTGGCCGTTGACCATGAAGGGTTCATTGAACATGGCGCCGATCTTGTCGCAAAGCTTCAAGGCGCGCTCTTCTGCGTCGCTACCGGTCAGCAGCAGAGCGAACTCGTCGCCGCCGAGCCTTGAGGCCGAATCCTGGGGATGGAGGACGCTTTTCAAACGCTCGACGAATTGTTTGAGAACACTATCTCCTGCCGCATGGCCGAAATTGTCGTTGATGTTCTTGAAACGATCAAGGTCGATGAAGAGGCAGGCAAGCTCGGTCTCGGTCGCATCGACGGTCAGAATTTTCTGATCCAACATCGCTTCGAAGCCCTGACGGTTCAGCAGTCCGGTGAGATGATCGGAAATCGCCTGCAAGCCGTTGCGCTGTTCTGACTGGCGAAGTTCGGTGACATTCGTCATGACACACAAGATATCCGCGCTGGCCTCTTCGATGCTGGTTTCCAGTGTTTTCTCGGAAATCAGCACATCCATCGACCGCCCGTCGGCGCAGATGAAGCGGACAGTGAGTTCGGCGGCGCCGGAATCATCCGCTGGGCCGGAAGCGCGGTTTTGATGGCGTTGGCGAAAGCTTTCGCGATCATCGGGATGGAGAAACGCCTCGAAGCAGCAACCAGACGCTTCCTCACGGCTGTAGCCGGTCGCCTTCACCCAGTAATCGGAGACTGCTGCGATGCGGTTGTTCGGATCGAGTGAGAACAGCATGGCAGGCGTGCGGTTGTAGATTTCCGCTGTGCGCCGATGCGCCCGCTTGATTTCGTGTTCCTCGCGGTCAAGCTGAGTTTGCATCTCGTTGAAGCTTTGGGCGAGCCGCCCCATTTCATCGCTTGATTGCCAATCGACATGATGGCGGGAGCCCAGTCGGCGCGTCGCCTCGATCGCAGCCGTAAGGCGCATGAGCGGGCGCATGACCATCATCCGGTTGCCGATGATTGCTGCGGCGAAAACAGCCAATATCGCCAGAACGAAGATCGACAGAAAGGAAAGCGCAATCCCGTTCAAAGACGAGAACAGACTGATATTGTGAAAGAAGACCTTTATGGTGCCGACCTTCGTTTCTCCGTCCAGGTTCTTGTAGAAAATATCCCGGCTCATGGAGGAGATTTTGCCGGTGCGGGGGGTGCTGGATGTCTGGGTGACATCCAACTGGCCGAAGCTATCCTTGACGCGGACCATATAGATTGCCGGATCTGTGATCAGATTTCCGGTGATCTGGTTGATACTGTCGTCGTCCAGGTCCCAGAGTGGACGCCCCAGCGCCTGTGCATTGGCCACGATGAGAATTTCGAGTCGGTCTGCCTGGCTGGATGTCGCCTCGCTATAGGAGAGAGACAACAGAAGCGTAAAAAGCGGTGTGACAATGGCCAGCAAGACGCCGGACACGATTGCTAGAAAGCGCCTTTCCACCGAATGGGTCATCTACCCTCTCTAAGACTCCACAGAGCGCCTTTAATCCCGCTTCAAGCTCGGGCGATACATTGCGCCGAGATAGCCGCGACCGCGCGATCACATTCACCTATCTTCCAAGGTTGGTTCCAATAGCGGTTCTAAAGCCAAAGATTTTAGGTATCCTTTCACAGGATGCTTAATCGTTTGTTGAATTCAGCGCGCACGGCTAGGCCTGCAATCGATCCGGCGGTCACGCGCCGCGCGGCAAAGCGCGCATAAAAAAACCCCGCATCTTTCGATACGGGGCTTTTTCGAAACGACCCGAGAGGGGTTATTCGGACTTGTCTTCGTCTTCTGCAACGTCTGCGGCGTCTGCTTCAGCAGCGACGGCATCGTCTTCAACAACGTCGACAACCGGCGGAACGATCGTTGCAACGGTGAAGTCGCGATCGGTGATCGTCGGGGTGACGGCCTTCGGCAGCTTGATCTGCGAGATGTGAACGCTGTCACCGATCTTCAGACCTTCGAGGTCGACGGTGATCGCATCCGGAATCTGGTTCGCAGGAACGTTGGCTTCGATCGTGTGGCGAACGATGTTCAGAACGCCGCCGGTCTTGATCTCGGACTTGTCTTCATTGATGAAGTGAACCGGGATTTCGACAGTGACGTTCGAGTTTGCCGAAACGCGCAGGAAGTCCACGTGCATCGTGAAGTCACGAACCGGGTCCAGCTGGTAGTCCTTCGGCAGAACCTTGTACTTCTTGCCGTCGACGTCGATCGTTGCGATCGTCGTCATGAAGCCGCCGCCGTGGATGCGCTTGGTGATTTCGTTGGTCGAAATCGCGATAGAAATCGGGGCCTGCTTGTCACCATAGATGACAGCGGGAATCAAACCGTTGCGGCGAAGTTCACGAGAGGACCCCTTACCAACTCGTTCGCGCGCCTCGGCCTTGAGCTCATAAGTTTCTTTGCTCATGGCATTTCCTTTTCGAGGTTATATGGAGAGTTCAAACAGGCAAAGCCTGACGAGAACTGGGGCGGCGCCTGCGCCAACCCGACCGCGTTGCCTCCAAGGGTGTCTACACGGATGCGCGCGCTATAGTATAAAGCTGCCGCAAAGGCAAGGCCGTGCCGCGTGCGACGGCATCACGCGCATGTCGCTGCGTCGCCACCGTCCGGTGCTCCCACATGCGACTATTTTACTGTTGAAAGACTGCTTCAACCGGCGCACCATAAGGAACGCTTTGGGAGGAGCCTATGTCGAACGACGCCGCACATGCCACTCATGTCTATGAGAGCGCCAATCATTCATCCGCTGCCGCAAGTTCTCCTATCGTCGCGTCATGGCGGCGGTGCATGACCATGCATCATCTGGCACCGGAGGAAAACCGCAAGCCGATCCTTCTCTCGGAAGCGGAGTTTCGCAAGGCTCGCGACGAGGCATTCGACCTTCTGGCCGAGAGTGCGGATGAGATCGATCGAATCTTTTCGACCGTCGGACGGGCAGGGTGCTGCCTGCTTCTGACCGATGCCAAGGGTGTGGCGTTGGAACGACGTGGGGCCGCTAGCGATGACGAGGATTTCCGCAAGGCGGGGCTTTGGTCGGGCGCGCTGTGGAGCGAGGCCAGTGTTGGCACCAACGGTATCGGCACAGCGCTTGCCGATGAGCGGCCTGCAGTGGTCTATCGCGACCAGCACTTCTTCAGCTCCAACATCAACCTGTCCTGTACGACAGCACCGATCCGCGATCACCGTGGGCAGGTTACGGGCGCACTTGATATCTCCACCTGTCGCGACGATATCAACGAACTGACTTTTTCGATGGTGACGCAGACCGTGCGCGATGCGGCACAGCGTATCGAGGGCAATCTTTTCCGGCGCGCCTTTCCAGGTGCGCGCATCTTGATGGTGCCTTCCGCCCATTCCGCCATGCTTTCGCTGCTTGCCGTCGATCAGGACGACATCATTCTGGGCGCTACCCGTGCGGCCAGGCTTGCGCTTCGGCTAGACGATGCGCGGATTGCACAAGGGATTGCGGCGTCCGACGCTCTCAAGGAAGAGCGGCATGACAAAGGAAGCGATCTCATGGAGGCCGAGCGCGCCGCACTCCGGCGCGTTCTGGCGCGTACCAACGGCAACGTCACGCAAGCCTCTGAACTGCTCGGCATCAGCCGCGCCACTCTGCACCGAAAGATGAAGAAACTCGCGGTCCACTGAAGCGGGCAAACCGCGACGGATTGGCGCGGGCGTTGTCGCAGATGTGACACACTGTGCAGTGCGGAACGCGATCTGACCCCTTTGATTTGCCCCATTGTCGGCACAACCTCTCTTCACGCGATCGCACATCGATCGTTGTTCATCAGGGAGGATGAAAACATGAACATCCAGGTTCAGCACAAAGCGGGTGAGACACCGTTCAAACTGAAATACGGCAACTATGTCGGCGGCAAATGGGTGGAGCCGAAGTCCGGGCGCTATATGGACAACATCTCCCCCGTTACCGGCCAGAAGATTTGCGAAGTGCCGCGATCCGATGCCAGCGACATTGAAGCCGCGCTCGATGCCGCGCATCAGGCGCGTGCCGCCTGGGGCCGCACCAGCGTGACGGAGCGCTCCAACATTCTCTTGAAGATTGCCCAGCGGATCGAAGATAATCTCGATCTTATCGCCCGGGCGGAAACCTGGGATAACGGCAAGCCGCTGCGCGAGACCACCAATGCCGATATTCCGCTGACCATTGATCACTTCCGTTATTTCGCAGGATGTATCCGCGCCCAGGAAGGCTCGATCGGCCAGATCGACAACGACACGGTCGCCTATCATTTTCATGAGCCGCTTGGCGTTGTCGGCCAGATCATTCCATGGAACTTCCCAATCCTGATGGCGGCCTGGAAGCTTGCGCCAGCGCTTGCCGCCGGCAACTGCGTGGTGCTGAAGCCTGCAGAGCAGACGCCCGCCTCGATCCTGCTCGTCATGGAATTGATCGAAGACCTGCTGCCGGCGGGCGTGGTCAATATCGTCAACGGCCTTGGCACGGAAGCCGGCAAGCCGCTGGCGCAGAGTAGCCGCATCGCCAAGATCGCCTTCACTGGCTCGACGTCTGTCGGCAAGGAGATCATGCGTTATGCGGCAGACAACGTCACTAACATCACGCTGGAACTTGGCGGCAAGTCGCCGAACGTGTTCTTTGCCGATGTGATGAATGAGGACGACGCCTTCCTGGACAAGGCGCTTGAAGGCTTTGCCATGTTCGCGCTGAACCAGGGCGAGGTCTGCACATGCCCATCCCGCGCGCTTGTGCATGAATCGATCTATGACCGCTTTATGGAAAAGGCGCTGAAGCGCGTACAGGCAATCAGCCAGGACGATCCGCTGAACGCTTCCACCATGATCGGCGCGCAGGCGTCTCAGGAACAGTTCGACAAGATCATGGGCTACCTGGAAATCGGCAAGAAGGAAGGCGCGAAAGTGTTGACCGGCGGCGACAAGAAATCGCTCTCCGGCAATCTCAAGGACGGCTTCTACATTCAGCCGACCATTTTTGAAGGCAACAACAAGATGCGGGTCTTCCAGGAGGAAATCTTCGGTCCCGTCGTTTCCGTCACCACCTTCAAGACAGTGGAAGAAGCCATCGAAATCGCCAACGACACCGTTTATGGTCTTGGTGCCGGTGTCTGGAGCCGCGATACCAACCTTGCCTACCGCGCAGGTCGCGGTATCGAAGCTGGACGCGTTTGGACGAATTGCTACCACGCCTATCCGGCAGGGGCGGCTTTCGGTGGCTACAAGCAGTCGGGCATCGGTCGCGAAACCCACAAGATGATGCTCGATCATTATCAGCAGACCAAGAACCTGCTTGTGTCCTACAGCCCCAACAAGCTTGGCTTCTTCTGACAATATTGGACCTCGGCGCCGCAGGCAGTCTGCCGGTGGCGAGGTCTACTGAGGTTCAGGCAAAGCTTCGGGCGAGCGCAGATGCGGTTTGTATCGAAGCGGTCTGAATTGACGTAAAGGTGTCATCAAACAGGCGCATATCCTCCTCGTTATTTTTGCGTGGATCGATATGCGCCATTTATTTTTTTATCTTTTTCACGTCGCTCGCACCGCCCATGGGTGCCGCTCATGAGCGAGATTGCCGGAGAATTTCGTGGCGGTGAACGCTTCGGCAGGCTGGAGACGGAAAGTTCGCGCTGGCTCGCGATTTGTCTGTTTTCAGTTCTCGGCATCACAGTGTTTCGCATTGTCTGTCTCGCCTTCAACCGGACAGATCTTTTCGTCGACGAGGCGCAGTACTGGCTGTGGAGCCGGGAAATGGCTTTTGGAGCTTACTCCAAGCCGCCCTTGATTGGCTGGGTCATTCGTCTCACCACCTGGATCTCGGGCGGGGAGGGGACGTTTGAGGTTCGTCTTGCGGCACCCATCCTGCATGCGCTGACGGCTGCTGCAATGCTCCATCTCGGACGCATGCTCTATGATGTGCGGATCGGGGCTATGGCTGCGATCGTCTATATCACGCTGCCCGGCGTGTCGCTGTCCAGTCTCTTGATTTCCACCGACACGCCGATGTTGCTCTTCATCGTGCTATCGATGATCCTGTGGCGCAGGCTTGCCACGGAGAAAGAATATGCGGGGTCTTATGCTCTTTTTCTGGCCGTGGGACTGGGGCTGACGGTCGGGCTCGGTTTTCTCTCCAAATATGCCATGGCGTTTCTGTTCCCGTTTGTCCCGCTTGCCGCCTATCTGGATAAGGGCTGGCGGATAGGATGGTCGCACGCCTTGCTGGTAGGGCTTGTTGCTTTGGTCGTCGTTTCGCCAAATCTTTGGTGGAATTACGCGCATGACTTCGCGACCGCCCGTCACACGGTATCGATCGCGCATTGGAATGCCGCAAGCCTCAATTTCGGCTCGGCGCTTGGCTTCTTCGGTGCTCAAGCCGGTGTCGTCGGACCCTTCGTCTTCATCGCAATGCTGATGGCCTTGCGTGACATGAGACATCCGACAACGCGTTCGCTTTCTGCATTGAGCATTCCGCTTCTCCTGTTGATGACGGCGCAAGCTTTGATTTCGCGCGCGCTCGCCAACTGGGCGGTTGGGGCTTATGCGGCAGGTATTTTGCTGGCGACACCTTGGCTTGCGGCAAGACCGCGTTGGATGCGGGCATCGCTCATTTTGAACACCACTGTTGCTGTCATCCTGCCCCTTCTCACCATCTTCGGTACCGAGTTGCGACTCCCCAATGGCGATCTTGCCTTGAAGCGCTATCTGGGGCGCTCAGCTGTGGTTTCGACAGCCATTGCCGACGCGGAAAAAATGCACGCCAATATTCTTGTCGCCGCCGACCGCTCCTTTCTGGCGGAAATGTTCTATGAGTTGAGAGACGATCGGCGCATCGCGCCACGCGCCTGGAACGAGGCGCCGCAGCTGCCTTCCAGCCATTATGCGCTGCTTTATCCGTTGCAACCTGGCGAGGAGGCGAACGCACTTCTGCTGTCACGCGCCGATTCTTTGCCGTCCTGCATCAAGGATGAGAAGCCCCAGAGCCATTGGGTGGCTTCGGCCGGCTTCATGGAAAGAGCCATCGTCGGCCTCTGGAGAATACCGTCTTCATGTTTTGAAGGGACAAATCATGGATCATGATATCGTTCATATGCGGCTTACCATCTGGCTTACTGTCTTGACGCTGCTCGCTGTCATAATCTTTGCAGTCTTCCCCTTTATCGATCTTGAGGTCTCGGCGTTCTTTTTCAATGGACAACGGGGTGATTGGATGGGCCTTGGCCCAGACTTCAGTTTCTGGAGAGATGTGCTGCGTCATGGTGGAGAAATCTTCGCCGTCGTCGCCTTTCTCATTTTTCTCGGTAATGTCCTGATCGGTTCGAAGCAGCAGACCGGGTGGCGGGTCTGGGCCTTCATCTGGGGAAACACGTTTGTGTGCGCAGGATTGCTGGTGAACGGCGTCCTGAAGACCTGGCTGGGGCGTGCTAGGCCCGATGGTGTCGCAGAGTTCGGCGGCTTCCAGGCATTTACGCCAGCCTTCCAGCTCAGCAATCAGTGCTTCAAGAACTGTTCTTTTTCGTCTGGAGAGACCGCGCTGATCGCAAGCGTCCTTCTTCCGGTCTGTGTGTTGCTGTGGCCGCATCTGTCGCGAAGAGGCAAATTCGCCTGTGGCGTCGTAGCCGCGTTTTTAATGATTGTGACGGCTACAATGCGCATGGCGGCGGGACGGCATTTTTTGAGCGACACGACAATGTCGATCCTTTTTGCCGCGCTGACCACGCTTATCCTCTACCGACTTCTGGCAATTGGACAGTGCAGATCCGTGTTCGCTGCCGGTCCGGTTTCATCGGACGTCCGAGTCATTCTTCGCCGATCAAGCGTTCGCGGTCTTCATTTGCTAAAAGCGACCCTGCGCAAGGTGGTGGAGGTAGGGAGAGCCCTTTCGGCGCGGAGCGCGAAGGAGAGGGCAGGGTTCATCTCTAGACGGACACAGATTGCCGCGGAGTAATCATAGGCGAGTTGCGAATTCCAGATGCTGATGACACGGCTGCGTCTTGGAGCATGCCGTGATCTTTCAGATTCTCTCGTGCGCTTTAGTCGAAGAGACCAGAAACGGACTGTTCCAGAGCCGTGCGGTTGATCGCTTCGCCAAGCAGTGTCGCTGTGGTGATGACACGGATATTATGCGCGGACTGGACTGCGGTGGTGGGCTGGATGCTGTCGGTGATGACGAGTTCACGCAGCTTGGATGAGGAAACACGCGCGACGGCACCGCCAGAAAGGACGCCGTGGGTGATATAGGCGGTAACGCTGGTTGCGCCGTTCTTGAGAAGCGCTTCGGCGGCGTTGCAGAGCGTGCCACCGGAATCGACAATGTCGTCGATCAGGATGCAGTCCTTACCCGAAACGTCGCCGATAACGTTCATGACCTCGGATTCGCCCGGGCGATCACGGCGTTTGTCGACGATGGCGAGCAGACAGTCGAGACGCTTGGCAAGCGCACGGGCGCGGACCACGCCGCCGACGTCCGGTGAAACCACCATGACGTTATTGGTGTCGTAATGTTCCTTGACATCGCGTGCGAGAATGGGTGCCGCGAAGAGATTGTCCGTCGGGATATCGAAGAAGCCCTGGATCTGACCGGCGTGAAGATCGAGCGTTAGAACGCGATCGGCGCCGGCTTCGGTAATCAGATTGGAAACGAGCTTGGCCGAGATTGGTGTTCTTGGGCCAGCCTTGCGGTCTTGGCGGGCGTAGCCGAAATAGGGGAGAACGGCGGTGATGCGCTTTGCCGAAGAACGACGCATGGCGTCGATCATGATCAGCAGTTCCATCAGGTGGTCATTAGCCGGAAAGGATGTGGATTGGACGACGAATACATCTTCACCACGGACATTTTCACTGATTTCTACGAAAATTTCCTGGTCCGCAAACCGTTTTACTGTGGCATTTCCCAGGGGAACATTGAGATACTTGCAGATCGCTTCGGCCAGATGCCGGTTCGAATTGCCTGCGAAAACCTTCATGGGTGCCGCCTGTTTTCCATGCCATCGCTTGAGCCCGGACGTTTTAGTCTGTTCCGCGGCCAGTGCGTCGTTCAACGGGAAGGAATACCCGGCCCAGAAGGGCGCCGGACATGCCGTTTTGCCATGGGCGCCTTAATAGCGCTGTTGCCCGTGAATGCAATAGCCGGAACCGCGTTACCCATGATTTTCGTGAAAACTTTATGACTCACGTGTTTCGCAGACCTTATTCAATCGATTGGATCGGCGGCGGGACTTTTCCCATCGTATGGATTGTATTTATCCACGCGCTGTCTGTCGCCATGCCTGGTAATCATCCAGCGTTCTGGCCGCAATCTTTTGCATGACGCTATCGGTGACTGCCGACCATGGATCGCCGCCTCGTGATGGCACCGTTTCCTGGCCCTGGAGGCGATGGAGGCGTGCGCCATTGGTATCGAGGATGTCCCAGACATAGACAATGGTGACCTTGCCGCCATCCGCAAAAGCGGAGAGGTAGCCCTTTAGGATGTTGTTTGCCGACGTGTCGGCGGAGGGCAGGATCGTCAGGCCTTTGGAACGTGCCTCCGCGCCCAGCTGCCGAGAAAGCGGCGTGACAGCCTGTACCGGTGCCCCGATGATCGGCAGGAAGCGGATGCTGCCGGAACCGGAAGGCGCGAGCGCGGCCGTCTGCCGCCGGGCCTCTGCCGGCACCGGCTGTCCTGGCTGGCGCGCAACGGGTTGGCCATACTGAACGCCGCCGCTCATTGCCTGAGCTTGCGCCTGCAAGGTGTTTTGCGGCGCGTAGGCCGGCACCTGTGGAGCGACGCCGGAGCCGGTGCGATCGGCTGCTGCTGCCATCTGGTCGAGATCGCCCTGGGTGACCGGGGTGGATGGCGTTTGACTGTGTCCGACATTGACCTGCGGCGTCAGCGCATCGCTGGTGTTGCATGCGCAAAGAGCTACGGCGAGACCTGGAATCGCGAGCAGCGCACCAAGCCTGTTCATATCCTACATCTCTTCATCATCATTACGCCCTCCCCAGGACCCTTGTGATTTAAGTGGCGTTTGACCACGGAGTCAAATCAGGCGGTCAACATGTCGAGCCCGTGGCGTGACAATGACTGGGGTGCGCCTTCCGTGGTCACATAGGTCTGGCCGAGCGTCATGGCGATGCCCGCGTCGCTGTCCATGATGATCATGTGGACGAAGAGCGTCATGTTCGGCAGGATTTCCTGCGTGTTGCCGGCGTAGAACATCTGATGCTCCATCCAGGAGGGAGAGAAGCGTGCGCCAAGGGAGTAACCGCAGGCATTCAGGCGATGGCGGGTCAGGCCGCGCTCGTCCATGATTTTCGCGTGAACGTCGAAGACATCGCCAAATGTGTTGCCGGGGCGAAGCACGTCTTCGATGGCGCGAATGTTTTCCGCGCAGGCATTGTAGAGCTCTTTATGACGGAACTCCGGTTCGCCGATCACCACGGTTCGCATCATCGCGGCGTGATAGTGGGCGCTCGCGCCTGCCCATTCGAGCGTGATCTGGTCCTTGGTATCGAGCTTGCGACGTCCGGACTTGTAGCGGCACAACAGCGCGTCCGGGCCGGAGCCGATGATGAACTCATTGGCGGGATAATCGCCACCGCCGGAAAACACAGCACCTTGCATGGCGGCGAGAATATCGGCCTCATCCGCGCCCGGCTTGATCAGGGCGATTGCGGCATCGAGTGCGTCATCGGCAAGCTCACCGGCGCGCTTTGCATAGGCAATCTCGGCGGGGCTTTTGACGAGGCGAAGCGTGCTGACAAGATAGGAGGCATCGACGATCTGGCAGAAGCTTGCAAGCTGGTTATCCAAAAGGCGCGAAACTCGACCGGTCATCCCATGGGTGTCGAACTCAATGCCGACGCGGCAGCCGAGCAGATCCATTTCGCTCATGAGGTTCTTCAGATCGAGCGTCGGATCGGCATTCAGGCGATCCACCCAGATGTAGATGTTTTCGATATTGGACGTGTGGCGTGCCTGGCGCAAATCGGCCGAACGGGTCAGCAGCGCCACGGAGCCGTCCGCCTTGACGATCAGCGTTTGGAAGAAGCAGTAGCCGAAGGTGTCGTAGCCGGTCAGCCAGTACATGCTTTCCTGAGCAAAGAGCAGTACGGCATCCAGCTTTTCCTCGGCCATCTTCTCGATCAGCCGGGCACGACGCGCCTCGAATTCGGCGGGTTCGAAGTGTAGAGCCATCTTAAGTCTCCAAAATTGCTATTGCTGAGATCTGCCGCCCGTAATCCGGTTCGGACAGATGCGTGGTTCTGCGAAAGGAAAAGAAGCGCTTGCCGTCCGGATAGGTGCAGAGATGGAGGTTTTCGGCCTGCACTCCCGCCTTGGTCAGGCGATCCATCGTAAGCTGCTTCAGATCGAAATGGGCATGACCATTGTTTTGCGATGGCGCAAGGTATCGCTCATAGGCGGCGTCGAGCGTCTTGAGGTCTTGGACGCGCTCCGGTCCGACCTCGTAATTTTCCTGCGCAATCGAAGGGCCGAGGGCGGTGGTAATGTTTTCGCGGCGAGCGCCGAGGGCGACCATGCTGTCGATTGTGTTTTCTAGTACGCCATGGACTGCCCCCTTCCAGCCTGCATGGGCTGCGCCGACGACGCCGGCCTGGCTATCGGCAAAGAGAATCGGACCGCAATCTGCGCTCAATACGCCAAGGATGATGCCGGGCGTTGCCGTCACCATGGCATCGGCTTGCGGTCTTGCGCCGTCATAGGTTTTGTCGATGACGACCACATTGGGCGAGTGAATCTGGTGGACGGTTGCGAGTCGCTCGACAGGAAAGCCGAACCACTGCGCCACGCGACGACGGTTTTCCAAAACCGCCTCGCGATCGTCTTGCGAACCGAGGCCGACGTTCAGTCCGCGGTAGATGCCTGTCGACACACCGCCTTCACGGGTGAAGAAACCATGGCGTATGCCGTTTCTGGATGCGGCCTTAAGCAGGTCGCTTTGAACGGGAAACGGCAGCGTATCGTCCTGCATGGGGTGTTCAATCCTTTGCGGTGTCGCCGATTTTTTGAGGGATGATTCTGAGCGAGTGTTTCCGATGAGCGCATCTCAAACGATGCCGTCCGGCAGATTTGTTTCTGCTTCGAATGAGGACAATGGTGGCCCAAGCCACCTGTCTCTGTCAATCCAGTGGACGAAAGGGGAGCAGATGGACAGCTGGGCTCGACACGGCCAATACCTTGAAGAGCTCTCCCATCTTGCCAGCGCCTTCGCCTGCCAGACGGTTGATGGCTTCCGCGATATCCAGCGTCTGGTCGGGCGTTGCCGCCGCCGCCAAAGCCTGGCCCCGCTCTCGTAGCCCAAGCCCGAAGAGAAAGTCGCCCTGGTGCAGACAGCCATTGATATGAACGCCGCTGGCGGTGGCCGTCTTCGTCAGGCTTTCGAAATCCACATGGCTTGTGAGGTCGGCTTCGCCAGGATTGGCCAGAACGGGATCGTATTCATGCATTCTCAGTGCCTGCATTGTGTCGCCATAGCCAGACACCATATGGCCATAGTCGATGATCAGCGCCGTGCCGCCGTGGAGTTTCAGCCTCTCGCACAGCGCCGCCATGACTGCTTCCCTGGCAGGGGAATATTCGAAGATGGTGCCAAGCGCCTGCCTTTCCGGCTGTGGCGGCAGGAGATCTGGATCGATGCTGGCGATGCCGGCGGTGAAGATGAGCTCGTCATCCTCGCTGAGGCTCACGACGCGTTCTCTGAAGCCTTGGGGCGTCTTGACGAATTGACGGATGGGAATCGCATCGAAAAGCTCGTTGGCGGCAATCAGCAGGAAGCCCGGAGGCACATCGTCAAAACTTTCGTGCCAATTGATCTTTCCCTCATGCGTGGCAAGCGTCTTCTGCTGCGTCTCGGTGAGACGCGGGCTGGTTTCGATCAGATGCACGCTCATGGCGTCGTATAAAGGCGTGGCAATGCGCTGGATGACACGCAGCATGTCCGCCATCATCGTGCCGCGACCGGGGCCGATTTCGACAAGCCTGACATTGGCAGGGGTGCCATGGCGCTGCCAGGCATGGACCATGAAGACGCCGAGCATTTCGCCAAAAAGCTGGCTGACTTCCGGCGCGGTAACGAAATCGCCGGTGCGGCCGAAGGGTTGGCGCGTCTTGTAATAGCCATGCTCGGGATCTGCGAGGCAGAGCGAGAAATAATCGGTGACGCTCAAGGGGCCGTTGAGGCGAATGAGAGACTTGATTCGACGGGCAAGGGGCGTTGGCATGGCACTTATCCGTTCTGCCGGGCGCTGGCAGCGTAACGCGCACGAAGGATGGCCCAGACGCCAAGCGCGAACATGGGCGCGGAGAGAACCATTCCCATGGTCAACCAGTTCCCCGCGAGATACCCGATTTGCGCGTCGGGTTCTCGGAAAAACTCCACGAAGATTCGTGACAGGGCGTAGCCCGCAACGAAGGTGCCGGTCACGGTGCCGGGCGCCTTCAGCGCTCTGAACGCCCAGATCATGACCGAGAGTACAAGCAGAAGCACGATGCCTTCCAGTCCCGCTTCGTAAAGCTGGCTTGGATGACGGGCAAAGGGCCCACCTGTCGGGAACACGACGGCCCACGGAACATCCGTCAGGCGGCCCCATAATTCGCCGTTGATAAAATTTGCGATGCGCCCGAAGAACAGGCCGACGGGTGCCACGGCCGCGATGATGTCGAACATGCTCCAGACCGGAATGCCGTTTTTACGGGCAAAGAGGATCATTGCGATCGTCGTGCCCAGGAGGCCACCATGGAAGGACATGCCGCCATTCCAGATCTCTAAGGCGCGCACCGGGTTCGCCATGACGGCTGGGAGGTCGTAAAAGAGCACATAGCCGATACGTCCGCCCAGCACGATGCCGGCTGCGGCCCAGATGATGAAGTCATCCAGGTGAACCGGTGTCACTGGAGACTTGTCGCCCGGCCACAGGCGATCCGTCATGCTCAGCTTTCGGGCGTATGACCAGCCGAGCAGAATGCCCATGACATAGGCTATGCCATACCAGTGAATCGATATCGGGCCTATGGAGAAGGCGATCGGATCGATGTTGGGAAACGGCATGATCGACAGCGGCGCCAGTGGTGAAAACAAATTGCGTATTCCGTTCTCTGGTTGTCATCGAAAACGCCAGCGTTTTCAGAAGGCAGGCTGCATGATCGTCAGCTTTCCCGCCGGGCGAAAATGGCGATTGAAAGAGAAGCGGTCAAGGCGATTCTTTGACGCTTTTATGACTGTCAAAAGTAAGGTTACCGCGCCTGACGATCCCGTTTTTGCTTGCAACGGACCGAGTGAGTGCCTACCTGAAATGTCAGAACCGGATCGAGCATCAAGTCTCTCCGGATGAAGACGAGGACACCGCGCCATGAGCACAACCGGAACCAACCGCATTTTCGATGAATTCGCGAAGCTGATGACCGATGCCGCAGGTGCGGCTCAGGGCGTCCGCAAGGAAGTGGAGCAGGCCTTCCACGCGCAGGCGGATCGCTGGCTGAACAGCCTCGATGTCGTCAAGCGCGAAGAGTTCGATGCCGTTCGCGAGATGGCGATCAAGGCGCGTGATGAGAACGACGCGCTGCGCGCCAGGATAGAGGCTCTGGAAGCCAAGCTCTCGGGTAATGCCTCCTGATAGTGATGCAGCCGTTTTAAATTGGTCGATTTTGTTCAAGGCCGCGCTCTCAAAAGGAGCGCGGCCTTTCATTTTGTCCGCTTCGAAGCAGGCACCCTCGCGAGTGCGGATTCGTACCCAAAGAGCAAGCATTTTCATCAGCATTTTTTTGCCCTCTGTGGACACTTGCAAAAAACGCAATTGGCAGAGTCGGTTATGACTCCCGCCTGACATTCCGCCACAAGAGATATCCACGGTTGTCCCCGGAAAATGGACTGGCGGGGGGTGGCGACGGGACTCGCTCGTTATAGACTGATTTTAAATGATGATTCGAAACGAACTCGGTAAGCTCCAGACAGGTTCACTGCGTTAATCTGGCGGCGTCGGGCAATCGTCCTAAACTGATGTACCGGCATTTGTATGTGCGTTTTTGTGCTTTCGCGTGCGAAACAAAACATTCATTTCCGGCTGAAAAGGTGCCGTATGAGCCTAATAGAATTCGAAGTTGAACGTTTCTCCAATCCGGTCGATATGATCGAGTTTGTGGCGGCCGCCAACGATTGGTCTTTTGAGCGCTCGGGCGAGGACGAAATTGCGATGACGGTGGAAAGCCGTTGGGCCGACTATCACGTTTCGTTTTCCTGGATGGAGCAGTTCGAGGCGCTGCATCTGGCCTGCGCTTTCGACATCAGGGTCCCCGATCATCGCGTCAACGAAGTGATCCGGCTGCTGTCGCATGTCAACGGTCAGACGCTGATGGGCCATTTCGATCTATGGCGTCAGGAAGACGTGATCATCTTCCGCCAGTCGCTGCTTCTGGCGGGCGGCGCCGAGCCAACCAATCAGCAGGTCGAAGTTCTGCTGTCGAGCGCTCTCGAAGCCTGCGAACAGTATTATCAGGCGTTCCAATTCGTCGTCTGGTCCGGCATGGAAGCCAAGGCCGCCATGGATGCGGCCCTCTTCGAGACGGTAGGCGAGGCCTGATACACATGCTGTCATTCGGTTCTGGTCCGCTCGTTCTCGTTGGCGCCGGCAATATGGGCGGCGCCATGCTTTCCGGCTGGTTGAAGAAAGGTGTATCCGGTTCATCGATCCTCGTCGTCGATCCGCGCCCTTCGGATGCCATGTCCTCAAAGCTCGCGGAGGCTGGCGCGCGCCATTGCGAAAGCGCTCCCGAAGGCGTGACTGCCGGCATCCTGTTTCTGGCGGTCAAACCGCAGTTGATGGATACGGTGCTGCCTTCGTTGAAACCGCTTGTCGGCCAAGAGACGATTGTCGTTTCCGTCGCTGCCGGCAAGACGTTATCCTATATCCAAAGCCATCTGGGTCAGGCTGCTTGCGTTCGCGCCATGCCCAACACACCCGCCATGGTGGGACGTGGGGTTACGGGCGCCTACGCCAATGAACGCGTTTCCGCCGACCAGCGTCAGGCCGTGGAAGAGCTTCTCAAGGTCAGCGGTCCGGTGGAATGGGTTCCGACCGAGGGCGATATCGATGCCGTCACTGCCGTATCCGGTAGCGGACCCGCTTATGTTTTCTATCTCGTGGAATGCATGGCGGAGGCAGGTCGCAAAGCCGGTCTGCAGGCGGACCTCGCCATGCGTCTCGCGCGAGAAACCGTCGCGGGGGCTGGTGAACTTCTCTACCAGTCCCCCGACGATGCGTCCAAACTGCGCCAGAATGTGACGTCTCCGGGTGGTACGACGGCGGCTGCACTCTCCGTATTGATGGCGCAGGATGGTATGCAGCCCTTGTTCGACAAGGCGATCGCGGCGGCGAAGACGCGCGCGCAGGAACTGGCAAACTGAGGACGCACGAGAATGAGCGCTGAAATCAGCTATGCGGATTTTGAAAAGGTCGACATTCGCGTCGGTACCATCATCGAGACGGAAGCCTTTCCCGAAGCGCGCAAGCCTGCTTTTAAACTGAAGATCGATTTTGGTCCGGAAATCGGCATCAAGAAATCATCGGCGCAGATCACCGTCCATTATACGCTGGAGAGCCTGATCGGCAGACAGGTGCTTGCCGTCGTCAACTTTCCGCCGCGCCAGATCGGGCCTTTCCGCTCCGAAGTCCTGACGCTCGGTTTTGCCGATGGCAATGGCGATATCGTTCTGGCGGCTGTGGAGCAGGGCGTCCCCAACGGCGAGAAGATGTGCTGACCGATTTCAGCCTTTAGTACAGCATTTACAACTCAGGCCGGGATTTTCACAATCACCCGCAAGCCCCCGAGGGGGCTGTCGTCCAGCATCACATCGCCACCATGGCTTCTGACAATGTCTCGGACAATCGATAGGCCGAGACCGGTCCCGGAGGAGTTCAGGTTACGCGCCTCGTCCAGGCGGAAGAAGGGCTTGAAGACATCCTCGCGTGATTCCAGCGGAACGCCCGGTCCGTCGTCATCAAAGACGAGGCTGATGGAGCGCGGTGCGCGTCGCAGCTCGATGGAGAGTGTCGAGGCATAGCGTTGCGCATTGGCAGCAAGATTGCCGACCACGCGGGAGAAGGCCGTAGGGCGGACGGTAATCTGCGAAACCCCATTGAGCTCAAACCGCATCGTCTTGCCGACCATCTCGAAATCGCTTTGCAGTTTTCTCAGAAGCGGTTCGAGTTCCAGCGCTCCAACGTCTTCCTCCGCGTCGTCACGAGCAAAGGCGAGATAGGCTTCCAGCATCGACTGCATGTCGTCGACGTCCTTATCCAGCCCTTCAAGATCGGGATTGTCTCCAGCGAGCGCCAGTTGAAGCTTGAAGCGGGTAAGGATAGTGCGCAGGTCGTGGCTCACGCCATTCAGCATGGCCGTACGTTGTTCCATTTGTCGTTCGATCCGCTCGCGCATGAGGATGAAGGCAAGACCGGCGCGTCTGACTTCATCGGCGCCTTTGGGCGAATATGCCGTGATCTTCTGTCCGCGGCCGAAACTTTCGGCGGCTTTGGCAAGCGCCAGGATCGGCCTGATCTGGCCGCGCAGAAAAAGGATCGAGATGCCGAGCAGAACGAGAGACGCGCCGACCATCCAGACGAGGAAGATATGGGTATTGGACGCGTAGGTCTGATTTCGCCGTGTGAAGATGCGCAGCGTCTTGTCGTTCAATTGAATGCGGATTTCGACCAGCGATCCGTTGCCGTAAGTGTCGATCCAGAAGGGCCTGCCGATCTGTGCGGTGATCTGGTCTGCCAGAATGGAATCGAGAATAGAGAAGAAGGGTTGCGGGCGCGCGGGCGGCAGTTCGGTTTTCTGTTCGATATAGACGCTGAGATCGAGCTTCTCGCGTGCGATGTTGATGACGCGCTGATAATCGTCCTGCTCAGGATCTGTCTCGATCAGTTCGATGATTGCGGCGATATCGCGCGTGACGGCGGCGGACAGGCGCTCTGTCACCAACTGCCAGTGTCGCTCCATGAAGACGGCTGCAACCACGGCCTGCAATAGAACCATCGGCAAAATGATGATCAGCAGCGAGCGCGTATAAAGCCCGGTGGGAAGCCAGTGCCGCAGCCATCGCACGAAGAAGCGCCACCCTCGGGCAGGGGCGCTGTTGCGGGCCAAACTCATAAAATCGAGGCTTGCCATAGATTACCTGTCCATCCGGCTCTGATCCGGACACGCCAGAAAAGCGTGCTTCAATCCACGCTCAGACGGTAGCCGATGCCGCGTACCGTCTGCAAATAGACGGGATTGGCGGGGTCGTCTTCGATCTTGCGCCGCAGGCGGTTGATCTGAACGTCGATGGTGCGCTCGCCGACATCGGCATCGGCATCCACGAGTTCGTGCCGTGGGATGGTGTCACCGGCGCGCAGCGCAAACAGCATCATGATATCCATTTCGCGATCCGTCAGGCGGATGATCTCTGCGCCGCGCCGAAGTTCCTTCTTGTGGAGCGAGAAATTGAAGGGCCCGAAAATGATCTGGTCGATTTTTGGCGTATCCGGCGAGGTATTGCGGCGCAGGATATTGTTGATGCGCAGCACAAGTTCGCGTGGATCGAAGGGTTTGGCAAGGTAGTCGTCAGCACCGGCTTCGAGGCCAGCGATTCTCGAATCCGCCTCGGAGCGTGCCGTGAGAAGAATGACCGGCACGGTCTTGTTTTCATTGAGAGACTTTGTGAGCGACAAGCCGTTTTCTCCGGGCATCATCACGTCGAGGATCAGGAGATCGAACTGGATGCCCTGCATCTTGCGCCGCGCTTCCGCCGCGTCTGCAGCGGCGGTGATACGGTAACCCTTGTCACTGAGGAAGCGCTGGAGAAGATCGCGGATACGCGCGTCGTCATCCACGATGAGGATATGAGAAGCGTCGTCATCCGCTGGCGTTCTGGTGGCGGCTGTGGCCATTTTCATTCAGCTCCCATTGTTTCGACGTCGCGCATTCTGGCGAGAAACTGCAGAACGCATGCCCTGGCTTCGGAGGACATGCCTTCGAGGGCGCGAGCGATACGGCGCGATTGAGGATCGCTCAAGGCGAGCGCCAGTTCACGACCGGTGAGCGTTGGATAAAGTCTGCGCTGACGCCGGTCTTCAGGTCCCGCCATCTGGCGGATGTAGCCATCATCGATCAGCTGCTTGAGCACTCGTGCCAGGCTCTGCTTGGTGATCTGCAACGTATCGAGAAGATCGGCGACTGTCATGCCGGGATTTCGGCAAACAAAATAGACGACGCGATGGTGAGCTCGACCATAACCCAGCTTTTCCAGAATTGCGTCAGGGTCTGAAACGAAGTCTCGATAGGCGAAAAAGAAGGCCTCAATCGTGTCAAAGTCGATCTTGGCGTCATCGACATGGGGCAGGGCCGGGCTCGGTTTGGCGGCAGCCTTTTTCAGCGATTGGGCAGGCACTGGTCTTCCTTCATAGTATCGCGCTTGGCCACCATTAGCACGAGATCTGCCCCAATAGTGTGCCGCCGGGCAATCTCCCGATCATTTTCTGTTGCGTTCGATAATATGCCGCAGGTTGAACATCAACGCCAATATCTGCGCCGGTCCTCAACGAAGCAAAAGAGCGCGGACTAAGCCGCGCTCTCAGGTACTCGGTTACGCAGATACTCTACGCAAACTTACTCGTACACATACACAACGCGGCGCGTGCTCGGCTCCACCAGAACGCGGCGGTCGTTCACACGCACGTAGCTGTATTCATAGTCCGGGATCGACACCAATTCAGCGCTGGCTGGAATGGTGGCGCCAATCGCGACGTCGCCATCGATGCGAACGACCTGTGCCGGGTGCTGATCGATATAAGTGATCACCTGCTCCGGCGGATTGACTTCACCGACGCGTCCGAGGTTGGGGTCGCCAGGATTCGGCTCTTCCTGCTGAACGCTTGCTGTCTTTTCATAGGTAACCACCGGCACTTCGATATCGGCGCGGCGTTCCCGCAGGATCACGGGGGCACCTTCGTACATGACGTTCAGGTAATCGGCATTTGCCCAACCGCGCACGCCGTTTACTTCGATACGGCACCAGGCGCTGCCTTCCATGCATCCGTCAAGAACCGCATTGCTGCCGCGTGTGGCAAGTCCGACTTCCGGGTAATCTTCACCAGGGCCGGATCGCACCGAAATATCAGATGCCGTGGTCGCAACCATGGCCGCATTGGCATAACCGGCGATCAAAGCGAAAGCGCCGCCAGCAATCATCAGTTTCAGCTTCTTGTCCATCTGTCTCTCTCCTTTGAAGACTGGGGCAAGAACGCAGCTTTTTGTTTTCCGTTCCCGAATTTGTGAACAGTTTGTTTGAGGAAACACTACTGCGTACTAGATAAGTTATTGAAATTAAATAATTTAACACATTGCCGACAATTCTTCGCAGATGATGTTTCCTGACGATCGATTGTGTAGTCGCGTCGGGCTCTTTATAGGTGGGCCAGTCTTTTGAAGTGAAGGAAGGTCATCATGGGTAAGTTGCAGGCAGGGGTCATTCCGGTGACGGCGTTTCAGCAGAACTGCACCATTCTCTTCGATGAGGACACAAGGGAAGGTGTTGTCGTCGATCCAGGCGGGGATGTCGACGTCATCGTTCAGACTGTTGTCGAAAACGGCATCACGTTAAAGGAGATATGGCTGACCCACGGTCATCTTGATCATGCCGGTGGTGCCAAGGAATTGAAGGAGCGCCTTTCGCTCTCCATCATCGGCCCGCATGAAGACGACCTTCCGCTTCTGGAGCGGATCGAGACCCAAGCGCAGAAATACGGTATTTCGGGATTACAGAACGTGCTTCCGGACCGGTGGCTGAAGGATGGTGATGTCGTTTCCTTTGGCGATCACCGCTTCGAAGTCTATCATTGCCCGGGCCATGCCCCCGGCCACGTCATCTATTACAATCGTGCCCAAGGCTTTGCCCATGTGGGCGACGTGCTCTTCAATGGCTCCGTCGGAAGAACGGATCTTCCCGGAGGCAATCACGAGCAGTTACTGGCATCTATTCGTGACAAGGTGCTTCCGCTCGGCGACGAGGTGGGGTTCATTTGCGGCCATGGCCCCGGTGGACGATTTGGCGAGGAGCGTCGCACGAACCCGTATCTCCAGGGCCTCGGACCCATTGGTGCTGCGCCTCAAGCTCCAGTTGGGATTGATCAGAAAACAGATTGAGAAAGTGGGCGAGGGCGTCCCGTTCATAGACAGCCCTCTTAAGAGCAGCCATGAAAAAACCCGGCATTCCTGCCGGGCTTCAACTAGAAGAGAAAGTCGTATGGCTCAACCAGCAATCTGAAGATTGACTGCCTTTGGCCCCTTGCCGCGACGATCCGGTTCCGTGTCGAAGCTCACTTTCTGATTTTCTGAAAGACCGGACAGGCCGGAAGCCTGTACAGCGGAGATATGAACAAAGATATCAGCGCCACCATTGTCTGGCTTGATGAAGCCGAAGCCTTTGTCGGTATTGAAGAATTTAACGGTGCCAGTCTCGGCCATGCATCAGGTCCTTTTCGCTCTGCCCGTGTTCAGCTCCAGGCAGCATTACAGTTTTGCCCGTCAGGGCGTACGGCAGGCAGCTCTTGATGATTGAGAGATTGGACCTTCGCTGTGGAAGTCTTGACGTTCTGATCAACGTTTTGTTGTTCCCACCGCTCGAAGTATTGTCTCCGATGCATCTGTTTATAGGTCGTCCCATGCTCGCAAATTGCCTGAACCGCGATAGAGTGATGTGTTTATTTAAAATTGGCAAGCAAAAGTTTTTAAGCGGCAACCATGATTAATCATGGGCGTTTGACGCGTATTACGCGTGTCGCGGAAATTTTTCTCGCAGGGGCGCTGTTGGGAAAACAAAACCATCGTTAGCGATGGGAATTTTCGGCAATTTTCGCGCATAGGGCATGAGTGGAAAGCGGCCTTTAGCCTGCTTTACCAAGTTTTTGGTGGCGTCTTTTCGTAAGCTCCGGCACCAACTCTACCAGCAAAATCGCGGCAAAAATGATGGCGCAGCCGATATAACCGGCAGCCGGTATGATCTCTCCAAGAAAGAGCGACGCGAAGAGGGCGCCGAACAGGGCTTCGGAGGAGAGAAAGATCGCCGCCTGCGGTGCTGTCGTGTAACGCTGGCCGATGACCTGGAGAACGAATGCAAGGCCCGACGAGACAAGGCCAACATAAAGGATCTCACGGAGCGACGCAGCAATTGCCTCAGTGTTAATCGGCTCGTAGGCGGCGCCGATCACCATGCTCAGAATGGCGCAGACGGAAAACTGCACGCAGGAAAGGGCAAGCGGCCGGTTGCTGGCCATGACGGCACGGCCCGCAAGCGTGATCTGCACAGCCCAGAAGAAGGCGCAGGTAATGCTGAGAAAATCGCCTGTCGTCAGGCTGCTGAAGGCGCCGCCGGAGAGCAGAAAGATGCCGACCAGCATCATCGTGGCACCCGGCCAGACCACCCAGTGCGGATAACGCCGATAGATCAGAACGGCGATGGCCGGGACGAAGATGACATAGAGGGCTGTCAGAAAGCTGGAATTGGTGACGGAGGTGGTAAGCAGTCCCACCTGCTGGGTTGTGGCACCCATGAAGAGGGCGAGCCCGACAAGGCCGAAGGCGCGGTATTCCGCCTTGCTAGGCCTTGCTCCCATGCGGCGCGTTTCCATGAGTGCGAAGGGCAGGACCGCAAGCGCTGCAATGGCAAAGCGCAAGCCCACGAACCAGAAAGGGCCGATGGATGCCATGGCCGTGGACTGCGCAACAAAACCACCGCCCCAGATTGCGGCAGCGAGAAGCAATACAAGGTTTGCCTGAATGCGCGTCATTCTTCACCATCAAGGAAGCAGCGCAGCGGCTGCTTCATCGTCTTTTCGAAAGGCGATCCGGCCCGCTTGGTGATCGACTGCCAGAGGCTATCGGAACGTCCGGCGGTGTTGCATGAAGCAGCAGATCTTGACCCTGAAGATGGCGAAGACATCCCTGTGTGTCGCAACAGGTGCCTCGGACCGCCATTTCATCGGTGCTCTATCAGCAAGGGCATGGTTCGGCAAGGGACGGTCAGGGGAAGTCAGTCACGGTTTCGGCGCAGGCGGCCTTCGCGAATACTGCTGAGCGTCAAGAGCACACCGCCAACCGCCATTGTGCCGAAGCCGAGCATCACAAGGCCGGTAACGAAGATGCGATCCGATGCTTTGGAAATCGGTGCGCTGGCGATGGCAGATGTCGTCATGGGGTCGACCGCTTGCGAAGCGTGGGAGGACGTTGCAAGGCCGGCTGCCATGGTGAGGATGACCATGATGGCGGCAAGCGCCATCCACAGAGAGAAAAGCATCCTCTGCACCTTCAGCCGATCTGCCGAATTCCGGTCATTCATAAGCATCATCGTCGTCCTTGTCTCGTTTGCCCGCATGCCGAAAAGAGGCTTGGAAGTGGACTGCTTGGAGACAGAATTTCGTCAGTCCGGCGTATTTATTGTGGCGATAAAAAGGCGCGAATTAACGAGAAGTTAAGGCCGCTATAATTGCCGATTTTTTCGGCGATTGCCTCGTTTTGAGATAGATGATGGACGCTTTGCCGAGAGAGGCCGTTCGAGGACGAAGGCGGCTTCATCTCAATCGGGACAATCGGTCATTCTGCAATAAAGTAAATGCGATCCATCGCATCTTTTGATGGGTTTTGACCTTGAAAGACTGTGTGTCTTTCGACATACCACTTGCCGCAGAGAGCGACATTCCGCCGCAACTTCTGTCGATGTCAACTTCAATAGGACCGATAAAAATGGCCTTCCTTGCCGACATTCTCTCCCGCGTAAAGCCATCCGCCACCATCGCCGTTTCGCAGAAAGCTCGCGAATTGCAGGCACAGGGTCGCGATGTGATTGGCCTTGGCGCCGGCGAGCCGGATTTCGATACGCCCGACAATATCAAGGAAGCAGCCATTGCCGCTATTAAAGCAGGCAAGACGAAATACACGCCCGTTTCAGGCATTCCTGAACTGCGCAAGGCGATTGCCGAGAAGTTCAAGCGCGAAAACGGTTTGGACTACAAGCCCGAGCAGACAATCGTCGGCACGGGTGGAAAGCAGATTCTTTTCAACGCCTTCATGGCAACCCTTAACCCTGGCGACGAAGTCGTTATTCCGGCACCTTACTGGGTAAGCTATCCGGAGATGGTGGCGATCTGCGGCGGTACGCCTGTTTTCGTCAACACCACGCTGGAAGACAACTTCAAGCTCAAGCCGGAAGCACTTGAAAAGGCGATCACGCCGAAGACCAAGTGGTTCATCTTCAATTCGCCGTCCAACCCATCGGGCGCCGCTTACAGCCACGACGAGCTGAAGGCGCTGACTGATGTGCTGGTCAAGCACCCGCATGTCTGGGTTTTGACCGACGACATGTATGAGCACCTGACCTATGGCGACTTCAAGTTCGTGACGCCTGTGGAAGTTGAGCCCTCGCTCTACGACCGCACGCTGACCATGAACGGCGTGTCCAAGGCCTATGCGATGACCGGCTGGCGTATCGGTTATGCGGCAGGTCCGCTGCAACTGATCAAGGCGATGGACATGATCCAGGGTCAGCAGACGTCTGGGGCGACCTCGATTGCGCAATGGGCGGCTGTCGAGGCGCTGAACGGTAGCCAGGACTTCATTCCGGCAAACAAGAAGATCTTCGAAGGCCGCCGTGACCTCGTTGTCTCCATGCTGAACCAGGCCAAGGGCATCAATTGCCCGGTTCCGGAAGGCGCGTTCTACGTCTATCCTTCCTGCGCCGGTCTGATCGGCAAGACGGCGCCTTCGGGCAAGGTCATCGAAACGGATGAGGATTTCGTCACCGAGCTTCTGGAAACAGAAGGTGTGGCCGTCGTTCACGGCTCCGCCTTCGGCCTCGGCCCGAACTTCCGCATTTCCTACGCCACCTCGGAAAAGCTACTGGAAGAGGCCTGCAACCGCATCCAGCGTTTCTGCGCCAATTGCCGCTAATGCTTGATACAATCGAATGAAATGGACCCGGCAGCGATGCCGGGTTTTTTTTATGCCTGTTGTTCCAGCAGAGCTATGCCCCTTATCAGGAGGAGTTCTGATGCCTGTTTGAAACATACGGCGGGATCATCTGCGCTGTCTCAGCGACGACAGTTACCAGCGATGGTAAACCGTGGTTCTCCTAGTCAATCCCGCGACGCTCGCCGGTATCGATCTCAGCATTGAAGCACATAAGCCGCTTGACAACGCCACGATCTTCAATGATTGTACCGATCGGTAAAGTAATTACTAATCGGTACAATAGACCCAGTTGATCGAGGAGATCACCATGTCACGTCCTCCACTTCCCCCATTCACCCGCGAGACCGCTATTGAAAAAGTTCGCCTGGCCGAAGACGGCTGGAACACCAGAGATGCGGCGAAAGTCGCTCTTGCCTATACGCTCGACACCCGCTGGCGCAACCGCGTCGAATTTGCACGCAATCGCGATGAAGCTCAGGCATTTCTGACGCGCAAGTGGAACAAGGAGCACGAGTACCGCCTCATAAAGGAGCTATGGGCTTTCACCGAAAACCGCATCGCGGTACGGTATGCGTATGAATACCGCGACGATGCTGGTCACTGGTACCGCGCCTATGGCAACGAGAACTGGGAATTCGCAGAGGACGGCCTGATGGCGCACAGACACGCGAGCATCAATGAGATGCCGATTGCTGAAAGCGATCGCCTGTTCCATTGGCCGCTTGGCCGTCGGCCGGATGATCATGCCAGCCTTAGCGATCTGGGCCTCTGATCATGGCGCGTATGGTCAGCGAAAGAGCCGATGCCATAGGTCCCTTGGCCGAGGTGTTTCGCGAGTATGGTTATGAAGGCGCAAGCCTTGCCCTCATAGTCAAGGCGACCGGTCTCGGCAAGGGCAGCCTTTACCACTTCTTTCCAAACGGGAAGGAGGAGATGGTGGGGGCTGTGCTCGACGACATCAGCCAATGGTTCGAGAATGCCATTTATGCGCCACTACGTAACGAACCCGACGCCAATGGCGCCATCCGTGCCATGCTTGCCTCGACGGACCAATATTTCAGGACCGGCAGGCGCGTTTGCCTCGTCGGTGCCTTGGCGGTGGGCAATACGAGAGACCGTTTTGCACAAGCCATCCGAGGTTACTTTACGGCCTGGGTGGACGCGTTGCAGTCGGCGCTTATCCGGCAGGGCCGTGACCGCGATCAGTCGCGCATGCTCGCGGAGGAGACCGTCCTTGCCATTCAAGGCGCGATCGTTCTTTCTCGTGCGCTGGACGATCCGGCTGTTTTCCAACGGGCGATCGACCAACTTCACGACCGGCTGGCGATGGACAGCTCTGCCTCTGCCCCAGAATGAAGGTTGGGCCGAAAGGATTTCGACCAATACGGCAATGCGGTAGTCTTCAGTGGCGCTGACATACAACGCTACTCGGGACTTCAGGACAGCAACTGGTCGATCTCGTCCCAACCATAAACGACATTGTCAGAGCGCCATATCGGTCCGGGATCGCGGAACTCTCCAATCTTTTTGGCGCGGAGCGCCTGATAGAAGCCCGCCGCCCGCTCATTGCCTTTGACGACGCTGAGTGCGACCGAACGATATCCGGACGCTTCCGCATGTGCGGCCAGGTCTTTCAGAATGCGCGTGCCAATACCTTGCCCCTGGTCGTCCGGCATGACGTAGAGGTTCTTGATCTCCGCCCGTGATCCGAAGATTGGATCGGACGGTCGGCCTACCGCGCCGATGCCAACGACTTGGCTGCCGGTCTCAGCGATCGCTACATGCTGGTGCGGATCATCATCGGCGAGTTTAGCCGTCCAGTAACGCAGCCGGTGGTTCGCATCGAGAGCCTCAAACGCTGAAGGAGGGGCAAGCGCCCGCATGGTTTCTCTCCATACGTGGGTATGAACGCGGGCGATTTGCGCTACGTCACTTGATTGCGCAGTCCTTATCTGAAGCAACCCATGCCCTCACAAACCGAGAAACAGCAACATGATGAAGGTGGCGAAGAGGATGAGGTGCGTCATACCTTCGATGGCATTGGTCTCCCCATCGTTGAGATTGATGGCGGCAACGATGAGTGTGATGAAGACCATCACCGTCTGCACCGGCGTCATCGCCATGATGAAGGGTTGGCCTGAGTAGAGCGCAATTGCCTCCATGACCGGAACGGTCAGAATGACCGTCGAGAGTGACGCGCCCATGGCGATGTTGACGACGGGTTGCATGCGGTTGCGCAAGGCAGCGCGCATGGCGGTGAGGATTTCCGGTGCGGCTGAGATGGTGGCGACGACGACCGCCATCAGGCCTTCTGGAGCGCCGCTTCCTTCCAGCCCGTGCGTGAGGAATGCGGCCATGAATTCCGCCAATAGGCCGATCAGCACGACGCCGACGAGAATGGCACCGATCGAATAGCCTGCCGAGCCGTCCTCTTCCTCATGCCCGTGCGCTTCGCCTTCCGGGGCCGCCTTCTTGCGGTCCGCGCGCGGATAGCTGTAGCTGAAGAAGTAGCTGTGCGGGCCAACCTGCATTTTCAGGAACAGACCGTAGAGCGCAATCATCGCGCAGATGGTGAAGGCGGAGTAGAGGTGCCACTTCGCTTCCGGTACGAATTCCGGGACGATCATCGAGATGCCCATCGCCGTCAGGATCATCACCCCGTAGGTGCGCCCGGAATCGTCGTTATAGGGCTGCTCTCCATGGCGCAGACCACCCAGCAATGCAGCAAGCCCGAGGATGCCGTTGATATCGATCATCACGGCGGAATAGATCGTGTCGCGCACCAGGGTAGGGGAACTTGACTCACTCATGATGATGGCGAGGATCAGCACCTCGACCGCGACCGCAGACAGGGTCAGGATCATCGTTCCGTAAGGGTCCCCGACCTTGGCAGCAAGGATTTCGGCGTGGTGGGCAACGCGCATGGAAACCCCGACGATGACGGCAATCAGCGCTGCGGCCACGACGAAG
Organism: Rhizobium sp. 22-785-1; assembly: GCF_053521965.1. NCBI lineage: Bacteria > Pseudomonadati > Pseudomonadota > Alphaproteobacteria > Hyphomicrobiales > Rhizobiaceae > Rhizobium > Rhizobium sp. 22-785-1. Next base: position 696,667 of record NZ_JBNWDI010000001.1, on the reverse strand, counting down.
GACATCACCTTGCCTCCCTCAAGCACGCTGTGCTCTGCGAGATAGGCGATAATGGCAACGGGAACTGCAAGAAGCAGCATGCGCTCCTGCTTGACAGCGGTGGCGATGGACATGTTCCCCTCCAGATCCTGGACCGAGCGATATGCATTTGAAAGGTCAAGAAACGCGATTTGCACTCTTGGCCGTTTGGTAGGATAGTGGATCGCGAGGACATAGGTACCGAAACCGCGATCTCGGCCCAGAAATGCCCACTTGCGGTGTTGGTTGTCAATCTTCTCCAAAGAATAACAGGAGGATATCAGCGTGACCAAGGTGTGTTATGAAATCGTGGAGCATGATGGCGGTTGGGCGTATCGAATGAATGGTGCCTATTCCGAAGCCTTCCCCACCCATTCAGATGCGGTGCAAGCCGCCAAGATCGCTGCCGCCGAACAGCAGGTCGGCGGCGAAGATGAGGAAATCAGCTACCAGGATGAGCGCGGTCGATGGCACGAGGAATTCAGCCAGGGCGGTGACAGGCCGGAAGCGGAGGTTGTCGACACCTATGTTGAGCGACAGGCCCGCAATCCAAGCTGATTTTCGTCGCAGGCGTTAGCGCTTGGATGATGGCGCTTCGGGATCTGTCGTTCTCAGGTGCGATTTCAGGCCCTCCACCAGAGCGCTGAATACCGCACGGCAGCGTGGTGAGGTCCGAAGATTTTCATGCATGGCGACCCAGGCGTGGAGTGCGACTTCGAGTTCCGGCAGGACGTGTTTGAGCGTTTGATCGCGTTTGGCCAATCCGATCTGGCACATGCCGATACCGGCGCCGGCGCGAACCAGGGCGAGCTGCGCCAGATTGCTATCGGCGCGAATGGCGAAAGGAATTTGATCGGCATCGGGGATGGCCGGATTTTCCTTCTTCATGTTTTGGAGGATCGCCCTGATGAAGGGCGTCTTGCGATCAAACCCGATCAGCCGGTGCGCGTCCAGATCTTCTTTCTTTGTCGGCGTTCCCATCTTCTGCAGGTAGCCGTTCGTTGCGTGAAAGCCGATCCGAAAATTTCCCACATAGCGCATCACGATGGCGTCTTGCACCGGCTCGGTCATGCGGATAGCGATATCCGCCTCGCGGCGCAGCAAATCCTCGATCGTGTCGGATAGCGAAAGCTCGATTTCGAGTTTCGGATGTGTCTCTTGCAGGGCGGCGATGATTGGGGGCAGCACCTCGACGCCGATCACATCCGAGGCGCTGATGCGCACGGCACCTTCGATCTTTCCGACTTCCCCCGAGGCGGCGCGCACCAGTGCCGCGGCAGTGGCGGACAGATTTTCCGCATACGGCTTCAAGGCCATCGCCGCATCGGTCGGAACGAGGCCGTGCGGCGAGCGAATGAAAAGCTGGTAGCCGATGGCTTCTTCAAGAGCACCGATATGGCGACCGACAGTTGGCTGCGTGATGCCGAGCTCTCTCGCCGCCGCAGACAGAGACCCGTCTCGCAACACGCTTAAAAATGTGCGGTAGTAGTCCCAACTGATTTCGCGATCGATGATCATAATTTCTGTATGGCCGATAAACGTGTTTGGCGAATTCTGTATAGCGAGTTTTTGCTCGATGCTCCAGTCCAAGCACGATTGCTTGAAGCGAACTGGAGTTCATTATGATCGATGTCAAAGAAACCGAGCAGCAAACAGCATTGGTTCTGGGTGCCCGTGGCGGCATAGGCGGGCATGTCACTCAGGCGTTGCTCGGGCGAGGGGGGAAGGTGCGCGGGCTCGTCAGGGACCGGGCGTCAATGTCTCAGCATCCTTTGATGGAATGGAGCGTCGGTGACGCGATGGTGGCTCAGGATGTGTTGCGGGCTGCGCAAGGCGTTTCGCTGATCGTTCACGCGGTCAACCCGCCCGGCTATCGAAACTGGGAGACGCTTGTTCTGCCCATGCTCGACAATACCATCAAGGCAGCGGCAAGTGTCGGTGCGCACATATTGCTGCCCGGCACCGTTTATAATTTCGGCCCTGATGTCTTCCCCTTGCTGACGGAGAAAAGCCCTCAACGGCCGATGACGCGCAAGGGGAAGATCCGTGTGGAGATGGAAAATCGGTTGCGCGCCGCTTCAACAAGGGGTGTGCCGGTGTTAATTGTCCGAGCAGGAGATTTCTTTGGGCCGCGGGCGCGCAACAACTGGTTTGGCCAAGGGCTTGTTCAGCCTGGAAAGCCTGTGCGCAGCATTTCCAATCCGGGAAGTCCCGGCGTCGGCCACCAATGGGCGTATCTTCCGGATGTGGCAGAAACCATGATGCGCCTGCTTGAGCGTACCAATGCTTTGCCGACCTTTGCCGTCTTTCACATGGAGGGCTTCTGGGATCCGGATGGGCGCCACTTGCCCGCGGCAATCGAACGGGTGGTTGGACGCGACGTTAAAACGAAGCGCGTTCCATGGTGGCTGTTCCGGCTATGCTCACCATTCGTCCCGCTGTTTAAAGAACTCTTGGAGATGCGTTATCTCTGGCAACGGGAGGTCAGAATGGGCAACGAGACGCTGGTGGATTTTCTAGGACAGGAGCCTCGCACGCCACTCGACGAAGCGGTCTTTGCCACGCTTATGGACCTGGGCTGCCTTGGCTTGCCACACAACCCGCATGGGGAGATCGTCTCGGTCGACGAACGCCGCGCAGCCGTCTAAGATGCGCGGCGTCCAATTCTTGATCAGGCCAGGGCCGGATAGTCGGTGTAACCTTCAGCGCCGCCGCCATAGAAGGTCTGCTGGTTCGGTTCGTTCAGAGGCGCATCGTCCTTCAAGCGCTGAACCAGATCCGGATTGGCGATAAAGGCTTTGCCGAATGCAATAGCGTCTGCCTTGCCGCTCTCGACTGCTTCAATGGCAGACGCACGATCGTAACCGTTATTGGCGATCCAGAGACCCTTGCCGCCGGCTTCGGTATAGGAAGCCTTGAGCGCAGCGTAATCGAAAGGCTTGTCGCCCTGCTTGAAATCACGCGGGCCACCGGTTGCACCCTCGATGACGTGAATGAAGGCGAGGCCGCGGCTGCCGAGTTCTTTTGCCACGTAGTTGAAGAGGGGCTGCGGATCTGCCTCGGAAATATCGTTTGCGGGCGTGACCGGCGATAGGCGAATGCCAGTACGGCCTGCGCCGATTTCCTTTGCGACAACATCAACTACTTCAAGGAGGAAGCGTGCGCGGTTCTCGACCGATCCACCGTAATTATCGGTGCGGTGGTTGCTGCCAGACTTCAGGAACTGATCGATCAGATAGCCATTGGCCGCATGAATTTCGACGCCGTCAAAACCTGCCTCGATCGCAGCACGCGCACCTTTGCGGAAATCCTCGAGAATGACCGGAATTTCAGCCGTTCCCAGCTCTCTCGGTTCGGATGTTTCGGCAAAGCCGCCTGTACCGTCATCATTGATGATGTAGGTCTTGGATTTTGCGCGGATGGCGGAGGGGGCGACAGGTTGACCACCATGCGGCTGAAGCGATGTGTGCGACACGCGGCCGACATGCCAAATCTGTGCGACGATCTTACCGCCTGCCTTGTGAACGCCGTCCGTTACCTTCTGCCAGCCTTCAATGGCCTCCTGCTTATAGAGACCGGGGACATCCGCGTAGCCCTGACCTTGCTGCGAGACCGGCGTGCCTTCCGTAACGATCAGGCCTGCGGTCGCCCGCTGCTCGTAATAAGTGGCGTTGAGATTGTTCGGAATAGCGCCAGGCGAACGATTGCGTGTGAGCGGTGCCATCACGACGCGGTTTGCCAATGCGATGTCACCTGCCTGGGCGGGTTCGAACAGTTTGGTCATGGTGTGCTTTCTCTTCCTGTTGTTAGACGCGCAGCGTCTGCGCCTTGGTTTAAAGATTTTCGTTCAGATAACGCAGGAACTTCGCGATGTTTTCCTCGTCGCGTTCATAAAAATTCCACTGACCGACTTTGCGCGAGCGGATGAGGCCAGCGGCTTGCAAGGCGGAAAGATGTGATGAGACCGTAGACTGCGACAGACCGCTGATTTCAAACTGATGAGCGCATACGCCCATGCTGAACGGATGTGCCTGGCTGAAATGTTTCTCAGGCTCTTGCAACCATTTAAGAAACTTCAGCCTCACCGGGTGAGCTATCGCTTTGAGCGCGTCTTCGGGGATCATCTCATTCCTGCATATCTGTCTAAGACGATATTTAAATCGGTCTTTCTCGATATCAAGGATGTGAGGGAAATTTTCTCAAAAAAAAGGCCGCCGGATTTCTCCGCGGCCTGACAGTTTTGAAGGTCAAAACCTCCAGAGGGGAACTGCAACGGACAACCCTAAGATGTCTGTTGCAGACTTAGATATGGCGCTGGAAGGTCGGCGAAACAAGGGCGATTTTGCCCAATTTCGCAGGCCACCGAGGAAAAATGTTGCGGGTAAAAAAAGAGGGCCGCCGGATTGCTCCAGGGCCCTTGTAATTGTGAAGGTCAAAAACCTCCAGAGGGGAACAGCTGATGCGGCGGAACTGGGAGGAAAAGCCGCCGTGTGCATCAGCTGTGTGCGATATGATGCTTTTATGGGCAGGCTTCAACTCTTTTTTGTGCAGGACAGGCATGCGTTTTGTGCATCACTCGGACGCGCGGTCATATTTCTGGCGCAAGACTGTCTTCGGACGCAAGCCTCACGCAGGTATGACAAGGTCGCTCATCACCTTGTATTGGTTGATCTTTTAAGACCGCAGCGGAGCGTCAGAAATTCCAGTTTCGGGCCTTTGCCACGATAAAATCGCGGAAGGCCTTAAGTTTTGCAGCGTTTTTCATCTCATCCGGATAGCAGAAATAGGTATCGAAGGATGGAATATCGGCCGGAAGCGACAGCTGGATGAGGCCTGGATCGCGTCCCACAATGTAGTCGGGAAGGCAGGCAATACCGATGCCAAGCAGGCATGCGCGCTTGATCGATGTCTGGCTGTTGATCTGCAGGTGAGCGAGCCGCGTGTTGTCGGACGAGCGCCCGGCATTTTCCAGCCAGTTCACGTCCAGCAAATAGTTCGGCGCGGGCTCGCCGAAAGAGATGATCTTGTGGTTGTCCAGATCTTCGATCGACTGCGGCTCTCCATAGCGGTTGATGTACGAGGGCGCTGCATAGACGTGCATATGCACGGTGAAGAGCTTGCGCTGGATCAGATCGGACTGTTGCGGCTGGCGCAGTCGAATGGCGCAGTCCGCATGGCGCATGTTGACGTCCAGTTCCTCGTTGTCGAGGATGAGCTGGATCGACATTTCCGGATAGAGCTGGAGGAATTCCTGCACCTTGTCCGTCAGCCAGCCTTGGCCGAGACCGACAGTCGTGGTGACACGCAACTTGCCGCTCGGCTTCTCGGTCGTTTCCGTCAGCTGCATCTTGACGGTTTCGAGCTTCAGCAGCACGTCATGCGCGGTTCGATAAAGCAACTCGCCCTGCTCGGTGAGAATCAGGCCGCGCGCATGACGGTGGAAAAGCTTGACGCCGACGTCCTGCTCCAGCGCGCTGACCTGGCGGCTGATGGCGGACTGGGACAGATGCAGCTTGTCGGCTGCATGGGTGAAGGATCCAGCTTCGGCAGCCGCATGAAATATGCGCAGTTTGTCCCAGTCCAATGGCATAGGCATGCGGTTTAGTGCCCTTCTTTATTCGGCTGCAACAGCCAGCGGTGCTTGCGCCGCGAGATAACGTTCGGCTTCGAGAGCCGCCATGCAACCCATTCCGGCCGCGGTGATGGCTTGGCGATAGGTATCGTCGGTAACGTCGCCTGCGGCGAAAATGCCTTCGACATTTGTTGCCGTCGAATCCGGTGCCGTCCACATATAGCCGTTCGGCTTCAGCTTCAGCTTGTCCTTGAACAGTTCGACCGCCGGTGCATGACCGATTGCGACGAAGACGCCGTGGATCGGCATTTCGGTAATCTCGCCGGTTTTGGTGTTGCGCAGGCGCGCGCCGGTAACCGAAGGTGGCATCGGCGGCTTGGCAGGCGTGCCCGTGATTTCGGCGACCTCGGTGTTCCACAGGACGTTCACGTTCTCCTTTGCAAAGAGACGTTCCTGCAGAATTTTTTCCGAACGGAAGCTGTCACGGCGATGCACGACGGTAACCGACTTCGCAATGTTGGCGAGATAAAGCGCTTCCTCGACGGCGGAGTTGCCGCCGCCGACCACGATCACGTCCCTGTTGCGATAGAAGAAGCCATCGCAGGTGGCGCAAGCAGAAACGCCGAAGCCCTGAAAATGCTGCTCGCTCTCAATCCCAAGCCACTTTGCCTTGGCGCCGGTGGCGATGATGAGCGTATCGGCGGTCCAGACCGCGCCGGAGTCGGTCTTCACTGTGAACGGGCGGCTGGTCGTCTCAACCTCGGTCACCAGATCGTTGACGATCTCCGCACCGACATGCTGCGCCTGCTTCAGCATCTGATCCATAAGGAAAGGCCCCTGGATGGGATCGGCGTAACCTGGATAGTTTTCCACATCCGTGGTGATCATCAACTGCCCGCCCTGTTCCATGCCGGCAATCAGAACCGGCTGAAGCATGGCGCGAGCAGCATAGATGGCGGCGGTGTAACCGGCGGGGCCAGAGCCGATGATCAAAACCTTTGTATGGCGGGCGGACATGAGACGTTCCTTTCAACAGGGTGCAGGCAGCCGGACTCATCATGGCGCCAAGATTGATACCCTTCTTGCGCAGCATTTAAGGGTGTCCAGTGCCGATATTCAAGGGCAGCCGTGCATTACCAACAGGGCAGTTGCGGGAGAACACGTAATTTTGTGTCGTGGGCACGACGGATTATTGCGAATCCCGTCGCGTGGAGTAGAAGGAAGCACGTAACCGCTGACGAAGGAATGCATGCGTGGCCAGCGTCGAACTCGATGCCATCGATCTCAAAATCTTGCGTGAACTGCAGCGCGACGGCCGCATGACCAATGTCGAGCTCGCCGACCGCGTCGGCATCTCCGCGCCGCCCTGCCTGCGCCGCGTGCGCAAGCTGGAAGAGGCGGGCATCATCGAAGGCTACCACGCGATGCTGAACGCCCCCAAGCTCGGCTTCGATCTGGTGGCCTTCTGCATGGTGGGCCTGAAGCGCCAGTCCGAAGCCAACCTCAAAGCCTTCGCTGCCGCTACCGACCGCTGGCCCTTAGTGCGCCAAGCCTGGATGGTCTCAGGCGACAGCGACTTCCTGCTTCATTGTGTGGCCGAAAACCTCACGCAGTTTCAGGACTTCGTCATCGAGGTGCTGACGGCGGATGAGCATGTGGAGACGGTGCGGACGATGTTGACCATCCGGCAGGTGAAGAGGTTGGGGTTGGTTGAGGTTTGATGGGAGGCGGTCAGCCTTCCTGCTCCCAATTGGAAACGCCATCGACATAGGTCTTCGTCAACTTCCGCTCATCACGCCATTCGCGCCCGATATCGGTGATGATAAAGCGCCTTTTTGCCCCGAGCATGTAGTTCTTATAAGGACGTACGAAGTCCTCCATGGCCGGATTGATGCCGTCATAGAACTGCTTTTCGGGATCGTAGCGGTCATCCATGAGTGATGCCGCTGACTCCGGCTAAAAAAATGACCGGGATACTGGGACAGCTAGAAAATTTTGCCTGACTTGCAAGCGGAGCTAGATAGGATGTCTTATTAGCCGCCAGCAAGATTTTTTATTTCTTGCTCCATTACGTCACAAAGGGGTTCATCCTGTGTGACCGGATTAAGAAACGCGGTAATCACTTTATGACCTGCAGGCCTAATCGCGATTTTCGGGGCGTTTGATGTCGGCCAACGTTGTAACGTGAGTTTCTCTTGTGAGGCTTTTCTAATAGTACTCTTATAAAGTGATTTCGGCATCTCCGTTTTAGGAAAAACTAAAATGACAGTAGGAACCTTCAAGAGATGGCAATATGCAGTCGCCATTGAGCAGTGCGTTACAACAAGTTTTGCTTTCGCCACATGATCTAACGTTTTCCCTCGAGAGATTTGAAAAGAGGGATGAAATGAGGAGGGATAATCTTCTGGAGCGTTAGGGTGCAAACAAACTGTTACCCCCAAGCCAGTCGTCTCCCCCATTGACACGAGATAAGTGTTCAACATTTCAAAGTATTGTTCTGCCCTTTTTTTGTCGTAAAATCGTTCCTCTGCGTGGTTTTTATCTGAGTCTGAAAAAGTAAAAGTAACCGCTTGATCAATAAATACTATTTCACCATCTTCTCGCGAGGGATTTGCGTTTTTTAATTTGATATAATCAGAGTGATTGACTGGGACTACCTTAGTCTTTCCTCGTACAACTTCGGGGAATTCAAAGGCGTTCAATTCGTTGCTGAAATAGTGCGCCGCGGGACGGGTATCATTTGGTAGTTTTTTTAACCAACGACGAAGATATTGCCGCCAACCAATAAACCATCGTGTGTCGTAGCGACGTCCGTGAAACAGATCTAGCATATCTCCCCGAATGAACAGTATGCCCCAGTCACGGCAATTTTCGCTGATCAAGCGCGTGAGGCTATTACGATCTTTCGACCATTCGAGACCCACTACCAAAATGTAATCAAAGGCTTGCTTTCTGAAAAATTCTTCAGCGTCCGAAAGCGACGATAGAAATACGACATTATCACCCCGAAACAGATCGTGGTAACCGAAGTTGAACTCCCACGGCTTGCTAAATTCGCTCGTATCTAAAATCGTGTCAAAGATTTGAGATAAGCAAACTACACCACCACTTTCTTGCAATGTTCGCTCTCTAGCACCATGACAGAAAACGATCGCGCGACGCTGTTTCATATAGATATAAGCCTAGTGATAAACTGATAACCAAAGTCATGTCTTGTTTGGATGATCAACTTGGGGCAGCAGTTGTGACGGGGTCAATAATTCCAGGACTATTTAGCTTGGGTACCTATGGGTCTGTTTTAATAATCCCGCCCCAATTTTTCAACGTTTCGGCAGCATCAGCAAAATCCTCCTCAGTATCGATGTCGATAGAGCGCGCTCGTGGCATAAGGTAACCGACCGTATCAGCGTGGATAAAGCTGTTGTCCTTCAAAAACGTCGGCACGTCGACGATGTAGATCGCACCATTAAGAAGCACCACGGATGACAGATCTTGTCGGCGCAAATTTTTTGCGACGTCAGAACCAAGGACGCGAGTCAATCTGTGATCATCTCCGGTGTAAAACATCAAATAAGGCGATTCCTCCGCCGTGTACACAGATGTACAGCTTCTGGTTTTATGTCCTTTGAACAGGTCTATAGCTTTGTCTATGTCACGACCGGTCCGAAATGGTGATGTTGGCTGAAGCAAGATGGCTGTTTCGTGATGTGGAAAGGCTTCCAACATATTCCGCATCACATCCACTGATTTTGCTGTTTCGGTCGCCAGATGAGCGGGTCGTAAGAATGGCACTTCGGCGCCTTCGCGCTGCGAAACTTCGGCGATTTCTTCGTCATCTGTAGAAACTACGACACGATCGACAGTACCAGACTCAAGCGCAGCGTGGATTGTCCAGGCGATCAATGGCTTGCCGCCTAACTTTAAAATATTTTTCCGGGGAAGTCCTTTGGATCCGCCTCGCGCTGGAATAATAGCGATAACGCCGTCTACCTTCTCCATTAGCCAAATACCGTTTGGAACTCGGTTCGAGCACGGTCTAGATCCTCGCTGCGACCGATGTCAATCCAGTAGTCTCGGATCGGATAAACGGTCGTCACTTCACCTCGTCTCAAGGCTCGCAGGAAAAGGTCGGGCATATCAAGTGGAACACCCGTTTCGATTAGATCCACAATGCTGGGTGACAGTATATATATCCCGGCATTTACATGAAAGCTTTGATTGGGCTTCTCTTCAATTCCAACCAGCCGATCATTTTCGGTTTGTATTACCCCATAAGGCACCTGCATACTGAACTCGCGCGTACCCATGGTCGCAAGTGATTTTTCTTCTACATGAAACCGGAGCATTTGCTCAAATCTCAGGCTGGTCAAAAGATCGCCGTTCATGACGACGAAGGGACTATCGGGCCACTGATGCATGAGAGAAAGCGCGCCTGCCGTTCCCATTCTTTCTTTTTCATGTATGTAGTCGATTTCCACGCCCAGTTGTGAACCGTCACCAAAATGTTGCTCAATCATTTCAGAAAGATAGTTCACAGCAAGGGTGAAGCGGCTGAAGCCTTGATCAATAAGATTTTGAATCATGACCTCGATGAGCGGACGATTGCCGACCTGCAACATTGGCTTCGGAACGGAATCCGTAAGTGGACGCAGGCGCTTTCCAAGCCCGCCCGCCATTAAAACGATGCGGGTCTTGTTGGGCTCAAGCCCGATTATTTCGTCAACCCATGCGAGATCGACTATTCGTCGCTCCGAGTCGATCAACGGTACATGGTGCAGTCGCTTTTCTCTCATCATGAGACGGGCTGCTGCCCGCCCAGCACTGGCGGAGACCGCAATGGGCTGCCTGTTCATGACATGTGAGATCGGTGCTTCGATATTCAGGCCACTCAAAAGACCGCGACGTATGTCACCATCCGTTACCGTGGCAATGAGTCGCCGATCAGCATCGAGCACTAGAGCAAGCTGTATGCCTCCACGATCTATTGCAATCATCGCTTCGCGTATTGTAGAATTTTCAGGTATGCACGCCGTGTTGAAATTTACCTGCATAAAATGCGCCCTTGATGTCCTTTCGGTCTTGCTGGATTGCCTACAACAATACTGCCGTTGTCTACACTGCGCGTTACCACCGCCCCCATACCCACCATCGCGCCGGCTCCGATCCGCATTGGCCTCTCTGGAGTGCCCTCTCGGATAACCGCGCCGCTGCCTATGTAGGCTCCATCTCCAATCTCTACCGCGCCGTTGCACCGCACTCCCGGGGCGAAGGTCACGAAATCGCCGATTACGCAATCATGCTCTACATAGGAAAATAGGTTTATCTGGAAGAAGCGACCGATCTGAACATCTACTGTGATAACGGTGTTTGGGCAAATAATTGCACCTTCGCCGATCCCGCTGTCCGAGAATATCTGTGCCGAAGGCGCGATCAGTTTGGCTGGGATTGCTCCATTTGCAATTGCAGTTTCAGCTAGCTTCCGGCGTAGGGACGAATTGGATATACCTATGTTGAAATAGCGCGTAGCATTCAGGGACAGAAATTCTGCTTCGCTCATGACCGGAACACCGTTTATCGGCTGTCCTGCCTGTCGGTCAACGAAAACTATTTCTAGGTCCACATCAAACGGACCTAAAACGTTCTCTAGGGCACTGGGAACGAAAGGCATAATCGATCTTGCGCATCCGCCGGTGCCAAACAATCCGAAATATGTAACCGCTGCCATATCATTCAGGGTCCATTTGGCATGCTATTCGGATATAACTACCTTCTGTTACATCTTCAGCGAGGGGTTTTCCAATCGCTTCCCAGTACAACATTGCAGAAAGGCCGCCACCCGGGCGTTTAGTCCTAATGTCTCCCTCGCTCAGAATAGTGCCAGCGGGTAGGTCCCGTGACGCTATAAGACTTTTACGAGCAACAATCCGGTTTGCGAGCTCAGCGCGTCCTGGTCTTTTTATTCCTGTACCGATTGCTACCTCGACATCACGGATGCCTTGGACAAGGTCTACGAGTTCTGCGGGCTCGAGAGACGCGGCATGATCAGGTCCAGACATCTTTCTGTCTAAAGTGAAATGTTTTTCGATAACTGACGCACCCATAGCTACCGCGGCGAACGAAATCGCGTTTCCTTCTGTATGGTCGGAATAGCCGACGGGCAATCCATATGCCTGCCGCATTGTTGTCATGGCGCTGAGGTTGGTGTCTTCCACGGCTGCTGGATATTCAGTTGTACAGTGCAAGAGAGTGACACTGGTCTGGAGCGCTTTCCATGCTTCCGGAAGGTTTAACACGGACCGGAAAGCGGCTGTCGATGGCTTATCTTCCGCCAAAATCCCATAGGCGATCACACCTAACGCCTGTTCAACTTCGGACAGAGTTCCCATTCCTGTGGACAGAATTATTCGCGCTCCACTTCTCCCGGCGGCTAGCAAAAGGGGAGCATTGGTCAAGTCGCCTGAGCCTAGTTTAATGAGCTGTAAATTTAACTCTCTGGTCAGGAAGTGAAGGCTTGCGAGATCAAATGGGGTCGATAGAAAGCCAATTTTTTTTTTAGCGCAGCGTTCGATAAGATGTTGGTGAGCGTCCTCTGTCAGTTCCAGACGCCGTAGCATATCTAATTGGCTTTCGGTCGCATCTGTTGTTCGAGTTTGATATGCGGCTTTCGGTGCGACATGGCTTGCAAGCTCTGCAGGGCGAAAAGTCTGGAATTTGACAAAGTCTGCTCCAGCTTCAGCTGCTCTATCAACAAGCTCCAGCGCCGCATTCAAATCTCCATTATGGTTGACGCCTGCTTCAGCAATGATGGTGCACTGTTGTTTCATTCGAAACTGTCCCTAAAGGATTTCCTCACTAGTGACGCCGGGTTTGAAATCCCGGCTAGAATGCCGGCGATACGTTGCGAAGCTTGACCGTCGCCATAGGGATTTTCGACGCCACCAGGAAATGTCAATTTTAAGGCCTTTTTCAGGGCGACAATGATCTCACTCTGGACGGCAATACAATCTACTACCGAAATCGCCCTAGGTCTGCGAGCTTGCCTATCGCCGATATTAACCGTCGGAATTCCGAAAGTGGGTGCTTCGTAAAGACCACTGGATGAATTGCCGATAACCAGATCGGCAACTGCCAACGCAGAGAAATAACGTCGGGAACCAAGCGAAGCGTGAAATACAGCGTTTGGACGCTTATCGACCCACGACATGATCTGGCGCTCGACAGCCCTGGCGCCTGGGTCGGCATTTGACCCGGTAAAGACTATCGCGAGATCGGGGAAATAATCTAAGGCGCGTAGAAGCTCTCCGCATTGAAGCTCGTTATCGTCCGACAGGGTCGCTGGATGGAATGTAGCAAGAGCGAACGGTCCAACGTCTCGGGGTAGACCTATGTCGGCCAAGAGTTCCGATCTCGGTATGCGAGGTATCTCCATAATGGCGTCAATCCCGGGGCTTCCGGTTGCGAATACTCGATCCGGCTCTTCGCCCATTTGGATGATCCTTTGCCGAGCCTGCAAATTCGTCGTAAAGTGCAGTGACGCGATTTTGGTAATGGCATGACGAATAGCATCGTCAAAAGCGCCCTCGGTGACATCTCCTCCCGCTATATGAGCTATAGGTATGCGTGCCACCAAGGCAGCGGATGCAGCTGACAGAGCCTCGTAGCGGTCACCCAATATTAGGATTAGATCCGGTTTCTGGTTTCCGTAAAGCGTTGCAAATCCCGTTAGTCCACGACCCATAGCTTCACCAACTGCTTGCCCGCTATCTTCTCCTCCGAGGCCCATATCCACGACATCGTCAATATGAAAGCCATCTGACCGTATGATATCGATAGAAGAATTCTGATCAACCAAGTGCTGGCCCGTCATCGCGAGGCGAACGGTAATATGGTTGTGCTGGCGCAAGGACCGCAGAACCGGTCGAAGCAGACCCCAATCCGCCCGCGTTCCGGTAACAGCCATAATATTCATGTAGCCCCAGCCAAATATGCTGACGATGGAAGATTTATCACCCGGCTCGCCAGAGACTCAGACACTGTCAGATCTGCGCGTGGTGCATCAGCGTACATCGGCAGACGATGCATCAATGTCCAGATTGGCCGAGCCATGAGGCCGGAATCATTCAGTGCGGCCAAAACCGCATCTCGGGTTGTTGCGCGGTCATGGTCGAATATAAGTGCGTTTAGCCAGTAGTTGGCGAATGAGCCTGGCTGTTCCTTCAAAATGCGGGCTCCATTCAAATCTGCGAAGGCAACCGCATATCGCTCGGCGACACGGCGCTTGGCTTCAATCCGGCTAGGCAGTTGTTCAAGTTGAGCGCAACCTAGGGCAGCGTTTATATTGGGCAAGCGATAGTTATAGGCTATCTCGTCATGAAAGAATTCCCAACGATGTGGCCTTTTGGCTGTCGTCGTTAGATGTTTGGCTCTTTTTGCGAGGGCTTCGTTATCGGTGAGAAGCGCGCCGCCGCCGCCTGTCGTAATAATCTTATTGCCATTGAACGAAAGAGTCCCCATGAGTCCAAAACTACCACAAGGCCGCCCTCTGTAAGTACTGCCTAGCGACTCTGTCGAGTCCTCAACGATCGGAATATTCCATTCCGAGGAAAGCTCCAGCAGAGGCTCCATATCCACCGGAAATCCAAATGCGTGCATGGGAACAATTGCGGCAATGCGTCTACCGGTTTTACGGTTAACGGCGCCATTCGGGCCCATGGTCGCTGTTTCCTCGAGATGATGGCGCAACGCTTTAGGGTCAAGCCCAAGTGTCTCCTCGCATGCATCAACAAAATGCGGCGTCGCCCCGGCATGAGCCACGGCATTTGCCGTTGCAACGAAAGTGAGTGCTGGCAACAATACCTCATCACCGTGCGAGACGCCACAGATGGACAATGCGATGTGGAGAGCGACAGTGCCATTAACCACAGCCACGGAATATTTGACTCCGCAGAATTCTGCTAAGTCCTTCTCAAATTCGTCTACGTAGCTGCCCGCGTATGAAACCCACCCCGTGTCCAGGCAATTTTTGACAAGCTCCCATTCGCGGCCCGTAAACTCTGGAATATGCAAAGGGATCATGTCCTTGGATTTGCCAACGACTTTTCGCACTCGTCGAACGATATCTTCCGCTAGGCGCTGCGAGTTCACTTCTGTGATCATTCGTTGAACCTCTCCGTACGGTACATGGCAAGGTTAGCGGGATCCATGAACCATGACGCTGTTTCTACCAGTCCTCTGACGAAACCCTCGCGCCCACCGAACTCGGGAGCCCAATCAAAAAGCTTCTTGGCGTACTCAACTCCGGCAAACAGGCGCTCTACTTCACTCGCTTCAGGCCGCATACGTGTGAGGTCTTGGACAATCTCGACCTCGACATTCATTGCCTCGGCTATCGCCTTGACTGTTTCTGATATCGAAATTTCGAACCCACTCCCTATATTGATCACGCTGCCGAGGGCATTCTCGCAGTTCATGGCCTGAATAAAGCCGCGGGCAGTGTCTCGTACGAAGGTGAAATCACGCGTCGGAGTGAGTGAGCCAAGCTGGATGCGTCGGTGTCCAGACGCTATCTGGCTTATGATGGTCGGTATAACCGCACGTGCTGACTGCCGCGGCCCGTAGGTATTGAACGGTCGCAAAATAGTGACGGGGGTGTCCATCGAACGGTGGAACGAAAGTGCTAGCTGATCTGCCCCTATTTTTGTTGCGGCATACGGGGATTGGGCATTGAGAGGGTGCGCTTCCGTGATCGGGACGAACTGGGCTGTACCGTAAACCTCAGAGGTAGACGTGCAGACAATACGCGAGGTCCCGAGCCGTCCAGCAGCTTGGAGCACGTTCAAGGTTCCATTGATGTTAACGTCCACATAGCTCTGAGCAGCCCGGTAGCTGTACGGAATGGCGATCAACGCGGCAAGGTGCAGAACTATATCGCAGCCCCTCATTGCCTCCTCAACACATTGTGGATCGCGAATATCGCCAGTGAACACATCGATGCTACCCCTGGCGTAATCCCCAATTTTATCGAGCCATCCCCAAGAGCCAAGCGAATTGTAGATAACGAAGGCGCGAGTGTCATATCCTGACTTCAGCAATTCTTCGACGAGATGAGAGCCAATAAAACCATCGGCGCCGGTCACAAGGACCTTTTTATGAGAGGACATTCCTTGACCTATTTTGCGCGTATGCAGCTGTTTGGAACAGCGAATGCTTAATCAAGATGTCATTAGTCGCCCAGCACGCCACGATCAAGCTTATAACAACATTTAAGTGGAACGAAATTTTTTTAAAATGTTTGGCTCATAAAGGCATCTAGAAACTGGTGGCCCGCCTCTGCCGAACGCTCGGGATGAAACTGTACCCCCAGCACATTGTCTCTCACGACAGCGGAGGTCACGGCACTTGTACCGAGACTGTGGGCACCAATTCGGTTGCTCGGATCCACAACGTTTGCTTGGAAGCTATGCACGAAATAAAACGTATTAGCGGCGCGCAGATTGGCAAACGGCGTATCGCGCCAAGCGCCTTCATATGTTTCCATGACCGGACACCATCCGATGAGGGGTACTCTGCACCGACTGCCATCATTATCTCGAGCACTGATCATTCGTACCGTACCGGGAATGATTCCTAGCCCTTTACTCAATCCAAATTCTTCACTGGCATCGAGTAGCAGTTGCATACCCACGCATATGCCTAAAAAAGGTTTTCCTGTTGCGACGAAAGTGCGAATGACTTCGTCTAGTCCCCGTGCGCGGAGTTCACTTGCAGCTCGCGCAAAGGCACCGACCCCAGGCAGGATGATGCGATCTGATGCCAGAATTTTAGAATGATCGGAGCATAGGGTTGCGCTAAAGCCGAGTCGTTCCAAAGCGCGGAGCACCGAGAACACATTACCGATCCCATAATCAACGACTACACAGTTCGGACGCGCCATCAAAGACGTCCCTCATCATGCGATGCTGTGGGGAGATCACGAACGAAGCAGTCTGCCTTTCGCGCCGTGTTCCGCAGTTCTGCCAAGGTCGTTTTGTTCCAATGTAGAGCTTGCGCAACGGATACTGCGGAGGCAGACGTTTTTGTTAGAAGTTCTGAGAGGTGGTCCGCTTTTCCCAGTCCGCCCCCGACAACAACCGGGATGGATACCGCGTCGCAAACACCTTTCGCAAGCTCAATATCAAGTCCTTGCCCCAAGCCTTCCTTATGAATGGCTGTTAAGACTATTTCGCCGGCACCTCTGGCCTCTGCTTCTCTCGCCCAGTCTACTGCTTGCAATCCGGTATGATTACGTCCGTTGTCGGTCATCACCAACCACTGGCCATTGATAAGGTTTGTCTCTATCGAAATCACCACTGCCTGGGAGCCAAACGTGTTAGATGCCTGGGTGATGAGTTGGGGATTACGAGTGGCGGCTGTGTTTATCGCCACTTTGTCTGCGCCGCAGGCGAGAAGTTCGCGCACGTCTTCAAGCGAGCGAACACCACCGCCCACTGTCATTGGAATAAATGTCTGAGCAGCGACGCGACGAACGGTCTCTTGCAGGCTGTTGCGTTCGTAAAGGCTGGCGACGACGTCGAAGAACATCAACTCGTCGGCACCTTCTAGTGCGTACCTTGCTGCGAATTCTGCAGGTTCTCCAACTTTTCGCCAGCCCTCCATCTGCACACCCTTGATCAGACTTTTCACCTTGACGTCAAGGCGCGCAACTATGCGAAAATTCCGCAAAATTATCCCCTTTTTAAAGGGTTATCTGGTGACGAAGCGACCACTCGTCGTCTTCGTATTGCCAGAGGTGGGGTGAGCGGAACTTATTTGTCAACGCGTCAAAATATTGCCGATTCATGTCAGGGTGTTCGAACATCTTCCTGGCCTGTGGGAACGACTTTTCATCGATACTCAGGTAGCGAAAAATTTCGTCTGCCCAGCGTTCAGGAAACTCCCCGTCGTAGCGCTTTATAAGCGCGACGGCCTCATCTCTTTCGATATCGCCGGACCGAACTTCCTGACTGGCGTCATATGTCGCGCGTCCGATTCCAAATTTAATGAAGGTCGTATAATAATGAAAATCGTCGATTTTATCGTCAAGAGAATTGTATTTAGAATAAGTCCCTGCGTTGCGCTCAGGAGATGCGCGAAAACCACCATTTTCAACTGCAAAATAATAAGCTGACTGTGGATGCCACTTCAGATAATACCCAAGATAGTGTACCTCGGCGCCAAGTTGCTCTAATGGACGGACGTCTGACGGAAGATAAGGCGTCAGGTCAGCCTGTGATAGCCCAAAGTTTGCCTTAAGGCTTGACACGCTCTCGCCGCCTAAAAAAATGTTGTCTTCTGATGAAGATGAGAAAAACTCGAACGATCGCTTCGCATCAGAATTGTCGGCGATCGGATTACCGTATTCAGCTTCATTCTCCCCGTAGAAGATTAACGGTATGCCGAGTTGGATCGCCATCTTCGGTGCAAAGCATTTTTGTCCTAAGATGAACGGCTGGAACGGATGGAAAATATTCTCGACGGCCAAGCGCGTCAAAAGACGTTTGGATCGCCCTGAAGGCGTCATCAGATAGTTATCCATTCCAGAGTGGATCCATGCATCAAAGTTATGTCGTCCCCACTCAGTGTAGATATTTGGAGCCCAAGTTACCGTCAGCGGATTCATTCCGTATTTGTACTTGAGCATCCATGATTGATAGAAGCTGTCTTTGCCGCCAGAGCCGGGAACTAAGCAGTCGTATGACCCGTTACGGCTGCGGAAGCGGTCACACAATGCGATTAGTTGGCTCTTGCGTTCGTCCCAGTCTATTTCGACATTTTTGCGGTGAGCCGTGCGGCATGCATCGCATACCTGTTGCTCATCAAAACGGATGGTCTCCTTCTTTGAAGTTTCTGTATGTTTGAACTCAACAGCTGAATTTGGCCGTTGGTTAGAAATTCCGCATTCCTTGCAAAATAATATGGATGCTGGGAGACCGTATTTTCTCGGTGGGTTATGTGCGCCAGGTGCGTAGGCCGCCAGTGAGAAATCTATGTTTAAGGCACTAGGCTTAAGATACATGTGGGATCGACCGATCAGCGCAGATAACAATAATCTTGCGGAAGTGTGACAGCATCGGCTCCCTGCCACAGGCTCGACATCCCGTCAAGACTTTAAATTTTTTCTAAATAATACTTATTGGATGTCTTTCTATAATACACAATTTCAAATTTTAGAATTTATTTAGCGATGAATATTTCGTACAAACTAATTCCTGGGGAGGCCCACTTGGGGTGCTCTGTTGTGCGACATTAAATTCTGTTCTCATGATTCTTGTGAAATACATATCGGTAGAGGCAAGAGCAAAAACGCCTTTTTGTCGAGAAGTCGTATTGTGTAACTTTATTATTTCGTATTTTCTAATATATTTATGTTGTTTCCATCGGCTGAGGAGCAGGGCGGTATGACAGACAGGTGCCGACTTGGCCGGGAGAAAAAAGCCCCTTTTGCTTTCATCTCTGCTTGGCGCAGGCGTCCAAGTTGAAGGAGGCGCGCGTTTACGCTGCGATACCGTAAGTCGTCGGCAAAATAAACCGGGAAGTTTGTGCCGATGCCTGGGGAGTATTCCTGGTCCGGGCTCGCCAGCCAGCGATGCACCTTGTGCTGTGATTGTCGAAAAGCCTATAGAGTCGCCGAGCTACGAAGGCGTTGTTGGGCCTTGAGAGTTGGAAGAGTGCGACATGAACCAGGCCATTCCCGTTTTCGTCATCAACCTTGCGCGTCGCGAGGACAGGCTGGAGCGCGTGTCGCATCATCTGGAAGAGCGTGGCGTGGCGTTTACCCGCGTCGATGCCTGCGATGCCACGAAGGTGGATGAGGCGTTGCTGGATGGCGTCATTACACCTGCTGGTCCGCTGGGTGCGCTCGGCCTCGGCGATCGGTCCTGCACGGTGAGCCATACCTATGCCTGGGAAGCCTTTTTGCAGACAGGCGCGCGGTTTGGCTTGATGCTTGAGGACGATGTGTTTCTCTCGGGCGATGTCGCGAATGCCTTGAGGTCGGATGACTGGATTCCCTCCCATGTGGACGTGATCAAGCTGGAGAAGTTCGGCTCAGGTATCTCCAAGGTTCTTTTGGGAGATGCGGAGATCAAGGTTCCTGACACGGAACGTGCGCTGCATCGCATGTTCTCCCGCCATGTGGGGGGCGGGGCCTACATCCTGTCGCGCCGGGCAGCACAGGTAGCGCTGTCATACCGTGGACGTATGAGGGTGCCGGTCGATCACTTTCTCTTCAACGATACGGTGTCGCCCGTCTTCCGGCAATTGAAGCCTTTCATCGTCCAGCCGGCAATGGCAACGCAGCGGCACTATGAGTACAACTCCGATATTGCCAAGTTCGGGAAGGCCGCTCGCCCCACCGGCTGGCGGCTGAAACTGAGGAAGCTGCGTCGGGGCTGGAACGAGATCAGCCAGATTCACCGGCAGCTTATGGTTTTCCTGACCAAGCGAGGCGCCATCAGAGAGATTTTCTGGAAAGATTCCGCGCCCTGACGGTCATTTGGTCTGCGTAAGCTTCAGTTTCTGGCTACCTTTATTGTGCGCAAGGCCGCCAAGCACGCTTTTGCCCTATAAGTCACGTGGACTATTATCGGACGCGGTTATATAGCGCTTAAGCATTGGCCGGGTGCGGAGCGATATTGGATGAGTGCCGAAAGAATTCTTCACATGCATTTCGGCAAAGAGGGCGGTGCCGAGCGCTTCTTCGTCAATCTGGCAACGGCTTTTGGCGATCGTGGCATCGAGCAGCGCTTTATCGTGCGTCCGGGTCGCATCTGGCGCGACGAGATTGCAGCCCTTGGTCTTACCATTGAAAGCGAATATCGCCGCATCTCGCCAAAGGCACTCTGGCTTCGCTGGCAGGTGAACAAAATCATGCGCGAATGGAAGCCGGATGTGGTCATGGCCTGGATGTCGCGCTCCTCGCGGCTTGTTCCAGCACATGGCAACAGCGTGCGGCTGACGCGGCTTGGCGATTATCCCCGTCATCTCAAGAATTTTCGCAACAATGATCTGATCGTTGCCAATGCGCCCGGCATTGCCGAGGCCTGCGTGCAATTGGGATGGACGAAGCCGGTCAAGGTCGTCTCCAATTTCGTTCGTGAAACCACTATCAAGCCGGTATCGCGTGCCAGCATGGGGACACCGGAAGATGCCTTCCTCGTCGTGGGCACCGGACGGTTCATCCGGCGCAAGGGGTTCGATGTTCTGATCAAGGCCGTGGCGCAAATTCCCGATGCCTGGCTGTGGCTGATCGGCGACGGCGACAAGCGCGCCGAGATGGAGCAACTGGTGCAGGAATTGGGCATGACAGACCGTACCCGCTTCACCGGCTGGGTCGAGGAGCCGATGAATCATGTTGCCGCGGGCTCGATCTTCGTTATGCCATCGCGCCATGAGCCGCTTGGCAATGTGGTGCTCGAAGCCTGGCAGGCGGATGTGCCGGTGGTCTCCACCCGTTCCGAAGGGCCTTCCTGGTTTATCCGAGATGGGGAAGATGCGCTCATGTGTGACATCGACGATGTGGATGGCACCCTTGCGGCGATCAATCGTATCCGCACAGATGATCAACTGGCAGCGAAACTGCGAAAGCAGGGCAGGGCAAGGCTTGACGCTGATTTCCGCAAGGATGCGGTGGTGGATGCCTATCTCGATCTGTTCAAGCAGATGAAACGATAGGACGTTATTGATGGTCTCCAACTCAAACGACATCGCGCTGAATGCCGATTTCTGCTGCTACGTCATCAATCTGGATGGCAGCACGGAGCGTTTCTCACAAGTGTCGGCGTCGCTTGAGAAAGCCGGTGTCGCATTCGAGCGCCTCTCGGCTTTCGATGGGCGCAAGCTCGCCCTTGATACTGTTGCCGATTATGATGCCGCAGCTGCCAGACGCTATATGGGCCGCGAGTTGGTTGGTGGCGAAATCGGCTGCTATTACAGTCATTTGAGTGCAGCGAAAGCGTTTCTTCGGACGGACAGCTCCTACTGCCTCGTGATCGAAGATGACGCCGCACCGCATGAAGCCCTGCAGGCGATCGTGACGGAAACGATCGGTTTTCTCAAAGCGCATGATCCCGAGTGGCGGATCGTCAACATGGGCAATGAGAAGCTGAAAATCTTCCGTCCACTGAAGACCATGAGCTTCGGGAAAAATATATTTACTCTTTGCTCCGCCCACTATTTTCCGATGACGACAGGCGCCATTCTGTGGTCGAGGAAGGGTGCGCAGGAGTTCGTCGATGGACACCGTGTGATCTTCGCGCCGGTCGATAACTTCTTCCGCTATTGGATTACCCGCGTTGGCGGAGGCTATTCTTTCTTTCCAAGGCCCGTGTCCACCACCGATGCGGTCAGCGATATTGCGCATCCCGGAAAGATATCGAGAAGCCGTAATGCCCGGAGCTTCCTTTATGGTCTGCGCAAACAGCGGCGGCTTATGGTGGACAAGCTGATCGCGACCAAGCTGAAGTATTTCTCGTGATCTCGCCCCGTTACAACCACCTTACAGTCCAAGCCCGAGAAAGTGCGTTACGATGAGCGTGAAGCGGATATTTCACCTGCAATTCGGCACGGATGGCGGCACCGAGCAGTTTTTCCTGCGCCTCACCCGCGCTTTTCACGAGCGTGGCATAGATCAGCAATTCGCGATCCGGCCGGGCGTGACATGGCGTCACGAGCTTGACGATCGGGGCACGGTGCATGAGGGCTACTATCTTCGCCGCTGGCCCAACTGGTGGCTGCGCACACAGTTGCTGAAGCGCTCGATGAAGCAGTGGCCGGCCGATGTGGTGATGGGGTGGCGTGCGCCGACGGCGCGGCTGATGCCGGACACCGGTCATGCCATACGCGTTGTGCGTCTAGGCGATTATCCTCATCACGTCCGCTATTTCGGCAACACCGATGCTATCGTCGGCAATGCGCCCAATGTCATCGAACACTGCCGTACACTCGGCTGGCAGGGTAAGACGACGATTGTATCCAATTTTCCGGGCGAGGTTGGCACTTCCGTGGTCAAGCGGTCGGATTTTTCGACGCCGGACGATGTTCCTCTGGTTTGCGGTCTTGGCCGCTTCGTGCCGACCAAGGGTTTCGATACCTTGCTGCGGGCGGTCGCGGCGACGCCTCACCTCTGGCTCTGGCTGGTTGGAGATGGCCCCGATAGAGCCGATCTGGAGCGGTTGGTGCAAGAGCTTGGGATTGCCGATCGCGTCCGCTTCATCGGCTGGGTTTCGGAGCCGGCGGCCTATATTAAGGCGGCGGATATGTTCTGCGTGCCGAGCCGACAGGAGCCGCTTGGCAACGTGCTACTCGAAGGCTGGAAGGCGGAAGTGGCTGTGGTGTCCACCAAAACCGAAGGGCCGTCCTGGGCTGCGACGCATGATGAAAGCGCTCTCTTCACCGAGATCGACGATGTCGAGGGTATGGCGCAGGCGCTCTTGCGTCTGCAAGGGGCGCCCGAGCTTCGAGCGAAGCTGGTTCAAGGTGGGCGAGAGCAATTGGCCGCACGCTTTTCCGCAGAGCGGATCGTCGATCAATATCTGGAATTCTTCGAGGAATTGCGTAGCGGCAGGCGATGAAGGCGGTCGCGCTGTTTCAGCTCAGGCTGGGACGGCGCTGTCCAGTGTTGCGATCGGAAAAGCGATATTCGGCTGTCTAAACGCGCGCATAGATATTACCGAGAGACCGGGCTTCGCCTTCAAGCGCGAAATTTTCCACTGTCGTCTGGCGCGCAGCCGCACTTCCTCGCTGCATCATCTCTGTATCGCTCAGGAAGCCAGAGGTCGCTTCAACCATCGCATCAAGATTATCGCGGCCAATGACGGTGCCGGTTTCGCCTTCGCGCACCAATTCCGGAAAGGCGCCGACATCCGTTGCGATTACGGGCACACCCGTCGACATGGCTTCCAGAGGGGTGAGGCCAAATCCCTCCCAGCGTTGGGGGGCGATGAAGAGGTCAAGCGCGCGGTACCATTCGTTGATGTTGGTATGCTCTCCGACGAAGAGGATGCGGTCGGCAAGACCTGCGGCTCGCACTCTTTCCTTTAAGCTATTCTCGAAATCCACATGCGGACCTGTTGCGCGTCCGGCAACGATGGCCGACCACTCTGGATGGTCTGGCAAAACGCGGATCATCGTGTCAACGAAAAGATCGGTGCCTTTCTGGTGCCGTATGCGGCCGAAGCAGCCGACATATTTGCGCTGAGGATCGAGGCCGCGTGCGACCTTTGCTTCAGCCTTATCGGCGGGCGGGGAAAAGCGATCGGTGTCGATGCCGTGCATGATGACCGTGCTCGGTACCTCCAGATAGGAGGCCGTCTGGCTATTGGTGGCAATTACGCCATCCATTCTGGAAATCAGAAATTTGGTCCAGCCGGTGTGCTTGCGCTGCGAGGCGGAGGTGAAGACGATCTTCAGCTTCATGCGCAGGATGTCGCGCATGATGATGGCCGGCAGCATTTCTATATTGCGCCGCGCATGCCAGACGCGGGGCTTGCCCTCTGGACCATTCTGCCACAGCCGCCAGAGATCGCGAAAGCGAACAAAGGGCAGGCTGTCCGGCAGGCCGGGCCCGATCACGGCGATCTTCTGCCCGAGCCGGTTCTGCACCGGCACGAGCTGAATGATCGTCGATGTCACGCCCGAGAGCCTGCGCTTGAAGTTTGGCGCAAGGACGCGGACATCTCTCAGATCGACATGGGGCAAGTCTTGAAGTCTCGCAACAGGAGCGGGGGATTCAGTTCCAGTTGACGGACAGGATCTCGTAGCCGCGCGAGCCGCCAGGCGCATTCACTTCGATGCTGTCACCCACTTCCTTGCCGATCAGGGCACGAGCAATGGGGGAGGAAATCGAAATGCGACCTTCCTTTACGTCAGCTTCCTGATCGCCAACGATCTGGTAGGTCTTTTCTTCATCGGTGTCTTCATCGATGAGCTTGACGGTGGCGCCAAACTTGATCTTGGAACCGGACATCTTGGAGAGATCGATGATCTCGGCGCGGGCAGTCAGATCTTCGAGCTCGGAGATGCGGCCTTCATTGTGGCTCTGCGCTTCCTTGGCGGCGTGATACTCGGCATTTTCCGACAGGTCGCCATGCGCGCGGGCTTCGGCGATCGCCTCGATGATGCGCGGGCGCTCTTCCTGCTGACGCCAGCGAAGTTCTTCCTGCAACTTGACGTAACCGCCCTGGGTCATCGGTACTTTTTCTACCATCTTTTTATTCCTTCACATTCGCACCGCGGTAGTCGCAGACACAAAAAGAAACAGGTTCCGGAGCAAAACTTCGGAACCATGTCAAAATCACAATTTGTCGGACTATATCAGAAGAGCATCCTGAAATGCCAGCAAATTAAAAGGCCCGTAAAAAACAAGCATTTTCAACGTGCTCCGCTTGTGATTTGACTTTCGTCACTGGAACATATAGAGAACATACTATGAAGAAGTCAATCAAAGAGCGGCTTGCAGTTCTCTCAGATGCAGCGAAGTATGACGCCTCCTGCGCGTCCAGCGGGACCTCGAAACGCAACTCGGCGCAAAGCGGCGGGCTGGGGTCGACGGAGGGCTCTGGCATATGCCATGCCTATGCGCCGGATGGTCGTTGTATCTCGCTTTTAAAGATTCTTCTGACCAATTTCTGCATCTATGATTGCGCCTATTGCATCAACCGTTCGTCGAGCAATGTCGAACGCGCACGCTTTACCGTGGAAGAGGTCGTGTGGCTGACGCTGGAATTTTACCGGCGAAATTATATCGAAGGTCTGTTCCTTTCTTCCGGCATTATTCGCTCTTCCGACCACACGATGGAAGAGCTGGTGCGCGTGGCAAAGGAGTTGCGCGTCACCCATGGCTTCCGGGGTTACATCCACCTGAAGTCCATCCCCGAAGCATCGCCGCATCTGATCGAAGAAGCGGGGCTTTATGCCGATCGTCTCTCGATCAATATCGAACTTCCGACCGATAGCGGAATTGGCAAGTTCGCGCCGGAAAAGCAGCCCGGCAATATTCGTCGCTCCATGGCGGATATCCGTTTGAAGATCGAGGAGGCGGGCGAGCCGACGCTGAAGACGAAGCGGGTCAAGACCTTTGCGCCGGCCGGACAGAGCACGCAGATGATTGTCGGTGCCGACGGCGCCGACGACGGCACAATTCTCTCGACCAGTGCGCGGCTTTACGGAAGCTATGGCCTGCGGCGCGTCTATTACTCCGCCTTCAGCCCCATTCCCGATTCGTCCAAAAACCTGCCACTCATCAAGCCGCCGTTGATGCGCGAGCACAGGCTCTATCAAGCCGATTGGCTCTACCGATTCTACGGCTTCGACATCGGCGAGATTACCTCGACGCAACAGAACGGCATGCTCGATCTCGATATCGATCCCAAGCTCGCCTGGGCGCTCGGCAACCGCCAAAAGTTTCCTGTCGATGTCAATTCGGGTGAGAGAGAGATGCTGCTGCGCGTGCCTGGGTTCGGCGTGAAGACGGTAAACTCCATCTTGTCTTCGCGCCGCTTTCGGAGGCTGCGCTTGGAAGATCTGGCGCGCTTCGGCGTATCGCTGAAAAAGGTGAAGGCGTTTGTCGTCGCTGATGGCTGGACGCCGGGCAAGTTGACCGAGCGGCCCGACCTGCGCGCCATGTTCACACCGCCTCCGGAACAGTTGTCGTTGCTGTGATGTATGCGGTCGAACTGGAGGGCAGGGGCAACTTTGGCGAATGGCGCGACGCCGCGCGTTCGCTTCTTACGGCGAGTGTGGCACCGAGCGATGTGGATTGGCG
This sequence comes from Rhizobium sp. 22-785-1, assembly GCF_053521965.1. Classification (NCBI taxonomy): domain Bacteria; kingdom Pseudomonadati; phylum Pseudomonadota; class Alphaproteobacteria; order Hyphomicrobiales; family Rhizobiaceae; genus Rhizobium; species Rhizobium sp. 22-785-1. The sequence continues at coordinate 670,277 of NZ_JBNWDI010000001.1, read as the reverse complement.
CCTGAAGAGCGACCGCGGCACGCGTCTTGATTTCGAGCAGCAGGCGTCACTACCGGTAGCGAAGACGCCGGCGCAGATCACGGTTCCATCGGCCTTCCTGCCATTGGCGGAAGCCATCATCTGCCACAGCGATCCGGCGCGCTTTTCTTTGCTGTATCGTCTCCTGTGGCGGCTGCAGCAGGACCGGGCGCTGTTGCAGATCAAGGCCGATCCCGATGTTCAAGCGGCCCGTCAAATGGAGAAATCGGTCCGTCGCGACAGCCACAAGATGACCGCCTTCGTCCGTTTCAAGGAAGTGCCGGGCGAGGGCGCGCAAGCACGGCGCTGCTTCATTGCGTGGTTCGAGCCAGATCATTTCATTGTCGAGCGAAAGGCGCCGTTCTTCCAGCGTCGCTTCAACGACATGGATTGGCTGATCGCAACTCCGAAAGGGTCTGCACGGTGGAATGGTCAGTTGCTTGAGACGTCGCGCGAACCAGCGGAACGACCGGATATTTCCGACGAGACGGACGAGTTATGGCGCACCTACTATGCCAATATCTTCAATCCGGCGCGGTTGAAGATCAAAGCCATGACGGCGGAAATGCCGAAGAAGTATTGGAAGAACCTGCCAGAGGCCGATCTCATCCCGGAACTTGTCATCGGCGCGGAGGCGCGCGTGCTTGGCATGGCGGCCAAGGCTGCGACCGAGCCGCAGATGTTTCACCATCGCATCCAGGCGGCGGCCGCAGCCAAGCCACAGGAAGTGCTACCGGATGCAAATACTCTCGCTGGCGTGAAGCGTGAAGCACAAAGCTGTCAGATGTGCCCGCTGCATTGTGCCGCGACGCAAACCGTCTTCGGCGAGGGGCCTGAGAAGGCGCAGGCGATGGTCGTTGGTGAGCAGCCGGGAGATCATGAGGATTTGGCCGGGCGACCCTTTATCGGTCCAGCGGGCAGGGTGTTCGATCAGGTCTTGGGGGAAACGGGGATCGAGCGTCAATCGCTCTATGTGACGAACGCGGTCAAGCATTTCAAATATGAGGCGCGGGGCAAGAAACGCATTCACCAACGACCCAATGCCGGTGAGGTTGAGCGTTGCCGTTGGTGGTTGACCCGGGAGATCGATCTCGTTCAGCCCAAGCTCATCGTCGCGATGGGGGCGACGGCGGTTTACGCTTTGACGGGGATGAAAGAGACGCTTTCGAGCGTTCGCAGCCGGCCCATCCCCATGGAGAATTCACGCATCCTCTTTGCCACGGTGCATCCATCCTACCTGCTTAGAATTCCCGACCCGGCACGTCAGGCGCAGGAGAGGGCGCTCTTCGTCGAAGACTTGCGCGCCGTGCGGCGATTGTCCGAAGCGTGAGGTGAAGCGTCCCCGCGTTTGGTCCTTACTGCCGCAGTAGAACAGTTCGCCCTTTTCGAAAATGCGCTGTTTCTAAGCATTAAAAGCCGTTCATGAAGTAATTGTAATGCGACTATTTCCGTTTTTGGGAGTTTAATCAGCATCAACATCCAAAGGTGGTTAGGATGTTGTGTGTAGGGATTATAAAAGGATTTGCATCATGTTTATTCGCCGTAACATTGCTGTTATTCTTGTTGCCGGTACTATGCTCGGCGGAATTGCTTATACTGCCGAAGCTGCATCGACAACTGCAGCGCAGACGGAAACCAAGGGCGCTGTTGTTCCGAATAAGGCCATCGACAAAGATGTTGGTCGTCTCTCCCAGGACGGCGCACAGGCCTTGGCCGATATTCAGGCAACACGCCTGGCAATCTTCAACGCGAAGCCGGATGAGGCTAAGACCTTCATCAACAAGGCGAAGGACGAGCTGCGGAAGGCCTCCAAGGACGAAGCAGTCTTCATGAAGGCTGAAGCGGATCTGACGAAGCCGACCAAGGCACCGACCGCCGCCGACGCGAAGGCCGACATAAAGGCCCCGTCTGCAACGCCCATCCAGTGGTTGCCAGTCGACTCGCAGTTGACGCTCGGTGAAGACTTCAAGGCAACGCCTGAGAAAGTTGCGGCCATCACCGAAGCGAATAAGAGCCTGAAGACCTCCGATCGCCAGGGTGCGCTTGAAAAGCTCGCTGTCGCGGATGTCGATGTCGAGTTCATCACCGCCGCCCTACCGCTCGACCAGACGGTCACCGATGTTGGCAAGGCTGCCGACCTGATCAACCAGGGCAAGTTCTATGAGGCCAATGCGGCGCTGAAGGACGTAACGGATAACGCGATGCTCAACATCGTCGATATCTATGGTCAGCCTTACAAGGCAAAGGCAGAAAAGCCTGCCAATGCCGCAGCAGTTACCCCATCGACGGACAAGACTGCTGCTCCAAAGGGCTAATCGCCCTTCCACATACTGCAACGAAAATGGCCTCCCCGTTTGGGGGAGGCCTTTGTTTTGGAACGCTATGTCGTTTCTCAGAAGTAGCTTTGCAGCGGCTTCACTTCGAGGTTGCCGGCCTTCAGCGCCTTGATGGCAAGGGCTGCAGCTTCCGCACCGGCCATGGTGGTGTAATAGGGCACTTTCTGCATCAGCGTTGCGCGGCGTAGCGACTTGGAGTCGGAGATCGCCTTGTTGCTGTCGGTGGTGTTGATGACCAGCTGGACCTGACGGTTGCGAATGCCATCCTCAATGTGCGGGCGACCTTCCTGCACCTTGTTGATCTTCTCGGCTGCGATGCCCTGTTCGGCGAGGAAACGCTGCGTACCGCCGGTTGCCAGGACCTTGAAGCCTGCTTCCACCAGAATGCGAATGGCGGGCAGAACGCCTTCCTTGTCCTGATCGCGGACCGAGACGAAGACCGTGCCAGAGCGGGGGAGATCGACGCCAGCGCCCAGCTGTGACTTGGCAAAGGCCAGCGCGAAATCGGTATCGAGACCGATGACTTCGCCGGTGGAGCGCATTTCCGGTCCGAGCAGGATATCGACGCCAGGGAAGCGGGCGAACGGGAAGACGGCTTCCTTTACGGCGATGTGCTTCAGGTTGCGCGGATCTGGCTTTTCGCCGTAGGCAGCAATTGCCTGATCGAGCTTCTCACCCGCCATGACGCGGGCTGCGATCTTGGCAATCGGCGCGCCGATGGTCTTGGCAACGAAGGGCACGGTACGCGACGCGCGCGGGTTGACTTCCAGAACGTAGATGGTGCCGTCCTTGATGGCGTATTGCACGTTCATCAGACCGCCGACCTTCAGCGCCTTGGCAAGGGCTGCCGTCTGGCGTTCCAGTTCGTCCAGCGTTTCGGCAGACAGCGAACGGGCAGGCAGCGAGCAGGCGGAGTCGCCCGAGTGGATGCCAGCTTCTTCGATGTGTTCCATGATGCCGGAGACGAAGACGCTTTCGCCGTCGCACAGCGCATCCACGTCCACTTCAACGGCGTTCGTCAGGTAGCTGTCGAAAAGCAGGGGGTTCTTGCCGAGCAGCGTGTTGATCTGACCGGTCTTGTCGTTCGGGTAGCGCTGCTTGATGTCTTCCGGCACGAGGCCTGGAACGGTGTCGAGCAGGTATGTCTGCAACTGGCCTTCCGAATGGATGATCTGCATGGCGCGGCCACCCAGAACGTAGGACGGGCGAACGACGAGCGGGAAGCCGATTTCGGAGGCGACGAGACGTGCCTGTTCGACCGAGTAGGCGATACCGTTGTTCGGCTGCGCCAGATCGAGCTTCATCAGCAGCTTCTGGAAGCGGTCGCGGTCTTCAGCAAGGTCGATCATGTCCGGCGCGGTGCCGAGGATAGGGATACCGTTCTTTTCCAGCGCTTCGGCAAGCTTCAGCGGGGTCTGGCCACCGAACTGCACGATGACGCCGACGAGTTCGCCCTTTTCCTGCTCCGCGCGCATGATCTCGATCACGTCTTCGGCGGTCAACGGCTCGAAATAGAGGCGGTCGGAGGTGTCGTAGTCGGTCGATACCGTTTCCGGGTTGCAGTTGATCATGATGGCTTCAAAGCCAGCATCCTTCAGCGCGAAGGCGGCATGGCAGCAGCAATAATCGAACTCGATGCCCTGGCCGATACGGTTCGGGCCACCGCCGAGGATGACGACCTTCTTGCGGTCGGACACCTGCGCTTCGGAGCGCAGTGCGCCGACGAAAGGCATCTCATAGGTGGAGTACATGTAGGCGGTCGGAGAGGCGAACTCGGCAGCACAGGTATCGATGCGCTTGAAGACCGGGCGCACGTTCAGGCTGTTGCGCAGCTCTGCCACTTCTTTCGGGCGCTTGCCGGTCAGCGAGGCGAGGCGGGCATCGGAGAAGCCCATGGCCTTCAGCATGCGCAGGTTTTCGGCATCGGTCGGCAGGCCGTGTTCGCGCACACGCGCTTCCATATCGACGATCGCCTTGAACTGGGCGATGAACCACGGGTCGATCTTGGAGTTCTCGTGCACTTCGGCTTCGGACATGCCCATGCGCAGCGCCTGGGCCACCATGCGCAGGCGATCCGGCGTCGGCGTGCCGATGGCAGCGCGGATGGCGTTCTTGGAGCCTTCGCCTTCCTCGTAACCGGGGATTTCGATCTCATCAAGACCGGTGAGGCCGGTTTCCATGCCGCGCAAAGCCTTCTGCAGCGATTCGGCAAATGTACGGCCAATTGCCATGACTTCACCGACGGACTTCATCGCGGTGGTGAGGATCGGCGAAGCGCCTGGGAATTTTTCGAAGGCGAAGCGCGGGATTTTCGTCACGACATAGTCGATAGACGGTTCGAAGGACGCAGGCGTTGCACCGCCGGTGATGTCGTTGTCCAGCTCGTCCAGCGTGTAGCCGATGGCAAGCTTGGCCGCGACCTTGGCTATGGGGAAGCCGGTTGCCTTGGAGGCGAGCGCGGAGGAGCGCGAAACGCGCGGGTTCATTTCGATGACGACGAGGCGGCCATCCTTCGGGTTGACGGCGAACTGCACGTTCGAGCCGCCGGTTTCGACGCCGATCTCGCGCAGAACCGCAATCGAGGCGTTGCGCATGATCTGGTATTCTTTGTCCGTCAGCGTCAGCGCCGGTGCAACGGTGATGGAGTCACCGGTGTGGACGCCCATCGGGTCGATGTTTTCGATGGAGCAGATAATGATGCAGTTGTCCGCCTTGTCGCGGACGACTTCCATTTCATATTCCTTCCAGCCGAGAACAGACTCTTCGACCAGAACTTCGGTGGTTGGGGAGGCGTCGAGACCGCCGGAGACGATATCGAAGAACTCAGAACGATTATAGGCAATGCCGCCGCCAGTACCGCCGAGCGTAAAGGACGGGCGAATGATGGCCGGGAGACCGACATGGTCGATCGCTTGGGCGGCGATTGCCATGGCATGCGCCATGTAGCGCTGCTTGCGGTCGGTCTCTCCGAGGTTCCACTGGTTTTCCAGCTCGTCGAGGGCCTTATCGAGTTCGGCACCGGACAGCTTGCCCTTCAGTTCTGCGCGGGCTGCTTCGTGCTTCTTGCGGTCGGCATCCTTGATCTCGGTGGCGTTGGCCAGCATCGAGCGCGGGGTTTCGAGACCGATCTTCGCCATAGCTTCACGGAAGAGGGCGCGGTCTTCGGCCTTGTCGATCGCTTCTGGCTTGGCGCCGATCATCTCGACATTGTAGCGGTCCAGCACGCCCATACGCTTCAGGGACAGCGCGGTGTTGAGCGCCGTCTGGCCGCCCATTGTGGGCAGCAGCGCATCGGGGCGCTCCTTGGCGATAATCTTGGCAACCACTTCAGGTGTGATCGGTTCGACGTAAGTCGCGTCCGCAAGGCCGGGGTCCGTCATGATGGTGGCGGGGTTGGAGTTGACCAGGATGACCCGGTAACCTTCCTCCTTCAGCGCCTTACAGGCCTGGGTGCCGGAATAGTCGAATTCGCATGCCTGACCGATGACGATCGGTCCCGCGCCAATGATGAGGATGGATTTGATATCTTGGCGCTTTGGCATGGCTCTCGTTCCGCTTTCGTGTTGCGCAAAAAACGGCCATGGTGAGGGTTCACCGGCCGGGGCGCGCAATTCCAAATCTTTTCAGGCTAGAAGCGGCTTATAGGCAAATGTTTTGGCGAACGGAACCCCGAATCTTCGCTTTCCGACAGGAAAGTTCGCCTGTCGTAAAAGGAGCAGGCCGGGTGATCCTTCGCGCCCCATCATCCGTAAGCCTTATCAATCGCTTCAATCATCGCTTCCAACCGGATGCAGGATAAACATGATCATCGTTCATTACCTGGAAAACTCGCGCGCACACCGCATTCTCTGGCTGCTGGAAGAACTTGAGTTGCCTTGTGAGGTGAGGACCTATAAGCGCGGATCGGACATGCGCGCGCCGAAGAGCCTGAAGCAGTTGCATCCGCTGGGCAAGTCACCCGTGATCGAAGATGGTGGCAAGGTCTATGCCGAAAGCGGCGCGATCATCGAGTATCTCCTCGACACCTATGGCGAGGGCAGGTTCCGGCCAGAGAGGGGCACGGATGATTACCGTCGCTATCTTTACTGGCTGCATTATGCCGAAGGCTCGGCAATGCCGCTGCTCCTGCTCAAGCTTCTCTTCTCACGCCTGCCAAGCCAGATGCCGTTTTTTCTACGCCCTGTGGCGGGGCTTATCTCCAAGGGAGTCTCCGGAAAGCTCATCGATCCGCAACTCATCGACCATGTGGCCTACTGGGAGGCGGAGCTTTCAAGGCAAGGTTATTTTGCCGCAGACATGTTGACCGGCGCCGATATTGCCATGAGCTTTCCGGTCGAGGCGGCCATGAGCCGTGCGGACGGCGTGGGTGAAACGACGGCGATCAGACGCTTCCTTGACGCCATCCGCGCACGCCCTGCCTATCAACGCGCCCTCGCTAAGGGTGGGGCCTACAGCTACTCCCGTAGCTGACACCGGCACTCCTCTTGCGGGAACGCTTTGCGGCAATTAGCGTTTAGCGCAAGCATATTGAAGGGGAGATTGCCATGCAGTGGAGAGGGCGCCGCCAGTCGGACAACATCGAAGATAGACGCGGCATGTCCACCGGCGGGATGGGCGGTGGCGGTAGTTTCCGCTTGCCGACCGGAGGTCGGGGCGGTGGTATCGGGATTGGCGGTCTCGTCGTCATCCTGTTGATCAGCTGGGCACTCGGTATCAATCCGCTGACTTTGCTGTCGGGCGGCGACATGTATTCGGATAGCGGTAGCCAGCAACAGCAGCAGACGGGCACGCGCCCGCAAGGCCAGTCTAGCGACGAAACCACAGCCTTTGTCCGAACTATTCTGGCAGAAACGGAAGATACCTGGGGCAAGATCTTCCAGGCTTCCGGCGAGACTTATCAAAAGCCGACGCTCGTGCTGTTCTCAGGCCAGGTGCGCTCCGCTTGTGGTAACGCAACATCCGCATCCGGTCCGTTCTATTGCCCGGTGGATCGCAAGGTCTATCTTGACACAGACTTCTTCCGCGAGCTTTCGCAGCGCTTCGGTGCTTCGGGCGATTTTGCCCAGGCCTATGTAATAGCGCACGAGGTGGGCCACCATGTGCAGAACCTCACCGGCGTGCTTCCTGAATTCAACCAGCGCCGCCAATCCATGAGCGAGAGCCAGGCGAATGCTCTTTCGGTGAAGGTTGAACTTCAGGCCGATTGCTATGCCGGAATCTGGGGCAAGTCCACGCAGCAGAAGGGCATTCTTGAAGCTGGCGATCTGGAAGAGGCGCTGAATGCCGCCCATCAGATCGGTGACGATACGCTGCAGAAGAAGACGCAGGGCTATGTGGTTCCCGACAGCTTCAACCACGGCACGTCGGCGCAACGCGTCGAATGGTTCCGCCGCGGCTTCGAGAGTGGGCGGGTCGAGGACTGCGATACGTTCTCCGCTGACATTTGATCGTCGTCCGACGCTCTTTCTGTAATCCTCGCCCGTGAGGCGAGGATCGTATTTTCTCGACAGTCATCAATGACCAATGGATCCTCGCCTCAAAGGCGAGGATGACGGTGGCGCGGGCGTGATGGATAGTTCCGTCAACCCGCCAGCCTTTGAAATGAAGTTTCGTTCTCTCCACTCCCCATATTCTCCCAGCTTCCACCTGTCTCGTAGCGCCAGGCAAGCTGGCCTTTCTCGCCCATCACGACTAGTGAAACCCAGCCATTGTCGAAAAGTGCCTGGACCTGCGGATGCCGCCGGAGAATGTCGATGATCGCCTCCTTCGGGGCCTCGACCGCCACCGTCAGCCGTAGCGGCTCATGGACGAGATTTTCGCCATCATGGACAGACTGCCAAGGAAGGCCGGCGCGCAAGTTGCCGCCATTGCCTTCGACAACGCCGATGCCGCCGACGACATTGTGCAGCAGCTTGTTGCCTGCGCCGAACAAGGATGGTGCGACCGCAGAGCCGAAATATTGCAGGCTGATCCAGCTTGCGACGACCACGGGGGCGGTCAGGATAAGTTCGAGGATCTTGAAGTCCTCGTCCTTCTGCCAGACATAATCGTGCAGGAAGGCCTGGCCTTCCAGAGATCGACCCGCTGTGCGTGACCGGGGAGCGGCGATGAAGGCGCGGCACCCCGCAAGCCCGAGTTCAGGCCTTGTTTCGGACCAGTCGCGGGCGCGAACGGTCAAATTCTTGCCCGTTGCCCGCGGAAGACGCTCTGCCCGCTTAGCTCTCGTCAGACGGCCTGCATCGGTCAGCCACTTGCGGATTTGCGCGAGATCCTTGTGCGCGATGTCGCTGTCCAGATCGGCTTCGAACAGCGTCACGCCGTCGGTGGTAGTATCGTGCAGACCGGCGATGAAGATGGTATCGGCCGGAATGTGGATACCCTTTTCTGACAGCGCGTCGCGCACAGCCCGGTCGTTGATCAGGTCTGCCAGAAGCCGCGCATTGACATCACCCGCATGACCGCCGCAGGCGCCGCAATGGAGTGCGCTGGCATAGGGGTTGTTGACGACATTGGCGCCGTGGCCGCAGATCAGCACGAAGCGAGCGAAGCCTTCTGTCAGTGACATGGCTTTCAGCACCTTTTCGGCTATGGCAGCTCTCGTTTCCAGATCGATATCCTGGGAGAAGCGAGGCTTGACCTTGTCCGGCGCGTTGCCCTTGGTCAAACGCAGGCCGTCGCGCAATAGCTTGCCGGCATAGACCGGACCCATCGCCTCGACAAAGGCGAAGGAGGAAACGGCGGCAAGCTTGAACCTGCCCCAGGCGCGAATGCCACGGGCACCGAAGCGGGCTTTCTGATCTGCACCCTTGTCGTCATCGACGGCGCTGCAACTGAACACCGAGGGTTTCAGCAGGACCGGAAGCCTGTGTTCGGCGGTATCTGACGCGAAAGCGTGGTGACTTGTGCCGAGACCGAAGAAACCGGCAAAGCCCAGCGTGCGAATTCTGGCGTCCATGGTTTCGAGCGAGCGCCGCAACACTTCGGAACGTACATCGATGCAGAAAGCTGCCTGGAGAATGGGGCGCTGGTCTACGTCCTTGATCTCGCAAGGGGTAGCAAGCACAGCGGCGAGCTTGCGCTCTGCCGCCCGTTCGGCAGCAGCTTGGAGGATGCTGTCAATCAGCGTGTCGCGACCGGGCGTGACCGGTTCGACATGAGCCTTGCGAACATTGCGCCATTCGCTTTCGATGTTTGTCTTATGCCGCAGGTAAAGCGCTTCTTCGAAAATCAGCCTGATAGCAAGGAGTTCGAGCGCAGTCGTGTCCTCACCACCGTCGATCTCCGCCTTGAACTGCATGTGGCGGGCAAATTGCGCCCAGCCGCCAAGAGTGAGCAGCAGTTGATGGAAATAGGTTCCCGGCTCTGCGCCAAGGCCGAGCGAAACCGCTGCCCGCTCGATTGCCGCGTGGGGCGTTTCCGGCGTATCGGCCACATGGGTGCCGAAGTCCTTCAGGCCTAGAATTTCCGGCGTCAGATCGTGCGTGGCAAAGGCCCGCCAGGCGGCGTAAAGCCCGTTGCGACGAGACGCTGCCCACAGCGCCTGGCCTTGATCGAAAAAGCCAGCTGCAAAAGTACCGATACGATCCGAAACGATGCCTGACCAGTCCTTGTCGCTTGTCCGTCCAGCCAGATCGGCCACTGTTGGAAGCGCGGCAACTGTAGGTGCATTACTGAGCAGCGCGGCCTTGATTTCATCCAGGTCGATGTCCTTCGCGATAGAGCTTGTCTTGAGCCCTGCGAGGAGGTCCTCGTCGGTCATGTCGCCTCTGGCGAGTTTATCGGCAAAGTGCTTGCGAGGGAGCGAAAGGCGCACGCCGCCGATCCGGGCCAGCAGCGCCGCGGTCTGGTCGAAGCTATCCTCCACCTGGCCAAGGAAAGGGTTGACGGCAACGGTCGCCGTCAGAGGCCAGGCCGGTGGTATGGCTTTAACGGCATCGGCTGCGGCCTTTGCGAGAGTGTCGCCGTGCAGTGTGTCGATAGTGATGGTGCCGGTCATGAGTTCACTCCTTCACGGAAGCCGAGGTTGCAGAGGCAGATGCGGGAAGTCTCCAGCCGCCAAGCAGGCGATCGAAGAGGGCGTTGGCGTAAAGCCCATTTGCGAGATGTACGCGCAGACCTGCCGCCGCCGGATGATAGGCCCAGAGGGGAAAGAGCGACTGGGCGACCGCCACAAGGCCGAAGGTAATGACGGCCAGCAGCATCAGCGTCCATTCCAATGGACCAGGCTGGGGCGGAGGCGGGAGCGTGCCGTGCATCAGCCCTTCCGCAATTTTCTGCAAGGCGAAGTAGGCGGTGGCGGCCAGGACGGCGTAGAGGGACGTCCGCCAGGTCAGCGCCCAAGGTGCGGCATCGGCAAGACCCTGGGCGATGAGGTAGGCGACGCCGAAGATGAGGATCGCACCGAGAGCAAGTGACTGTGGCGGTTTGTCGCCGAAACCGAAGAGGAGGCCAATCACAGCATAGATCGCGAGAGCTAGAAGGAAGGCGCGGGTGACCGCCTTGGCGTTGGGGATGGTGATCGGGCCAGGGCGACGGATGGAGGCGACGGTTTCTATGGCCGAACCTGAGGAGAGGAAAGAATGCGCCTTGTAGAGCGAATGCGCCACGATGTGCAGAAGCGCGATGGGGAAGAGCGCCAGGCCGCATTGCAGGATCATGAATCCCATTTGCGCGACCGTCGACCAGGCAAGCGACGTCTTGACCGCGGACTGAGTGAGCATGACCACGCTGCCGAAAATTGCGGTGAAGCCGCCGACCATCACCAGAACCGCAAGCACGATTGGCGCCTGGAGCATGATATCGGCGAAGCGAATGAGGAGAAAGCCGCCGGCATTCACGACGCCCGCATGCAAGAGCGCAGAAACCGGCGTTGGCGTTTCCATGACTTCCGTCAGCCAACCATGGGTTGGAAATTGCGCAGATTTCAAAAGGGCAGCAACAGCCAGAAGTGCTGCAGCGGCAATCGTCAGCGGCATACCCTGTCCCTGCTGGGCTTTGATCAGAATGGTGGCGATGTCACCGGTCCTGAATGCGATGGCCAGCAGAATTACAGCGAACATCAGGGCGACATCGCCCAGCCGTGATACGAAGAACTTCTTGCGGGCTGCGCGTGTGGCCGCAACTCGCTCGGGGTAGAAGATCAGCAACTGATGAAGCAGAAGACTTGCCGCGCACCAGCCGACGACGAGCTGCAGTAACGTACCGGCTTGAACAAGCAGAAGAACCGCCGCAAGTGTTGCCGTCATCCAGCCAGTGAACGGTCCTTGCCGGGCTTCGCCGTCAAGAAACGTCCCTGCGTAGCGCAGCACGATCCATCCGATGAAGGAAACGAGGAGGAGCATGGTGAGGCTGACAAGGTCAAGTCTCGAGGCGAGCGCGACGTAGCCGTAGCCGATCGCCGGGCCGGTGCCCGGTCCCTGGAACGTGAGGACAAGGCCTGAAAGGAGCGCAATGACGATGGACGCCAGGGCGGCAAGTTCAGCGACGCGGATCGCTGCACGGGGCCGAAGACCAGGTGCCTTGAAAGCACGATACGAGGCGTAGGCGAGAAAAAGCGGAGCGAGGAGCGGTAGAGCGTAGATCACGAAAGTTCTCCGTTCGGTGGGCTGCTTGGGAGGAGCAGGGATAAGTGGGCAACGGAGTAGCAGGAACCAGAATCGCATAAAAATTCATTGTTTCTGCAGTAACGTTCTATAAAATAGAACGATGTCTGATCTCAATTATCATCATCTTCGCTATTTTCGCGCTGTCGCTCATGACGGCAATCTGACGCGCACGGCCGAACGGTTGAACCTGTCGCAGTCTGCATTGTCCATCCAGATCAAGCAGTTGGAGGAGCGGTTGGGCCACGCGCTGTTCGAGCGGCGCGGGCGGCAGCTTTACTTGACCGAAGCGGGCCGTATCGCGCTCGACCGTGCCGATACGATCTTTGCCGCTGGTGAAGAACTGATCGAAACGCTGAAGGAAACGGGGCGAAGCCGCCGTGCCATTCGTATTGGCGCACTGGCCACGCTGTCGCGCAACTTCCAGATCGAGTTCCTGCGCCCGATCATGGGGCGCTCGGATGTCGACATGATTCTCCGTTCGGGCAGTACGAGCGAGCTTCTGCGCGCGCTGGAAACGCTGAACCTCGATATCGTTCTCTTGAATCAGCCGCCGATGGCCGATTCCGTTACGCCCTTCATCGCGCAACACATCTATCAGCAACGGGTCAGTCTCGTTGGCAGACCGTCTTTGGGCAAGGCGGGAGCAACCCTCGCTGATCTGCTGGCCGAACATCCGGTGATCCTGCCGACGCTCGAGAGCGGCGTTCGCTCCCAATTCGAGGCCTTGATTTCGCGTCTGGGTCTCATCCCGCAGATTGCCGCCGAGGTGGATGACATGGCTATGATGCGTCTTCTGGCTCGAGAAGGAGCAGGGCTTGCCGTTCTGCCTCCCATCGTGGTCAAGGGGGAACTAGAAGCCGGAACGCTCATCGAGTTCGATGCGCTGCCGGGCATGGTCGAATCCTTTTACGCCGTCACCATCAAGCGTCGGTTTCCCAATCCGCTGTTAAAGCCCCTTCTTCAAGGCGTTGAGGATGACCGGACCGAGGCTCTCAATCCTGGCACGTCTGGTCCCGCAAGGTCTCGTCATGAATGAAACGGCCAGAGGTCGGGTCGTCACAGACATCGATATGTCTGTTGATGGAGCTGAATAGCTCGAGGGTCAGCACCAAGGCAGCCAGCACAGATAGCCCGATGACTGCGAACACAGACTTCGTCTTACGTGACAAGCGAGGTCCTCCTTGATCGAGACAGGAGCGCTCCTATTGCGCATCATGATCGCCACAGCATCTGGCGTCGATGCAAAAAAGCAGAGAGTTCGGTGTGTGCCGATAGAACGACGGCGCTTTATGCTATCGCCAGTGCGGTGACGAACATGCCGAGAGCGAAAATCGTGTGAGCGACAAGGTTCAGTGCGCGCACCTTGTTGGGGTTGGGGGTCTTCGAAGCGGCCCAGCCGATGCCGAGGCCGGGTTGAAGCAAGAACCAGCCTGCGGCAACGGTGACGATCCCCACGATGAAGGGCAGTAGGAAGGTCGGCGCTGCAAACCAGCCCGGCGGCACAATGAGCGCAAGCAGAACGCCGTAGAGGATGCCGACCGCATAATGAGCGATCCAGCCAATTGCCACCTCATTGGCGTGCGGCTCAGCGGTTGCAATGCTGTCGTGGAAGACTGTGCCTTTCTGAAGGTGCCAGAACCAGCGACCGACGGGTCCCCAGTTCGCGGCGGGTTGGCCGAAGGCACGATGGAGGACGATTGCCCAGATGTCCATGAAAACCGTGCCGCCTATTCCCATCGCTACGCCGCGCCAGAGAATTTCCCCCATTCGTCGTTCCTCCCGAATCTCGATTGCGAAAACATGTCTTGCGCCTGGGTGTGAGGCAAGGGCAGGTGCAGGCAGAAAGGCTTCATTTTTAGACAGGGCGCCTTTTTCTTGCGCAGGTCAGCCAAGTCTTTTATGCATTGGAGCGACCGCTTCCAGCATCCTCTGGAAGCGGTTTCAGTTTGAGGGTGAGATCATGTCTTCGTCGGAAGTTGTCGGGAACGTGTCGCAGGGCGGCAGTTCATGGGCGGCGCATTTCCGTGCCACGCTTGCATTGGGCATTCCGCTGATCGGGGCGCAACTTGCGCAACTTGGCATTCATACCACCGATATGATCATCGTTGGTCAGCTTGGTGCGGAGAAGCTTGCCGCCATGGTGCTGGCTGGCCAGTTCTTCTTTGTGGTCTTCATCTTCGGTACGGGCTTCTCGGTTGCCGTCGTTCCCATGGTCGCCAATGCTTACGGGCAGGGGGATGCGACATCGGCGCGGCGAGCGCTGCGCATGGGCATGTGGGTGGCGATAGCCTACTGGTTCCTGGCGCTTGGCATCTTCTACAATGCGGAGCGCATTCTGCTGGCACTCGGGCAAAACCCGAATGTGGCACAGCTGACGGGCGACTATCTCGCCATTTCCAAGTTTGGCCTGCTTCCGGCGTTGTTGTTTTACGTGATGCGCGGACTCGTCAGCGCGATCGGTCGTGCCAGCGTCATTCTCTACGCCACCATTGCCATGCTGTTGCTCAACGGCGTGCTTGCCTATGCTCTGGTACTCGGCCACTTCGGATTGCCCGCCATGGGTATGAATGGCGCTGCTATCGTGGCCGTCATCGTCAATACGTTCAGCCTCATCTTCATTGTCTTCTACGTCCAGACGCGGGACGAAACCAGGCAATACGAGCTGTTCGTCCGTTTCTGGAAACCAGACTGGAATGCGCTTGGCGAGGTGCTACGTCTCGGTCTGCCGATCAGCATCACCATATTGGCCGAAACCATGCTGTTTTCCGCAGCGTCCATTCTCATGGGTCAGATCGGCACCATCGAGCTTGCGGCGCATGGCATCGCTCTGCAATTGGCATCGATTGCGTTCATGATCCCGCTTGGACTGTCGCAGGCGGCGACGGTACGGATTGGTGTCGCGCATGGTCGCGGCGATTACCCGAACCTCATTCGCGCTGCGATTACGATCTACGTCGTTGCCTGTGTCATTGCGCTGAGCGGTGGCATTCTCTTCGCAGCCATTCCCGGCAAGCTGGGCGGTCTGTTCCTTGACGCACATCTGCCGGAGGCGCCTCAGGTTCTCGCTTACGCGAGCTCGCTCATCATCATGGCGGGGTTGTTCCAGCTGGTAGATGGCATCCAGGCAGTGGCGGCGGGTCTGCTACGCGGCCTGAAGGATGCACGTATTCCGGCTATACTGGCGTTGATTTCCTACTGGCCGATCGGTTTTGCGCTTGCCTGGACCATGGCGTTCCCGCTCGGCTTCGGTGGCGTGGGGGTCTGGTCCGGATTTGTCGTCGGCCTGACGGCAGCAGCGATCATGCTGACCACACGTTTCTACCGGTTGGTGAAGCGTGAAATGCAAACGGCCCGCGGTTAAGCGGGCCGGTTATAAGTTCAACTGATCTTTGAATCTTATCAGCGCTCTGCGAGGGCCGGTTCGCCCTTCTTCTCACGCAGCAAATTGACGAAACGGCGGAAGAGGTAGTGGCTGTCCTGCGGGCCAGGAGACGCCTCCGGGTGATGCTGCACCGAGAAGACCGGCTTGCCGGTGATGCGCAGGCCGCAATTGGTGCCGTCGAAAAGCGAAGTGTGAGTCTCTTCAACGCCTTCCGGCAGAGACTTCGCGTCCACTGCAAAGCCGTGGTTCATCGAAACGATTTCCACCTTGCCGGTGGTGAAGTCCTTAACCGGGTGGTTTGCGCCGTGGTGGCCCTGGTGCATCTTCTCGGTCTTGGCACCAACGGCAAGGCCGAGCATCTGGTGGCCAAGGCAGATGCCGAAGATCGGCAGCTCGGTCTTGATCAGGTTCTGGATCACCGGAACGGCGTAAGCGCCGGTTGCCGCAGGATCTCCCGGGCCGTTGGAGAGGAAGACGCCATCCGGCTTCAGTGCCATGATGTCTTCAGCAGAGGTCTGAGCCGGAACGACGGTGACCTTGCAATCCAGACCGGCGAAGAGGCGCAGGATATTGCGCTTCACGCCGAAGTCGACGCAAACGACATGGTATTTGGCGTCTTGCTCACCGAGCGTGCCGTAACCTTCGCCCCAGACCCATGGCGTTTCGTTCCAGACGGAGGACTGGCCTGACGTCGCTTCGATAGCGAGGTCGAGACCGACGAGACCGCTCCAGGCCTTGGCTTCATCCTTCAGCGCTTCGATGTCGAAGACACCGTTCGGGTCGTGGGCGATGACAGCGTTCGGTGCGCCGTTCTCACGGATCCATGCGGTCAGCGCACGGGTGTCGATGCCGCAGAGACCGATGATGCCGCGGCTCTTCAGCCAGGCGTCGAGATGCTTGGCGGCGCGGTAGTTCGACGGATCGGTGATGTCGGCCTTGAAGATGACGCCGACCGCGCCGTGGCGTGCTGCCGGCGTCAGGTCTTCGATGTCTTCGTCGTTGGTGCCGATATTGCCAATATGCGGGAAGGTGAAGGTGACGATCTGGCCGAGATAGGACGGGTCGGTGAGGATTTCCTCATAGCCCGTCAGCGCGGTGTTGAAGCAGACTTCCGCCTGAACCTTGCCTGTTGCGCCGATACCGGTTCCCTCGATCACGGTGCCATCTGCAAGAACGAGCATGGCGGTCGGTTTGCGTGTTGTCCAGGGAGCTGTCTCGGTCATCTCGTTTTCCGTTTCTGCCGGTCCGGCCCGCCTCTTGAAAGGCAGGACGAAAGCGGTCATGTTTTCTCGCGGAGTAAGGACGCGCGAAAGCCTTCGCGTCGTAACCTTCGTTAAATTCTCGTGCAGGTGCCGGAAAATAACGGAAGCGGTCCGTGCGGTCAACCGCGAGGCCGGTGAATCCGCAGGAATTAAAAGCAAGCCTGCTCAAACACTTAAGCAAACAGTTTGCCGATTGGCGCCTGCTCGTTTATGTCACCGGCACAATTGTTAAGGAAAGGTCTGCGCTGGGAATATCTTCCGGCCCGGCTCTTCCAAGGAGAAACAGAGATGATCCGCGATACATTCGCAAGCGCCCTGAAAGAAGCCATGAAGGCCAAGGATGCCCTTCGCCTTTCGACTATCCGTCTGGTGCAGACGGCCATCAAGGATCGCGATATCGCCAATCGCGGCGTCGGCAAGGAGCCCGTGTCGGACGAGGAAATCCTGCAGATTCTCGCTAAGATGATCAAGCAGCGCGAGGAGTCTTCCGCCATCTACGAAAAGGCCGGGCGTGAGGAGCTTGCCAAGCAGGAGCGCGACGAGATCGCCATCATCAAGTCCTTCATGCCGGAAGAAATTCCCGAGGCCGAGGTTCGCGGCATCATCGAAGGCGTGATTGCCGAGACGGAGGCATCCGGCCTGCGCGACATGGGCAAAGTCATGGCGGTTCTGAAGGAGCGCTATCCCGGCCGTATCGATTTCGCCAAGGCATCCGCGCAGATCAAGGAACTGCTGAAGTAATCCTTCGAGCTTTGCCGGAGTGTAAAAATAAGAAAGGCAGGGCATATGTGGGTGCCCTGCCTTTCTTTTACCGGAAGGTACGCCTGCGGACGGGCGTTCTCTTATAGGGCAAGCGGTGGGGGGATGTTGCCCTGGCCTTCCGAATTTACTCTCAACACTCGACCTCATGTCGATGATCAGAGAGTGCCACGCGTCTTCTGGTTCTTCAAATTACAAATAGGTAATTTGGAGCCGATGGTTTCTGCCGCAATTTTGCCCGAAGTTTCGATAGAGGCGGTGATCTGCGTCGGAGAGCGCTGTGCGTACCATCGAACGCAAAAAGGACGCTTTGCCTTTTTGAAACTACGCATCGTGCTTTCCGAAAACAGCATCCGATTTTCGGGCCGATTTTGTTGCCGTAGACTGTGAATAACGGGCATGAGGGTGCGGCAGGCTTGGTATTTCACTGCTTACGGGCTTATATAGAAGATCGGCGTATGGCCGACAGAGATTTCAGGTAAAATGCGCTTTTCAAACTCCTTCCTCGACGAGATACGCGACCGGGTGAACATCTCCGATGTCATCGGCAAACGCGTGACGTGGGACCGGAAGAAGAGCAACGCGTCGAAAGGCGACTTTTGGGCCTGCTGCCCCTTTCATGGCGAGAAGAGCCCGAGCTTTCACTGCGAAGATCGCAAAGGACGCTACCATTGCTTCGGCTGCGGGGTGTCGGGAGATCACTTTCGCTTCCTGACGGACCTCGATGGTATGGCTTTTCCCGAGGCTGTGCAGCAAATTGCCGACATGGCGGGTGTCGCGATGCCGCAGCCGGACGTGCAGGCCGAACGACGCGAGCGCGAGCGCGCCTCGCTTCAGGACGTCATGGAGATGGCGACCCTGTTTTTTCAGGACCAGTTGCAGACGGCAGTTGGCGCGAGAGCGCGCGCCTATCTGCGCGATCGCGGGCTGACGGGACGCACCATCGAGACCTTCCGGCTGGGCTATGCGCCTGATAGTCGCAACGCGCTGAAAGAGCATCTTGCGGCCAAGGGCATTACGAAGGAGCAGATGGAGGCCTGCGGCCTCGTCGTGCATGAGAATGTGCCGGTTTCCTACGACCGTTTCCGCGACCGCATCATGTTCCCGATCCTGTCTGCGCGTGAAAAGGTCATCGCTTTCGGTGGCCGCGCCATGGCCTCCGATGCGCTGGCGAAATATCTCAACTCCAACGAGACCGAACTCTTCCATAAGGGCAGCGTCCTCTACAATTTCGCCCGCGCGCGCCGAGCGACGCAGTCTGCCGGTACCGTCATTGCAGTCGAAGGCTATATGGATGTGATTGCGCTCTACCAGGCGGGTGTCGAGAACGCGGTTGCGCCGCTCGGAACGGCGTTGACGGAAAACCAGCTCGAACTTCTCTGGAAAATGTCGTCGCAGCCGATTCTGTGCTTCGATGGCGACGGGGCGGGTATTCGCGCTGCAAACCGTGCCGCCGATCTTGCGCTGCCGCATATCAAACCCGGTCGTTCAGTAAGTTTCGCGCTGCTGCCCGACGGCAAGGATCCGGACGATCTGGTGCGCCATGAGGGCAGGGCGCCTTTCGACCGCGTGCTTTCAGAAGCAAAGCCACTGGCCTCGATGATCTGGAGCCGTGAAACCGCGTCCACCGCTTTCGATACGCCGGAAAAACGCGCCGAACTGGAAAACCGTCTTCGCCAGATCGTTTCGGTCATCGGCGACGAAAGTGTGCGCCGTTTCTATCAGCAGGATATGCGTGACCGGCTGAATGCATTCTTCCAGCCGCAGTTTCAACGCGGCGGCAACACGATGCCGAACCGCAATTTCGGGCGCGGGGCTCCCGCTCATGGGAGAAATGGACAACGCGGTCAGGGGAACGCCTCATCCGGTAATAGTGGGGGGATTTCCGATCGGCTCAGTCAGTCCGGTCTCGTCAAGGGCTATCTCGCAACGCCCGCCCTTCGTGAAAGTGTGCTGGCGCTGACCATCGTCAATCATCCGCAGCTGTTGCTTGAGGAGTATGACGAGATTGCCGCCATCGATTATGAAAACCGTGATCTTCAGCGGCTGTGGTCTCAGGTCTTGACCTATGCGGCAGAAAACGCCGCTGACCTGTCTCGCGACGGGCTGATGGAGCGGATGGACGCTCAAGGTTTCGGGGCGCTGGTGAAGGCGATGAACCAGCAGGTGCGGAATGCAAGGCTCTGGACAGCGACTGAGCAGGCAGCGCCCGAGGATGCGCGAGAAGGCTATATTCAGGCGCTATCGCTGCACAAACGTACCAAGGCATTGCGTTGGCAGAAGATCGATCTGGAGCGAGAGATCGCCGAGGCAACGGAGGCGGGGGATGGAGAGCGCGTCGGTCTTTTGATGCGGGCGCTTTCCGAAGTGCAGCTCGAGATCGGGCGCATGGAGAATCAGGAAGCGATCATCGATGGGTTCGGCGTGATGTCGGGCAGGGTTAAGGGCCCTGCCTATGGTCATGGATGACGCCGGTCTTCATCTGGAAATTCTGCAACGTTTTGCGCGGCATGGTTTTTCTGTTTCGACGCGCTCAGGCTTGCCTTTTGAGATTATTGCCCTAAATAGAGGATACGTTGGTGAAGGCCCGCAAAATGTTGCCGCTATGACGGCTTTTTCGGTTTTTAACCCTAGGTCTGGCCGGAAAGGCTTGACGTAACGGGAAATAGCGGGAATCACCATTTCAGGAAAAGTAAGGTGGAATGGACCTTGGCGGATCGAAACTGCATGAGCATGTATTTCCGGATGCAATGTCTTGAGGTTCCACCGGCATGTGCCGCGTTTAATCGGCAATTAAAGATCATTCCGTTAGGTGTTTGACGTGATTCGGGGCTGCTGCCGGAAACCTTTATGAGGTGGAGGGCGTTGGCCCGAGGCGGATAGTAGCGTCAGGGAAAGCGACGAGATAGATGGCAACCAAAGTCAAAGAAAACGAAGAAGCTGAAAACGAACGCGATGGCGCGACGGATGGGCCGCTTCTCGATCTTTCGGATGACGCGGTCAAGAAAATGATCAAGGCCGCCAAGAAGCGCGGCTACGTCACCATGGATGAGCTGAACGAAGTTCTGCCGTCCGATCAGGTCGATCCCGATCGCATCGAAGACATCATGGCGATGCTCAGCGAGATGGGCATCAACGTTGTGGAAGACGAGGACGCCGAGGAAGCTTCCCCCGAGGCCGACGGCGACGATTCCGACAGTGACGAGTCCGAAGGTGGCGAACTTGCGCCTTCCAGCGGCACGGCTGTTGCGACCGCCAAGAAGAAAGAACCGACAGACCGAACCGACGACCCGGTGCGCATGTATCTGCGCGAAATGGGCTCAGTAGAGCTTCTGTCGCGCGAAGGCGAAATTGCCATTGCCAAGCGCATCGAGGCCGGCCGCGAGACCATGATCTCGGGCCTGTGCGAGAGCCCTTTGACGTTCCAGGCGCTGATCATCTGGCGCGACGAACTCAACGAAGGCACGACGCTGCTGCGCGAGATCATCGATCTTGAAACTACCTATTCCGGTCCTGAGGCCAAGGCCGCGCCGCAGTTCCAGAGCCCGGAAAAGATCGAGGCTGACCGCAAGGCTGCCGAAGAAAAGGAAAAGACCCGCCGCGCGCGTAACCCGGGCGGTGACGACGACGTGACCAATGTCGGCGGCGAAGGCTTGCCGCCGGAAGAGGAAGAAGAGGACGACGACGAGTCGAACCTGTCTCTTGCCGCTATGGAAGCGGAACTGCGTCCGCAGGTCATGGAAACGCTCGACACGATTGCCGATACCTACAAGAAGCTGCGCAAGCTTCAGGATCAGCAGGTCGAGGCGCGTCTTGCCTGCACGGGTACGTTGTCCACCGGTCAGGAGCGTCGCTACAAGGAGCTGAAGGATCAACTGATCACGGCGGTGAAGTCGCTGTCGCTGAATCAGAACCGCATCGACAGCCTTGTCGAGCAGCTCTACGACATTTCCAAGCGTCTGATGCAGAACGAAGGCCGTCTGTTGCGTCTTGCCGAATCCTACGGCGTGAAGCGCGACAGCTTCCTGGAGCAGTATCACGGCGCGGAACTCGATCCGAACTGGATGAAGTCCATTGCCAACCTTGCAGCCAAGGGCTGGAAGGAATTTGCGCGCGAAGAGAACAACACGATCCGCGATATACGCCAGGAAATTCAGAATCTGGCACAGGAAACCGGTATTTCGATCGCCGAATTCCGCCGCATCGTTTCGATGGTGCAGAAGGGTGAGCGCGAAGCACGTATCGCCAAGAAGGAAATGGTGGAAGCCAACCTTCGTCTGGTGATCTCGATTGCCAAGAAGTACACCAACCGCGGTTTGCAGTTCCTCGATCTCATTCAGGAAGGCAATATCGGCCTGATGAAGGCGGTAGACAAGTTCGAGTATCGTCGCGGCTACAAGTTCTCGACCTATGCGACGTGGTGGATTCGTCAGGCGATCACCCGCTCGATTGCCGACCAAGCGCGCACGATCCGTATTCCAGTGCATATGATCGAAACGATCAACAAGATCGTTCGTACATCGCGCCAGATGCTGCATGAAATCGGTCGCGAACCGACGCCGGAAGAGCTGGCTGAAAAGCTGGCCATGCCGCTCGAAAAGGTCCGCAAGGTCCTGAAGATTGCCAAGGAGCCGATTTCTCTCGAAACGCCGGTCGGTGATGAAGAGGATTCGCATCTCGGTGACTTCATCGAGGACAAGAACGCGCTTCTACCGATCGACGCTGCCATTCAGGCAAACCTGCGCGAAACGACGACCCGCGTTCTGGCATCGCTGACGCCACGCGAAGAGCGCGTGCTCCGCATGCGCTTCGGTATCGGCATGAACACCGACCACACGCTGGAAGAAGTTGGACAGCAGTTCTCGGTAACGCGCGAACGTATCCGTCAGATCGAAGCCAAGGCGCTGCGCAAGCTGAAGCACCCGAGCCGTTCGCGCAAGCTGCGCTCGTTCCTCGACAGTTGATCGGCCTGCCGCCAAAATTTCAAAACCCGGTCAGACGATGGCCGGGTTTTTTGCTTTCTTGAGGTTTTCGGTTTTCATGCCGGAACTGCCAATAAAATCCTTGGGATCAATATCGCCCCAACCCTTCGCGCGAACCCTGCTTTGGCCGCTTGAGAACTGATGCCTATGGAAAGACGCTCGAAACAGAACATGCAGCAAGTGATGTGGGTCGTCCTGGCCTCCGTGCTGATGCATGGTTTGCTCCTCGTGACACTCTACCGTTATGGCAACTATCAGATTTCGACCTCTTCTGAACCTGAGAGCGTGAGCGTGGAACTGGTAGAGCCTCCTAAAGAGAAGCCGCCTCCAGAAGAGAAGAAAGCGGAAGAAACGAAGAAGGCGGAAGAGGCGAAGAAACCCGAGCCGCCGACTCCGCCGCAGGAAAGTCCAAGGGCTTCGAGCCTTCCAAGCGTTGCGATTCGTCCGGACAAAACGCAGCTCGATGCGCGCGATGAGCCAGGCGAGCAGACGGATGAGGGTGGGCAGGAAAAGCCTCAGCCGACAGAAGCGGTCGACGCAGGCGCTGAAAACGCGCAGTCCAACATCGAAAACAGTCAGGAGAATTCTCAATCCTCTCAGATGCCGGAGAAGCCGGATGTCAAAGGGATGCCAGCCAATGCTGCCGTCGGTGAGATACTAGCCTCTGATAAGCCGAGCGCTCAGGATCAAGTGGCCACCGCTATACCGCTGCCGAGACCAGAGACAGAAGATCGAAAGTCTGGACAAGCGCAAGCGCCGACCTCCGGTGAGGGGAACCCGCAACTGAAACCTGTGAAGAAAATACTGGCGAGCGGTAAACGTCCGCGTCCCATGCTTCGCCAGATCATGGGCAAGTTACCTCCGCAGAAGCGTGTCGAGCAATTGTGTGTAGCGGAGACGATGGCTCAGATCGGACGCAGCCGCGGACCTTATGTCGGACTACAACCTCACACACTGAAGAATTACCCGATTTCGGGCAATGTCATGGACGCGAAGGGCGCCTTTTACACTGGCGCTCAGTGGATATCGGTCTACTACCGGTGCGTCGTCGATATCGACAAATATATCGTGACCGATTTTCGTTTTCTCATCGGCGATCCGCTCACCTCCGATGACGTCAAGCGGTTGAAGCTTCCAGGCGGCTGACCGTCGTATCGTGAAGCAGACATGCCAAACCGCGTTGTGATGCGCTTCAGGCGCTCACCTTCTTACCCACGAGTTTCCCGATTGACGCCAGAAGAGACGCCTCGTCATAGGGCTTGCGGATGATCGGCACATGCGCGAGTTCTCCTGGCACCATGATGCCATCGCCATAGCCTGTGGCGAACATGAATGGAATTTCGCGTCTCAGCAACTCATATGCCACCGGGATCGAGGTGTCGTTGCCGAGGTTGATGTCGAGGATGGCGACATCCGGTTCGGCCGTCTTCAGCTTTTCGAGCGCCATAGCGGAGGACGAGGACGTTTCGATATCTGTAATACCGTGCTGTTCGAGCATGTACTCCACGTCCATAGCGATGAGCATCTGGTCTTCGACAAGAAATACGTTCAACTTTTCCTCCGGCGAGTAGGCTGCGGGATCGGCTCTTCCGCCAAACTGAGTGTCGATATTTGCCTCCGCGACGCTAATTGAGGCGTGACGTGCGGGTATAACGATCTGGGCTTCCAGCCCATGGGGCAGGTAATCGATGCGGCTCTTGCCACCGAGATCATAGGGCACGCTACGGCTGATGAGCGCCGTACCGAAGCCGGTTTTGGCCGGGGGCGTTATGTGTGTGCGTGCTTTTTCCTGCCAGTCGAGAACGCAATCGCGCCGCTCGTTCAGCTGCCAGCTGACGTAAAGCTCTCCGCCAGAATGGGCGAGAGCGCCATATTTGGCGGCGTTGGTTGCAAGTTCATGCAAGACCAGCGCCATAACGGAAAAGGCGCGCGAATCGACCATCACAGCAGGTCCATCGAGCGTGATCGTCGTTTCGGGTGACCGGTGGGGCGAAAGTTCGGCCTCCAGAAGGTCTTTCAACATGCCGCCGCCTTCGCCGCGCACCACTTGGTCGTGGGCAAAGGAGAGCGCCTGGATGCGGCCCTTCAAGGCCGTGACATAGTCTTCCAGAGTGCGGCCTTCCTGCGTGGGATTGCCAACCAGCGACTTGATAATGGCCAACACGTTCTTGACGCGGTGGTTCAACTCTTCATTGAGCATTCGCTGGCGCACTTCGGCGCGGGCTCTTTCATCCGCCATCAATTCGCTATGGCGAAACGCTACTTCCACCAGAGCCACACGCGTTGCCTCGGCGATCTGGCGGTCTTCCTCGGTCCAGGGCTGGGCCTGTTGATGGACAGTTTCCTTCCAGATGGCAAAGCTCTTGCGTGGAGTCAGACGATCCCCCAGAGGGCCGGTCTGGTAAGATTTCTCCGGATTGCCGCCCCAATTGAGCGTTTGGATCAATTCCTTGCGGAAGAACAGCAGGTAGTCGCTCTTCACCTGCGAGAGCGAGACCGCCATCAGACCTGCCGTCTGGCTGCTGTACAACTCTGCTTCGGGCAGGTGGTGAAAGAGGGCATGGGTGGCCCAAACCTTGCCATCGGCCACGGAATGCAACAGCCTGCCAATCTGGGGAATGGAAGCTTCCGGCGGCGTGCTTCCGACGCCATACCAGTTGTCATTCATCCAAAGTCCGACACCGTCGCAAGGCATCAGTGTTTTGAAATCGTGCAGGTTGTCCGCGAGAAGCTCTTCTATATCCGATTGATGAGTCGCAAGGCGCAGGAACCTGTCGAGTGCGGCATGGGCATCCTGCGTCGTCATCAGCTTTTTATGCTGCTTAAGCGCCTGGAGGTGCAGGGAAAAGAACTCACCGAACATTTCCGCCGCAATCCGCACCGGCATCGGCAGAATACGCGGAGAATAGTGATGACAGGCGATCAATCCCCACAGCTCGCCTTCGACGATAATGGAAATCGACATGGAGGCCGAGACGCCCATATTACGCAGATATTCGCAATGGATGGGAGAAACGCTACGCAAATGGGCATAGGAGAGGTCGAGGTGTTCCCCCGATGCATCGACGCGCGGGATCACCGGAACGGCGTCGCCCGTCGTGTTGGAAATGATCCGGAGTGTGTTTTTGAGATAAAGCGTACGCGCCTGCTGTGGAATATCGCTGGCAGGAAAATACTGGCCAAGGAAGCTCTCCAGCGACGGCTGTTTTGCCTCGGCGATGACCTTGCCGGCACCATCCTGCTCAAACCGGTAGATCATCACCCGGTCATAGCCGAGCATCGCTTTGACGAGCCTTGAAGTTCGGGAAATGAGGCTGTCGACATTGTCGGCCTCGCGAATCCGATCAATCATCAACTGCGCGGTATGGAGAGGCTGGGCCTCTTCATTGGCAATCTCGAGCTCGATGATCGTGACGGATTTATAGCGATGGATGGCGATATCGAAGGCCTTGCCATTTGCTAGGCGGACACCCGGTAGAAGGGCTGCGCGGTTGCTGCTTGCCGTTACCGTCAAGGCGTTGCGCAGATCGTGGACGACCTCGTGACCGAAAATCTCTTCTGCCTGTCTTCCCGACAAATCGCCGGAAACGCCGAGAAACGCCTCGCAGTTTTCAGAATAGCGCAGAATGGTGCGCATCGCATTGTCGCAGACGATAAGACATCCATGCGGCTGAATGCTGCCAGGAATATGGATCGGTTCTTTGTCACAGTTCGTGAGATCGACCTTTTGGTCTAAAGGCATCATGAGTCAGTGTTCCGAGCGCAGTGTTGTAGTGAACTGCTGGTAGACCGCACTTCGGTTCGAAGATTGAGTCAGGCCGAAGTAACGGGTTGTCTCTCTTTTTTCAAAAGAGGGTGCAAAAATGCCGGAGCAGCTGTCTTGCATTTCGTAGGATTTGCATATTCCAAGTTCTTCTGCGCTTGCAAGGCATTTCATAGATCGTCTCGTTCGTGGTGGAGTGCGCACATCACGCGCAGACTTTGCCCCATAATTCATAATAACGCCGCGCCTTTACTTTGGTTCCGACAGGATAAACGATAATGCCACAGAAAATGATCGAGCTTTCAACACGCGGACAGGGTCTCTACGAGTTTACCGATGAAGCCGCGCAATTCGTCAGGGGCGCCGGGATCGATGAAGGGCTCTTGACCGTCTTCGTTCGGCACACGTCATGTTCGCTGATCATCCAGGAGAATGCCGATCCAGATGTGCGGCGCGATCTGAAGATGTTCTTCTCCCGCCTTGTGCCGCCCTCCAGCGATCCGGCGATGAGCTGGGTCGCTCATACGATGGAAGGGCCAGACGATATGCCTGCGCATATCAAAGCCGCGCTGACGCAAGTTTCCATCGGCGTTCCCGTGGCATCCGGACGGTTGGTGCTTGGCACATGGCAGGGTCTTTATCTTTTCGAACACAGGAATCGCCCGCACCGGCGCGAGGTGGTCTTGCATATTTCTACATGAGGATTTGCTGAACCATGGGTGAATAGCCGGTTCTGATAACGTTCAGCCGCCATTGATTAGTTTCTCCTCATCGGTCGGGCGAGCGTGCCGGACCTCAGTGTTTAGAAATGGAGCAAGTCCCATGATTGGCAACTTTGTAAAAGCAGGTTTGGCAGCGCTTATTGCGCTTGGCGGTCTAGCGGCCACAGCCTCCAGCGCCTCTGCCGATGGTGTCCGCTATGGTATCTACGTTCAAGATGGCTATCGTCACGGTGGGCATGGAGCCCCAGGCTGGGGTCGTCCGGATCGCGGTCGCGATCGCTGCTCACCATGGCTTGCAGAGGAGAAAGCAAGCCGCATGGGCATTCGTCGCGCTCGCGTTGTCGATGTTTCGCCGCGCCGCGTCGTTGTTGCCGGCTTCGATCGCTACGGTCGCGACCGCGTTGTGTTCGCCAATGTTCGTGGTTGCCCGGTCATCCGTCGCTAAAGCGTGTCGCGATCTCGCAAGTTCGCTCTTTAAGCTTTAGCTCCTTCGTCTGCCGCATGCCGTTATCGCAAACCCGCTGCAGACTTTTGCGCGACCCGCTCTAATTCCTGATCCGGTCAGGAGAATGCCCCCACCATGAAATTGGCAGGGGCATATTTGTTTCCGTGACCAGATCTGGCTTTAAATCGGGCTAGGGCACGCCCAAAGGCGCGCCCGCTCCAACTTACTGCTCGATAGCGAACGTCACGTTGACGTTGACGACGTAGGTGTTTTCGCCTGCTGCAATTGGCACGCTGTCTTCCTTCTGCATGGTAGCGCGCATCATCGGCGCAGGGACGGCCAGCGGGCGAGGGCTGTTTTCGCTGATCTCAAGAACCCGACCGACCTTTACACCTGCGGCTTGCGCCAGCGTCCTTGCCTTGGCAACGGCGTTCTCCACCGCCTTCTTGCGTGCGTCGGTGAAGACCGCTTCCGGGTTGTCGTTGGTGAAGGTGATATCGCCGCCCTGGTTGATGCCGAGCTTCACGGAGCTGTCGAGGATATCGCCAAGCTTCGTCAGGTCGCGCACACGAACCGTCAGCCCATTCGTTACCTGGTATCCGGTGATTTCCGGCGGGATATAGACCCCGTCTTTCGGCTCGAACTGCTTGTAGACCGGCTGAACCGAGAAGTTGGTGGTCTGCAGATCGCGGTCGGCGATGCCAGCCTTTTTCAGCGCCGCTTGTACCTCGGTCATCGCTTTGTTGTTTTCGCTCATCGCCTCGGCAGCCGTTTGCGCCTGTTTCAAGACGCTGAAGGAGAGGACAGCCATGTCCGGCGCGGTAGAGGCGTTTCCTTCGCCGGAAACCGTAATCGTCGCTTCGCGTGGCTTTGTTTCTTGCGCGAGGGCTGCAAGAGGTGCAGCGGCAGCAAGAGTGAAGGTGCCGATAGCAATCGAACGAGCCAGTCTGGATACCATGAAAATTTCCTCTGTTAGTGTCCCGCTACATCCTATGGCTTTAGATTATGAGACTATTACGGCATAGATTGTGTCAGTCTATTTTCAACGGCTTGTCGCACCGGAAAAATTACGTTAGAGCGAAACCCACGCACAGGCTGGACCATTGCAGCCCTGCGGATCGACGCTTTCGCATCGATGGGCCTGTAGCTCAATGGTTAGAGCCGGCGGCTCATAACCGCTTGGTTGGGGGTTCGAGTCCCTCCGGGCCCACCATTTTTTCGTAATGATTCCAGTTAGCCACGCTCGGCTCTACGCATCGGCATTGTGTCGATGAGATCGAAGATTTCCACGCTCTCGACGATTCGGTCGCTTCGGAGCTTTATCCCGCCGTCTTTGCCCACAAGGACTATCTGGAAACGCTCATCACCGACATTCGCATCTTTCCTGATCGCAACAGCGTTTAGTCCGGAGGCGTTGCCATGGACGGGGAGGGCTTCACCTCCTGATACCCGGATGACGACCAGATCACGGTCTTCTAGTTCTTCCTTTTGACGAGCGAGAAGAGCGATTTGCCGGTCCAGCGTTGGTTCGGCCGAACTGCCGAATACGATGATAACGCGGTTTTTCCACTTGAGCTCGGAGAGGCTATCCATGGCGTTCACCTGTGATGCGCTGAATGCGACAATAGCCGCGGCGATAAGTCTGTTCATGTTGAGATATTTTCCCATTCAAGGAGATAACGGTCAGGGTGGAAAATGGTTCGTCAGGGGCTCACTGGAGACGCGTTCCGGCGATTAGGTGTCAAAGAACGGATGGTGCTTGATCAAAAATCTAAAGTGGCGTGGTGACCAAAGACTTGCTTTGTTGCCAAACGGATAGCTGAACCAGCGGTTTCGTAGAGGCACTAGCGTTGGACTTTCAGTATCCGCCTTTACGGGACTATAGCGCCTTGTTAAAGCTTCTGCGGGGAAGCGGGGCATGACAGCATGACAGTGTGGTACTATGCCGTTGGACAGGAGCGAGAGGGGCCTGTCAGCGAAGATAAAATCCGCGATCTGATTACAGGCGGTACGATCACCCGCGATGCTTACATTTGGCGCGATGGCATGGCGGACTGGGAGATCGTTGGTACCCATCCGGAATTCTCGGATGCTTTCGTGACGCCTCCTCCAATTGCTGGCGTAACGCCACCTCCGCTTCCATCGAGGTCTCAGCGCACGGAACCAGCGCAAGCCCCCTCGGAGCCAGTTCAGCCGGAACCGGTTTCTGCTCCTCGCTTGCGTGCCTGGCCCCGCTTTTGGGCGCGAATGTTTGATTTGCTGCTGATTGCGCCGTTACTGTCCACCGGTATCGTAGCCGCCTCAGTCTTATATGCCCCGCATCTGTACATGATGTTCGTCACATATGAATTTCTGTGGGGTTTCATCATTACTCCACTTGTGGGGTTCGTGCTGGCGGTGCTCATGGCGCTTTTCGGCAATACTCCAGGCAAGGCCATCTTGGGCGTGCGGGTTCCCGTTCCGCCGCAAGCCAATCGATTTTTGTTCTATGTTAAACGCGAACTCAAAGTGTGGTTCTGGGCCTTTGCTCTTGGCATGCCGGTCGTATTCCTGATTACCTTCGCCGCCCAATATTGGCGTTTGGCCACAGGTCGTCCAGCTGTCTACGATCAGCGCAATCCACCTGTTATCGCCAATCCGGGTAAGCTGCGTCTCACCCTAGGCATAGCGCTCGTTGCTATTCTTTTCACCGCGAATGCTGTGTGGTGGCGAGTGCAGGAAAAGGCAGAGGTAGACCGCACGGCCACCCAGTATTGGGTCAATCCGGTCACAGGAAACACGGCCACAATCAAAAAATACTGGGAACGTCTTCCAGACGACCCTGAAATCCAGAATGCGTTCATTTTCGTTGCCCGTCATCTGCTTATGGAAGGCCTTTTCAGCCATTTGGAGCTTCCTGCCGAAAACGTCGATCCACGCTTATATGCCGCCTTCTATGCGGCTCGACTGAAAAACGTCACCCTGACGTCTGACTGGGAGCCGGTCGTGATCAATCGTGTGCGGGGATTTCGGTCAAATGGTGTGAGTATCAAGGATGCAAACCAACTGGTAGAGGTAACCGTTGTCGTGGACGGTCGTGATGCGTGGCGGTTAGTGATGTTCACCGAGGGCGGCTCAAACTTGCAAACAAGCGAGCGGGAAGCCTTTGTCCATGAGTTGTTCGGGACGACTCGATAAGCCACCGATGTCCCGCCTAGACCTCACATTCAACCGCACTATAGCGAAAGCCGGCCGTCCGAGTTCCGTCTTTCAAACTTTATTCTCCGGTGGCGTTTGTCCGACGCTCAGCCGTGGCAACGAGGCGTAAAACGGTATGGCTGACTGGCATTACACCATTGGGCGCAAGCGAGGAGGGCCCGTCGACGAGAAGATCATTCGCAGGCTCATCGAGACTGGTCATGTCACCCGCGAGGACTATCTCTGGCACGAACAGATGACGGACTGGGAGAAGGCTGGTCTCATTTCCGTTTTTGCCGATAGTTTTGCAGCACGGCCTCCCGGGGCTGAGACAAAACCTCTTGGCCCGGAACAGACCTTTGTACCCGCACATCCTTGGCGCCGTCTGTGGGCAAGGCTTTTCGATCTGTTGATGATGTCACCTTTGTTCACGGTTCTTGGACAAGAAATCTGGGTTGCTTACTTCTATTTCCCTGGAAAACGACCCGGTCATATCATTGGGGCATTTATCCTGTACCTGATGCTGATCACTCTCGCCGCTATGATACCCGCATTCTGCTTGGCATTGTTCGGTACGACGCCGGGCAAAGCCATATTCGGCGTAAGGGTGCCCACGCCTTGTAACGGTCTTCGTCTGCGCTTCACATATCACTTCCACCGTGAGTACAGGGTGTGGTTTTCGGGTTGCGCCTTGGGTATCCCCCCATTGTTCATCTTGACGTTCCTTTTCCAATACAGTCGGCTGAAGGCTGATGGAGTCGCGGGCTATGACATGGAGCGGCCGAGGGTAGTGGCCGTTCGGCCAAGCCGCGTCGCAGCCTTAATCATGGTGCCGTTTATGCTGCTTCTTGTTAGCGGTGCCGTTGTTAATGTGAGCAAGCCCCGCTTCGACAAAAGGACCAATGCGAGCCATAGCACTCTTCCCATTTCTTCTTCTGGAGGTGTCCCGGTTGATCGAATGGTCGTGCCGAATTTGACGCTGACCGATTCGACCAGAACATGGGTCAATCCCAAGACGGGCAGGGGCGCCAGGATCAGCGAAATCTGGGAGCATGTCGCTAATAACGATCCTACCGATCATGACACGTTCATATTCAGATCCAGGGAACTGAGGATGGTGGCAATGTTTGGCTCCGATCTTATTGTCGATGAGGACGTCGATCATACGGCTTATCTGAAGGATCTGGAAATGCAGTTTTCTCCCCTGATAATACCACGCTCAGATTGGAGAGAAACCTATGTCAATGGGGCGCGGGTTTTTAGGTTGGAAGGAATTGCGCCACACGTGCCAGACACACATGTAGACGTGACAGTCTTCATTAGGGGGCGAAATGTATCGAGGCTTTTCACAAGCATGCGGGGGCGTTCCGAGCTGCAATTGGTGGAAAAGAAGAATTTTCTGAGCGCAATATTCGGTACAATCGATTGACTGAATGACAAGCCGTTCGTCCATTAAGTCGACGTTGCAGCATCTTGCTCTCCATACAACTTTACGTATCGATACCGCCTTGCTAGATGCTGTTGGTCGAAATGGGGGCACGAAATATGACCGTTTGGTATTACGCGGTCGGGCAGGAGCGCGAAGGGCCGGTCGACCAAGATAAAATTGAAAAGCTGATTGTCGGTGGCGTGATCGGACGCGACGCCTATATTTGGCGCGAGGGTATGGCTGACTGGCAGGTCGTCGCCGACCATCCCGATTTTGCCGCGTTTTTTCGTGTGCCGACTCCTGTGTCTGCACCGCCTGCGTTACCGCCTACACATGCTCCGGTGACGCGCGCCGAGCCCGCAACTGGTGCTGCGCAGTTGGCTTATGCACCCCGTCTGCGACCGTGGCCGCGCTTCTGGGCAAGAATGCTTGACAATATGCTTCTCTGGCCATTTCTTGAGGTGGGAAGTCGGGCCGCGATGATCACCTTCGCGCCCTATGAAGATGCACTACAAACGCTCGGTTATTCCGTGCTGTTCGGCCTCGCGGCGATGTTTGCGAGTGCCGTTTTGCTGGCGACGAGTATGACGTTGTTTGGAACCACACCGGGCAAGGCTGTCGTTGGCGTCCTGGTGCCTGTTCCGGCAGGGGGAAGTGCATTCTCATTCTATCTCGCACGTGAGTTCAAGGTTTTGTTCTTTGCGTATGCTTTGGGAATACCGCTTGCGTTTATCGTGACCTTCATCATTCAATATGTGCGTTTAGCCTCTGACCGTCCGGCCATGTATGACGAATACAATCCGCCAGTGATTGCAAACCCAGGGAAATTGCGGCTGACCGTGGCGATCGTACTGGTCTTTGTTGCTTTCGTGTTCGCCGTACTCGTTAAGGCCGCGTTGCGGTAAGAGCAGAGGTGGAGACGTGAGAGTTCGATCGCCGTCTCTCCGGTTCTTCGTTTTGTTGTCACGCCGACTTTACTGCGTCTCTCTGTGCGTCTTCGCCTTTACCGCGCTATAAGGGGAGCGAAGCATGCCTTCTATCAAAGGCTTTGGGAGAGAGAAGACTGACTGACATGATGTCTCGTATTGCGGAGCGCCGTTCATGATCGTCGGTGTCGTTCTAACGGTCGCTTTGCTGTTGTTTCTCATCGCTTTTCCGCGGCATCTGAAGGCGGTTGTGGCGGCACTTGCCGTGGTGTGGGTGTGCCTTGGCAGCTGGGTGTTGTTCGACTGGATCCGCTCCGGCGAAAGGTTGGCGAAGATCATCGCCACAGCCGCCTATGATTCGACCTGCCAAGATGAGAATGCACCGATCCGGGTCAGTTTTCAGAATACCAATGACGTGGCGGTGGAGCGGCTGACTTACACGCTGCAGGGCTTCGAGCCGGCATTTCGTGCTCCTATTTCGCTCGAGTCATACCAGCCCAACGAAAGGCGTCTTGAGGCGCATGAAAGTTATGCTGCCTGCAGGCCTTTCCGGTTGCGCAGCAACGAACATGCCGATCCGGCAAAACTGGAATGGCGGGTCACGGTTAATTCTGCGGATTTCGAGTGAGTTTTTCTATGGAGCGGCAAAAGCGGCGGTCCGCGTCGCCGCTCCATTTTTAAACGCTTGGACTAGAAGCGGGCGCCTTTTTCGGCGATCACCTTTGTCAGGCTTCCATCTGCCGGGAAAAGCGGGATGAGGCAGGCTTGCAGGGCGTGATAGATATCACCCTTGCCGGGGAAGAGTGTGTTGGCCGGAACGAGCTCTTCGGTCAGTTCCTCATGCCAGCCGCCGAATTGATGGTCGAGGAAGTTGTTCGCAATCGTGCTCCAGATGCGGCGGTAGCTGTCTTCGTAGAACTCGTCCGCAGGCAGGTGCTCGTTGAGGAAGTGGGCGGCACCGGCTGCCTCGCACATGGGCCACCAGAGTTTTTCTGTCTTGGCGGGCGTATTGTTCCAATCGAGCGTGTAGAAGAAGCCGCCTTTTTCCCGGTCCCAGCCGAGCGCCATTGACTGGACGAAGAGGGACTTTGCAGCGGTCGGCATCCACTCATGCTTGCGATTGCCCAGGACCCAGAGTTGTAAGAGAAGGCGTGACCATTCCAGCCAGTGGCCGGGCGTGGAGCCGGAGGGACGAAACATCTCGTTGCCGCGATAATTCTTGTCCAGCACCCAGTTCTCGTCGAAATGCTCCGGCACGCGGAAGTCCAGCGCGCCCGCTGCCCGGCGGATGATGAGATCGGCGATCCGTTCGGCTTTGGTAAGATAGCTCTTGTCGCCCGTGGCCTCGAAGGCGGCCATCAGGGCTTCGGTCAGGTGCATGTTGGAATTCTGGCCGCGATAGTTGTCGATCGGCGACCAGTCGCGATGGAACTCTTCGTTGATGGCACCATGCTTCTCTTCCCAGAAGCGGGTTTCGAGAACCTCGGTGATATCGGCCAGCATCGCATCGGCCAGCGGATGCCCGACGACCTTGGCGGAGGAGGCGGCGAGAAGCACGAAGGCGTGGCCGTAACCCTGCTTGGTAGCGTCGGCAGGGCCGTTGTCGTCCACCTGCCAGAAATAGCCGCCATGCTCCTGATCGCGGTGACTGTCCCAGAGATAGGTCATGCCATGATCGACGATATCGCCGCAGCCGGGGCGACCGAGCAGATGACCGATGGAGAAGCAATGCACCATGCGGGCTGAGGCGTGGATGCCGCGCACAGGATTGTCGGAGGAGAGAGGAGCGCCGTGCCGGTCGAGATCGAAGAAGCCGCCCTTAGGGTTGACCGCGCGATACTGGAAGAAGTCGAAGAGGCCTTCCGCCTGTTTTACCAGCCACTGGCGGTGCCAGGGCAGCGTGCTCCAATAGGCTTTCGTGTTTTCCGTCTCGGTCATCCATTCCTCCTTTGATGCACTGTTGGAGTACCTATATCTTTGGGGCGCGAGGGTGTCATCCGCACTAGAAATTTCGTACCCTATTTCTCGAACGGGAGCCGCGGAAGCTGCGCGATATGTTGACATAAAGATATCTTTATGTGACTTGATGGCTTGCTGATTTGCACAGAATGAGGAGTAAGTGCCGATGTTGGACGATCTGTTTGGCCCTTTGGGCGGCAAACGCGACGGCGCGGAAATTGTGAAGGCGCTGAAACAGGCGGCTGAAGAGCGCATCCTCATTCTCGACGGCGCCATGGGCACGCAGATCCAGGGGCTTGGATTTGACGAAGAGCATTTCCGTGGCGACCGCTTCATCGGCTGTGCCTGTCACCAGAAGGGCAATAACGACCTGCTGATCCTGACGCAGCCGGATGCGATCGAGGATATCCATTTCCGTTATGCCATGGCAGGCGCGGATATTCTCGAAACCAACACGTTTTCCTCCACGCGCATCGCGCAGGCCGATTACGAGATGGAAGGCGCGGTTTACGACCTCAACCGCGAGGGCGCGTTTGTCGTTCGCCGTGCCGCGCAGCGCGCCGAGCGGGAAGATGGCCGCCGCCGTTTCGTCGCCGGTGCCATTGGCCCAACCAACCGCACCGCGTCGATCTCGCCAGACGTGAACAATCCCGGTTATCGTGCCGTCAGCTTCGACGATTTGCGCGCTGCCTATGGCGAGCAGATTGACGGCTTGATCGATGGTGGTGCTGATATCATTCTGATCGAAACGATCTTCGATACTCTGAACGCCAAGGCTGCGATCTTCGCCTGCGAGGAGCGCTTTGCTGCCAAGGGCATTCATCTGCCGGTGATGATCTCCGGCACGATCACCGACCTTTCCGGGCGCACGCTGTCGGGTCAGACGCCGTCGGCCTTCTGGAACTCGGTGCGTCACGCCAACCCGTTTACCATCGGCCTCAACTGTGCGCTTGGCGCGAACGCCATGCGTCCGCATCTGCAGGAACTATCGGATGTGGCCGATACCTTCATCTGCGCCTATCCGAATGCCGGCCTGCCGAACGAGTTCGGCCAGTATGACGAAACGCCGGAGATGATGGCGGCGCAGGTTGCCGAGTTTGCCCGCGAAGGACTGGTCAATGTGGTGGGCGGTTGCTGCGGCTCGACGCCGGAGCATATTCGCGCAATTGCGGACGCCGTGAAGGGTTTTGAGCCGCGCAAGGTGCCCGAACACAAGTCCTTCATGTCGCTGTCCGGCCTCGAGCCTTTCGTGCTGACCAAGGACATTCCCTTCGTCAATGTCGGCGAACGCACGAATGTGACCGGCTCTGCCAAGTTCCGCAAGCTGATCACCGCTGGCGATTATACCGCAGCGCTCGCGGTTGCCCGCGATCAGGTGGAGAACGGCGCGCAGATCATCGACATCAACATGGATGAGGGCCTGATCGACAGCCAGAAGGCCATGGTCGAGTTCCTCAATCTCATTGCCGCCGAGCCTGATATCGCCCGCGTGCCGGTGATGATCGACAGCTCCAAATGGGAGATCATCGAGGCTGGCCTGAAATGCGTTCAGGGCAAGTCGATCGTCAACTCCATCTCGCTGAAAGAAGGCGAGGAGAAGTTTCTCGAGCAGGCGCGTCTGGTGCGCAATTACGGTGCTGCTGTCGTCGTTATGGCGTTCGACGAAGTGGGGCAGGCGGACACCTATGAGCGCAAGGTGGAAATCTGCACCCGCGCTTATAAGCTTTTGACGGAGAAGGCCGGGCTTCTGCCGGAAGACATCATCTTCGACCCGAATGTGTTCGCCGTCGCGACCGGTATCGAAGAGCACAATAATTACGGCGTCGATTTCATTCAGGCCACCAAGACCATCCGCGAAACCATGCCGCTCGTGCATATTTCAGGCGGTGTCTCGAACCTGTCCTTCTCCTTCCGCGGCAACGAGCCGGTGCGTGAGGCGATGCATGCCGTGTTCCTCTACCACGCCATTCAGGTCGGCATGGATATGGGTATCGTGAATGCGGGCCAGCTTGCCGTCTATGAGAGCATCGATCCGGAGTTGCGCGAGGCCTGCGAAGATGTGGTGCTGAACCGCCGCGACGATGCGACCGAACGGCTGTTGGAAATTGCCGAACGCTTCCGCGGCGCTGGCGCCAAGGAAGGCAAGGTTCAGGACCTGTCGTGGCGCGAACTCCCCGTTGAGAAGCGGCTGGAGCATGCGCTCGTCAATGGCATTACCGACTATATCGATGCGGATACGGAAGAGGCGCGCCAGCAGGCGGCCCGTCCGCTGCATGTCATCGAAGGTCCGCTGATGGCGGGCATGAATGTGGTTGGCGATCTCTTCGGTTCAGGCAAGATGTTCCTGCCGCAGGTGGTCAAATCCGCCCGTGTGATGAAGCAGGCCGTTGCCGTGT
The DNA here is from genome assembly GCF_053521965.1 of Rhizobium sp. 22-785-1. NCBI lineage: Bacteria > Pseudomonadati > Pseudomonadota > Alphaproteobacteria > Hyphomicrobiales > Rhizobiaceae > Rhizobium > Rhizobium sp. 22-785-1. The sequence goes on along the minus strand of NZ_JBNWDI010000001.1, from coordinate 633,116 downwards.
TGCTTCCCTTTATGGAAGAGGAAAAGCGCCTGAATGGCGGCGATCAGCGCAAGGCTGCGGGCAAGGTGCTGATGGCGACGGTGAAGGGCGATGTCCACGATATCGGCAAGAACATCGTCGGCGTCGTTCTCGCCTGCAATAATTACGAGATCATCGATCTCGGGGTGATGGTGCCGACCACCAAGATTCTCGAAACGGCTGTTGCGGAGAAGGTCGATGTCATCGGTCTTTCCGGCCTCATCACGCCGTCGCTGGATGAAATGGTGCATGTGGCCTCCGAGATGGAGCGCATGGGGCTCGACCTGCCGCTTCTGATCGGCGGGGCGACGACCAGCCGTGTTCATACGGCGGTGAAGATCCACCCGCGTTACGAGAAGGGCCAGGCAATCTATGTAACCGACGCCTCGCGCGCGGTCGGCGTGGTGTCAGCACTTCTGTCGGAAGACCAGAAACCAGCCTATATTGACGGCATTCGCGCAGAATATGCCAAGGTTGCCGATGCGCATGCGCGCAACGAACGCGAAAAGCAGCGCCTGCCGCTGTCGCGTGCGCGCGAAAACGCCCAGAAGGTGGATTGGGCGAGCTATCAGCCGGTCAAGCCGCGATTCATCGGCACCAAGACATTCGAGGGCTACGATCTCGAAGAACTGTCGCGCTATATCGATTGGACGCCTTTCTTCCAGACCTGGGAATTGAAGGGTCGTTTCCCGGCCATTCTCGAGGATGAGAAGCAGGGCGAGGCGGCGCGCCATCTCTATGCCGATGCGCAGGCCATGCTGAAGAAGATCATCGAGGAAAAGTGGTTCCGCCCGCGCGCCGTGATCGGCTTCTGGCCGGCCAATGCGGTGGGGGACGATATTCGTCTGTTTACCGATGAGAGCCGCACCTCTGAGCTTGAGACCTTCTACACGCTGCGTCAGCAGCTTTCCAAGCGCGATGGACGGCCCAATGTCGCGCTGTCGGATTTCGTCGCGCCGAAGGACAGCGGCATTGCCGACTATGTCGGCGGCTTCGTGGTGACGGCTGGTATCGAAGAAGTGGCGATTGCCGAACGCTTCGAACGGGCCAATGACGATTACTCGTCCATTCTGGTGAAGGCGCTGGCCGATCGTTTCGCGGAAGCCTTTGCCGAGCGCATGCATGAACGGGTGCGAAAGGAATTCTGGGGCTATGCGCCGGATGAGAAGTTCACCAGTGATGATCTTGTCGGAGAAGCTTACGCCGGTATTCGCCCGGCTCCCGGCTATCCGGCTCAGCCCGATCATACGGAGAAGGACACGCTGTTCCGTCTTCTTGATGCGACGAACCAGACGGGTGTGGAACTGACCGAAAGTTACGCCATGTGGCCGGGCTCGTCCGTGTCCGGCCTCTATATCGGACATCCGGAAAGCTATTACTTTGGTGTTGCCAAGGTGGAGCGGGATCAGGTCGAGGATTATGCTCGGCGCAAGGGTATGCCGGAGAAAGATGTCGAGCGCTGGCTTGGACCGGTGCTGAATTATGTGCCGACGGATGCGGCGAAGGAAGTTGAGACGGCGGCCTGAGTTGGGGATGAGGTTGCGTCTGACGTAAAGCGTTAGGCGCCGTAACTCCTCTGTCCTGCCAGATATCTCCGCCTCAAACGTGCAGAGCCGATGCGGCAACCGCCCGCCAATCTCTAAAGTGAAATAGAAAGAGGGGCCTCGCAGCCCCTCTAAATCCTTCCAGCGCGGAAGCGCGTACTCCCGCGCCAATCATTTCTTACATCAATAGACCACGACGCCGCGGATGCTCTCGCCCTTGTGCATCAGGTCGAAGCCCTTGTTGATGTCCTCAAGCGGCATGGTGTGGGTGATCATCGGGTCGATCTGGATCTTGCCTTCCATGTACCAGTCGACAATCTTCGGCACATCCGTGCGGCCGCGGGCGCCGCCGAAGGCCGTGCCCATCCAGTTGCGGCCGGTGACCAGCTGGAAGGGGCGGGTGGAGATTTCCTGGCCAGCACCTGCAACGCCGATGATGACCGATTTGCCCCAGCCGCGGTGCGAGGCTTCCAGCGCCTGGCGCATGACCTTGGTGTTGCCGGTGCAGTCGAAGGTGTAATCGGCGCCGCCGATCAGGTCGCCGTTCCGCTTCGTCATGTTGACGAGGTAAGGCACGATGTCGTCGCCGACGTCTTTCGGGTTGACGAAGTGCGTCATGCCGAATTTTTCGCCCCAGGCCTTACGATCATTGTTGATATCGACGCCGATGATCATGTCCGCGCCGGCAAGGCGCAGGCCCTGAAGCACGTTGAGGCCGATGCCGCCGAGGCCGAAGACGATCGCCGTCGAGCCGATCTCGACCTTGGCGGTATTGATGACCGCGCCGATTCCGGTCGTGACACCGCAACCGATGTAGCAGACCTTGTCGAAGGGCGCGTCCGGGTTGATCTTGGCAACGGCAATTTCCGGCAAAACCGTGTAGTTGGCGAAGGTGGAGCAGCCCATATAGTGATGGATCTTGTCCTTGCCGATGGAGAAGCGGCTGGTGCCGTCCGGCATCACGCCTTGGCCCTGAGTCGAGCGGATGGCGGTGCAGAGGTTGGTCTTGCGCGAGGTACAGGAATAGCACTCGCGGCATTCGGGCGTGTAGAGCGGAATGACATGGTCGCCCTTTTTTACCGAGGTGACGCCGGGGCCGACATCGACGACGATACCGGCACCCTCATGGCCGAGGATCGCCGGGAAGAGACCTTCCGGATCGGCACCCGAGAGGGTGAAGTCATCGGTGTGGCAGATACCGGTTGCCTTGACCTCGATCAGCACTTCACCGGCGCGTGGGCCTTCCAGCTGAACCGTCATAACTTCCAATGGCTTGCCTGCCTGAACGGCGACTGCGGCGCGAACGTCCATCCTCTGGTCTCCTTTATGTCTTTATCATTCGTGGAAGCACTTTTTGCCCGACGCGGGCCTTACGAACAAGTGCAGTTGCGGCAATTCTTCAAACTTCCGCGACCTCTGCCATCTTGAGACGTCGAGCGCTCAATCTCTCGCGCCAGATGATGAACAGACCTGACGTCACGATGATGACGATGCCGAGCCATTTGGACGGTGTTGGGAAATCCAAAAACAGCAGGTAGCCAAGGATCGTGGCGGAGATGATCTCAAAATACTGGAAGGGTGCCAGAAGCGATACGGGCGCGAGGCGAAACGCCTTGACCACGAGAAGATGCATATAGCCCGAAATCGAGCCGAGAAGGATCAGGAGAACGAGGCCATGATCCCAGCCGGGCAGGGACATGTCGAAATTGGTGTCTCCCAGTCCGTGGCCGATCAGAAGAGCGACGCCCATGAAGATCGTGCCGGCAATGCCTGCCATGGTCTGCATGACCAGGGGGCTGTCACCCTCACCAATCGCGCGGTTGAGGAAGAGGTAGAGCGTGAAGAGAAAGGCGCAGGCGACAGGCAGCAGCGAAGTCAGGCCGAAGAGTTCGAAGCTTGGCTGGATGACGATCATCGCACCGATGAAGCCGACGGCGATCGCGCTCCAGCGCATCCAGCCGACCCGCTCTCCCAGAAACAGCGCGGACATGATGGTGAGCAGAAAGGGTTCGACGAAATAGATGGCAAAGACGTCGGCGAGCGGCATGTATTTGACAGCGGCGAAGAAGGCGAGGCTTGCCGCAGCATGCAACACGCCGCGCAGCAGGTTGAGCCAAGGGCGCCTGGCATGGATCAGCGACTTTGGCGACATGAAGAGCAGCAGCGGAAGCGTGCAGACCAACTGGAAGAAGAAACGATAGAATGTCACCTGACCGGGGGACATGCCCTCATACGCCATATACTTCGCAATCGCATCCATCACCGGCAGCACGATCATGCAGGCCGCCATGATAAGCATTCCACGGACGGGCTGGCTGACGCTCTGCGAAGAAGACATGCGGGGATTCCGGATTTCGTTAGGAGGGCGGTCAAGACAGATTAAAAGATTTTCAAAGCGTTGAAAGGGCGTTTTGGACTTCAACCGACCTCATGAAGCTTTCCATCACGCCGCTTTTCAACCCGTCATGCAATTTCCATGGTTTCTTTCTCGTCGAGCGTTTATAGCGGCTGAACAATATTCGATGCTTTGAGTGGAGATCCAAGTGGAACGCACCTGTCTTGCCGTCATTCTCGCCGCCGGTGAAAGCACGCGCATGAAATCGTCCATGTCGAAGGTTTTGCACCCCGTTGCCGGACGGCCGATGATCGCGCATGTGATGCAGGCGGTGTCCGGCGCTGGCGTGAGTGCTGCCGCGCTTGTCGTTGGTCGCGATGCGGAGAAGGTTGCGGATGCCGCGCGTGTCGCAGGCGTTTCTGTAGAACCTTACCTGCAGAAGGAGCGGCTTGGCACTGGCAACGCCGTGCTGGCGGCCCGGGAGGCGATCGAGAAGGGTTTCGACGATATTCTGATCGCCTATGGCGATGTGCCGCTTTTGACGGCTGAAACGCTGAACCGGGCGCGTCAGGCGCTGGCAGGGAACGTGGATATCGTCGTCATAGGTTTTCATACGGACAAACCAACCGGTTATGGTCGACTTCTCGTGCAGAATGGCGAACTCGTCGCCATCCGCGAGGAGAAGGATGCCAGCGACGACGAGCGCAAGGTCACATGGTGCAATAGCGGCCTGATGGCGATCAATGGTCGCCGGGCGCTGGATCTGCTCGATCGCATCGGCAACAACAATGCCAAGGGCGAGTATTATCTGACCGACATCGTCGAGATCGCCCGCGCCAATGGCGGCAAGGCCGTGGCCGTCGATGCGCCCGAGGCTGAGATGACCGGCTGCAACAACCGCGCCGAGCTCGCCATCATCGAAAAACTCTGGCAGGAGCGGGCGCGTCATCAGTTCATGATCGACGGTGTTTCGATGATCGCGCCGGAAACCGTGTTTCTTTCCTGGGATACCAAGATCGGCCAGGATGCGTTGATCGAGCCCAACGTGGTGATCGGACCCGGTGTCACCATCGAATCGGGTGCCGTCATCCATGCCTTCTCGCATCTGGAAGGCGCTCATGTCAGCGCCGGTGCGACAGTTGGACCCTATGCGCGGTTACGTCCCGGCGCCAATCTGGCGGCGAAATCGAAGGTCGGTAATTTCTGCGAAATCAAGAAGGCCGAGATCGGCGAGGGTGCCAAGGTCAATCATCTCACCTATATCGGCGATGCCTTCGTCGGCGCGGGCAGCAATATCGGTGCTGGCACAATTACCTGCAACTATGACGGCATCAACAAGCACGAGACGCGGATCGGCAAGAATGCCTTTATCGGCTCCAACTCAGCACTCGTGGCACCCGTGACGATTGGCGACGATGCCTATGTCGCTTCTGGGAGCGTAATTACCGATGACGTTCCGGGTGACGCGCTGGCCTTCGGCCGTGCGCGCCAGGAGATGAAGGAAGGCCGCGCCAGTGTGCTTCGCGCCCGCGCCCAGGCGATCAAGGATGCCAAGAAGAAACCGGCGTAACCTTCTGACAAAGGTAACGAATAGACATTGAAAGTGACCGCGGTTGCGATTGCGGTTTTTGCGGAAATCGCTACGACTTCCGCGATTGAAAAAGCATCCGTATGGATACCCGACTCAGGTTTCGGATCGACGGATGCTCACCAAAATCTTTGGAGAACTGTATGTGCGGTATCGTCGGAATTGTTGGAACGCAACCGGTTGCGGAGCGCCTTGTGGACGCGCTGAAGCGGCTGGAATATCGCGGTTATGATTCCGCCGGCGTTGCGACGATCCATGATGGCGCGATGGATCGCCGCCGCGCCGAGGGCAAGCTCTTCAATCTGGAGAAGAAGCTGTCGGAAGAACCGCTTCCCGGCATCACCGGCATTGCGCACACCCGCTGGGCAACGCATGGGGTTCCGAACGAAACCAATGCCCATCCGCACTTCGTCGATGGCGTTGCCGTCGTGCATAACGGCATCATCGAGAATTTCTCGGAACTGCGTGAGGAGCTGAAGGCCGATGGCGCGACATTTACCACCCAGACCGATACGGAAGTGGTGGCGCAGCTGCTTGCCAAGTTTACCCGTGAAGGGCTTTCCCATCGCGATGCGATGCTGACGATGTTGAACCGCGTGACTGGTGCTTTTGCGCTGGTGGTGATGTTCCAGGACGAGCCGGGCACGCTGCTGTCGGCGCGGTCCGGTCCACCGCTTGCGGTCGGTCATGGACGCGGCGAGATGTTCCTCGGTTCGGATGCGATTGCGCTTTCGCCCTTCACCAATGAGATCACCTATCTGGTGGATGGCGATTGCGCCATCATCACCGCATCCGGTGCCGAAATCATCGATTTTTCCGGCAACCCGGTGCAGCGTCAGCGCCAGATTTCGCAGGCGACCGCCTATGTGGTGGACAAGGGCAACCACCGCCACTTCATGGAAAAGGAAATCTACGAGCAACCGGAAGTCATTTCCCACGCGCTCAGCCACTATGTCGATTTTGCCGACAAGCGGGTGAAAGATATCGATCCGGCCATCGATTTTTCCAAGCTGACCGGCCTTGCGATTTCCGCTTGTGGCACTGCCTATCTCTCCGGCCTGATCGGTAAATACTGGTTCGAGCGCTATGCACGCCTGCCGGTGGAAATCGACGTGGCGTCGGAATTCCGCTATCGCGAAATGCCGCTTTTGCCGACACAGGCAGCCCTCTTCATCTCCCAGTCGGGGGAGACTGCGGATACGCTTGCCTCGCTGCGTTATTGCAAGGAGAACGATCTGAAGATCGGCGCGGTCGTCAATGTGCGTGAATCGACCATCGCCCGCGAATCCGACGCGATTTTCCCCATTCTGGCCGGTCCTGAAATCGGTGTGGCTTCCACCAAGGCCTTCACTTGCCAGCTTGCCGTGCTGGCCTCGCTGGCGATTGCTGCCGGTAAAGCGCGTGGCACGCTGACGGCGGCGCAGGAAACCGAACTGGTGCGTCATTTGATCGAGATGCCGCGCGTCATGAGCGAAGTGCTGAACGCCATCCAGCCGCAGATCGAAACCCTGTCTCGCGATCTCTCGCGTTTCAAGGATGTGCTCTATCTCGGTCGCGGCACCTCCTTCCCGCTGGCGCTGGAAGGCGCGCTAAAGCTGAAGGAAATCTCCTATATCCATGCGGAAGGCTATGCCGCAGGCGAGTTGAAGCATGGACCGATCGCGCTGATCGACGAGAACATGCCGGTCATCGTCATTGCGCCGCATGACCGCTTCTTTGAGAAGACCGTATCGAACATGCAGGAGGTGGCAGCCCGCGGTGGGCGGATCATCTTTATCACCGATGCGAAGGGTGCTGCGGCGTCGTCACTGGAGACCATGGCGACTATCGTGCTGCCGACTGTTGATGAACTGATTGCGCCGATGGTCTTCTCGTTGCCGATCCAATTGCTCGCCTATCACACGGCCGTTTTCATGGGCACGGATGTGGACCAGCCGCGCAATCTGGCAAAGTCTGTGACGGTGGAATGATCATCTGATCCAAGTCGACTGGGCACACGAAGACTCGGCATATAGCCGCCGTTTCGAGTGTCGCCGCGATGCAAGGCTGACGATATTGATGACGAATAATTCATGGTTCGCCTATTGCGGGGCGGAACGCCGTCCTGCATTGTCCGTTATCAACAGGCATGCTTCGGCGACTTCGCTTCATGTCTCTCTGCTGTGTCCGACGCCGAAGTCATCATGCTTCGACTGGAAATGCTCTAACATTCAGTGAGTTGATGACGGATCGCCCACTCAGAATTTCCTTCGCGACACGCCTGCGTAACAGCTTTCTGACCGGCGTTCTCATCCTCGCGCCCGTTACTATCACCATGTGGCTGGTCTGGACGTTCCTGCAATGGGCGGATAGCTGGGTGAAGCCATATATTCCAGCGCGCTACGACCCGGAAGAATATTTCAATGTCGCCATTCCCGGTTTCGGCCTGCTGATTGCTGTCATCGGCATCACCGTCATCGGTTTTCTCGGTAACAATCTGATCGGCAAGTGGATCGTCGGTTTTGGCGAATCCATTCTGAACCGGATGCCGCTGGTGCGCCCGATCTATAAAAGCATCAAGCAGCTGTTCGAATCGGTGTTGAAGGAGCATTCAAATTCCTTCAAGCGCGTCGGCATGATCGAATTTCCCGGACCCGGCACATGGGCCATGGTCTTCGTCGCATCCGAAGCCAAGGGTGAGCTCGCCTACCGCTTCAATGAGTTAGGCCAGGAAATGGTGGCGGTCTTCCTGCCGCCAACACCGGTACCAACGGCGGGTTTTTTGCTGTTTGTCCCCAAAGACAAGATCATCATGCTCGACATGTCGCCAGAGGATGCTGCGAAGCTTCTTATATCTGGAGGTCTGGTTGCGCCGGATTTCGAGCCGCCGAAGGCTCTTGCTCCAGTTTAATTAGGTTTACCTAGACCTTTGCGTGCTCCCGACCTATTGTTGGATTCAACCTGGGGGAGATACATGCGCTTTATTCGAAATTGGGTTATCCCGTTTTTCTCAACGGTCATTTTCGCCTGCATCGGCCTTCTGATCACTGGGTCGCCGGGATACAATGTCGTCACGACATTTGACGGGCAGCCTATCGAAGGCGGCCCCACACCTGAGCAGGTTGACGCCACAATTGCGAGAGGAACAGGGCTCGATAGTCATGTCGATTTCTATGGCATCGCGCTTCCAGGCGAGCCCCTGTTTTGGATGATCGGCATCGTACTCGTAGCAGCGTTTATCGGCTACAAGCTTGGGTCGGCCTTCAAGATGCCCGCCTCTGCCTGATCGATTGGGAATGGCGCGAGCGCGCCAGTCCCGTCTTGTCGGTTATTATCGCTTCTGCAACGTCGCGAGCTCTTCCACACCCACATGGCTCTCCACCGCGCTGCCGCGCAGGTGAAGATAAAGTCCGATGAAGAAGGCGAGCCCGGCGATGAACACCAGATACCAGGCATGCGCCATGGGGTTGATGGCAAGCGCTGTGCTCACCGCAATTGGCGTCAACCCGCCGAACACAGCGTAGGAGACGTTGTAGGCGAAGGATAGGCCTGAGAAACGAACAGAGGCCGGGAAGGCGCGGACCATCACGTAAGGCACCGCACCAGCCATGCCGACTGAAAGGCCCATCACCGCGTAAAGCGCAAACATGGTGCTGAGCGACGTTCCGGCATAGCTGTAGAAGGTGAAGGTGGCGACGCCGAAGAAGATGCTGGCGGCCATGAAGAAGATGCCGCTGCCGATGCGGTCGATCAGCGCGCCGGCGATGATCACGCCGAAGATCAGGAACAGGGTGCCGAAGCTCGTGCCGGCCAGCGCTTGTGTCGGCGTGTAGCCGTAGAGCTTTTGCAGGAAGGTGGCCGTCATCAGCGTCGTGACGACGATGGCCGCGGACAACACCCAGGTTAGCAGCGCGGAGACCACGACGCCGCGCATATGGTTCTTCAGCACGAGGCTGAGCGGCAGCTTGTCCGAGAGCGATTTTGAGTTCTTCATCTGCGTGAAGATCGGCGTTTCTTCCAGCCAACGACGCAGATAGACCGCGATCAATCCAAAGACGCCGCCGATGAGGAAGGGAATGCGCCAGGCATAGCCGGACACGGCTTCCGGCGTGAAAATGGTGTTGATCGCAAAGGCGATGAGCGATCCCAGCATGATTCCGAAAGACAGGCCAGACGTCAGCAGGCCGCAGGCAAGGCCGACATAGCGAAAGGGCACGTGCTCAGACACAAAGGTCCAGGCGCCCGGCACCTCGCCACCGATGGCCGCACCTTGCAGCATGCGCAAGACGATGAGCAGGATGGGCGCTGCGACGCCAATGGTTGCATAGGTCGGCATAAGGGCCATGCCGAGTGTCGAGAGTGCCATCAGCAGTATGGAGAACGCGAAGACGCGTTTGCGGCCATAGCAGTCTCCATAATGGGCGAGAATGATGCCGCCGATGGGGCGCACAAGATAGCCAGCAGCGAAGATGCCGAAGGTCTGGATCATCACCAGCCAGTCTGGCATATCCGGCGGGAAGAAGAGGTGGCCGATCACGGTCGCGAAGAAGACGAAGATGATGAAGTCGTAGAATTCCAGTGCGCCGCCAAGCGCGGAGAGGCCAAGCGTTCTGTAATCCTGCGCGTTGAGCGCGCGGGCGGGAACCAGGGTCGTGGTGGGAGACATGAGCGGTTTCTTCTTTCAGGGATCGTTCCCTGTGCCATGCGGTATAGCCGCCGCTAATTCAAGTCTTTTGTCGGCAGATGTCACAGGCTCTTTTAACGCGTGTCGTAATCTTCCAGATTCGCTCCTTGCGCTTGAGTTGGTCCCTTTACCGCACGTCGTTATCGCAAAACCGCTGTACAATTTTGGGTGGACCGTGCTTTAGGTGATCCTGCACAGGATGGCGGTGGTATCGTCCGATTGTTTAAGGCGCGGATATTTCAGGCCTTCTGGATCGATCTCCCGCTCCAATTGGCGAAGCTCCTTGATCAAGCTCGGCAAGCCCGCGGTGACGGCGCGGCGGATGAGGGAGCCCGGCGTGTATTGCCCGTAAAGGCTGACAAGATCGGCCAGCCCATCGGAGCAGATGACGGCCGTAGCGCCGCCGGCGATGTCGATCGTCGCGGTGGCAATGTGGTCAGCCGTTTCGGGAACGAGGCTTAAGGACCATACGGTGCCGTCTGCCGAATTCTGTCGTTCGCGGTTTCGCCGAAGATCGGCGAGCGTCTTTGGATCGCTGGTTGCCATGCCCGCAGCACCGATGCCCCCGAGACGCGCGATATGGGCGCGAGCGGCGGCCTGCTCTCGCTCGAAGGCGTCGGGTAGCGCCATCAGACTTTCCTCGCGACCGTCATCGTGAAGAATATAGGCGACGCTATCGCCGAGGCCTGCGAATTGCAGTCCGTTTTGCGTGACGCGCAAGCCTGCAAGTGCGGCGACCGGCCAGGCGTAACGCGGCTGATCGCCGGCCAAGGCCTCGAAGCTGATCCTGGCATCTTGGGAAATGCGGCGGACGATCTCCGGGAAATCCGCCTCGGGCGTGACCTCGCTCATCAGGCGCTTGGCCGCGAACTCGGCAATCCATGCGGCATCGGAGCCGAAACCCGTCATGAACTGCTGGTCGCCGAGGCCGGTTGCGCCATCGACGACGAATGCGCTGGAGGCATTCCACGCCAGACGATCTTCGTTGGCGCGCTCTGGCTTGCCGGGATCGCTGATGCTGTCGATGACGTCAATCTGCATGGGTATCACTCGAAGCGGCTGATGATGCTGATGCCGCTATCCTTGAAGCTGTCCATCGCGGGTAGCGCGGTGACGGCATCGGATAGAGAAATGTGCTTGCCGATGAGCTTTTCCGGAGAGAGCTTGCCGGTGCGGATCATTGCCAGCATGTCGTCATAGCGCCAGGCCTGCATACCGTGGCTGCCGTAGATTTCCAGTTCATGAGCAATCACCCGCGCCATCGGGATTTGCGGCATGGAATGATCGGCGAGCATCAATCCCACCTGCACGTGGCGGCCACGGCGGCGCAAGTTACTGATCGAGTTGCAGCAGGTTTGCGGGTGGCCGAGCGCATCTACGGAGACATGCGCGCCGCCGCCGGTCGCATCGCGGACAGCTTCGGTCACGTCGGCAACGTTGCGGCTATTGATGGTGACGGTGGCGCCGAGTTCCTTCGCCAGCGCCAGCTTGTCATCGGCAATATCGATGGCGACGATCTGCGCGCCGAGACCTGCACCAATCATGATGGCGGAGAGCCCGACACCGCCGCACCCGTGAACCGCCAGCCATTCGCCGCCTTTCAGACGACCCTGGTCGACGACAGCGCGGAAGGAAGTGGCAAAGCGGCAACCGAGGCTTGCTGCCGTATCGAAGCTCATATCGTCAGGCATATGGACCAGATTCTGGTCGGCATAATCGATCGCGACATATTCGGCAAAAGAGCCCCAATGGGTGAAGCCCGGCTGGAACTGCGTTTCGCAGACCTGCTGGTTGCCAGAGCGGCACTCCTGGCAGTGGCCGCAGCCGGAAACGAAGGGAACGGTGACGCGGTCACCCACCTTGAAACGCATGACATTCTTGCCAACCGCAGAAATCACGCCGGCGAATTCGTGACCCGGCACATGGGGCAGGTGGATGTCGCTGTCATGGCCCATCCAGCCGTGCCAGTCGCTGCGGCAAAGGCCGGTCGCCTTCACCGAGATGACCACGCCGCCCGGTGTCGGCTCCGGGTCCGGCAAGTTCGAGATTTTCGGTGCTTCGCCAAACCGTTCGTAGAATAATGCGCGCATAGGTGCCTCCTGAGTTGGAGCGGAGTTACCCGGTTTTCCGGTCTCGAAACAGTGCGCTACTCTGCTACAATCATCAAATCTTCTGATGCAAAGTGTAAGGTGACGCGCTCGCCGATGGCAGGCTGTGCCGTGCCGGGATCGTTGAACATGTCGAACGAAAGCACGCTGCCGCCGACATCGAGACGGGTGCGGATGACCGAGCCGAGGAAGTGGCTGGAGGTCACAATGCCGGAAATGGCGACATCGCCCTTGGCGCTTTCGGCCAGCGATCCAGCTTCCGGGCGAAGTGCAACGGTGACCTTTTCGCCATTCGCCTTTGCAAGCGGCTTTTTCAGCGAGACCTTCTGATCACCGATCAGAATTGTGCTTGTTGCTGCATCGACAACGGTGGCGTCGATGAGGTTCAACGTGCCGACGAAGGAGGCGACGAAGCGCGTGGCCGGACTGTTGTAAATCTCGAAAGGCGAGCCAATCTGATCGGCGCGACCGGCATTCATCACCACGATACGATCCGAAATCGACAGGGCCTCTTCCTGGTCATGCGTGACAAAGATTGTGGTGATGCCAAGCTTGCGCTGGATCTGGCGGATTTCTTCACGCAGCGACACGCGGATCTTGGCGTCAAGCGCAGAAAGTGGCTCGTCGAGGAGCAGCACTTCCGGCTTGGGTGCCAGCGCGCGTGCAAGTGCCACGCGCTGTTGCTGGCCGCCCGACATCTGGTAGGGATAGCGGTCTGCCAGGTGCTCCAGATGGATCAGGGCTAGCATTTCCTTGACGCGTGCGTCGATTTCGGCCTTCGGCTTGCCTGCCACCTTGAGGCCGAAAGCGACGTTTTCGCGCACATTCATATTTGGGAACAACGCATAAGCCTGGAACACCATGCCGATATTGCGCTGGTTGGGACGAAGCGTCGTCTGATCCTTGCCATTGATGACGATTGCGCCGTCGCTCGGCGTTTCGAAGCCTGCGATCATGCGCAGCACGGTCGTCTTGCCGCAGCCTGAGGGGCCGAGGAAAGAGACGAACTCGCCCTTCTCGATGGCCATATTGAAGTCATGCACGACCTGAATCGGACCGAAGGACTTTTTGATGTGCGTGAGTGTCAGAAAGCTCATGTAGAAATCCTTCAGGCCTTGGGAGGCGCGCCCTTCTGGTAGCGGGAGACGAGTTGGATGAGACCGAGGCAACCCCAGGTGATGCCGAATGAAATCACGGCAAGGGCGGCAGGCTCGTAGGCACGGTTGGCACCAAGAAGCTGCATGTAGGGGCCGAAGGCCGGGCGGTTCAAAAGCGCCGCCATGGTGAACTCACCGATGACGATGGCAAAGGTCAGGAAGGCGCCAGATAGGACGGCGACAAGGACGTTCGGCAGGATGATGCGGGCAAGAATGGTCGTCCAGCCGGCACCAAGGCTTTGCGCCGCTTCCGTCAGCGTACCGATGTCGATGGTGCGAAGGCCGGTATCGACGGCGCGGTACATATAGGGCAGAGCCAGCGTGGTGTAACCAAACATCAGGAGCAGGTTGGTGCCCGTTGTCGTACCCGTCAACGGCAGCCAGCTTGAGGTGTTGTAAAGGCGGATATAGCCGAAGACGATGACGATGGCCGGAATGACAAGCGGCAGCAGTGTGATGAACTCGATAACGGGGCGCAGTGTGGGCAATTTTAGCCGTACCCAGTAAGCCGTGGGCACCACAAGCACTACGCCGAAGACGATGGTGACGAGCGCCATGACCACGGAATAGGTGAAGGTTTCCTGAAAGCGCGGGTCGCTCAACACTACGGCATAGGCATCGAAAGAATAGACACCACGCCGCATCTTCAGCGAGAAGTTGGTCATGCCGATCAGCGGCAGGGCGAAATAGAGGATACCGAAGAGGAGGGCGCCCCAGGCGAAAATTCGCTTCATTTCAGCCACCTCTCGCTGCGCGTGCGCATCCAGATATAGAGCGTGTTGGCGATACAGGTGACGACGATCATGCCGAAGGCCAGCGCATAGCCAAGATTGGCATTGCCGAGAACGTCACCGCGGATCTGGGCGAAGAGCAGGATCGGGACGATGCTGAGCGAGGAGCCGGTGAGCGCAATCGCCGTTGCGACAGCACCAAAGGCGTTGGCGAAGAGAAGCGAGAAGGTGCCAAGGATCGATGGCAAAAGGATTGGAAAGGCGACCATGCGCCAATATTGCCAGCCGCTTGCGCCGAGAATTTCGGCGGCTTCGCGCCATTCGCGCTTCAGGCCGTCGAGCGCTGGGGTGATAATGAGGATCATCAGCGGAATCTGGAAGAACAGATAGGTGATCGTCAGGCCCCAGAAGGACAGAATGTTGAAGCCGAGGACGCGCAGATCGATGCCGAGCTGGGTCTTCAAAAACAGCGTGACGAGGCCGACGGGGCCAAGCGTGGCAATGAAGGCGAAGGCCAGCGGCACACCGGCGAATTGGGACGCAACGCCCGAGAAGGTCAAAAGCGGCGCACGGATTTTCTGCGGCAAGCCGCCAAGCACGACTGCGGAGGCCACGGCAAAACCAATCAGACAGCCAAGGGCTGCGGAGGCAACGCTGATCTTGATCGATATCCAGTAGGCGGCAAGAATGGAAGGCGTGAAGAGCCCGATAATATTGTCAAAGGTGAAGCTGCCGTCCGGGCCTTGAAATGCGCCGATGACGATCTTCATCGTCGGCATGATCAAGAAAAGCAGGACAAAAATGGCGAATGGCAAAATGCCGAGCCATTCGAGCTTCGGCCGGTAACGCCGTTTAACCGGCAGGGCTGTGCCAGTATCTGCTGATGACATTCTGTCCCCATTGCCGCGATCATCGCGGTCTCATTCTTTATGTGCAGCCAGCCGCCCCGGACCTTCGGGACCGGGGCGGCCGTTCGTTGTTACGTCTTACTTGACGTTGGCGCCGACGACTTTGTCCCAATCGCCGGTGACGGCTGCCTTGTTGGCATCGACATCTTCGAGCGTCGGGAAGGTTGCCTTTTCATAGGCTGCCGGTGGCGGCAGGGCGTCGAGAAGGTCCTTCGGGATCTTGTTCGCCTTGGCCATGGCATTGAAGCGGATCGGATGGCAGAAGCCCTTCAGCCAGCCAAGCTGACCGTCGTCGGAATACAAGTGCTCCATCCACAGCTTTGCAGCATTCGGGTGCGGGGCGTAAGCGGAGATGCCCTGCACGTAGACGCCAGCCAGAACGCCCTTTTCAGGAACAACGACTTCTGTCGGTGGGTTACCGTTCAGCGTCTTTGCCCAACCGAGAGCGTTGTAGTCCCAGGCGATCACGATCGGCGTTGCACCCTGTGCAAGCGTCCCGGCCTTGCCGATAACGGGCACGAAGTTGCCAGCCTTGTTCAGGTCTGCAAAGTACTTCAGGCCTGCTTCACCAGCTTCCTTGCCATCTTTCGCGCCTGTGGAGAGACCAGCGGCGAGAACGCCGAGGATCGCCTGGTTGGAGGCGCGCGGGTCACCAGCAAGTGCGACCTGACCGGCATATTCCGGCTTCAGCAGATCGGCCCAGTCTTTGGGAGAATTCGTCACAAGGTCCTTGTTCACGAAGAAGGACATGACGCCGTAATAGTCGCCGTACCAGTAGCCTTCGGCGTCCTTGACGTTGTCTGGAATTTCGTCCCAGGTGGAGACCTTGTAAGGCTGGAGAAGACCGTCCTTCTTTGCCTGCGGGCCGAATGCCAGACCGACGTCGATCACGTCCGGCGCCTGCGGGCCCTTGTTGTCCTTGTTGGCCTTGATGGCTTCGATCTCGTCAGCCGAACCGGCATCAGGATTCAGCTCATTGACCTGGATTTCAGGGTACTTGGCCTTGAAGGAGGCGATGACGTCGCCGTATCCACACCAGTCGTGCGGCAGGGCGATGGTCGTCAGCATGCCTTCCTTCTTGGCAGCTGCGATGAGTTCTTCGCTCGGTGCTGCCGTGGCGATTGCCGTGGTGGCAAGCACGATTGCGGTGGTAAGCGAAAGCAGTCGGCGGCTATTTGAGATCACTTTTGTTCTCCTCTACGTGTCTCATGCGTCGGCGGACGCTGTACGTGGCTTGCATGAATGTTATGTGACGTTTGTAAGGGTGCTTATTGCGGTCACGCTAGCCCCGTTTGGGCCTACTTGCCATGTTTACGTCACTTTTTTGTCATGTTGCAATGTTTGCGACATTTGTCGTTCTACTTGCGTCTTCTCCCTCTCATCCCTTTATGTGCTTCGATCGCTGGCGTCTCACCGTCGATCTGGTTTTCTGAACAGGCGTGTCTGTTCGAAAAGGCCTTCGAGCGCGTTCATGCGCTGACGGGTTTCATCCCATCCATTGCTTTGCACCGCTTCGATCAAGGCCTCGACGACGAAGAGGGTCACGACCGAGCTGTCCCAAGCGGATGGCGCTTCAATGCGCACACGGAAGGTGTGCTTGGCAAAGCGTGATACGGGCGAGGTCCATTGATCGGTGAAAAGCAGAATGCTGACATTGTTGTCATGCGCCACTTGGGCGAGCGTCACCATGTCCTGTTCGTAGCGACGGATATCGAAGATCACCAGCACATCACCTGCGCTCATGTTCAGCATGTATTGCGGCCAGGAGCTGGAGTTGGACGACATCAGTGCCGTCCTGGGGCGGATGACCTGCATATGGGTGAAGAAATATTCCGCAATCGCACCAGTGATGCGCCCACCGACGAAATAGATGCCGCGCTTTCTGTCCGAGAGCAGTGCGGCCGCATTGTCGAAATCGGCCGTGTCCAGATCGCTCAGCGTGTCGCGCAGATTGTTGGTGATGGCAGCGGCGAAGCGGTTCAGGATATGCAAGCCAGGCGCGTTGCTTGCCCATCTGTCATGCTTGGCAATCGGGTTAGAAATGGTGGCTTCCAGCTCCTGGTGGAGGCTTGCCTGAAATTCGGGGTAACCCTTGTAGCCGAGCTTTTGTACCATGCGCGCCACTGTGGGAGTGGAAACGCCTGCATTTTCTGCAACGGTGGTGATGCTGCCGAGACCCGACACCGGATAGTTCGCCAGCAGACTTTCGGCGAGCTGTCTTTCGGCGCGCGTCAAATCCTCATAGTGGGTCTGGATGACCTCCGACACCGTCGCAGACGACGTGTTGCTCAAATTTTTCCCCTTTTCCGGTTTTCTCACCGGGTTTTGCGCAAGATTAAGATACGCCGCTGCGCCGGAGTCAATCGAAAAAATGAAGAGAAAATTTCAAAAATCTATTTGACACTTTGATATCTGTGAAGAATTCTCTTCGTGTCGTTGGGGAACGGCAAAACCAGTGGGGTACGACCATGACGGTTCGTTCGCAATTCTTCCATGCCGACGAAGGTGACGGAGTCGCGGTGGAAAACGAAACGGGGAACAGCGCTGTGCTGCTCGTCTGTGAGCATGCCTCGAACACGCTTCCCGCCCGCTACGGGGATCTCGGTCTTACCGAGGATGTTCTCTCGAGCCATATTGCCTGGGACCCCGGTGCGCTTTCAGTGGCGCGCTTTATGTCTGAAAAGCTCGATGCGGCGCTGGTGTTTCAGCGGTTTTCGCGACTGATCTATGATTGCAACCGTCCGCCGGAGTCGGCTTCCGCGATGCCGGTAACGAGTGAGATTTACGACATTCCCGGAAATGCCGATCTGGATGAGTCAGAGCGCTTTCTTCGCACTGCCGCGCTTTACGTGCCTTTTCATGAAGCCGTTTCCAGTCTTGTGGAAAGGCGCAAGATCCTCGGTATCGAGAGTGTCGTCGTTACGATCCATAGTTTTACGCCGATCTACCACGGGCGGGTACGCGAGGTGGAAATCGGCATTCTGCATGACAGGGACTCGCGCCTTGCCGATGCGATGCTGGTCGATCGAGACAGATCCTCTTTCAAGGTAGAGCGCAACCAGCCCTATGGGCCGGAAGACGGCGTAACCCATACGCTTCGCCTGCACGCGCTGCCGGACGGGTTGCTGAATGTGATGATCGAGGTTCGCAACGATCTGATCGCCGACGAAGCGGGGCAACGTGCGGCAGCCGACTATTTGAGTGAAAGCCTCGAAAGAGCGCTTGCAAGCATAGGAAACTAGACTTGAACGGCGGCAGGTTTTCCTGCCGGAGAACGATGTGCCGTGTGGTCCAGAACGCCGATAAAGGCGCGAGCCAGACGGGATAGGGAACAGCAGATGCATGCGGTTGGTGGGGAAACCCTGCCAGCCGAAACTGGGGCAAAATCGGCCAATCCGGCTGACTGCCTGCTTTTTTCTTGATCAGGAGAGACAAGGCATGGACAGTTCATCATCCGGCGTCAGCTATAAGAAGGCGGACGCATCCTATTTCGAGAAACGTGGACTTTCGCGTTATGCGGGCGTCTGGTCGCTGTGGGCGCTCGGCGTCGGCGCGGTCATTTCCGGTCATTTTTCCGGCTGGAACTTCGGCTTTGCCACCGGCGGCTGGGGCGGCATGCTGGTGGCGGGTATCATCATCGCCATCATGTATCTGGGGCTTACTTTTTCCATCGCGGAAATGAGCCCGGCGCTGCCGCATACCGGGGCGGCCTATTCGTTCGCGCGAACGGCTATGGGGCCATGGGGTGGCTTCATCACCGGGCTTTGTGAGAACGTTGAGTATGTTCTGACCCCGGCCGTCATCGTCACCTTTATCACGGCTTATGTGAACTCAATCCTCGGGCTCGATCCGGCCTATTCGCCGCTATTGTGGGTGCTGTTTTACATCATCTTCCTTAGCCTCAACGTGTTCGGGCTTGAGTTGTCCTTCAAGGTCACGCTGGTCATCACGCTGATTTCGCTCGGTGTTCTGGTGTTCTTCTGGATCAGCGCCATTCCAAATATCGACTTCTCGCGCTGGGCGCTGAATATCGGTGTCGGGCCGGATGGCAAGGCTGTCGAATTGCCGGAGGGCAACGGCTCCTTCTTCCCCTTTGGTATCTCGGGCGTCCTTGCGACACTTCCCTTTGCCGTCTGGCTGTTCCTCGCCATCGAGCAGTTGCCTCTTGCAGCCGAGGAATCGGTCGATCCCAAGCGAGACATGCCCAAGGGCATCATTCTCGGCATCATCACGCTGATGATTTCCGCGTTCATGATCGTGCTGCTCAACCCTTCGCTTCCAGGTGTTGGGACGTTCCACCTCAGTTCGGCGCTCGAGCCTTTGTTGGATGGTTTCAAGGCGGTCTATGGGGACAGTGGCGTGGTTCTCTTGGGCCTCGTGGCGCTGACCGGTCTTATCGCCAGTTTCCACACAATCCTTTACGCACAGGGGCGGCAGATTTATTCGCTCTCGCGTGCGGGCTACTTCCCGACCGCGCTCTCCGTCACCCATTCCAAGTTCAAAACGCCGCATGTCGCCATGCTGACGGGTGCGATTGTGGGTTTAAGTGTCATGATGATCATCTGGTTCGCGCTCGGTGCGGAGCAGGGCGGCAGCATCATCGGTAGCGTGTTGCTGAACATGGCGGTATTCGGCGCGATGTTCTCCTACATCATGCAGGCGATCTCCTTCATACTGCTACGCAAGAACCTCCCACATATCGAGCGGCCTTTCCGCTCGCCGCTTGGGGTGCCGGGTGCGGTGCTCACCATCATCATCGCAGTCGTAACATTGCTTTATCAGGTGCAGGATCCGAACTTCACCAAAGGTGTACTTTGGGTTGCGATTTGGTTTGCCGTTGCAATCGGCTATTTCGCGATGATCGGTCGCCATCGTCTCATTCTCTCTCCAGAGGAAGAGTTTGCGATGGAGCAGAAGCAGGTTGCGCGCAACGTCTCTCCTGTGAAGGCGTGACGGTCCAAATATCGCAGGGCGGCTCCTTCGTGGCCGCCCGCTGCCAAACACGAAAAAAGGGAACAACCACATCATGACGACCTACACATTCGACGAGCTGAAGAAGGATGTCGCCGAAGGGCGGATCGATACGGTTCTGGCATGCCTCGTGGATATGCAGGGTCGCCTGATGGGCAAGCGGTTTCAGGCGCAGTTCTTTGTCGAAAGCGCGCATGAGGAAACCCACAGCTGCAACTATCTGCTCGCCACCGACATGGAGATGGAAACCGTCTCAGGTTATAAATCCACCAGTTGGGAGAAAGGCTATGGCGATTATACGCTGAAGCCGGATATGGCGACCTTGCGCCGCGTGCCCTGGCTGGAAGGGACCGCGCTCGTTCTGTGCGATGCCTATGATCATCACACCCATGCGGAGGTGCCGCATTCGCCCCGCGCCATGCTGAAGCGCCAGGTGGCGCGGCTTGAGGCCATGGGTCTGAAGGCTTACATGGCAAGCGAACTGGAATTCTTCCTCTTCGACCAAAGCTTCGAATCGGCACGCGCCAGCGGGTATCGCAACCTTAATCCAGCGAGCGCCTATAACGAGGATTACCATATCTTCCAGACCACCAAGGAAGAAGAGGTGATGCGCGCCATCCGTAACGGTCTGCAAGGCGCGGGCATCCCGGTGGAGAACACCAAAGGTGAGGCCTCCGCCGGCCAGGAAGAAATCAATGTGCGCTATGCGGACGCGCTGACCATGGCCGACCGCCATGCCATCATCAAGAACGCCACCAAGGAAATCGCCTGGTCCAAGGGCAAGGCCGTGACCTTCCTCGCCAAATGGAATTACAGTGCCGCTGGCAGCTCTTCCCACATTCACCAGTCGCTCTGGAGCCTGGATGGTAAGACGCCGAAATTCTTCGACAAGGACTCCGAGCATGGCATGTCGCAGATGATGAAGCATTATGTGGCGGGGCTTCTGGCGCATGCCAGTGAGATCACCTATTTCCTCGCCCCTTATATCAACTCCTACAAGCGTTACATGGCCGGCACATTTGCACCGACCAAGGCTGTCTGGAGCATGGACAACCGCACGGCAGGCTATCGTCTGTGTGGCGATGGTACGAAGGGCATCCGCATCGAGTGCCGTGTGGGCGGCTCCGATCTCAACCCGCATCTTGCCATGGCAGCGCTGCTTGCGGCCGGCATTGACGGCATCGAAAAGAAGATGGAACTTGAGCCGCAATTCGTCGGCGACGCCTATGGCGGAAAGGAAGTTCGGGAAATCCCGAAAACGCTTCGTGACGCCACGGGTCACCTGAACGGCTCCGCCATGCTGCGCGGGGCTTTCGGGGACGACGTGATCGACCACTATGTGCGTGCCGCAGAGTGGGAGCAGGAAGAATATGATCGCCGCGTAACCGACTGGGAAGTCGCGCGCGGTTTCGAAAGAGCATAACAGGCTAGGAACATATCATGGTCATGATCCAGAATATCTCGCCGATCGACGGCTCGGTCTATGCCGAACGGGAGGCGATGTCGCTGGATGCGGCGCGCAGCGCCGTGTTGAAGGCGCGGGCTGCGCAAAAAAAGTGGGCACGCCGCCCTTTGGAGGAACGCGTTCAACTGGTTCTGAAGGGCGTCGCACGACTTAACGAGATGGTGGACGAGGTGGTGCCGGAACTCGCCCATATGATGGGCCGTCCCGTGCGCTATGGTGGCGAGTTCAAGGGTTTCAACGAGCGCTCCAACTACGTCGCCTCGATTGCGGCAGACGCGCTTGCCCCGCTCGTCATCGAGGATAGTGGCAACTTTCAACGCCGTATCGAGCGCGAAGCCCATGGCGTCGTCTTCGTTATCGCCCCGTGGAACTACCCCTATATGACGGCGATCAACACGATTGCGCCGGCCCTGATGGCGGGCAACACAGTGGTGATCAAACATGCGGCGCAGACGCTTCTCGTCGGCGAGCGCATGGTGCGTGCCTTTGTCGAGGCCGGTGTGCCGGACGATGTGTTCATCAATCTGTTCCTCGATCATCAGACGACGTCTGCGCTGATCGCCGGAGGGTTGTTCAACTTCGTCAATTTCACCGGATCGGTGGAAGGCGGGCGCGCGATCGAGCGGGCGGCGGCAGGCACCTTTACCGGACTTGGTCTGGAGCTTGGCGGCAAAGACCCAGGCTATGTCATGGACGATGCCGATCTAGACGCGGCGGTCGATACGCTGATGGATGGCGCGACCTACAATTCCGGCCAGTGCTGCTGCGGTATCGAGCGCATCTATGTCAACGAAGCGCTGTTCGATGCCTTCGTCGAAAAGTCGGTGGCCTGGGTCTCCAACTACAAGCTTGGCAATCCACTAGAGCAGGAAACGACGCTTGGGCCAATGGCCAACAAGCGTTTTGCCAAGGTCGTGCGCCAGCAGGTGGCCGACGCGATGGCCAAGGGTGCCAAGGCGCTGGTCGATCCGAAGCTGTTCCCCGCCGATGACGGCGAGAGCGCCTATGTCGCGCCGCAAATCCTCATCGACGTCGATCACTCCATGGAGTTCATGACGGAAGAGACCTTTGGTCCTGCCGTCGGCATCATGAAAGTGAAGAATGACGATGAAGCCATAAAGCTGATGAATGACAGCAAATACGGTCTCACCGCATCGCTCTGGACGCAGGATCCCGAGCGTGCGGGCCGGATCGGGCGCGAGATCGAAACGGGTACCGTCTTCATGAACCGTGCGGATTACCTCGATCCCGCACTCTGCTGGACCGGCGTCAAGGAAACCGGGCGCGGCGGCTCGCTCTCTGTTATCGGCTTCCAGAACCTGACACGTCCGAAATCATACCATCTGAAGAAAGTCACGAAATGAATATCGTCGCAAACTGGAGTTATCCGACCCCGATCAAGCTCGGACGCGGCCGCATCAAGGAACTGGCGGATGCCTGCAAGACGCTTGGCATCAAGAAGCCGCTTCTTGTGACGGATCGCGGCCTTGCCAGCATGGCGATCACCGGCCATGCACTGGATATCCTTAATGAGGCAGGTCTTGGACGCGCGATCTTTTCCGACGTCGATCCGAACCCGAACGAGATCAACCTAGACGCCGGAGTGAAGGCGTTCAAGGATGGCGGTCATGATGGCGTCGTCGCCTTTGGTGGCGGCTCGGGCCTGGATCTCGGCAAGGCGGTTGCCTTCATGGCGGGGCAGACGCGTCCCGTATGGGATTTCGAGGATATTGGCGACTGGTGGACGCGTGCCAATTCGGATGCGATTGCACCAATCGTCGCCGTGCCGACGACTGCCGGAACGGGATCTGAGGTGGGGCGCGCCAGCGTCATTACCAATTCCAAGACCCATGTGAAGAAGATTATCTTCCATCCGAAATTTCTGCCGGGCGTCGTCATCTGCGATCCGGAACTGACCGTCGGCATGCCGAAGGCGATCACCGCTGGCACCGGCATGGATGCGTTTGCCCACTGCCTGGAAGCTTATTCCTCGCCCTTCTTTCACCCAATGAGCCAGGGTATTGCGCTGGAAGGCATGCGGCTGATCAAGGAATTCCTGCCACGCGCCTTTAAGGACGGAACCGATATCGAAGCGCGCACCAACATGATGGCGGCTGCGGCGATGGGCGCGGTCTCCTTCCAGAAGGGGCTTGGCGCCATTCACTCGCTCTCGCATCCGGTCGGTGCGGTCTACAACACCCATCACGGCATGACCAATGCAGTGGTGATGCCCGCCGTGCTGCGCTTCAACCGGCCTGCGATCGAAGACAAGATCGCGCGTGCGGCAGCGTACCTCGGGATCGCCGGCGGGTTTGACGGCTTTTACGACTACGTGCTGGAGCTTCGCAAGGAACTCGGCGTGCCGGAGAACCTGACAGCCATGGGTATCAAGCCGGATCGTATCGACGAGCTGACGGCGGAAGCGATCAAGGATCCAAGCTGCGGAGGCAACCCGATCGAAATGACGCTTGAGAACACCAAGGCGTTGTTCGAGGACTGCTTCTGACCGATCGAGGCGGGGCTTCACGCGTCCCGCCGCCAGCCTTAGGTAGAGACCTCAATATCGCTACATGCTGATAAACGCGTTATGATCCTTATTTCCATGGGAGGAAGGATCATGAACAAGAACAGGATCTGTATCTGGTACGACAAGGACGCCGAGGCCGCGGCGCGGTTTTATGCGCAGACTTTTCCAAATAGCGCTGTAGGCACCATCACCCGGGCGTCCGGAGATTATCCGAGTGGCAGCCAGGGGGACGTTCTGGTGGTGGAGTTCACCGTTGCCGGAATACCCTGCATTGGCCTGAATGGTGGACCGACCTTCAAGCACACGGAAGCCTTTTCCTTTCAGATCGCTACCGACGACCAGGAGGAAACCGACCGCTACTGGAACGCGATTGTCGGCAATGGCGGGCAGGAAAGCGATTGCGGGTGGTGTAAGGACCGTTGGGGTATTTCCTGGCAGATCACGCCGCGCAGTCTCACGGACGCGCTGGCTGCTGGCGACGGTGAAGCCAAACGGGCATTCGCAGCAATGATGGCGATGAAAAAGATCGATGTGGCGAAGGTCGAGGCTGCGAGGCGCGGCGACTGATTGGGGCAATCCACAGTGCCCCTGAACGGCGGAGGGGTGCCGCCCCGAGGCGCCATTCCGCCGGTGTTTCCAATTTGTTAACCATATTGGTTAACACTCTCCCAAGCACCATGCTTCGGTGCATTCCAGAGCATCGTACTTCCTAGGCTCTGACATTTCGGGGTCGCTATGACAGTCATTACATTCGCCAATACCAAGGGTGGGGCAGGCAAGACGACAGCAGTTCTTCTGCTGGCAACGGAACTTGCCCGTACCGGTCACCGCGTCACGGTTCTCGATGCCGATCCGCAGCTTTGGATTTCGCATTGGTTCGAGCTCTCCGGCTCGATCAACAATCTCAGCGTCATTTCCAACGTGACCATGGCGTCCCTGGAAGGTCATATTCGCGAGAACCGCTCCAATACGGACTGTTTCCTCATAGATCTTCCCGGCACCAAGAGCCCGCTCTTGACGATGGCGCTGGGGATTTCCGACCACGTTCTCATTCCCGTGCAGGGTTCGGCCATGGATGCGCGTGGCGCTGCGGAAGTCATGGATCACCTCGCATTTCTCGACATGAAGATGGGCAGGAAGATCGACCATTCCGTCGTGCTGACGCGTGTGAACGCGATGGTCAGCACCCGCGCTCTGCTTCAGGTCAAGATGCTGCTGGAAAAGCGCAATGTCCGCGTTCTCAACACGCCGATTGCCGAACGCGCGGCCTTCCGCGATATCTTCGATCATGGCGGCACGATTGCATCACTCGACTGTCAGAAGGTCAGCAACGTCGATAAGGCACTGGAGAATGTCCGGCTCTTTGCATCCGAGGTGCTGACCCTTCTTCCCACGCGCGTGGTTCGGTCCGGACGCGATTTCAGGTTCGGTCGCAAGGCAGCCTGATCTTTATATCCTCGACGTCATGGATTCTGGCGATCCCTACGCCAATTAGGGATCGCCTCATGCCTGGTCGTTAGCGATCATAACTGGCCGGTTTACAAACGTCAGATCGAGCGCTCCTCATCAAGCCGCGGCATGCCATCCAAAATTTACGCTTGATTTGGAAACGATCATTTCCTATATATCCTTTCATGACAGAAATTGCTTCCTCATTCCCATCACAGCGCCAGCGCGGACGTCCGCGTGAATTCGATGTCGATGCCGCTATCGACAGGGCCATTGGCGTGTTCGCAGAGCGCGGCTTCCATGCCACGTCCGTCGGCGATCTGACGGGGGCGATGGAGCTGACGCAGGGCAGTCTCTACAAGGCCTTCAAGGACAAGAAGGATATCTATATCGCTGCCATCGAGCGCTACAAGCTTGTGCAGACCAAGCGGTTCGAGGCGAGTGTCCAGGCCGGCGAAAATGGCCGCGAGAAGCTGCGGGCTGCCATGGAGTTCTACGCGGGAAACTCGGCGGGATCATCTGGTGAGCAAGGCTGTCTGATCGTCGGTGCCGTGGCCGATCTCGCGTCGCTGGATGAGGATGTAGCTCGCGTCGTTCGAAGCGCGATCAAGGCGCGTGAAAATATACTGGCCCGGCTTGTACAAGTAGGGCAGGCGGACGGCTCTATCAAAAACACAGCGGATTGTGATGTCCTCGCGAAAACGGCGCTTTGTCTGCTGTACGGAATGCGGGTTGTAGGCAAGACCGCCCCCACACGGGAGGAAATGTCTTCGGTCGTTGATGCCGCCATGCGCATTTTCGATTGATCTTTTTGCTTATTTCGGAAACGAATGTTTTCTAATTTGGAGTGACGTTATGGCGTTGAAAGCTATCGAAACGGATGAACCGACGGAAGAGACGATGTCTTCCGCGATGATATTTTTGCTGGCGAGCGCCTGTGGGCTCGTGGCGGCGAACATTTATTACGCGCAGCCGCTAGCAGGTGTGATCGGCCCTGAACTGGGCCTTTCGTCGGCCGCGACCGGGCTGATCGTGACGCTTACTCAGATCGGCTATGGGCTAGGACTTCTTTTCGTCGTACCGCTCGGCGATCTCGTTGAAAATCGCAAGCTCATTGTCGGTACTGTTGCCACGGCGGTTCTGGCTCTGATTTCGGCGGCGCTCGCGCCACATGCCGGTCCTTTTCTGTTTGCTATGTTTCTTGTTGGTGTCAGCTCTGTAGCGGTTCAGATGATCGTTCCCTTTGCGGCACACATGACACCAGCCGCAATCCGCGGCCGTGTTGTCGGTAATGTCATGAGCGGGTTGATGGTTGGCATCATGCTGGCGCGCCCGGTCTCCAGCATCCTGTCGGAGTTCGTCTCCTGGCGCGGTGTTTTCCTCGTTTCCGCTGTGGCGATGGGTATTCTGGCGACTGTGCTCTATCGTCAACTGCCGCGGCGCATGCCCGATGCCAAGCTGCCCTATCGCGCTCTGCTGGCTTCAATGGCAGAACTTGCTCGCACGACGCCCCTTCTGCAGCGGCGCTCAGCCTACCAGGCAGCCATGTTCGGGGCCTTCAGCCTGTTCTGGACGACCACGCCTCTTTATCTGAGCGGTCCTGCTTTCCAGCTATCGCAAGGTCAAATCGCGCTCTTCGCGCTGGCAGGTGCAGCCGGTGCCATCGCCGCTCCCATAGCCGGACGTGTGGCGGATCGAGGCTGGACGTGGGGCGCGACGCTCTTTGCGCTCAGCGCTGCTGCGACATCCTTTCTCGTTACGCATATCGCACCGGAAGGGTCGCATCTGTCTCTAGCGCTCCTCGTTATCGCCGCCATCATCCTGGACTTTGCCGTCACCACCAATCTGGTGCTGAGCCAGCGTGCCATCTTTTCGCTGGGCGCTGAGTTTCGCAGCCGCCTGAACGGCGTCTTCATGGCAACCTTCTTTATGGGTGGCGCGGTCGGATCGGCGCTTGGTGGCTGGGCCTATTCCCATGGGCAGTGGACGGCGGCCTCATGGCTGGGTTTTGCACTGCCGGTCATGGCGCTTGGCTTCTTTCTAACAGAACGTAGAGGAGAGAGGCGGGCGGTGAGACTGGGCTGAGGAGAACCTGTCTCCTCCACTTCTTCGATCGGCCTCTCATAGGCGCGGCAGTGGTCTAGAAACAAAAAAATCCCCGGTCAGAGGCCGGGGATTTCTGTTTTCAGAGGTTGGAGTTTACTCCGCGAATTCTACCACCACGCCGGGGCGGACCATCTTCGCCAATTCCGTTGCGTCCCAGTTGGTCAGGCGGATACAGCCGTGGCTGTTGGTCTTGCCGATCTTGGAGGGCTCTGGCGTTCCGTGGATGCCGTAGGTCGGCTTGGAGAGCGCAATCCAGACTGTTCCGACTGGGCCGTTCGGGCCTGGCGGGATTTGTAGGATCTGCGTGTTCTGGCCCTGCTGGAAGTTGATCTTCGGATTATAGGTATAGCCCGGGTTCAGCGCGATGCGCTCAACAGTATGTGTGCCGCTTGGCGAGGGCGTGTCTGAAGAACCGATGGTCGCCGGATAGGCAGCGATCAGCGTGCCGCTTTCGTCATAGGCAAAGACCTGTTTGATACCCTTATGCGCTACGATGCGGGCAACTTGGCCCTTCTTCGGTTCACCGGGGTTTGCAACCTTGATGATGGTGCCAGGAACGGTGAAATCGACGCCGGGGTTGAGTTCCTTCAAATAGGTCTCATCCATGTGGAAGCGCTCGGCCAGGGCTTCCGTCGTGGACGTGTAGGACATGGCGGGGAGAGCGGCCTTGGCGGCGTAGTCGTCTGGAATAGAGGCGACATAAGGGCCCGCTGCATCGGCTGCTGTAATCGTGTAATCCACGATCGCCAGACCGCCGCTGTTGCGCAGGCGCTCCAGAATGTCGTCGGTATTGTTGGGATCCAGCCTTTCGCCGGTCATCTCCTGCCAAGCCGCAATTGCCTTGTTGACGTTGTCGCCCATCTTGCCATCGATCACACCGGGAGAGATGCCTTCGCGGTCTAGAAAGACTTGAAGGGCGACGATCTCCTGGCGCGAACGATTGACCGGTGCTGTGACAGGCTGGTTGCGTTCGATCAGATGGTCTGGCTGGGGCACGGCAGCGGTGGTGCTTTCGCCCGGCATAGGCTGACTCAAAGGACCGCTTTCGACATCACCACGGCGCGGCTCGACAGAGCCGGTGTAGACCCCGTCGCTGTTGCCATCATTGCGAAACTCGCGATAGTCGCGGTACTGGCCTTGGCCCTGATAGCGTTGATTTTCCTGGTACCCATAGCTCCGCCGTGGCTGCTCCGGCTCGCGATAACGACCGGGTGGCGGCGGGTAGTAGGTGTCTGGCTCGCTGTAATAGGGGTCGCGCTGTGCCTGGTAGGGATCACGCGGCGCCTGCGGCTGTTGCTGAGCGCCGCCGGGCATCTGCGTGCCGACGAGATTGCCGTAGCGATCGTAATAAACGGTGCGACCCATACGGTCACGGCTGATGACCACATCGTTCGGGTTCGGCAGATAATCCAGAACGGTGCCGTCGGGTGCGACCAGAACGCCCTGGTCCTGAGTGACATAGCGCTGTTGTGCGGACGCGTTCGACGGTGCAAGCACCGGCGACGCTGCGACTGCGAGACAGAACACGGCGTTAAGAAAAAGTTTCACGTTCTTGCGATCCCTTGGGTTAGTCCCAATAAACACACGGTAATCTTGACCCTATTGTGAAAAAGGTGAATTCGCGGTTAATGCAATCTTAATTTTACGCGGCTGCGATAGCTTTTGCGTGAGCGATGCGTCAATTGCGTCACGGAATTTTCGCATTCTCGCAGGAAAACCCTGGTCGAGTGCGCCGCAGACATGCCTGGGAGGAGCCGCTGATGAAAGAATTCAAAGCCGGAAAGTCGCCGTCCATCTTTCTCGACGACACCTCCATGCTCGATATCGGCCCCTGCATCGTCGATGGTGTGAATATCGCACCTGAGCGCGCCATTCCGGATGACGGCGATCCGAGAATCGATCACTCGCTTGAGGGGTTCTTGTTCACCTGCGGTCCTGATCATATTCGCCATCCCCAACCGATTGCAGGCGATGCGAGTGGACGGAAATACCCGTTGCATGGCTCTTTCTCCTCTCATACTGCGGAGATCACCCGATGGTCTCTGACCGACGGTAATGCCGAAGCTGCGGCGCGGGTTCCGGTCGGGCTGGCTGACGGCGGCACGGCGCTGCTGGAACGGATTTGGCGAATCGATGGTGCGACCGGAGAGGTAAGCCTAGAGGACCGCGTGACCAATACCAGCGATCACACCCGTCCTACCTTCCTCATGTATCACATGAACGTCGCTGCGAAGCTCTTCGACGACGCCGTGCGGCTGGAGAGCGCATCCTTTGAAGGTGGCGGCTTTGGCTGGCGTTTCGGCGAGGAGCCCGGCAGCGTCTTTTGTGTCCCCGCGCAGGCGGAAAACGGCTGGTCATCGCTGACACTTGGGCCAATTGCGTCGATTGGCGGTCGCACCCTCAAGGTTTCTTTTCGCACCGACACATTGCCCTATCTGCAGATGTGGCGAAACCAGAAGAGCCCCGCCAATGTGCTTGGCATAGAGCCTGTTTCGCACCGGTGGGTCGACCGGGCTGAGTTGGAGCGTGAGGGCGAGTTCAACATGCTGCAGCCGGGTGAAAGCCGCACCTATGGTTTGCGCTTTTCTATTCTTTAAACCGCTGTTTAATTGGAAAGGCCTGTCATTGACGCATCCGGCTCAACCCCTTACATCGGAGGCGGAATTCGTGAAATGGCGGTCCTGGAGCGCTACGAAGCCGTTACCCTCGGAGGATAGAAGATGGATATCAGACGCATCGATGACGATTACTCCGTTACCGGACAGATCAGCGTGGCCGATCTCGACGAGGTGAAAGCGCTTGGCTTCAAATCCATCGTATGCCACCGCCCCGATGACGAGGAAGAAGGCCAGCCGCGTTTTGCCGATATCGCCGAACGTGCTGAAGAGCTTGGCCTCACCATCATGCATGTGCCGGTCGGCCGCTTTGGCGTCGATCCCGATGCCGTGGCCGGCATGGTGGATGCGCTGGATGAATTGCAGCGCCCCATGCTTGGCTATTGCCGCTCCGGCGCACGCTCCACTGCCATCTACGAAAAGACCCATCATCTGCGGGGCTGATCCCGCGCCTCTTATCCAAAGCCTACCAAACAGGAGTTTTACTATGAGCATCAAGCGCATCGAACCCGGCAAGCGCATGAGCGGCGCGGTCGTTCACGGCAACACCGTCTACCTCGCAGGTCAGGTCGGCGAAGGCACCTCCGTGACCGAGCAGAGCAAGTCCGCGCTGGCTGAAGTCGATCGCCTGCTGGCTCTGGCCGGCTCCGACAAGTCGAAGATCCTGCAGACGATCATCTACCTTTCCGACATGTCCACCTTCGGTGAGATGAACGCCGTCTGGGAAGGCTGGATCGACCCGGCCAACCCACCGGCGCGCGCCACCAGCGAAGCAGCGCTCGCGACGCCGGACTACAAGGTCGAATTCATCGTCACCGCCGCAATCTGATCGTCAGGCGATAGATGTTTTGAAAGCCGGTCCATTAGGCCGGCTTTTTCGTTGGACGGAGATTATGTGCGAGAACGGCCAATTCTCTTTCCGTTCGAATCGCTTACCGCGATCACTTCGCAGATTGAGTCAGTGCCTTGGCAAGTTGATTCAAGTCCGTGACCCGCTCGGCAAACCACAGTCTTGCCAGATCCTGTGACGAGGCCAGATTGACGCCGTCAGGATCGATCGAGGTGACCTTCCATGCCCCGGGCTTCCTACCGGCCATGACGGCGAGCCGTGAGGCTTCGCCCTTGATTGCGTTGATGCGGGAAATCTCGTCGTCAACCGCAGCGATCAAACTGTCTGCGCCGCTCAGATCCGTGCGCAGGTCGTCGGCGGTGATGTTGTTGGCGTTGCGCGCAGGGCCGCCATTGATCTGCACACCGTCGATTCTCATCCGGTAAAGCTGGGTGTCCGGCAAACCGAGGTAGAGCTTGGCCTTTGGGTAGCGTGCGATATAGCGCGCCTTGGCGAGTGGTGTTTCCGCGTCGCTCATAAGTTCCGCCCGGCCGACCAATGTCAGACGGGGCAAGGTAAGGGCGTCGCCCTTGTTGAAGGGAGCCAGCACCAGCGAGATGCGGGGATCGGCCTCGATGTTGCGGGCATGAAGCGCCAGGCGCGCGGCGAAGAAGAACGGCGTTCCATCCGGCTCGACGGCGATGTTGGTGGCGGTATTGTAGGGGTAGCCGCTTGCGGGATCGAGAGTTGCCAGACCGCAGGTTCGGGATGTCAGCAGCACATCGCGTGCCACCCGGATCGCCTCGAATGGCGCACCAACCGAAGCTTCGATCTTGGCATTGCGGGGTGTGATGACCGGGATTTTGCTGTTGTGCATGGCGGCTTGTCGTTCCTTCATTCCGGCTTTTCAAGGTGACCAAGGCAGCCCAAGGATATTGGGCCGACAAATCACCTTGGTTGCGCGCAAGCGCTTCAGCCTGATCTCTGCCACGGAGACAGGGATGAGGGAAGACAGGAAGATCTACTACCTCAGCTCTTGTTCCTGATCTGCGTCAGCGTGCGGGCAGGGGTGATCGCTTCTGCGTCAAGCTTGATCTCGATGATGGCCGCTTTGCCGCTGGCGCGTGCGCGCTCGAAGGCAGGACCAAAGTCTTCGGTCTTTTCCACCAGTTCCCCATGTCCGCCGAAGGCTTCTGCGTAGGCGACGAAATCCGGATTGACGAGATCGGTGGCGCTGACGCGGCCGGGATATTCCCGCTCCTGGTGCATGCGGATCGTGCCATAGGTGCCGTTATTGACCAGCACGGTGATGATCGGCAGGTCGTAGCGCACAGCGGTGATGAATTCCTGTCCGTGCATCATGAAGCAGCCATCACCCGCAAAGCAGATGACTTCGCGCTCCGGGAAGAGGTGTTTGGCCGCAACGGCTGCGGGCAGGCCATAGCCCATGGAGCCGGAGGTCGGGGCGGCTTGCGTGTTGAAGCGGCGGAAACGGTGGAAGCGGTGGACCCATGTGGCGTAGTTGCCGGCCCCGTTGGTGAAGATCGCATCTTCTGGCACATTTGCCTCGATCCAGTCCATGATCGGCCCCATCTGCACGTTGCCGGGACCGGTCTTGGGTGGTGTGGACCATTTCAGATAGGCCTCATGCATGGCAGAGGTGCGTTCTGCCCAGGCT
This sequence comes from Rhizobium sp. 22-785-1, assembly GCF_053521965.1. Classification (NCBI taxonomy): domain Bacteria; kingdom Pseudomonadati; phylum Pseudomonadota; class Alphaproteobacteria; order Hyphomicrobiales; family Rhizobiaceae; genus Rhizobium; species Rhizobium sp. 22-785-1. The sequence goes on along the minus strand of NZ_JBNWDI010000001.1, from coordinate 600,424 downwards.
GGGTTTGCATCCACTTTGAGCTCTCTCAGAGCTTTGACGAAGTCCTCAGGCGCAGCGCAGATGGCGAGATCCGGGCGATAGATGCGGCCAAGCTCTTCGGCTTCCGGGAAGACGTGGACCAGCGTTTGAGACGGGTAGGGGATGTCCAGTATGGTGTAGCCGGAGGACGGCATTTCCGACATGCGGGCGCCGAGAAGGACGATCAGATCGGACTCCTTGATCTCCTTCGATAGCGCCGGATTGATGCCGATGCCGACATCGCCTGCATAAGAGGAACTCGTGTGATCGAAGAGCATCTGGCGGCGGAAGGAGCAGCCGACTGGCACCTTCAGGCTTTCAGCAAAATTCTTGAAGGAGGCAACGGCCTCTTCCGACCACCGCGTGCCGCCGAGGATGAACATCGGGCGCTTCGCGCTTGCCAGCAGTTCAGCGACTTTCGCCATCTGTTTTGGACCGGGATGATTTTCGACCGGCGTGTAGGCTTTGGCTGCGGGAGCCTCTACCTCTTCCACCAGCATGTCTTCCGGCAGCGTCAGCACCACCGGGCCGGGGCGACCGGATGTCGCGACCGCAAAGGCGCGGGTGACGAACTCCGGGATGCGGCGTGCATCATCGATCTCACCAACCCATTTGGCAAATTCGGTAAAGGCGCGGCGATACTCGACTTCCTGGAAGGCTTCGCGCTCGCGGGCATCACGCTGCACCTGGCCGATGAACAGGATCATCGGAATTGAATCCTGTCTTGCGACATGTAGACCGGCGGAGGCATTGGTTGCGCCCGGGCCGCGTGTGACCATACAGATGCCTGGCTCTCCCGTCAGTCGGCCCCAGGTGTCAGCCATCATCGCGGCACCACCTTCCTGGCGGCAGACGACGGTTTCGATGCCGCTTTCATAAAGCGCATCGAGAACCGCCAGATAGCTTTCCCCGGGCACGCAGGAGACGCGCGACACGCCATTGGCCTTCAGCGCTTCAACGATCAGTTGGCCGCCGGTTCTCTTTCCCAAAGTCGTCATTGCGCGATGTTCCTTTCGATATCGTCCAGTTCGGCCAGAACTTCGGCCTGATGTTCTCCAAGGCGCGGGCTTGGACGGTTGTAGCGTAGTGGCGTTTCAGAGAGCACGATGGGCGTGCGAACGCCAGGGATGACCGTTCCATCCGCGGCTTCCAGGTCTATACGAAGACCGCGTGCCTGAACTTGTGGATCGGCAAACATTTCTTCGATGGAGTTGATCGGACCTGCTGGAACTGCGTTGCTTTCGCAAGCCGTCAGCAAATCGCGCTTCATCCATTTGAGCGTCTCTGTGGAAACGATCTGGCGGACCTCCAGCTTGTGCGCAACGCGTGCCTTGTTGGTCGCATAACGCTCGTCTTCAGCGATCGCATCGACACCGAGGATCTTGCAGAGGCGCTTGAACTGACCGTCATTGCCAACGGCGAGGATCAGGAAACCATCGGCTGTTGGCACCACCTCATAGGGCGAGATGTTCGGATGGGCATTGCCGAGCCTGACGGGTGGCCTGCCGGAGATCAGGTAGTTCATGTTCTGGTTGGCCAGCACGGCGGACTGCACATCCAGAAGTGCCATGTCGATATGCTGACCCTCTCCAGTGCGGAGCGTATGGATGAGCGCCGCTTGGATCGCTGTCACGGAATAGATGCCGGTGAAGATATCGGCAACGGCAACGCCTGCCTTCATCGGCTGGCCGTCCGGCTCACCGGTAATCGACATGAAGCCGGACATGCCTTGAACGATGTAATCGTAACCGGCAAAATCCGCATAGGGGCCAGTCTGGCCGAAACCGGTGATGGAGCAGTAGATGAGCTTTGGATTGAGCGCGCGCAGGCTCTGGTAATCGAGGCCGTATTTCTCCAACCCGCCGCGCTTGAAATTCTCGATCACCACATCGGCGGTCTTAACCAGACGCCGCACGGTCTGGCGGCCTTCCTCAGTCTTCAGGTCGACAGTGATGGAGCGCTTGCCACGATTTGTCGAATGGTAATAGGCGGCCGAAAGATTGTCGCCATCCTTGCTCTCGACAAAGGGCGGTCCCCAGGCGCGCGTATCGTCGCCACCATCCGGGCTTTCAACCTTGATGACATCGGCCCCCATATCGGCCAGCATCTGGCCCGCCCATGGGCCTGCCAGAACCCGGGCGAGTTCGATGACACGGATGCCCTTGAGGGGCGGCTCTTTCGACGATGATGGTTCGACCATGAGTTACCTTGCGCTTTCCCCAGCCTTATAAACGGGTGGGTGAAAGCGCGCATGTGAATTTATCTCATGGGTTTATTCCGTTTGGGCAATGTCACTTTTCTTTCCGTCCGTCACTCTCGCAGCCCAGGCCGCGAAATCCGCTGCAGGCTTTTCCCAGCCGATCTCGTTCAGTGTTTCGTGGCGCATGCCCTTATAGATCGTGTTCTCAACATCCGAGAAACCGGCGTTGCGAAACCTCTCCGCCAGCCAGTGGATTTCCCGCCCGTTATTGGTGGCGGCATCCTCGTCACCACTGACGAGGAGGACGGGAAGTTGTTTGGGTAGGCGCTCCATCAGCTTCGGGCCGCGATAAGACATCTCGAAGACATCCTGCCACAGCGAAACACTGGCTTCGAACTGGCAGAGCGGGTCGCCCACATAGGCATCGACAGCTGCTTTGTCATGGCTCAGCCAGTCGGCAGTTGTGCGCTTCTCCGGCATACGCGCGTTCCAGATGCGAAAGGTGGCCTGCGGCAGAATGGCGCTTGGCACGTCCGAGCCCTTCAGCATTTTTTCGATGCGCAGCACCGCTTGCGCGAGGCGACCCATCACGCCGGTGTTGAAATTGGAGTTCCAGATGGAGAGAGCGTCGAAACGGTCCGGGTGGCTGACGGCAGTGTTGAGCGCAATCAACCCGCCCATGGAGTGACCGAAGAGGATAACCGGTAGGCCAGGATGACGTCTCGCGATGAGATCTCGCATGGCGATGACATCCTCTACGACCTTGTAAAGTCCATCCTTGGGCGCGAAGCGTCCGACGGGGGCGTCCGCAGAGCGCGTGCGGCCGTGGCCGCGATGGTCATGCGCATAGACCTGGAAACCGTGGCTGGCCATGAAATCGGCAAAGTGCCTGTAGCGCCCGGCATGGTCCACAAGCCCGTGCAAGATCATCAGGACGCCGCGCGGTTCGCTTCTGGCAGCCTCATGACGATAGGCGAGTGTGGCGCCGGAAGGGCTCTCCAGCCGCTCGATTTTACCGAACATCAGATCGTCGCCCATGCGCTGTTCCACTTGCTTATTATTGGCCAAGAGGTTGCTCCTCAGCCCCGTTTACCTTACATAGCGGCAAATTTCCCAATCCGAATTTTCAAATCCGACGCGGAGCATTCGCTACAATGGCACGCCAATTCATCTATCACATGTCCGGGCTGAACAAGTCCTATGGCGCGAAGAAGATTCTCGAGAACGTGAACCTCTCCTTCTACCCTGATGCCAAGATCGGTATTCTCGGTCCGAACGGCGCCGGTAAGTCCACGGTTCTGCGCATTATTGCCGGTCAGGACAAGGAATTCACGGGCGAAGCTTGGCTGGCCGAAGGCGCGACTGTCGGCTATCTGGAGCAGGAGCCGAAGCTCGATCCCAACAAGAATGCTTTCGAAAACGTCATGGAAGGCGTGGCCGACAAGCAGGCCGTGCTCGACCGTTACAACGAACTGATGATGAACTATTCCGACGAGACCGCCGACGAAGGCGCCAAGCTTCAGGATATCATCGACAGCCAGAACCTCTGGGATCTGGAACAGCAGGTCGAAATGGCGATGGAAGCGCTGCGCTGCCCGCCGAAGGATGCCGATGTCACCGTGCTTTCGGGTGGTGAGCGTCGTCGTATTGCGCTTTGCCGTCTGCTGCTATCGCAGCCGGACCTGCTGCTGCTCGACGAACCGACCAACCACCTTGATGCTGAAACGATCGCCTGGCTCGAAAAGCACCTGCGCGATTACCCCGGCGCCGTCATGATGATCACCCACGATCGCTACTTCCTCGACAACGTCACGGGCTGGATCCTCGAGCTTGATCGTGGCCGTGGCATTCCCTACGAAGGCAACTACTCTGCCTATCTGACGGCCAAGGCCAAGCGCATGCAGCAGGAAGCGCGTGAAGAAGCCGGTCGCCAGAAGTCGCTCTCGCGCGAACAGGAGTGGATTGCTTCGAGCCCCAAGGCTCGTCAGGCAAAGTCCAAGGCGCGTATCAAGGCTTACGAACAGCTGGTTGATGCGGCCGAGAACATCCGTCCTGGTGACGCACAGATCATCATTCCTGTCTCCGAACGTCTCGGACAGGTTGTTATCGAGCTTGAAGGGATCAAGAAAGGCTTCGAAGGCCGCACGCTGATCAACGACCTGTCGATCAAGCTGCCGCCAGGCGGTATCGTCGGTATTATTGGTCCCAACGGTGCCGGTAAGTCGACGCTGTTCAAGATGATAACCGGTCAGGAAAAGCCGGATGCCGGTTCGATCCGCGTCGGTGAAACGGTTCATCTCGGCTATGTCGATCAGAGCCGCGATGCGCTCGATGCCGACAAGACCGTCTGGGAAGAAATTTCGGGCGGTGCAGAAGTCATCAAACTCGGCAAGTTCGACATGAACAGCAGAGCCTATTGCGGCGCCTTCAACTTCAAGGGCGGCGATCAGCAGCAGAAGGTCGGCAATCTTTCCGGTGGTCAGCGCAACCGCGTTCACCTGGCCAAGATGCTGAAGGCCGGCGGCAACGTTCTTCTCCTCGACGAACCGACCAACGACCTCGATACCGAAACGCTAGGTGCGCTCGAAAGCGCGCTTGAAGCGTTTGCCGGCTGCGCCATTATCATCAGCCACGATCGCATGTTCCTCGACCGTCTGGCCACACACATCCTCGCCTTCGAAGGCGATGGCCATGTGGAATGGTTCGAAGGCAACTTCGAAGATTACGAACAGGACAAGATCCGCCGTCTTGGCCCTGATGCGCTGAACCCAGGCAGCCAGGCTTACAAGCGCCTGACGCGCTGAGTTTTCTCAGCCGAGTTCGAAAAAGCGGTTCAAGATCTATAAGGCGAGAGAGGCGGGAGATGATTCCGCCTCTCTTTTTTCTGGAGTAGTCTCTGCTTCAGGAATGATCGGCAGTCAGTTGCTTCCACTCGGAGAATGTCAGCGTCCCAGGGATGTCTGTCCGAGGCTGATCCGGCAAGAGCGCGATATACTCAAGAGAGTGACCATCGGGGTCGTCGAAGTAGACGCTGGCTGCGGGCATCCATGGAAAGACGATCGGCTCTTCGATCTCCGATCCTGCACCGTCGCGGAGGATGATGGTTTTTGAACGCAGGTACTCGGATGCTTCGAGCAGTTGCTCAAGGCTCGTCTGAAAAGCGATGTGCAACCGACTGCGCAACGGGGAACTGTGTATGGGCCACAGGCCAAGCATGGAGGTCTCGCGACCTGCGATCCAGAAGAAGGCGCCATTCCGTTCCGGAATGGTGTGGGCCAGCTCCAATCCCACAACATCGCGGTAGAAATCTATGGATCGATGAAGGTTCGATACGGTCAAATGGGTTTCGTAGAGACCTTTGAGTGAAATCACGGGCGTACTCCTTGTCAGAGCTTGCATTGAGGCTGTTTTTTTGGGGACGCCGTGTTGGCAGGACCTCAAGTATAGTTGAGGTCAATAGAGTTTTTTGGAAATCGCGCGGGTCGGCAAGTCTCGGACCGTGTAGTCGGATTGGCCGCGGCGGGACTATCGCGCCGCCCGTCTTCCTGGCAGGTCGGCTTCGCTCCGACTTTTCGAAGTGCTTTTCTTCTCCGGATCAAAGTCCTGTCTTGCATCTCTGACTCAATCGTATAAAGATATCTTTATATGTTGATTGGGTGAGGTTGCGGCTTTGGCGCTTGGACTGGATAATCTGGTGGATCTATTGAAGGCGGCGGGAGAGCCTACGCGCTTTCGTCTCCTCGCGCTGCTCTCTGCCGGTGACTTGACGGTGACAGATCTCACCGAAATCCTTGGTCAGTCGCAGCCGCGCATTTCGCGTCACCTCAAGCTTCTTGCAGAAGAAGATCTGATCGACCGCTATCAGGAAGGTGCCTGGGCTTACTTCCGTTTGAAGCAGGATGGCAAGTCAGCCGAGCTCGTGAAGCAGTTGTTATCACTTGCATCCTCCGCCGATGCGGTTCTTGCGCGCGACAACGAGCGCCTTGCCGCGGTCAAACGCGTGCGCGCCGCTCGCGCGCAGGAATATTTCAGCCGCAATGCCTCTGCGTGGGACGAGCTTCGACGTCTGCATGTCAGCGATGAGGCCGTGGACGCGGCACTTTTGAAGTTGATCGGCACCACGCCGGTCGACTCGATGCTCGATCTGGGAACGGGGACTGGCCGTATTCTGCAGCTGCTGAGCGGCATCTATCGTCGTGCCATCGGCATCGACGCCAGCCGTGACATGCTGGCCGTCGCGCGCTCCAATCTGGATAAGGCGGGTGTCGCCCACGCGTCTGTGCGCCATGGTGATATTCTCAATCTGCCCTTGGAAGGCCAGGATTTCGATCTGGTTGTCGTCCATCAGGTTCTGCACTTCCTCGATCATCCGGAAATGGCGATTGCCGAGGCGGCGCGCATGCTGCGCCCCAATGGCCGTCTGGTGATCATCGATCTGGCGCCGCATTCTCTGGAATATCTGCGGGAAGAGCACGCGCATGTCCGCCTGGGATTTTCGAACCAGACCATGGAAGAGTGGCTGAAGAAGGCCGGTCTCTCGCCGGAAAAGTCGATGGACTTGCATTCCGGCAAGGCATCCGCCCAGTCGCTGGACGTCACCATCTGGGTTGCACGCGACCCGCGCCTGCTGATTGCCGGGGATCAATCGGCAGAGGCTCAATTCGTTTCCGCCGGGAGGGCATGATATGACCAAGACTGAAATCGACCGCAACCCTTCCAGCGACTTCAAGCTTTCCTTCGAGTTCTTCCCGCCGAAGAGCCCCGATATGGATGTGCAGCTTTGGGAGACGGTGGAAGAACTGTCCCGCTGGAACCCGGACTTCGTGTCCGTGACCTATGGGGCAGGGGGCACCACCAAGGCGCCGACGCTGGAAGCAGTGCGCCGGATGATCTCGGTGGCAGGCTTGTCGACGGCATCGCACCTGACCTGCGTGGATGCCAGCAAGCGCGAGACACATGAGGTTGTGGAAGAGCTGCGCAATGTGGGCGTCAAGCATTTCGTTGCGCTTCGAGGCGATCCTGCGACGGGAATCGGTACGGCCTACAGGCCGCACCCGGAAGGCTACGAGAACGCCGCTGCCCTGGTGCGCGGCCTGAAGGAACTGGGCGACTTCGAGATTTCGGTGTCCTCCTATCCGGAAAAGCATCCGGAGAGCGAAAGCAACTCCGTCGATATCGAGATGCTGAAGCTCAAGGCGGATAACGGCGCAACGCGGGCGCTGACACAATTCTTCTTCGACAATGATATCTTCGAGCGTTACATGGAGCGCGTCACCAAAGCCGGTATCAAAATACCGGTCGTGCCGGGCATCATGCCTATTCAGAACCTCACGCAGTTGAAGCGTTTTGCCGGTCGCTGCGGCACCAGCATTCCAGCCTTTCTCGACGAGCGCTTTGCTGGTTATGACGATGATCCGGCAGGCCGCGCCAACGTTGCCGCCGATGTCGCCGCCGAGCAGATCCAAGACCTGCGCCGCCGCGGCGTTAACGAATTTCATCTCTACACCATGAACCGCGCGCCTCTGGTGAATGCGGTTCTGGAGAATGTCGGCTTCCGTCCAGCACGCAGATCTGCTGCCTGATGGAACCGCAGTCATTCAAGATAAAAAAGCGCAGGTACCAAAACCTGCGCTTTTTTAATGGCTTATGAGGATCAACTTGCGGCCGTGCGTCCTAAACCCCAACGTGTCGTCAGATGAAAAGCATCAATCCGACAAACGCAAACGCCACGCCGACTGCCAAGGCATTAAGAGAATTTGTAAGTCCCATGCTCTGCCTCCTGTTCGTTGACAGTAAGCATTATGACCGTTTTGTGTCTTTTGAAAAGCGCTTTTTATGATGCACTGCACACCAAACAGGCCGCTTATGGGTGAAATTGCGGCAGCAATCCATTGAAAAACAACTTATATTACACGGTGAAGATTTCGTTATTCTGACCGTAAAAAAGTAAATGGCCGAGGTTTCCCCCGGCCATTTTCATCGAATCCGATCGTCTCAGATCATTAGAGCTTGTCGAGAAGCTCGCGGGTCGGCCAGCCATCGGCAGGCAGGCCCAGACGCTGCTGTTCGCGCTGAACGGCGATGCGCGTCCCGGAGCCAAGAATGCCATCGATCTTGCCGACATCATGTGTCTTGGCATCCAGCTTCGTCTGCAGTTCCTTCATCTCGGCATCGTTCAGGCCGGGATCCGGGTTGCCTTTGGTGTAGACCGGAGCGCCCATCAGACGTGTGGCGAAATAGGCCGCAGAGGTCGTGTAGATAAACGACTGGTTCCACTCGAGATAGATGTTGAAGTTCGGGTAGGTGAGGAAGGTCGGTCCCTTGCGGCCCTGCGGCATGATGAGCGCTGCCTGGAGGTTCGCGAACTTCTTGTCGCCGTCGCGCGGCGTGACCCCGAGGTTGAACCATTCACCAGCGGTCATCGTCCCGCCGAGGCCGGATTTTTCCCATGGCAGGTTTTCCGGCACCGACACTTCCTGAATCCAGGGCTCACCCTTCTTGAAGCCGAGATGCTGAATGAACTTTGCAGCCGTCAGGATGGCGTCCGGCGCACTGCCCTTGACGTTGACGTGGCCATCGCCATCACCATCGACGCCGAATGCAATAATGTCCTTCGGCAGCATCTGCACCTGGCCGATTTCGCCGGCCCATGCACCGGTGTTGGTCGCAGGGTCTAGATCGCCATGCTGGACCATTTCGGTGAGCGCGATCAGCTGTGGTCGGAAGAGCTCCGGACGGCGGCAATCATGCGAGAGCGTCACAAGAGCGTTGCGCGTGTTGAAATCGCCCTGCACGGCGCCGAAATCGGTTTCCATAGCCCAGAAGGCGGCAATGACACCGGCTGGTACGCCGAACTCGTCTTCGGCACGCTTGAAGACGGAGGAATATTCCTGAATCTTCTTGCGGCCCATGTCCAGGCGGCCCTGGCTGACGGTGCGCTGAGAGAACTCGAGGAAGGTCTGGCGGAAAACGCCCTGGGCGCGATCGCGCGCCAGGACCTTCTGGTCGATCTGCGCACCTGCCAGTGCCTTGTCGACGGCCTCTGCAGGAACACCCTTGGCCACGGCCTCGTCTTTCACGCCTTTCAGAAAGGTGGCAAGATCGCCACCGCAGGCAACCTGTTTCGGATCATCGGCAGAGACAGTTGGGGTTACGGCAAGAGCGGAGCCGCAGGACAGGGCGAAGAGCGTGGCAGCGACTACCAGGCTGCGTTGCGGGAAGCTGAACATCGGAATTCCTCAATGTGCGATTGGCCCACTGGTTTCATGCCCTTTGTGGCAGAAGCATGGGCGACATCGTGAAAGACAATAGCAGGGCTTAGGTTTCCTCAAGCCCTGCGATTATTTCGCAGCACATCTGCCCTTCTCGGCGGAAAAATCAAGTTAAAAGGTTTCGGCGCGAGTGTATCAAGCCGCTTCACGACGAGAGGCTTGGCAAAACTTGCCAGTTCGAAGGATTGGTCGCCCTCAACTGCGAGTGTTGGACGCCGAGGCGACCCATGTGCGCCAGTTCTTTTCGCTTCCAGCAAAGACGTTGATATCTGTTGGCGTGCTGATGCCGGGAATGACGCCCGTGCCGGTATATTGCCAGAAGGCCCATTGGCGGTCCGGATAGATTTCCGATGGGTGTGCGGCAACCGAGCGCACCCAGAAACGGTAATCCTTGAACTGACCGACGAGATTGTCGCGGTGAAAATCGACGCTGGTGTAGATGATCGGACGCTTGCCGTAGTAATTTTCGATGCGGGTGAGAAAGCGCTGAATTTCGGCGCGTACGACGTCCGGCGAAGGGCGGGTCTTGCAGGTCGGCGAGGCAGGGTTCCACTCCACATCGAGAACCGGCGGCAGCTTCATCGATTCCTTCGGCACGTTGCGAATGAACCACTGAGCCTGCGCTTCCGCAGGGGCGCAAAAATAATAGAAGTGGTAGGGCGCGTGCGGCACACCGGCGGCGGCGGCACCGCGCCAGTAGTCGTCAAAACGGGAATCCACGCGGTCGGTCCCTTCCGTTGCCTTGATGAAGGCAAAGGACACGCCGGATTTGCGCACCGTCGCCCAGTCGATCTCGCCATTCCATTTGGAAATGTCGATGCCGTGGACCTCATGACCATGTGGCGATTTGCGGCCAAAATCATGCGGATCGCTATCCTTGAATTTCGGTCTCGCAACGGATGCGGTTTCCAGAAAATCATAACTGGTGGAGGTGCAGCCGCTGACAAGCAGCAAGGTGCCAAGAAGAGCCGGAATGAGCCGCCGCATGATGTTCCCAGTTAAATGATGTCGCGCCGATGACGGCCTTCGGTTCGAAAGCGCATATCGTTAATCCTCGTTTACCATAACAGGGTAAACAAGCGGTTATGACAAGAGTCCGCGCGATAAAATCATCCTGAAAACGTCAGTCAGCTGTTGGGCGTGGTCAGCACCGCCCTCCAGGCGTAGCCACGTGCAATCGGCTCGAATTCCAGTCGAGCATTGTGCCTTCCGGCAAGCGTTTCCAGCACAAAGCGCAGATTGGCCCGGGGGGTGACGTGAAACTTCGTCAGCCATGCCTGAAGCAGTGAGCGGAACCAGACCGGCAGCTGTTCCTGCTGGCCGAAATCGACGATGTGCAAGGATCCGCCAGGCGCGAGCGAGAGGAGGGCGCGTTCGATGGCCTTCTCCCATTCCGGGATCATCGAGATTGCGTAGGAGATCATGATCCGATCGAAACCATCGTTGCGGCCAAATTCTGAAAGGCGGAACGTGGTTGCGTCGGACACACGCAAGGTGGGACGCGCCGTCTTTCCCGAAAAGTTTTCCGCCGCAGTCGCAAGCATTTCGGAGGAGATATCCAGGCCATAGAGCTTGGCGAGCGGAAAATGGCGGGCTGCGAGGAGAAGATTTCGGCCAGTGCCGCAGCCGACTTCCAGGAGGCTTCCGCCATGGGGCACATCCAGGCGCTCGATGGTTCGGTCACGGCCGAGGAGATAGTATTTGCGTGTGATGTCATAGATGTGCCGCTGGTTGCGGTACATCCTGTCCATAAGGGTTGCATGCTGGACGTCAGCAAGTCCCACGCTGTCTCCGATGCTCTTCATGCTGACGCCCTCTGATAGATATGAAAGCCGCCATAGATGGCTGAGCGGTCTTTTGCATTGAGCTCCAGTGAGCGGTCTTCGAGATAGGACCATTGTGCACGAATATCGGATGAAAGACGGCCTTCGATGACACTTTTTTCTGCCGCTGTGCGGAAGATCACTCGGGCATCGGCTGTCGCCGTGCGGCTGATCTGCGCCCACAAGTCGTTGATCTGCACGTCGCTCATCCAGTCCTGCGCGTCCAGCAGCACGTAACGATCTACCGATGAGGCGGGTTTCGAAGCCAAAAGCTCCGTGAAGGTAGCGTGGTGGACGCTGACGCGATCGGTATTTCGACGAATGGCGTCATAATAATCCGCCTTCAGATAATCCGGTAGCGCCCCTTCGCCTGCGTCCGGGTAGCGACGGGCGAAAGCCTGCCAGGCGAAGTAATTGTCTTTCAGAGGAAAATCACATGCGAGCTTTTCCAGGCGTCTGCGCAACACCGGCGCTATGGTATTGCCGTCTGAAAGGCTGGCAAGTTCGTCATATTGCTTAGGCGGAATGCCAAGACCGAAGAGTGAGCTCTTGCGTCTGGTAAGCCAGCGCACCATCGGCTTGTCGAAGAGCGGGGCGACCTTTTGATCGAAGAATTGACGCTGCTCTTCGACAGAACGGGCATTCGCCAAGTCGTTGAGCTTCACTCCGTGAAGGCGCGCCAGGATATGACCCGCACCGATAAAGCGTCCGAGTAGGCCGGTGCGGTAGATGTTGCGATCAAAGACCGAGATGCGACGGCGTCCTGCGATGGTTCGCTTAGACCAGTAAGCCCGCGTCTGCGGGTCGAGGTTTGGAGCGATGAAGCGATCATAGCCGTGGCTGTTGGTGGCGATATCGGCTTTTCCGAATTGGCGCACCACGTCGCTATGGCTCGGCAGGTGACGAAAAGCTGCAAGCTTCAGGCGGTTCAGCGCAATGTGGTGCGGGTTGAGATCAACGACATCGATGCTTTTTGGGCTGCGCGACAGATAAGCCAATGCATTACAGCCACCAGAACCGATGGTGACGATGCTATGGCCGTCGCGCAGTTCCATGGCTTGCATGTCGACCTCTGGGTCTTCCCAGATCTGTGGATAGACGAGGCCGGAAAACAGCATGCCGAACAGCCGTTCCGAAAAGCCGCTGGTCGATATCGGCTTGTGCTGGAGAAGTGCGCTTTTGAGCTTGGTGTTTTTGCTGAAGCCGGTTTTGGGGGCAGCATTCGTCATATGATTCCACCTATCGTTCGGGTGACAGGCGTGTAGCGTTAGGACGCAACAGTTTCATGACGGCAGATACGGGTGAGAGACACGAGCGGGCAGGGTGGCGTTGCGTCACTGCACCTGTCGGCCACATGCTCACAGCTGGATTTCAACTCAAAACTGCGCAACAGTTCAGATTGATATGAGGGAAAGCACTTGCCCGTCTGCTACTGGCGCAGGACGTGGAGCATGCCTTTGCGCTTGGCGTCGTAGTAGTATCCACGAGCATAAAGACGAACGGCACCGTCGCGGTCGTTCTCGGACACCTTCCAAGCTCCGCTCAGATATTTTACCGCATAGCGCAGGTTGGTTTCGGCATCGAAGAGACCGGAAGCCGGGCCATTGAAGCCCATGGAGCGTGCGGTGGCGTGCTTGATCTGCATCAGGCCGAAATGGCCATGATTGTAAGCGCCGGGATTGTAACGGCTTTCGCGCATGACGACGCGGTGAACCAGATCTTCCGGCACGCTGTACATGGTGGCGTATTTGGAGATCAGACCGCTGAGCTTCTCGCGACCTACGGGCTGCGGTCCGGTGCTGAGACCCTCGCGCGTGCTGATCGCAGCCAATGCTGCGTTCTGCGGGGCGGAGGCATAGGCAAGCACGGTGCTGTCCGGCTTTGGCAGCGGAACAATGGTTTGTGCCCGCACCATGTCTTCGGTCAACTGCACAGGCGCAGCCGATGGGGTGCCGGGCGGTGGTGGCGCTGGCGGAAACGCGCCCTTGACCGCGGCGACCTGCGGCAGGGATACGGTTGCGGACGTGCTGGCCGCGGCTTGAAGACCGGCTGCGTGTCCGGTGGTCATCGCTGTTGCTGCAACGGGGGTTGCGCCGAGCGAGGCGCCGGTCGAGGCGGACGCCAGCTGCGGTGCGCCGGCCGGCGACTGCATCTGCGCGGAAATGGCCGCTGCGGCTGCAATTTCGGCTGCGGGTGGCAGTGCGACGCGACCGCCCTTAACGGCTGCGGCGGCGGGAAGGGGCGTGGTAGCAGACGCCGATGCGACTTCGATTTGAGAGCTTGCGTTGCTTGTGGCGGTGCTTGGTGCTGCCGCCGCAACAGTGCCGGGCTGCTGACCTTCAGCCTGCGCCTGCGCTTCAGGTGCTGTAGACGGTGCGTGCGCGGAAGCGGATGCTGCTGCAATCTTGGGGGATTTAATGTCTGAATTTGCGGAGTATTCGACGCTGGTGCATCCTGCCAATGCCAGTGCCAAGCCCATAGTGGACGACAAAAGTGACGCCGATCGAAGGCGCAAATTGTCAGAAAATATCATGCTGCCGCCTCTAATTTGCCTGCCGTTTGATGCCCCCGTATCAAACGAAGCACGCAGTCTCCTGGGCGGATCATTAACGCATTGTAAGGAATCCAGCAAGACGGTGAGAAGCAGTTGTGTGTCAGGCCGCGATTCGACGATAGCCGGCGGACACGGCGCGACCCGTTATGAAGCGTGTTCCACGGGCGCTTTTGATCCTTTTCGTGGCCGACGCACGGCGCACGAGAGCGATAGTGCTGCGGCCAAAAAACGCTTGAAGCGTCAGGCACAAAATCGAAACGAGCAGGGCCGCAGCCTGCATCTGCGTCAACATCTCGAGGGTATCGCGTGATCGGTTGATGAACTGCGACAGGAAAGCGATGAAGAATGCGAAGTAGCGCAGCCGCAAGGCCGACAGCATAAAACAATCGACGAAGATTGAGCCGAGCGTTCTGCCCGGTAGATTGTCGTTCTCCGCCTGAGATTCGCGTGCTGCCGGTGTAGCAACGGTCCATAGAGCAAAGAGCATCAACCAGCCGCTGGCCGCCCATTGAAAAATTTCGATGAAGGAGTGAGGTGCAAACGTCGTCGCAGCAATCGCGAACGCGGCAGCCGTAAATGTCATCATGACACCAAGTGCCGCGCCTGTGACGGACGCGATCATGGTGCGCTTGCTGCGGACAACCGCATAGGTTGCCACCTTGAAGGCGACGGGCGATGGCAATGCGAAAAGAATGGTACAGGCTGCCAAGAAGACCAGCCAGACTTGTGCGGACATGAATACCTCCTTGCCCATCCGATCAATTTACCAAGCAACGAGGCGATAATAAAGCCTTCGTCACATGGAGTTGCCAACATCGCCGTCTTTCCCGCTCCGCGTTGTGCGAAAGCCACGCCAGGTTCTTCATACCCTCACAGCATACAAAAATAATTGGCCCGGAAATCAAACCGATTTCCGGGCCAATGGATGCATAACCACGCGAATTTCGTCTGTTTTGTCGAGGCAGACGCCTCAGTTTATGCAGCCTTGAAGGGCTGGCCGATGTGATTCATAACGTCGCCGAACCACGGCGCGGAGATGTCGAAGTGCTTGCCGCCCTTGATGCGCGGGAACTCGATCGTGCGCAGCTTACCGCCCTGATCCTCATCATGGCCGGTGACGCCGGAGACTCTGTTGAGCGCACTTTCTACCGCGAGATCGACCATGCTGTGAATCAGCCGCAGGTCTTCGCCGTTGGCGGGAGCGGAGCGGGCATAATAGCCCGACTTCTGCACCATGGTGCGCTCGGCGCCGATAAGGCTTGCGAATTGCTTCTGGAACCAGCCGCCGACATTGATCGTATCGATCTTCACGTGACCGAAGGCGTCGCGCTTGATCGCTTCGCCAGCCGCTTCACGCTCCGCCACGATGGAATCAAGGCCCGCTCCTTCCGACACGAAGAGTGTCACGAAGCCGTTCTTCTCCATGATTTTTTTCAGGCGTTCGGCTTCCGCCTGAATGTCGAAGGCCATTTCTGGCAGATAAAGACCATCGATGCGCTTCAATTCCTCGCCCATTAACAGGCCTTCGACATAGTCGTTGCCTTTGACCTTCTGGATATAGGCGCGTGCAGTTGCGGCCGTTAGCCAGCCGCAGTGGCGGCCCATGACCTCGTGAATGACGAAGGTCTTGGGTGCAGCACTCTGTTCATTGCTGACATTGTCGAAGAAATTCGCGCCGACTTCGGCAGCCGTCCATGCGCCGAGCGACTGCTTGATCGGCACCACGTCGTTATCGACAGTCTTCGGAAGGCCGACAACGGTGAGGTCATAGCCATTTGCACCGAGATAAGCGGCAAGATCGGCGGCGGTTGTGTTGGTGTCGTCGCCGCCAATGGTGTGGAGAATGGTCACCCCGTCCTTGGCGAGCCGGTCTGCGGCAACCTGCAACGGGTTCTGGCCTTCCTTCACCAGCCCGCGCTTGGCGCAGTCTGCAGCATTGGTCAGTTTCACGCGGCTGTTGCCGATTGGGGAGCCGCCGTAGCGATGCAGGAGCGGAGCTTTTTCGCGCATCTCTTTGGTGATTGCGACGCTGTCGCCCAGAAGCACGCCCTGGTAGCCGGAGCGGTATGCCACGATGTCGATCTCGGGAGCGATGTCGGTGTAACGCTCGATCAATCCGCCAACAGCAGATGAGAGGCAGGGCGCCAGTCCGCCCGCGGTCAACATTGCGACTTTCTGTTTGGCCATCGAGGCTCTCCTTTGTCAGTTCCAATGCGTGTCGGGGCAAATGGATGCGACAGCATCATGGTCATGTAAAGTGAATTTCTCAAGAAAAACGGGTATTTCGCGGTATTTTCGAAGAACGGTGAACCGCGTCGGCAATATAATCGTTTCAATGATTAGAAGTGTTCGTCATCCCGGAACTTGGCTGTGGAAAAGCTGTTACACTTGCAGTTGGTGATCAGCGCCACGCCAAACTATCATGACGAAAACTTAATGATCTGCGACCTTTATGCATATTGCATTCCAACCATGGAGCCGTCATGCTGAGAGACATGATGTTCGATTTCGCCTGTTTGCAAATTTCATCCCTTTGGGAACGGCTGCTCGGCGCAATCGGCGAAGCGGCAGGAAACGTGCTTGGTCGTGTGATCGAAGCGGTACGCACCGTCTTCGAGGGCGACCCGGAAACACGGCGAAAGGTTTCCTTCTCCGTTGCCATCATCGCGCTTTCCGCCAAGATGGCTAAAGCCGACGGTGTGGTCAACGACGCAGAGGTCCGCGCTTTCCGCCAGATATTCGATTTTCCCGAAGAAGAAGCCAGAAACGTCGCAAGGCTTTATAATCTGGCGCGTCAGGATGTCGCCGGTTACGAAGCTTACGCCGAGCGGCTTTCGGGTCTTTGCGGCACCGGACAGGAAAATTGCGAGATGCTGGAAAGCGTGGTTGACGGCTTGTTCCACATCGCCAAGGCTGATGGCCTGATTCACGAAAGAGAATTGGCGTTCCTTGGTCGAATCGCCGAAATCTTCCGCATCACCGACGATCACTTCGAAATGATCATGGCGCGTCACGTTCATATGGAGGGACGAGATCCCTACCGTGTGCTTGGCGTTTCGCCGTCAGACGACTTCTCCGATATTCGCAAGCGCTATCGTCTGCTGGTCGCGGAACATCATCCCGACAAGCTGATTGCTCGAGGCGTGCCCATGGAATTGCATGCGGCGGCAAATGAGCGTATGGCGGCACTCAACGCCGCCTATGCAGCCATCGAGAGAGAACGCCGCGTCGCATGAGTGACTTCACGCCGGACTATGCCGGTGCCAGCGTCCAGCCCTCGCCAAACCATGGCGAGCGAGTGGGCGTGAGCGCACCCGATGCCATCATTCTACATTACACCGGTATGGAAAGCGCTGAACGGGCGCTGACGTGGCTTTGCGATCCGGCAAGTCAGGTGTCCAGCCACTATCTCGTCTTCGAGGACGGACGCATCATTCAGATGGTGGCGGAAAGCCGTCGCGCCTGGCATGCGGGCAAGAGCTTTTGGGCGGGAGAGACCGACCTGAACTCGCGCTCGATCGGCATCGAAATCGCCAATGGCGGCCATCCCGTCGGATTGCCGGAGTTTCCTGAAGCCCAGATAAATGCAGTCGCTGAATTGTGTCGCGACTGTGGCTCACGGTGGTCGATCAAGCCGGAACGGGTGCTCGCGCACTCGGACATCGCACCTGTTCGCAAGGTCGATCCCGGTGAGAAATTCCCGTGGGACATCCTGTCGCAGAAGGGTGTTGGCCACTGGGTTCAACCGGCGTCCATCGGCGGCGGACGTTTCTTTCAGCGCGGCGATAGCGGCCAGCCGGTCGAGGCCTTGCAATCAATGCTGTCTCTTTACGGTTATGGCGTTGAAATTTCTGGTGCTTACTGTGAGAAAACGGAAGGTGCCGTCGCAGCCTTTCAGCGTCATTTCCGGCCTGCCCTGGTGGATGGGATTGCCGATTTCTCCACCATCGACACACTGCACAGGCTGATTTCGCAACTGCCAAAATACAAGAACGCGTAACTGCGATTTCGATAAAACCGCTGTGATCGAAGCCGCTCTTCGACGTAGTTGTAGAGCTCTGCCACAGTAAATCCTTATTAGCCGACTTTAAACGCCGCATCGAAATGCGGCTGGCTGGATATCGTCCTCGACGCCGATACTATCAATGATGAAGACGTTCGGCGGGAAAGTCGCGATGACTTCCCGGATGCGCGCCCTTGCGTGTCCATTACTGCACGTCTTTGTGCCTGGAGACTATTTATACTAATGAGAAATGTGATTGTTTCTGTCTCGGTCTGCATCTCGATGCTGGCCGCGCAGACCGGTATTGTTTTGGCCAAGGATGATGTGAAGACTAAGACCGTGACGCTGCAGACCTTTTTCCGCAAGCCCGGCTATCCCATCCCCGAGCGAACCCTTCCCGCCACGCTGAAGACCGATTACTCCGATCTCATCGTCAAATACGCCAAGCGCTACGGCGTACCGATCAATCTGGCGCATGCTGTTGTTGCCGTCGAAAGCCGCTTCAACCCAAAGGCCCGAGGCAGTGCGGGCGAAGTGGGGCTGATGCAGATCAAACCCGCCACAGCACGAATGATAGGTTATCGCGGCACGGTGAAGGCGCTCTACGACCCTGAAACCAATATCCGCTGGGGTATGCAATATCTTGCCACTGCGCACCAACTTGGAGGTGGCGAGGTGTGCAGCACCATTTTGCGCTACAATGCAGGTCACGCCGCCACCCGCATGAACCCGGTGTCCAAGGCCTATTGCGGAAAGGTTCAGGCATTGATCGAGGGCTGATCGGGCACGACGCGGCATTCGTAAGCCGGGGCTTTTTTCGATGCGCAGAGTTTGTTAGTCGAAAAAGCGCAAGTGGTGGAGCGCAGCATGAGAGACTTTAGGTATATCGTGATCGGAGCCGGGATGATGGGTGCTGCCGCAGCTCGCCATCTCTCGTCGCAGACAGATGGGGTCGCTTTGATCGGTCCTGCCGAACCTTCGAACCGCAAGACCCATCATGGCGTGTTCTCAAGCCATTACGACGAGGCGCGAATCACACGCGGCTTCGATGGTGATCCCGTGTGGGCTGAGCTTGCGAAGCGCTCGATCGCTCGTTACGGCGAGATCGAGCAAAAGAGCGGCATTGGCTTTTATCACGAGGTCGGCTGCCTCTTCAGCGGCAACGGCGCGGGTCTCGGCGGTGCATACGTATCGGGCGCCATGGGTCGCAAGGACGCCTTGGGGTTGACGGTCGAAACCCACGATACCCGCTCGCTTTCGGCTCGCTTTCCGATGTTCTCGCTGCCGCAGGATCATCATGGATGGTTCGAGCCGCGTAATGCCGGCCACGTTAATCCACGCGCGATGGTCAAGGCCCAGATCGCGATCGCTGAGCAGCAGGGTGCCTCGATCTTTCGTGAGACGGTTGCCAAGGTTTTCGACAGCTCTCGCGGTGTCGAGGTCGAAACATCGGAAGGTGCGCGCTACTCTGCGCAAAAAGTCATCGTGGCGGCTGGCGGCTTCACGAATATGGGCGATATCCTGCCCGTCAAAGTCGACATGGCGGCCACCGGCCGGACCATAGCCTTCTTCGAACTCGATGACGAAAAGCGGAAAAACTTCGCCGGTATACCATCCACTATCGTCCTTGCGGAAAACGAAGACGACATCGTCTATATCCTTCCACCTGTGCGATATCCTGATGGCAAGGTCTATTTGAAGATCGGCGGTGAAAGCGAGAAGGGCCGTTTGGATACGCTCGATCAGGCGATCCGATGGTTTCATTCGGATGGAACGGCGAGTGAAGTGGAATTCCTTGTCCGCCGTGCTGTCGAATTGATGCCGGCTCTTGCAGGATGTCCCATCACCTCCGGCTCCTGCGTCGCCTCCATCACTCGCACCGGCTATCCCTACATCGGCTACACATCGTCTTCCAATATCGCGGTCCTGACTGGTGGCAATTTCGTCTCGGCAAAATCGTCCGACGAAATCGGCCGTCTGGGAGCAGTGCTTCTGCTGGAGGGGCAACTCGGCGAGGATGATTTTGCAGCGCAGATGGCGCCGGTGTTCGTTTGACGATGTCAATGATGCAGACGTTGTCGCAGACGTGCGCCTTCATCGATGTCTTAAATCTCTCTGACGGTGATTCAAGAAGCCGCTACAAGTCACTGAAGCAGAATCTCAAATTGGAGGACACCGGGCATGGCAGCGCAGTTTAAATACATCGTCGTCGGCGCGGGTATGATGGGGGCTGCCGCGGCCCGGCATCTGTCTCTTGGGTCGGATGGCGTCGCGCTGATCGGGCCGAATGAGCCGGCGGACATCGCACGTCATCAGGGTGTGTTTGCCAGCCATTACGATGCGGCGCGGATTACGCGCACCATCGATGACGATGCGGATTGGGCCCGGCTCGCCAATCGCTCGATTGCGCGTTACCAGGAAATTGAAAACGAGAGCGGCATCGATTTCTACCATGAGGTCGGTTGCCTGATCGTCGGCAAGGCGCGGGGCACGGGTGTTCCCTATATCGAGAATGTTTGCGCGGCGGCAGAGACGCTTGGTGTTGAAACACAAGTTCTGGGCGATGCCGAGTTGATCCGGCGCTTTCCTTACTTTTCCTTTGAAAGCGGTTGCGAAGGCGTGTTCGAGCCGCGCAATGCCGGACACATCAATCCACGTGGGTTGGTGCGGGCACAGATTGTTGCAGCCGAGAGGCGCGGTGTTACGCGCTATGACGACGTTGCGGTTTCGGTGCGCGACGAGGGTGGTTTGGCGATTGTCACGACGGTGTCCGGCAAGCGCTATACAGCGGAAAAGGTGCTGGTTGCTGCGGGCGGATTTTCCATCGCAAAGGGACTGCTCCCTGAGCCTCTTTCGATGGAAGTCTATGGTCGCACGGTTGCTTTCTTCGAAATCGACAACACCAAGCTTGCAGACTATGCCGAAATGCCATCGCTGATCTACGAGCCGAGTGACGCGAGCAAGCATATCTATCTCTTGCCCCCCGTCCTCTATCCTGATGGCAAGACCTATCTAAAAATCGGCGGTGAGCCCGAAGATATTCTGCTGGGCAGCGACGCGGAACTGCGCGCCTGGTTTCGCGCTGGCGGTAAGCCTGAGGTGCGCGACAATCTCGCAGCCATCGTCAAGACGCTCGTTCCCGGTATCGATGTGGAGAGATTGTCGATGGCAGCCTGCGTCACGTCCTATACGTCGAGCGGTTATCCGGCGATCGGCTATTGCGGATCGCAACGGATTGCGGTCCTGACAGGCGGCTGCGGTGCGGCGGCGAAGAGCTCGGACGAGATCGGGCGGCTGGGCGCGGTGCTCCTGAGGCAGGGCCACCTCAAGGATGAGGGATACGAAACCGATTTCGCACCGGTCTTTTGTCCATAGCGTTGCCGCCATCTGCGAACGCGCTCCAGAGCGTGCCGATTTTCCGTTGGCTTTTCATCCTGAACCCGTCTAAGGAGCGCGTGCCAGTTGGCCGGGCAGCCGCGCTTTACCAATGTCGAAAGACGGTAGGGTGAGGAAAGTCCGGGCTCCACGGAAACACGGTGCCGGATAACGTCCGGCGGGGGCGACCCTAGGGAAAGTGCCGCAGAGAGTAGACCGCCACCTTTTAGGTGGTAAGGGTGAAAGGGTGGGGTAAGAGCCCACCGCGCCGCTGGTAACAGGGGTGGCATGGTAAACCCCACCGGGAGCAAGACCGAATAGGGATGACGTGGGGTGCTGTGGAAGCAGTGCCTACAGCCTGTTTCCGGGCGAGTCATCCGGGTGGGTTGCGCGAGGCGGCATGCAAATGTCGTCCCAGATGAATGGCTGCCACGTTCCGGGTCAAACCGGAGCCATACAGAACCCGGCTTACAGGCCAACTGGCGATTTTTCTCTTTTTCCAAAGTGGTGCGAAGCAGATTCCGTTCATCGGAATAGGCTCTTGTTATCGTTCGATAATTTTTGCTCCCGGCTTCCGTTAGGTCAAGTGAAGAAGTCGCTTCAAACCCTTGCCGGTAAACCATTCGTTAAACTTAACGGGATATGAATATTCGAATCCGAAGTCGGTTCGCGCCGCCTTCTCCCATTGACGCCCATAGTGTCCCATGGTAACCCAAATGCACACCGCAAGGGGTCGTGTTTTTGACCCGCAATCGCTGAAACGGAGACAAGGCCTTTCCAAGGCTGCAGGACTTTTGGTTCTGCCGGTCAGCGATTTGTCGTGCGTATCGGTGTCGTCTGAGCATGCGGCTTCAGGCGTTTTTGGCGAGTTGTCACATGGGGCGCTTTTTATCGAACGTGACGAACAGGATCGACGCCAAGGGGCGCGTTTCGGTTCCTTCGGCGTTTCGTTCGGTGTTGGCGCAGCGCGAAATCCAGGAGCTTTATTGCCTTCAGGATTTTGCCTTTCCGGCCATCAGCATTGGCGGGCCGGACCTGTTGGATCGCTACGAGCGGCAGATCGCGTCGATGGACGCGTTTTCGCCGGAAGCAAATGCGATGTCGCTGCTGGTTCACGGTGGCGGCGTGTTCATGAAGCTCGACGGGGAAGGGCGGCTGATGGTCACGGATTTCATCCGCGACTTCACCGGCATCACCGCGGAAGTGACCTTTGTCGGTCGGGCGGATCATTTTCAGTTGTGGCGGCCGGAGGCGTTTCACGAGGCGCAGACGGCCGCAAGAGCGGGGCGCAGTTTTTCTGCTGTTCGTCCCGTATAAGGCGGGGACACGGAATGGCGGCGAATTCTGGCGGACGATCTTCTGATGCCGGTGGCGGACCTATTCGCCACATTCCGGTTCTCCTTCGCGAAGTTTTAAGCGCGCTCGATCCCGCTCAAGGCAAGATCATTCTCGACGGCACATTCGGCGCTGGCGGCTATACCCAGGCGATCCTCGAGTGTGGCGCCAACGTGATTGCGCTTGACCGCGACCCCACCGCCATTGCTGGCGGACAAGCGATGGTCGCAGCCAATGGCGGGCGGCTTTCTCTTATTCAATCGCAATTTTCCGATCTGGCAACGCACGCACCCTCTGAAGGGCTTGACGGCGTCGTGCTCGATATCGGCGTGTCCTCCATGCAGATCGACGAGGCAGAACGCGGCTTCTCCTTTCAGAAGAACGGCCCGCTCGACATGCGCATGTCCGCATCCGGCGTCTCCGCTGCCGATGTCGTCAATCGCTGCAAGGTCGGCGATCTGATCCGCATCTTCGGCTTCCTCGGTGAGGAAAAGCAGGCGGGTCGTATTGCGCGCGCCATCGAGAAGAAGCGTGCCGAGGAGCCTTTCCGCACCACCCGTGATCTTGCCGGGCTGATAGAAATCGTCACGCCCCGCAAGGCGAAGGACAAGATCCATCCCGCAACCCGTGTTTTCCAGGCGCTGCGCGTCTTCGTCAATGACGAGCTGGGCGAGCTGGCCAAGGCGTTATTTGCTGCCGAGCAGGTATTGAAGCCCGGCGGTCGTCTCGTGGTCGTTACTTTCCACTCGCTGGAAGATCGCATCGTGAAGAAGTATTTCGCTGATCGTTCCGGTCGTGCGGCAGGGTCCCGTCACATGCCGATGGTCGAAGACAAGCCGGCAATCTTCGATGCGCTGGGCAAGCCGATGATCGCTGCAAGCGAGGAAGAGGCGGAAACGAATCCGCGCGCCCGTTCCGCCAAGCTGCGTGCGGGTATTCGCACCAACGCTGCCGTCCGTTCGCCGGACATGTCCATTTTCGAACTTCCCGATCTCGCCAGCCTTGAAAAGATGGGAGGCTGATATGCTGCGCACACTCGACCTCATTCTCGTCGGCGTGATGGTGGCGGCAGCCGTCGTCACCTATTCCATCAAGCATCAGGCCGATCTCAAGCTTGAATCGGTCAAGAAGCTCGAAGCCGAGATCAGGCTCGAGCGCGACACGATCGATCTACTGCGGGCCGACTGGGCACTTCTAACGCAGCCGAACCGCCTGCATCGTCTCGTCAATGCCTATCAGGCCGATCTCCAGTTAGCGCCCACCTTGCCGACGCAACTGGCGCAGCCGCAGGAACTGCCGATGCTGCGTTCGCAGTTGCCTCAGCCGCCAGAGCCTGAAGGCATGAGCGTCGAGGACGTGATTGCTGCGGCCGTCAATGGTTCGAAGCCTGGCGCCACACTTGGTGGTGCCAAGCCGAAATCTGCGCCTGCCGGCCAGATTGTCGCCACTGGCGGCAAGCCCGTTCCAGCACCGGCGCCGCGCTCTCATGTGGCACGCGCGCCGAAGCAGCCGATGCCTGCGCCAAGAGCGCCGGTCGGCGACGAGTCTGGCGAAATGGATGAAACGATAACAGGATCGGTGGACTGATGTCTTTTCTCTCCCGCGTCATGGTTTTGAAGAGCAAGGCCCATTTCTCCGCCAGTACGATTGGCGGAGCGGACCATGCTGCGTTTGACGGTGCGCGCAAGAAGCGCGCTTCGCAGGCAAAAAGCCGCGTCGGCCTTTTGATCTTCGGCTTCGTCTGCTTCTACGGCGTCATCGGCGGTCGTCTGGTGCAATATGGTCTGGCCCAGCAGGAAACAGTGTCCAGCATCGCGCCTGCCGACAGGCTGATGGCCTCGCGTCCCGACCTTCTGGACCGCAATGGCGAAGTGCTCGCCACCGATATCCGCACCGTGTCGCTATTTGCCGAACCGCATCGCATCGTCGATGTCGACGAGGCAATCGAGAAGCTGCGCACGGTTCTTCCCGATCTCGATACGCGCGGCACCTATCAGAAGCTGACCTCCAGTTCACGCTTCCAGTGGCTACGCCGTCAGTTGACGCCGAAGCAGCAGAGTCAGATTCTCGCGCTCGGCATTCCCGGCATCGGCTTTCGGCCTGAGAAACGTCGATTCTATCCCGGTGGCCCGACAGCAGCGCACGTCATCGGCCATGTCAATATCGATAACCGCGGCGTTGCCGGCATGGAGCGTTATCTCGACAGTCAGGGCCTCGCGGATCTGACCGCACTTGGCATGACTTCCGATCAGCCGCTGGAACCGGTGAAGCTTTCCATCGATCTGCGCGTCCAGGCCATCGTGCGCGAAGTGGTGGTCAACGCCATCCAGAAATTCCAGGCGATCGGCGCGGGTGCTGTCGTCATCAATGTGCATACGGGCGAAATCCTCGCCATGGCATCACTGCCGGATTACGATCCCAACAATCCGGCGGAAGGCGCCAAGGAAGGCTGGCTGAACCGCATGTCGAACGGTACGTTCGAAATGGGCTCGACCTTCAAATCCTTCACCATCGCCATGGGCCTGGACGAGGGCGGCATCAACTTAGGGTCCACCTTCGATGCCCGCTTCCCGATCCGCATCGGTGGCTTCACCATCAAGGATTTCCACGGCAAGGGCCGCGTGCTTTCCGTGCCTGAAATCTTCCAGTATTCGTCCAACATCGGCACGGCGAAAATCGCCGATACGGTCGGTACGGAAGGGCATAAGGAGTTCCTGACGCGTCTTGGCCTGTTGTCCAAAATGCAGACGGAGCTTCCGGAAGTGGCAATGCCGACGCAGCCGCGCCAGTGGAAGAAGATCAACTCCATCACGATCTCCTTCGGTCACGGTGTTTCGACGACCCCGCTGCAAACGGCAATTGCCGGTGCGGCACTCGTCAATGGCGGCAAGCTAATCGAGCCAACCTTCCTGCCGCGCACGGTCGAACAGGCCGATCTCGTGGCCAAGCAGGTCATCAAGCCCACCACTAGCCGTGACATGCGCTTCCTGTTCGAGTGGAATGGCGTTAACGGCTCAGGCCGTAACGCCCGTGTCGAAGGCTTCAACGTGGGTGGCAAGACGGGTACTGCCGACAAGGTGGTCAATGGCCGCTACGTGCATGACAAGAACTTCAACGCCTTCCTCTCGGCCTTCCCGATGGAGAAGCCAGAATATGTCGTGCTTTCCTTCATCGACGAACCGAAGACGGACAAGGGCAATGGTGCGGCACTTGCAGGCTCTTCCGCGGCTCCGATGGTGCACGACATTATCGCCCGCTCTGCCGCGATCCTCGGCGTGAAGCCGAAGTTCGGTAAGGATGGCTCGGCCTTGCTCGTGTCTTATTGATTGGTACAGCTTATGATGGACCGGCGATTCGCGTCGGGGGGACATGACGGACACATCAATGAATTTGCGAGATCTATCGGGACAGTCGTTTCCGGAACTGAATGAATTGCTTCGCGCAGATGCCGGAGCGCTGACCATCACCTCGATCACGGCTGATAGCCGCAAGGTCGAGCCGGGCGCGCTCTTCGTTGCCGTTGCAGGCAATAAGGCGGACGGCACGAGTTTCGTACAGGATGCCGTCGCCAGGGGTGCGGCTGCGGTCGTGACCGGCCAGCCTGTATCCGCAGACGTACCGGTTCTCGTGGTTTCCGATCCGAGATTGTATCTCGCGCTCGCCGCTGCCCGCTTTTACGGAAAACAGCCGGAAACAATGGTTGCCGTGACCGGTACGGCTGGCAAGACTTCCGTTGCATCCTTCACCCGCCAGATTTGGGATTTTGCCGGCCATCCCGCAGCACAGATCGGCACCACGGGTGTGATTGCGCCTGGCCGTGAGGATTATGGCTCGCTCACCACGCCCGATCCTGTTTCGCTGCATGCGCTGCTGGCAGAGCTCGCCGTAGAAGGCGTGACGCATGCGGCCATGGAGGCGTCGAGCCATGGTCTCGACCAGCGCCGTCTCGACGGCGTCAAGCTCTCGGCTGCCGGTTTCACCAATCTCGGCCGCGATCATATGGACTACCATCCGACCGTCGAGGACTACATGGCCGCCAAGATGCGGCTCTTCGATACTCTTCTTCCGAAGGGCTCTCCGGTCGTCATCTTTGCCGATGACCCATGGTCTGCGCAGGCAATAGAGGTCGCGACCAAAGCCGGTCACGACGTGCGCACCGTGGGTCGAAAGGGTGACTATCTGGCGCTGAAGCGTGTCGAGCACTTTCGCCACAAGCAGATGATCGAAGTGCATCACAAAGGCGCAATTCACGAAGTGGATATTCCGCTCGCCGGCGACTTCCAGGTGGCCAATGCTCTCGTTTCAGCGGGTCTTGCCATGTCCACCGGTGTGCCTGTGGCGGTAGCCATGAAAGCGCTGGAAAAGCTGATTGGCGCTGCCGGTCGTCTGGAACTGGTAGGGCAGACGAAGAACGGCGCGTTGGCTTACGTGGATTATGCTCACAAGCCGGACGCGCTGGAGAACGTTCTGACCTCCGTGCGTCCTTTCACCTCGGGTCGCATCATTACTGTTTTCGGCTGCGGCGGCGACCGTGACAAGGGCAAGCGTCCGATCATGGGCGAGGTCGCCACACGGCTTTCGGACGTTGTTATCGTCACAGACGACAACCCGCGTTCGGAGGAGCCCGCCACCATTCGATCCGAGATCATGGCGGCGGCACAGGGCGCACTGGAGATTGCAGACCGCGCAGAGGCGATCCGCCATGCCGTGTCGATGCTGGGGAATGGAGACACATTGATCGTTGCGGGCAAGGGGCACGAGGAAGGTCAGATCATTGGCGGCGTGACGCTGCCGTTTTCCGACCATGAACAGGTGCGTTCGGCGCTGGAAGGATTGAAGATTTGAACTGGTTATGGACAGTTGCGGACATGATCGCCATTACGGCTGGTCGTCCGGTCGGCAATCTGCCGCAAGGCATTACGGGAATTTCCATCGACAGCCGCACGGTGCAGCAGGGCGAAGCCTTCTTCGCCATCAAGGGCGATCGTGTCGATGGTCATGATTATGCAAGTTTCGCGGTTGCGAATGGCGCGAGCCTGATGGTCGTTGCCGAGGCAAAGCTGCCAGCGCTAGGTCGTTTGACCGTGCCGATGATCGTTGTCGACGACGTGCTCAGCGCACTGGTCAAGCTTGGTATCGCCGCGCGCGAAAGAACCTCGGCCCGCATCATTGCGGTCACCGGTTCCGTCGGCAAGACGACCACCAAGGAAATGCTGCGGCAGGTGCTGGCGCCATCGGGCAAGGTTCATGCGGCGGTGTCGTCTTTCAATAATCACTGGGGCGTGCCGCTGACGCTAGCGCGTATGCCGGCAGATACCGAATTCGGCGTGTTCGAGGTGGGCATGAACCATCCCAACGAAATCCGTCCGCTAGTCAAGCAGGTGAGACCGCATCTGGCGATCATCACCACCATTGCGGCAGCACATCTTGGCAACTTCAATAGCCTCGAAGAGATTGCCGATGCGAAGGCGGAAATTTTCGAGGGCGTGGTGCCGGGCGGCGCCGTCATTCTCAACCGAGACAATGCGCAGTTCGAGCGGTTGGAAGCCACCGCGATCAATGTCGGCATCGAACACATTCTTACGTTCGGCCAGCATGCCAAGGCCGATTTCCGTCTGGCAGATTTCGAAAGCACGCCGAACGGATCGACCATTTGGGCCATCATCAATGGCGAAACGAGCGAGCTCAATATCGCTATTCCGGGTCGTCACATCGCTGAAAACGCCATGGCGGCGCTCGGTGCCGTGGCTGTCACGGGCGCCAATCTCGACCGCGCATTCCAGGCGCTTGGCGCTCTGAAGCCGGTCAAGGGCAGGGGCGAGCGGCATCGCCGTTCCATCGGTGACGGCTCATTCCTGCTGATCGACGAAAGCTATAATGCCAACCCTGCTTCCATGCGTGCGGCAATTGCGCTTCTGGCGCAGGCCGAGGTGCACGGGAATGGGCGGCGCATCGCGGTTCTCGGCGATATGCTGGAAATGGGCGAGTTCGCCGCCGAGGTCCATGAAGATCTGTCGAGCCCGATCCTGTCAGCCGGTATCGAACATGTGTGGCTTGCGGGAGAATCGATGGCTTATCTGCGCGATGCGCTGCCGGAAAGCGTCAATGTCTCCTGGTTTCCAACAACGGGTGAACTGGCGGAGTTCGTGCTGAAATGGGTGCAGCCGGGCGACGTGGTGATGATAAAATCGTCACTTGGCATCGGTTTCGGCAAGATTGTGTCGGCTCTTCTTGACAAGTATCCGGCATTCCCCGAGACGGAGCGCCAGAATTAGGAAGCCTGAAAGGCCGAAATTTTCGGCTTTTTGCGCTCGATACGGAAACAAGAACCTCGAAGCGGTGCTGGTCATCCTCCCGCCCGCCGCTTCGACCGCCTTTCGAAAGGGCAAACATGCTGATCTGGCTCGTTGAACTGTCGGACAAAATTCAAATCTTCAACCTGTTCAGGTACATCACGTTCCGGGCAGGTGCCGCGCTCTTCACCTCCGCTCTCATCGTTTTCCTGTTCGGACCGGCCATCATCAATTCGCTGCGCATTCGCCAGGGCAAAGGTCAGCCAATCCGTGCCGACGGCCCTCAGACGCACTTCAAGAAGGCCGGCACGCCGACCATGGGCGGCTTGATGATCCTCGCCGGCATTCTCGGCGGATCGCTACTTTGGGGCGATCTGTCGAATGTCTATGTCGTTGCGGTTCTTCTGGTGACGCTTGGCTTCGGCGCGATCGGCTTTTACGATGACTACCTGAAGGTGACCAAGCAGAGCGACAAAGGCTTTTCGGGCAAGGCGCGTCTTGGCATCGAATTCGTTATCGCTGCGATTGCCACCTTCTTCATGATGCAGATTGCGCTGGCCACAGCCCCGCATGGCGGAACACTTGGAAGCTCGGTCGCGTTTCCGTTCTTCAAGGAATTCGTGATCAATCTTGGCTACTTCTTCGTTCTCTTCGGCGCCTTCGTCATCGTCGCGGCGGGTAACGCGGTGAACCTGACGGACGGTCTCGATGGTCTTGCCATCGTGCCGGTGATGATTGCTGCGGCGACCTTCGGCGTGATTTCCTATCTCGTCGGCAATGCAATCTTCGCCAATTATCTGCAGATCAACTTCGTGCCGGGAACGGGTGAGCTTGCTGTCATCGTCGGCGCTGTCATCGGTGCCGGTCTCGGCTTCCTCTGGTTCAATGCGCCGCCTGCCGCGATCTTCATGGGCGACACTGGCTCGCTCGCACTCGGTGGTCTGATTGGCTCGATTGCCGTTGCCGTCAAGCATGAGATCGTCATGGTCATCGTCGGCGGTCTCTTCGTGATGGAAACGCTCTCCGTCATCATCCAGGTGTTCTGGTTCAAGCGCACTGGACGTCGTGTTTTTCTCATGGCGCCGATCCACCACCATTTTGAAAAGAAGGGCTGGACGGAAAGCCAGGTTGTTATCCGCTTCTGGATCATCTCCGTCGGTCTTGCCATGCTCGGTCTCGCCACACTGAAGCTGAGGTAAGCGATGATCCCGGTCACATCTTTCGCGGATAAGAAGGTTGCTCTCTTCGGTCTCGGCGGTTCGGGCCTTGCGACCGCCAGAGCGCTGGTTGCTGGCGGCGCCGATGTCGTTGCTTTCGACGACAACCCAGATAGCGTCGCGAAGGCTGCGAGTGAGGGTATCCCGACCGCCGATCTGCGCACGCTCGATTGGTCGAAGCTTGCTGCTTTCGTTCTCGCGCCGGGCGTGCCGCTGACGCATCCGAAGCCCCATTGGTCGGTCGATCTTGCCAAGGCTGCTGGTGTTGACGTGATCGGTGATATCGAGCTCTTCGTGCGTGAGCGCCGAGCGCATGCGCCGGATTGCCCCTTCATCGCCATTACCGGCACCAATGGCAAATCCACCACCTCGGCCCTGATTGCCCATATTCTTAAATCCGCTGGCCGCGATACGCAGCTTGGCGGCAATATCGGCACAGCCGTTCTCAGCCTCGATCCACCGAAAGCCGAACGGTTCTACGTGGTCGAATGCTCTTCCTATCAGATCGATCTCGCTCCGACGTTGAACCCATCGGCCGGGATATTGCTCAACCTGACGCCCGATCACCTCGATCGCCACGGCACGATGCAGCATTATGCCGATGTCAAAGAGCGTCTCGTTGCAGGAAGCGATGCGGCCATTGTCGGAGTCGACGATAGCTATTGCACCTTGAGTGCCGATCGTATCGAGCGCGCTGGCGTGAAAGTCACCCGGATCTCTAAGCGCAATGCAGTGGCCAATGGGCTTTACGCCGAAGGCAGCCGGATCATGAAAGCCGAGGGCGGTACGTCGTCGCTGCTTGTCGATCTGGACGGCATCCAGACGCTTCGCGGTAGCCACAATGCTCAGAACGCTGCGGCTGCCATTGCGGCTTGCATTGCAGTCGGCGTCTCCGAGGACGAGGTGAGGTCGGGGTTGAAGTCCTTCCCCGGTCTGAAGCACCGCATGCAGCCCGTCGGACGGCGTGGCAACGTCACCTTCATCAATGACAGCAAGGCGACCAATGCGGATGCATCTGCGCCCGCGCTTTCGAGCTATGACCGCATCTACTGGATTGCCGGCGGTTTGCCGAAGGCAGGCGGTATCGCCAGCCTTTCACCATTGTTCTCGCGTATCGCCAAGGCCTATCTGATCGGCGAGGCGGCAGCCGAATTTGCCGCGACGCTGGGTGAAGCCGTACCTTATGAAATTTCCGGCACGCTGGACAAAGCGGTCGCGCATGCGGCTGCGGAAGCCACGGCAGATGGTCAGAGCGGCAATGTCGTGATGCTATCTCCGGCTTGCGCAAGCTTCGATCAATATAAGAATTTTGAAATACGGGGTGATTCGTTCGTTTCGCACGTCGCTGCACTCGATGGTGTGACGATGCTGGTGGAAGTGCAAAAGGAGCACTGAAGATATGGTAAGCCGTACTGACCGTGGTCCAGTCGCGGAGTGGTTCTGGACAATCGACCGCTTCTTCCTGGCCGCCTTCATTGCTCTCATCGGCATTGGTCTGATGCTGTCCTTTGCCGCGTCGCCGGCGGTGGCCGAGCGCATCGGCCTCAACAGCTTCTTCTTCGTCGAGCGCCAGGCGATGTTCATCGTCCCGTCGCTGGCGATCATGATCGGGCTGTCCTTTCTTTCGCCGCGGCAGGTTCGCCGCGTAGCTATCGTGCTATTGATCGTATCGCTCCTAATGATGATCTTCGCGCTGTTCTTCGGCATCGAGGTGAAGGGTGCGCGCCGCTGGATTTCGATCGGCAGCTTTTCCATCCAGCCATCCGAATTCATGAAGCCAGCCTTTGTCATCGTTTGCGCCTGGCTTTTTGCCGAGCGTGCGCGCCATCCCGAAATTCCAGGCAACCTCTTCGCCATCATCACTTTCGGCATTGTCGCGGCGCTTTTGATCGCCCAGCCGGACTTTGGTCAGACGATTCTGACATCCGTTGTCTGGGGTGGGATGTTCTTCATGGCCGGTGTGCCGTGGTTTTGGATCATCATGCTCGGTGGTCTGGGTGTTGGTGGCATCGTCACTGCCTATCTGACGCTTCCGCACGTGGCCGGTCGTATCGACCGCTTCTGGACAGGGGAGGGTGACACGTTCCAAGTGGATACCGCCCGCGAAGCGATCATCCGCGGCGACTGGTTCGGCCAGGGTCCGGGCGAGGGCATCGTCAAGCGAATCATTCCTGACAGCCATACCGACTTCATCTTCTCCGTGGCTGCGGAAGAATTCGGCATCGTCTTCTGCATGGCGTTGGTTGCGATCTTCGCGTTCATCGTTTTGCGTGGCCTCAGCCATGCCTTCAAGGAGAAGGACGATTTCGTCCGTTTTGCGGTTGCAGGCCTCGTTCTACAGATCGGCATCCAGTCGATGATCAATATCGGCGTCAATCTCGAACTTATGCCAGCCAAGGGCATGACGCTGCCGCTGATTTCCTATGGTGGTTCTTCGATGATGGCGATCTGCGTGACCGCCGGTTTCCTGCTGGCACTCACACGACACAGACCCGAGAAGCGCGCACAAGAGCGCAGCTTCTTCCGCGTGGGCGCGGGTCTTCCTGCGGAGTAAAGAATTATGACCAAGGGTATTGTTATGCTTGCCGCCGGTGGAACCGGCGGCCATGTTTTTCCGGCAGAAGCGTTGGCGTACGAGTTAAAGGCGCGCGGTTACTCCGTACACTTGGTGACTGACAGCCGTGCCGAGCGCTACGCGGGCAAGTTTCCCGCCGAGGAAATTCATGTCGTGCCATCAGCGACGATTGGCTCGAAGAACCCGATCCGCGTGATCAAGGCGCTGGCCACGCTCTGGACGGGTCTTCGCTCTGCGCGCAAACTGATGACTCGACTAAGGCCTGTTGCCGTTGTCGGCTTCGGTGGTTATCCAACGGTTCCGCCGCTTTTGGCATCCACCGGCATGGGTGTACCGTCGCTGCTGCATGAACAGAATGCGGTCATGGGCCGCGCCAACAAGGCGCTGGCAAAGCGGGTTAAGGCGATCGCTGGCGGCTTTTTGCCGGAAAACAAGGGCGAGTATGGCGACAAGATCGTCATGACGGGGAACCCTGTTCGTCCAGCCGTCCTGTCTGCTGCGCATGTTGCCTACACGCCATCCAATTCGGGCGAAGAGTTCAATCTCGTCGTTTTTGGCGGAAGCCAGGGGGCGCAGTTTTTCTCCGCAGCCGTTCCTGCTGCCATCTGCCTCCTTCCTAATGATCTGCGCAGCCGCATCACGCTGACCCAGCAGGCGCGGGTCGAGGATAAGGACAGCGTTGTCGAATCCTACAAGAAGCTTGGTGTTAGGGCGGATGTCTCGCCATTCTTCGGCGATATGGCCGAGCGTATCGCTCAAGCCGATCTGGTGATCAGCCGCTCAGGCGCTTCGACCGTCTCGGAGCTTTCGGTGATCGGTCGGCCGTCGGTTCTCGTTCCTTATCCGCATGCGCTCGATCACGATCAGGCGGCCAATGCGGCGGCTCTTTCCGCAGCCGGCGGTGCCAGCGTCATCAAGCAGGCTGATCTCTCGCCGAATGCGCTCTCGGCGCTTTTGGCTGACGCGATGAACGACCCGGCTCGACTGGAGAAGACGGCTGCTGCCGCCAAGGCCACTGGCAAGCCGGACGCGGCCAAGCGCCTCGCCGATCTCGTGGAGGCGATCGCCGCGGGGGAAAGCGTTCAGCAATTCAAATCGAAGAATGAAGGAGTGCATCCATGAAGATGCCGAAAGCCATCGGTCTTGTCCATTTCATCGGAATTGGCGGCATCGGCATGAGCGGCATTGCCGAGGTGCTGCACAATCTTGGCCATCGCGTTCAAGGTTCCGATCAGGCAGACAGTGCCAATGTGCAGCGTCTGCGCGAGAAGGGTATTGAGGTTTTCGTCGGTCACAAGGCTGAAAACCTTGGCGACGCGGAAGTGGTGGTGGTGTCGACCGCCATCAAGAAGAACAACCCCGAGCTGGTCTCCGCACGCGAAAAGCATCTGCCCATCGTTCGCCGTGCCGAAATGCTGGCCGAGCTGATGCGTTTCCGCAATGCGATCGCTATCGGCGGTACGCATGGCAAGACCACGACGACGTCCATGGTGGCGACGCTGCTGGAAGCTGGCAATCTCGATCCGACCGTCATCAATGGTGGTATCATTAACGCCTATGGCACCAATGCCCGCATGGGCGAGGGTGAATGGATGGTTGTCGAGGCCGACGAATCCGACGGTACCTTTCTGAAGCTGCCCGCAGATGTTGCGGTGGTCACCAATATCGACCCGGAACATCTCGACCATTACGGCAATTTCGACGCCGTGCGTCAGGCCTTCCGCCAGTTCGTGGAAAACGTGCCTTTCTATGGGTTCGGGGTCATGTGCCTCGACCATCCAGAGGTGCAGACGCTGGTTGGCAAGATCGAGGATCGCAAGGTCATCACCTATGGTGAGAACCCACAGGCGGATGTTCGCTTTTCCAATGTTCGTATCGATGGCACCAAGTCTGTCTTCGATGTCGAAATCCGTCGCCGCCGCACGGGCAAGGTATTTTCCTTCAAGGATCTCGTGCTGCCGATGCCCGGCCGTCACAATGTCTCGAACGCTACAGCTGCGATTGCAGTCGCCAACCGGCTCGGCATTTCGGAAGCGGACATCAAGAAGGGGCTCGGTTCTTTCGGCGGCGTCAAACGCCGCTTTACGCTGACAGGTGAATCCAACGGCGTGCAGGTTTTCGACGATTACGGTCATCACCCCGTGGAAATCAAGGCCGTGTTGAAAGCTGCGCGCGAGGCCTGCAAAGGTCGCATTATCGCCGTCCATCAGCCGCACCGTTTCACGCGCCTGTCGAGCTTGTTCGAGGATTTCGCCCATTGCTTCAACGATGCGGACACGATTCTTCTTGCTCCGGTCTATGCAGCAGGTGAAGATGCCATCGAAGGTGTCAACTCCGAGACGCTGGTTTCCGCCATCAAGGCAGCAGGCCATCGCGATGCGCGCCATCTTGCCTCACGCGACGATCTGGCAAAGACAGTTGCAGCCATTGCGAATCCGGGTGATTTCGTGGTTCTCTTGGGCGCTGGTAATATTACGCAGTGGGCAGCGGCGCTGCCGTCAGAATTGGATAGCATTTCAGGAAAGTCTGCATGAGACAGGTGGATGGGGTAAAGTTGCTGGAAAGGCTCGGCGACGGAGTAAAGGAACTAAGAGGACGTGTGACGCCGGACTCGCCAATGGACCGCGTGACGTGGTTCAGGGCCGGTGGTCTTGCGGAACTGATGTTCCAGCCCCACGACACGGATGATCTCATCACCTTCCTCAAGATTCTGCCCGAGGATGTTCCGCTGACCGTGGTTGGCGTTGGCTCCAACCTGCTGGTGCGTGACGGCGGCATTCCGGGCGTTGTCGTGCGTTTGTCTGCCAAAGGTTTCGGTCAGGTCGAGCTTGCTGGCGAAAATCGTATCAAGGCGGGTGCTATCTGCCCGGACAAGCATATCGCAGCCATGGCGATGGATAACGGCATCGGCGGCTTCCACTTCTACTATGGCATTCCAGGCTCCATCGGCGGCGCGCTGCGCATGAATGCCGGCGCCAATGGTGGCGAAACCCGAGACCGTGTCGTGGAAGTCTATGCGGTGGACCGCAAGGGCAACAGCCATGTGCTGTCCAATGCCGATATGCAGTATAGCTACCGGCATTCAGGTGCCGATAAAGATCTGATCTTCACGGGCGCACTTTTCGAGGGCTATCCGGAAGACCGCGCTAAGATCCGTGCCGATATGGATGCTGTGCGTCATCACCGTGAGACTGTTCAGCCGATCCGCGAACAGACGGGTGGTTCGACCTTCAAGAATCCGGAAGGTCACTCCGCCTGGGAGTTGATCGACGAGGCGGGTGGTCGTGGCATGGTCATCGGCGGCGCGCAGATGTCGTCTCTGCATTGCAACTTCATGATCAATACCGGTCACGCGACGGGCTACGATCTCGAATATCTCGGTGAAGCCGTGCGCAAGCGTGTCTTCGAGAAATCCGGCATTCGTCTGGAATGGGAAATAAAGCGCTTTGGCCTTTTCATGCCGGGCCGCGAAGTTGAGCCCTTCCTCGGCGCATAAGCGCTTGTAGTAAGAGATAAAGAAAAGCCCGCGAAGTCAGAAACTTCGCGGGCTTTTTTATTAGCTTGATTCAGGCTTCAAGCGGCGCATCGGGAATGGTGCGCCGCCATTGTCGGGATCGCTTACACTTCGTCCTTGCCTGAGGCGAGGATGCAGACCAGCGTGATCACGGCAGCGATGCCGAGATAATAGCCGACGGCGGCCATGCCGTAATTCGTCTGCAGCCACGTCGCGATGTAAGGTGCGAGAGAGGCGCCGACGATGCCTGCGAAGTTGAAGGTCAGCGACGCGCCGGTGTAGCGCACGCTGGTGGGGAAGGGGGCAGCCAATGCCGCGCCGATCAGCGCGTAGGTCATGCCCATCAGTGCCATGGCCGAAGCCGCGAAGATTGCGACGCCTGTTTCGCCGCCGCCCAGAAGAACCGGAAGCAGGAAGGAGAAGGCGGCGATCAAGACCGTGATGACGATCAGCGACAGGCGACGACCGACCTTGTCGCCGACGATGCCCGTCAGCGGGATGAAGATGCCGAAGACGACGGCACTGAGGATCTGGATTTCCAGCGCGTCGAGGAAGGGGATCTTCAGAACCTTGACGTTGTAGGACAGCAGCCAGGCGGTTGCGATGTAGAACAGCACGAAGGTAACAAGCGCTACAAAGGTGCCGAGGAACAGGCTGCGCTTATACTTGGTGAAGATTTCCTTGGCTGGAACGGCAACGCGTTCATGCTTGTCGATTGCCTTCTGGAACGCAGGCGTTTCCGAAATGGAGAAACGGACCCACAGGCCAACCGCGATCAGCAGCGTCGAGGCGACGAAGGGAATACGCCAGCCCCACGAGATGAGCGCTTCATTCGACATGACATGCAGCAGCAGCCAGAAGATACCCGAGGACAGGAAGAGGCCAACCGGTGCGCCGAGCTGCGGGAACATGGCGTACCAGTTGCGTTTGCCAGGAGGCGCATTTTCCGTTGCCAGAAGAACGGCGCCGCCCCATTCGCCACCAAGTCCAAAGCCCTGGCCGAAACGGCAAAGGGCCAGCAGCAGAGGAGCGAAAACGCCTGCTGTTTCATAGGACGGCAAAAGGCCGATCACGACAGTAGAGATGCCCATCGTCAGCAGGGCTGCGACAAGCGTCGTCTTGCGGCCCACGCGGTCGCCGTAGTGACCAAACACCAGTGCGCCGAGTGGACGGGCAAAGAAGGCGATCGAAAAGGTGGCGAAGGATGCAAGCAAAGCCGTCATCGGATCGCTGTTGGGGAAGAACAGCGTCGGAAACACGAGCACGGCGGCGGTCGCATAAACGTAGAAATCGAAGAATTCGATGGTCGTACCGACCAGGCTGGCAGTGAGAACTCGTGCAGGCGAATTTGTCTTTACATCGTTCGGCGTGGCAGCTGTCGGCGATACAGGAGATATCGCGTCAGTCATGGTATTGGTTCCATTGTTAAGTAAGACTTATGACCTTGGAGGAGGCTGCCGTTGCGTTAACGCAATTTTCGATCCTTTGGAACGACCAAAGCGCAATAAGCTGTAAAAAATCACGAGAATTTCAGGTGTTTTTGGACTTTAACGTGACAAGCGCCCAATGCGCGGTCTCTTTTTTGCCGCTCAGCGCGTGTGCCTGGAGGTTCTAAATCCCTGGGGACAATCGGGCGATCTTAACGAATCGATCTTGCTTTTGATGCCGATGCTCGAAATCCGCGCAATGGATTTATTTGATCCGGCTGAAATTCTGAATCTTGCATCGATCGCAACACTCTGATTCCAAGGAAGGAATCCGTGCCTCATGTGATTCTTTAACGAAAATCGCACCAATGGCCGCTTCGGTTAAGGAAAGTAAACGCTTCGTTAACCTTAATGACGTTTAAGTGTCTCGTACGGGTCGGGCGAGAGAATCGCGAACCATTCCGGTTCCGGTGCCTCGTCTGGAATTTCAGGTGTCAGAGGTTTTTATGAGCGGCAAGCACGTAGCTGTTCTTATGGGTGGGTTTTCTTCGGAGCGGCCGGTCAGCCTCTCGTCGGGAGAGGCTTGCGCGTCTGCGCTGGAAGGTGAGGGCTATAAGGTCACGCGGGTGGATGTCGATCGCAATGTTGCTGCGGTCCTTGCTGACTTGCGCCCTGACGTCGCATTCAACGCTTTGCATGGTCCCTTCGGGGAAGACGGTACGATCCAGGGTGTTCTGGAATATCTCGAAATTCCATATACCCATTCCGGGGTCGCGGCGTCGTCTCTGGCGATGAACAAGTCGCAGTCCAAGAAGATTGCCGCTGCCGCTGGCATCCCTGTTGCTGCCGAAAAGCTGATGAACCGTTTCGATATCGGCTCCGACCATCCGATGGCGACGCCTTATGTCGTCAAGCCTGTTTGCGAGGGTTCGAGCTTCGGTGTTGTCATCGTCACGGAAGATCAATCCCATCCTCCGCAGGTGCTTGGCTCGACCGACTGGCGTTATGGTGATTCGGTCATGGTCGAACGCTATGTTCATGGCCGCGAACTCACCTGCGGCGTGATGAACGGCGAGGCTTTAGGCGTGACGGAAGTCGTGCCGCTCGGCCATAATTTCTACGATTACGACGCAAAATACGCCAAGGGTGGCTCAAAGCATGTCATCCCGGCAGAAATTTCACAGAATATTTACCAAAGAATCCAATCATTGGCGGTCATGGCGCATCAGGTGATTGGCTGCCGTGGCGTAAGCCGTTCGGATTTTCGCTACGACGACCGTTTCTCAGAAGATGGCGAACTTATCTGGCTGGAGATCAATACCCAGCCGGGCATGACGCCAACCTCCCTCGTGCCCGAGATGGCGGCTCATCAGGGCCGTTCCTTTGGTGATCTTGTCCGGTGGATGGTGGAGGATGCGTCGTGCTTGCGGTAAAGGGCAAAAAATCGGCAGCTAGAAAGCGTGACCAGCACGCAGCCGCAGGTGTGGATGACCGGCTGGTTCTTCCGCGTCCGCTGCGCCGTGTCTTCCGCTTTTGTGCGAGCCTTGCAACGGGACGCATTCATATTCCAGCCCATACCGGCACGGTATCGACGCTCGTATTTTTCTCCGCTGTCGGCCTTTACGGCATGTCGCTTGGTGGCCACACTGAGCTTGTTGCTCAAGCAACAACGTCTGCTGCCGGTTTTGCCGTTGAAGACGTCAAGGTATCCGGCAATCTTCAGACATCGGAAATCGAAGTCTTCCAGCTTCTCGGCCTTGATGGCGCAACTTCGCTGATCGCGCTGGACGTCAACGCTGCGCGCAAGAAACTGACCGAACTTCCATGGGTCGACGATGTGGAAGTGCGCAAGGTCTATCCGAAGACGATCGAAGTGCGCCTCAAGGAGCGTCAGGCCTTTGGTATCTGGCAGCACGGCTCGGAGCTGTCGTTGATCGAAAAGAGCGGCAGTGTCATCGCGCCGTTGCGTGACAACAAGTATGCAGGTCTGCCGCTGTTTGTTGGCCGCGATGCCGAAACCGGCGCTGCGGGCTTTGTCGATGAGCTTGCGGACTGGCCGGAAATTCGCAACCGCGTTCGCGCCTATGTTCGCGTTGCCGGTCGCCGTTGGGATTTGCACCTCGACAATGGCATCGTGGTAAAGCTGCCGGAAGAAAACGTGCCGAAGGCGCTGCAGCTTCTGGCCCGTCTCGATATGGAGCAGAAAATTCTTTCGCGCGACGTCGCAGCAGTTGATCTGCGTCTTTCCGACCGCACCACGGTGCAGTTGACGGACGGTGCAGCAGAGCGTCGTCAGGCTGCCGTCGAAGCGCGTAGTAAGGCCCTCAAGAAAGCGGAGAAGAACACATGAGCTTGTTCGGTTCTTCCCAGTTCGGTCTTCCGCGCCTGAAGCCATTGTCGTCCAAGCGCAGCCATGTGGTTTCGGTTCTCGATATCGGCTCCACCAAGGTCGTGTGCATGATCGGCCGTCTGACGCCGCGCCAGGAGAGCGAAGTTCTGCCCGGTCGCACGCATAAGGTAGACGTGATCGGCATCGGTCATCAGCGTTCGCGTGGCGTGAAATCCGGCGTGATCGCCGATCTCGATGCGCTGGAAGGTGTCATTCGCCTGGCCGTCGATGCCGCCGAGCGCATGGCAGGCCTCACCGTCGACAGCCTGATCGTCAATGTTTCGGCTGGCCGTCTGGCGAGCGATATCTACACTGCCTCCATCGATCTCGGTGGACAGGAAGTGGAATCGGGCGATCTGCGCAAGGTTTTGATTGCTGCAAGCCAGCAGTCGCTTCGCCAGGACCGTGCTATTCTGCATTCGTTGCCGACGGGCTATTCGCTGGATGGCGAGCGCGGCATTCGAGATCCACTCTCCATGTATGGGGATCTACTGGGTGTGGATATGCACGTCGTTACCGCTGAACGCACGGCGCTGAAGAACCTAGAACTTTGCATCAACCGTGCGCACCTCTCGGTCGAAGGCATTGTTGCAACTCCCTATGCCAGCGGTCTGGCTGCATTGGTGGATGATGAAGTCGAACTCGGCTGCGCTGCTATCGATATGGGCGGCGGCACAACGACGATCTCGGTTTTCGCCGAAGGCCGTCTGGTCCATACCGATGCAATCGGCCTCGGTGGCCACCACGTCACCACCGACCTTGCACGCGGTCTGTCCACTCGTATTGAAGACGCAGAGCGTCTGAAGGTGGTTCACGGTTCGTCGCTTGCCAATGGCGGCGTGGACGATCGCGAGATGATTGCCGTTCCGCCGATCGGCGAGGACGATCGCGATCAGCCATCGCAGGTCTCTAAGGCGCTGGTCAGCCGTATTATCCGCGCTCGTATCGAAGAGACGCTGGAACTCATTCGTGACCGGATCCAGAAGTCCGGTTTCAGCCCCATCGTGGGTAAGCGCGTGGTGCTGACGGGTGGCGCTAGCCAGCTCACCGGTCTGCCGGAAACGGCGCGTCGCATTCTGGCTCGCAACGTGCGCATCGGTCGTCCGATGGGTGTGGCGGGCCTACCGGTTGCGGCCAAGGGCCCGGCCTTTTCCACGGCTTGCGGATTGATGATCTATCCGCAGATCGCGGACATCGAAATTCATGCGGCGCAGAGCGGAATGTTCTCGCCGTTTGGAATGGGCAGCGGGCGGATCGCCCGTGTGGGGCAGTGGCTGAAAGAAAGTTTCTGATCCTTTTCCTGCGTATCACGGAAAAGGAATGAGTGAAGATCGAAGAAATTGGCCAGCGGGGCGTTGCCGGCCATCAAAAGAAGGAATGGTAAAATGACGATACAGCTGCAAAAGCCGGATATCACCGAGCTGAAGCCACGCATCACCGTTTTCGGTGTTGGCGGCGGTGGCGGTAACGCTGTCAACAACATGATCACGGCGGGTCTGCAGGGCGTCGATTTCGTCGTCGCCAACACGGACGCACAGGCGCTCACGATGACGAAGGCCGACCGGGTTATCCAGCTCGGCGTGAACGTCACCGAAGGCCTCGGCGCCGGTTCGCAGCCGGAAGTTGGCCGCGCTGCTGCCGAAGAGTGCATCGATGAAATCATCGATCACCTGAACGGCACTCACATGTGCTTCGTCACCGCCGGCATGGGCGGCGGCACCGGCACGGGTGCAGCTCCGGTCGTTGCACAGGCAGCCCGCAACAAGGGCATCCTGACGGTCGGCGTCGTCACCAAGCCGTTCCATTTTGAAGGTGGACGCCGCATGCGTCTGGCCGAACAGGGTATCGAAGAGCTGCAGAAGTCGGTCGATACGCTGATCGTCATTCCGAACCAGAACCTTTTCCGCATTGCCAATGACAAGACGACCTTTGCAGATGCCTTCGCAATGGCTGACCAGGTTCTCTATTCGGGCGTTGCTTGCATCACCGACCTGATGGTGAAGGAAGGTCTCATCAACCTCGACTTCGCCGACGTTCGCTCGGTCATGCGCGAAATGGGCCGCGCAATGATGGGTACGGGTGAGGCTTCCGGCGAAGGCCGCGCAATGCAGGCTGCGGAAGCGGCGATTGCCAACCCGCTGCTCGACGAAACCTCGATGAAGGGCGCACAGGGCCTCCTGATCTCCATCACCGGTGGTCGCGACCTGACCCTCTTCGAAGTCGACGAAGCTGCAACGCGTATCCGCGAAGAAGTCGATCCGGATGCCAACATCATCCTCGGCGCGACCTTTGACGAAGCGCTCGAAGGCCTCATCCGCGTTTCCGTTGTTGCCACCGGCATCGACCGTGTACCGGGCCAGATGGAGCAGAACATTGCTGAAATGCGTGCAGCCGCAGCTGCCGCAGCAAAGCCCATTATCCGTCCCTCCGCGGCCGTTGCATCCGCACCGGCCGCAGTTCAGCCTGCCCCAGTATCGCAGGCACCAAAGACCGTAGATCCGATTGCTCAGACCATCCGCGCTGCGGAAATCGATATGGAGCGCGAACTTGCTTTGGCCGCTGCCGAACAGCAGCTGCGCCAGGCACAGGCACAGGCAGAGGCCGAGTTCCG
The DNA here is from genome assembly GCF_053521965.1 of Rhizobium sp. 22-785-1. Classification (NCBI taxonomy): domain Bacteria; kingdom Pseudomonadati; phylum Pseudomonadota; class Alphaproteobacteria; order Hyphomicrobiales; family Rhizobiaceae; genus Rhizobium; species Rhizobium sp. 22-785-1. Next base: position 557,819 of record NZ_JBNWDI010000001.1, on the reverse strand, counting down.
CCCACAGAGCAAGCTGTTCGCATCTGCTCCGGCCGAAGCGCCGGTCGTTGCTCGCCCCGCAGCACCGGTTCAGGCTGCTCCGGCACCTGTATACCACGCTCCGGAGCAGGTCGCAGCGCCGGCTCCGCGCATGGCACAGCCGCAGGCTCAGGTTTATCATGAACCTGCTCCTGTCGCACGCCAGCCGGAGCCGGTTCGCATGCCAAAGGTCGAGGATTTTCCTCCGGTCGTGAAGGCTGAAATCGATCACCGCGCACAGGTTGCTCACGCAGCGCCTGAAGAGCGTGGCCCGATGGGTCTCTTGAAGCGAATCACGAATTCGCTCGGTCGCCGCGATGAAGAAGATACTGTTCCTTCCGACATGATGGATGCTCCGAGCCTTGCTCCGCAGCAACGCCGTCCGCTGTCTCAGGAAGCCAGCATGTACGCACCGCGTCGGGGCAATCTGGATGATCACGGTCGCCAGATGCCGGCTTCGTCCAGCCATCACGATGACGATCAGCTCGAAATTCCGGCCTTCCTACGCCGTCAGTCGAACTGATCGGATTGCCGGTCGGTGAACCGATCAGGCGATTCTACGTTTAGCGAATACCCGGGTTCGAAAGGCCCGGGTATTCGTGTTTCATCCGTTTCGTAAAGGCGAATTTAGATCAATTGTTTCAAATGCTTGCGTCTGTAACAATGCGAAATCAACAGTGATTTGTTATGGCGCTGCACTGTGCGTATGTAAGAGCATGGGTTTGGGAAATGACGTCTTCGTGAAGGCAATACTTCCCCTCTTTCGACTTCGAACCGAGCCGGTATCGCCGGCTGGTTCACATGAAAAGGCTTAATACGCATGACCATCGGATTGCTCGGTTTCCAGACAACTATCGCCAACCCTGTTCAGCTCAAGGGCATCGGCGTTCACTCGGGCAATCCGGCTTCTATGACGTTTCAGCCGGCGGAAGCCGGAACGGGCATCGTCTTCAGCCGCACGCTGGAGAACGGCACCGTGGTCGACGTGAAGGCCGTTTCTGCCAATGTCGGCAATACCGATCTTTGCACCGTCATCGGCCGTTCGCCGGCACAGTCGGTTGCGACCGTCGAGCATGTCATGGCTGGCATCTATGCCATGGGCATCGACAACCTGATCGTTGAAGTCGACGGTCCGGAAGTGCCGATCATGGATGGTAGCTCCGCACCTTTCATCGAAGCGATCGAGTCGGTTGGTATCAAGAATCTCGGTGTGAAGCGTCGCTACATCCGCGTGATCAAGCCTGTTCGTATTGATGCGGGCGCTTCCTGGGCGGAATTCCGTCCCTATGACGGCACGCGTTTCGAAGTCGAAATCGATTTCGATACGCCGCTTATCGGTCGCCAGACCTGGAAGGGTGACCTGACGGCTGATACATTCAAGAACCAGTTGTCCCGCGCCCGTACCTTCGGCTTCATGCGTGATGTGGAGCGCCTGTGGGCTGCCGGCTACGCGCTTGGCTCGTCGCTCGAAAATTCGGTCGTGATCTCTGACGACCACTCGGTCATCAATATGGAAGGCCTGCGTTACGCGAAGGACGAATTCGTCCGTCACAAGACGCTTGATGCCGTTGGCGATCTGGCACTTGCAGGTGCGCAGTTCATCGGTTGCTATCGCTCCTATCGTGGTGGCCACAAGGTCAACGCCAATGCGCTGAAGGCACTGCTCAGCGATCCGACCGCGTATGAGATCGTCGAGGCGCCTGCCGCGCGTCATCCGGTCGTTCGCGCACGTGAGTTTGTCGCCATCAACCAGCCGGAATTTGCCCCCTGGTCCGCGTAAACTCTGCGATACATTCGACCTTTACTAAGGGCTGCTCCTCCAGGCAGCCTTTTTTATTTGCTGCCGACACTTTATTACAGTGTGCCGTTAGCGTTGCAGGTTACGCCACCGGAAGAGCTTGCAAAGCGGACTTCAAGCAATCAGAAAAGTGCTTCGTTCAAGGGGATTAGTAGTGCCGGTGTTTTTCGGTCGCGACGCGTGATTGGCTCTACCGTATGTCGAATACGTCCACCATCGATCACCTGTGCGACGGCGAAAATGTGCTCGAGTAGAACGCTTCCATTTAAAAAGGAAACCCTCTAATAGGAGTTGCACGGGTGGAGATCGGGATTATCGCGTCATGCGCGGTTGCCTGCCATAAAAATGCGTTAATGCGTCATCATTGCGTTGCCCTGCTGGTGCTTTTACGGCTAGAAACGCCTGCAAGAAGCCAAAGCTCTGTGTTGACGCGGGAAGTGGGAACTGTCGAATGAAGCGTGTAGGTTCTGGTGCTATGAATGGAACGATGCGGGTCGGACTCGTGTCGCTGATGCTGCTTGGCGCCGGAACGCTGGTCACTGCCTGCCAGTCCGATCCCGATATCGACATCACCAAACTCGGCGTTGAGAATGATCCGCCGGATGTGCTCTACCGCCAGGCCCTTGCCAATATGAACAAGGGCAACATGACCGAAGCGGGCCGCAAGTTCACAGCGATCGATAAGCAGTATCCTTTCACCGAGTGGGGCCAGAAGGCTTTGGTGATGAACACCTTTATTGCCACCCGCCAGAACAAGAACGAAGCAGCGATCACCTCTGGTCAGCGCTTCCTCAAGCAGTATCCGCGCGCCAAAGACGCCGCCTACGTTCAGTACATGATCGGCCTTGCTTACTCCAAGCAGATTGCCGACGTGACGCAGGACCAACGCGCCGCCCAGCGCACCATCGAAGCGATGAGCAAGGTGGTCAACGATTATCCGGATTCCGAATATGTAGCCGATGCGCAGGCAAAGATCCGCTTTGCGCGTGACCAGCTTGCCGGTCGCGAAATGCAGGTTGGTCGTTATTACCTCGAGCGCAAAGAATATTTGGCCGCGGTGTCGCGCTTCCGCATCGTCGTGGAGCAGTACCAGAACACCAACCAGATCGAAGAGGCGCTGGCGCGTCTTACCGAAGCTTACTACGCCATGGGACTGGTGGATGAAGCCCAGACGGCTGCTGCCGTGCTCGGCAATAACTACCCTGACAGCCAGTGGTATGCCGATTCCTACAAGCTCTTGAAGGGGCAGGGGCTGGAGCCGCGTGAAAATCGCGAATCCTGGATCTCTCGCGCCGGCAAGAAGCTGATCGGAGCCTAAGGCAAAGGCGTCATCCATGCTGGTCCAGCTTTCGATCCGCGACATCGTTCTGATCGAACGGCTCGACCTTGGGTTCGAGGCCGGTCTCTCCGTGCTGACCGGTGAAACCGGCGCTGGTAAATCCATTCTTCTCGACAGCTTGTCGCTTGCTCTTGGCGGCCGCGGCGATGGTGGCCTTGTGCGTCACGGCGAGGAAAAAGGTCAGGTTACGGCCACGTTCGAAGTCGGATTGGATCACCCCGCTCGGCTGCTGTTGCGTGAGAACGGTCTGGACGACGACGGCGATTTGATCTTTCGGCGTGTGCAGTCGGCCGACGGGCGGACCAAGGCCTATGTCAACGATCAGGCCGTTTCGGTGCAGATGATGCGCCAGCTCGGACAACATCTCGTTGAAATTCACGGTCAGCATGATGATCGGGCGCTGGTCGATACCAACGCGCATCGTGCGCTTCTTGATGCTTTCGCCGGTCTTGGCGACGAGGTCGTTTCGGTGCAGGGTCTGTACCGTACGTGGAAAGATGCCGAGCGCGGCTTGAAGGTGCATCGCGCCAAGGTCGAGGCGGCCGCGCGTGAGGCCGATTATTTACGGTCCTCGGTTGATGAGCTGGAAGCCCTGTCTCCTCGCGATGGTGAGGAGGACGAACTGGCCGAGCGTCGGGCCGTGATGCAGAAGTCCGAACGTATTGCCGGTGATATTGCCGAAGCGAGCGAGTTCCTGAACGGCAACGCATCTCCCGTGCCGATCATCGCCTCGATGATGCGGCGACTTGAGCGCAAGAGCCATGAAGCGCCCGGTCTGCTGGAAGACACGGTGCAGCTGCTGGACGCCGCGCTCGACAATCTGTCCAATGCGCAGATGGAGGTGGAGGCAGCTCTTCGCCGGACCGAATTCGACCCACGCGAGCTGGAGCGGGTTGAAGAGCGTTTGTTTGCGCTTCGTGCGGCGGCTCGCAAATATTCCGTTCCCGTGACCGATCTTCCAGCCCTTGCCGAGCGTATGGTGACGGATCTTGCCGATCTCGATGCGGGCGAAGAAAAGCTTGCGAAACTCGAGGCGCAGCTTGGCGTCGTCAAGGCCGATTTCGACCGGGCGGCATTATCGCTGTCGCAGAAAAGGCGTCATGCTGCGGCGGCGCTCTCCGAAGCCGTCATGGCCGAACTGCCGGCACTAAAGCTGGAGCGGGCGCGCTTCAGCGTAGAGGTGACGAGCGATTCCTCCTCGGCGACGGCTGACGGCATCGACGTTGTGGAATTTCATGTCCAGACCAACCCCGGCACGCGACCCGGTCCGATCATGAAGGTCGCTTCGGGCGGCGAGCTCTCACGCTTCCTGTTGGCGCTCAAAGTTGCCCTTGCCGATCGTGGATCTGCGCCGACGCTGGTGTTCGACGAAATCGATACGGGAGTAGGGGGCGCAGTGGCGGACGCCATCGGTCAGCGTTTGAAACGCTTGTCGAAGACTGTGCAGGTTCTATCCGTCACCCATGCGCCGCAGGTGGCAGCACGCGCTTCCACGCATCTGTTGATCGCCAAGGGACCGGCAGGCGATGGGACCGAGCGCATTGCCACGCGCGTGGCCACCATGCAGCCCGAACATCGCACCGAAGAGATTGCCCGCATGCTCGCCGGCGCTTCAGTGACGGACGAAGCCAGGGCAGCGGCTGCGCGGCTTCTGGCCGCGCAGGATTGAAGCGTTTCCCTTAATAAGAATATCGAGCTTGCTGGAAAGGCTCGGGTGGTTCTGCCGAGCCGGCTGAACTTTGCCGTCAGGCGGCAGGCGCAAGCAATTCTTGGACCGTGCTTGGCACGACAACCGACTCGAAGGCGGGTTTCGCCAGAAGGTATCCCTGCACCAGAACAACGCCGAGATCGCGAAGTACCGAAAGTTCACCGGCGGTTTCCACACCCTCACAGAGAGGTGTGATATTCAGATCGGCCAGCATATTCAATGTATTGCGAACAATGACGCGTCTGACCGGATCGCGGTCGATCCCGCGGATCATGTCCATGTCGAGCTTGACGATATCGGGCTGGAAATGGGTGAGAAGACCGAGCCCGGAATAGCCCGCACCGAAATCATCGATCGCCGTCATGAACCCGATGTCCCGGTATGTGCGCAAGATATTCAGCACATGCACAGAGTCCAGCTTCTCCGTTTCCGTGAACTCGAAAATGATACGGTTCAGCGGGAAGCCGGTCTTCATAGCGGTTGCGAGCGTCAGGCGTATGCAGGCGCGCGGCTCGTAGACGGCGTTCGGCATGAAGTTGATGGAGAGCTTGGTGGTTTCCGTCGGGTCGAAAAGACGCGCTGCCAGCTCAATTGCCTTGATGCGACATTGCTGATCGAACCTATATCGGATGCTGTCATCGATCTGAGACAGGATCGTTCCAGCGCCCTCGCCATTCGGACCACGCACCAGCGCCTCATTGGCAAACACCGAACCGGTGTTGACATCAAATATCGGCTGGAATGCCATCGAAAATGGCAAATCGACCCCCTTGCCCTCGCGGCAACCTTCACAATTTGTCGACATGTCCAGCTTTTCTCCATGGTTGTTGCGGAAACCTAGCTGGGTGATGTTAACTATTCGTGTGGAAGGCGCGATATAAACTGTGTTCGAAAGCGTACGATCGGACGCTCAGCTCTCCTCTTGGTGAGACAAAATATTGATCAATCGCCCAAAGGGATCTCTTACGTAGAAACGCGTTACCCCCCAAGGCTCATCGGCAGGACCATATTCTAGCGCCAGGCCTGCGGCTGTTGCCCGTAGAAGTACCTCCTGAAGGTTGTCCACTTCAATCGAGAGATCCGGGACAGGCGTGCCTGATCCGCCTTGAGTTGCGATGCTGATCTGCGGCCTGGCTTCTATTGCCGGTGCTGCGAAGGTCGCGATCCACCCGTGGTCCATTATGAGGTCGAGGCCGAGGATATCGCGATAAAACGCCTGTGCGGTTTTGACATCCGGCGCGGCAATATTGGCGACAATCCTTTTGACGACCATGGTCGCTTCACTCCTTGTCAGCGGCTGGCGGCGACAGCCACGCCTGAGCCGATCATGACGCTGCCTGCAACGCGATTGACACGCTTCACGATGCGTTCGGATCGTAGAAGCTTCCGTGCCCGGACCGCAAGCATCACGTGTCCGCCGATCACCAAGACCTCCACGCCCAGGATGACGGCGGCAAGTACTGCCAAATGATCCACGTTCAGCGACGTGCCGACGATATTGGGCAGGAGGGCCACATAGAACAGCGGCATTTTTGGATTGCCTAGATTGAGTACGAAGCCGGTGAGGAGGATGGAAAGAAGCCCTTGTCTTCCACCCGCTGGCTGAAGCTCCGGCACGACGGCCGGTGTCGTCCACATCTTCACGCCCATCCAGATCAGATAGGCCGCGCCACCATAGCGCAGAACAGTCATGACGACGCCCATCTTCTGCGCGATCAGCGACAGGCCGAAGGCGGCGAGTGTGAGAAAGATCAGGATACCAGCGACGGTGCCTATCCCGTAAGCAATCCCTGATAGCGCGCCATGGGTGATGGTTCGGGCGACGATCGTCATGTTGTCGGGGCCGGGACTGGCTGCAAAGACGAAGAACGCAGCGGCGAAGGCAAGAACAGTCGTCATGTCCATTGGTCAGCTCCGGAACAGATTTATCATCCGGATGTTCAGAGTAGCCGATTCCGGGCCGATGAAAAGGGGCCGGTTTGTCCGCCTCGATAGCCGAACAAGCGCGATCTTTCAGATTCGCGTCTATTCAGATATTCGTTGTGGCATGGCGTTATCGCAAAACCGCTTCACACTTTCGCACGACATGCTCTAAAAGCACTGGCAGATTTCCCCAATGAGGCCGCCATGTCGAACGACCAGACACCTGTCGAAAACCTGACCGAGCTTGAAGCGTCTTCAGAGCTCGCTTTTCTCGCAGCAGAACTGGCGCGGCACGATGCGCTCTATCACGGCAAGGATCAGCCGGAGATTTCAGACGCAGAATATGACGCGCTGAAACGGCGCAATGACGCGATCGAGGCGGCATTTCCTGCATTGGTGCGGGCCGATAGTCCGTCGAAGAAGGTGGGCTTTACGCCCCTGCCAACCTTTGCGCCCATCGTTCACGCGCGCCCGATGCTTTCGCTCGACAATACCTTTTCCGAGGAAGATGTTACGGATTTCGTGGCTTCGGTTTACCGTTTCCTCGGCCGTCTGCCGGATGATTCCATCGCCTTCACGGCCGAGCCTAAAATCGACGGACTTTCCATGTCCATTCGCTATGAACGTGGAAGACTGACGACGGCGGCCACTCGCGGTGACGGAACGACGGGCGAAAACGTTACTGCCAATATCAGGACGATCAAAGAAGTTCCTAACGAGTTGCCCGCTGGGGCGCCGGACGTCGTAGAGGTGCGCGGTGAGGTCTACATGGCCAAAAGCGACTTCCTGGCTCTGAACGCGCAGATGGAGGCCGAGGGTAAGCAGACCTATGTCAATCCGCGCAACACCGCGTCCGGTTCGCTACGCCAGCTCGATCCGACTGTGACGGCCCGGCGCAAGCTGAGATTTTTCGCTTATGCGTTGGGTGAGGTTTCGAATGGTGGCCAGCCGACCCGTATTGCCGACACACAGCACGGCATCGTTGAGACGTTTCGCAAGTGGGGCTTTCCCGTCAACCCCTTGATGAGGAGATTCACCTCTGCCGCGCAACTGCTTGAGCATTATCATGAAATCGGCATTGCCAGACCGGATCTCGATTATGACATCGATGGCGTGGTCTACAAGGTCGATGAGCTCGATCTGCAAGAGCGCCTCGGGTTTCGCTCCCGGAGCCCTCGCTGGGCGACAGCGCATAAGTTTCCCGCTGAGCAGGCTTTCACAACGGTGGAGGCGATCGACATTCAGGTGGGACGCACAGGTGCGCTGACGCCAGTGGCGCGGCTGACGCCGATCACCGTCGGCGGCGTGGTGGTGACGAATGCGACATTGCACAATGCTGATTACATCGATGGCATCGGCAATAACGGTGAGCGCATCCGCCCACAGGATCACGATATCCGCATTGGCGACACCGTCATCGTTCAGCGGGCAGGCGATGTCATTCCGCAGGTCCTCGATATCGTGCTGGAACGTCGCCCCGACGGTCTGAAGCCCTATGAGTTTCCGAAGAAGTGCCCGGTTTGTGGCAGCCACGCGGTGCGTGAGCGCAATGAAAAGACTGGCAAGCTCGATTCGGTGACGCGTTGCACGGGCGGTTTCGTCTGCCGGGCGCAGGCAGTGGAGCATCTGAAGCATTTTGTCTCGCGAAATGCCTTCGATATCGAGGGGCTTGGCACCAAGCAGATCGAGTTTTTCTTCGAGAGTGACGATCCGGCGCTGTCGATCAAGACTGCTGCGGATATCTTTACGCTGAAGGAGCGGCAGGACAAAAGCGCACTGACCAAGCTTGAGAATATCGATGGCTTCGGCAAGGTCAGCGTGAAGAAGCTTTTCGATGCCATTGATGCCAGGCGCGAGATCAATCTGCACCGGCTGATCTTTGCCTTGGGCATTCGCCATGTCGGGGAAACCACCGCAAAGCTTTTGGCCCGAAATTACGGTACTTACGCACATTTCGAAGAATCAATGAAGGATGCTGCGGATATCTCCGGTGATGCATGGAGCGAGCTCAACACGATCGATGGTATCGGCGAGGTCGTGGCACGCGCCATTGTGGAGTTCTACAAGGAGCCGCGCAATCTCGATGTCATCGACCGGCTGATAAAGGAACTGCGCCCGAAGGAGGCGGAGAAACCCACGACGGAGGGAAGCCCGGTGGCTGGCAAGACGGTAGTCTTTACCGGGTCGCTGGAGAAATTCACCCGCGATGAGGCCAAGGCGCGGGCCGAAAGCCTCGGCGCCAAGGTGGCGGGATCGGTGTCGAAGAAGACCGATATCGTCGTGGCAGGTCCCGGTGCAGGATCGAAGTTGGATAAGGCACGCGAGCTTGGTGTGCAGACCATGGATGAGGATGAATGGCTGGCTTTGATCGCGGGGTGACTGCAGGGTCGTTTCGCATGTCCCGCTACAATCACTGTTTAGCAGCCTACTAAGGCGAGCGGAGTGCGGACGAGACGAGAGGCTGAGCGAATGGTCGCGCGGGATTATTCGCGGGGTGATGAAAGATCATCTCCAAGATGGCAAGGGCTGATGAAGAAGGTATGCCGAACAGACACTCTTGATGCTTTTGCTCTACACCCTTAAATTTCGTTTGCTGAGTTAAGCATCAATTCCAAATTGTGCAACCCATCTGTATGTGTCACAGATCTCAGGGGCTACAGCATCGGGCCGATGCGTGGATTAAAGAAGATAGGGCGTCCTTTGTGCGTTTCATAAGACGCACGGCGTTCTAGGGGCGCAAATGGACATATTTTCTTATAGACTTCTGACCTTGAATGAACTGCAGGACGTGCTTTTTTCCTGGGCGATTCTGTTCGGGTCTGCTGCTTTAAGCGCAACGGTCTTCAAATTCGACTTCAAGCTCAGGCGCCCGCTTTACGCCTTCATCGTCGGCATCGCTGTGCTCGTTTTGGGGATACGATCTGCCTCCTTTGTCGCAGTATTTGACGCAATCAAGGACGGATATCTGACGCAACTGACGCTCGCGCTTTATGGGGTATTGGTTCCGATCGGCATTTTAATGGGGATTTTTTCCGCAGCGCGAAGCAGGGACGCTTATGGCTCCTCCGACAAGTGGGCATATGGACTTATCCCCATCCTCAACTTGGTCATGCTGTTCGCGCCCTCGCAGGAAAACGCTGACAAAACGGGCTTCTTCAGAAGGGCCGGGAAGATCGCAGTCGTCAGCGTCGCCGTAATGCTGATGCTGTCAGGTCATGTGGTGCGGTTGCTAGCCGAAAAGCAGGCTGAAATATCCCAGACGGATATCGATCCCGAATTGCAGAAGAAGATTGTCTATTATGAGCTTCGTAACGGCAACATGGCTTCTTATGCTACGCTCATCACGCAGGAGTTGTCCAACTCAAAGGATTATAGTGCTGTCTTCACGAGCAAACATGTGGATGTTGATGAGTTGACAGTCAATTATACTTTTGAAGTCGCGGATAAGGATTATCGGTTCTCGGAAATATGGCGCGATTCCCTGATCAATGATTTATGCGAGGGAAAATCGGGAATCTTGATAGATGCTGGCGCGACGATCAATCAAAAGTATCTTTCCAATGACGGAACGGTATTGGCTGAGCTGAGCCTTGACGCAGCCTCTTGCGATCAGTGGGCGTCGAAGCTGGATAGTAATATGAAGCAGGTCGCCAGATCCATTGATGGAGTAAAGGAAATCAATGGATTGAATTTGAGAGTTCGTGCCGAATATTATGATAAAACATTGAGTATTCGTTATATCGCCAATCAGGTTCCTGAGGAAGGCTGGGAAAATCGTATTTCAGAGAGCTTGTGTAACAACAATGATCTGAGGATCATAATGGGTTTTAATATCAACATTCATACCTTTTTTTTCTATGGGGCCAGGCGCGTCGGCGACTTTTCGGTCAACTCTCAGATTTGCGATACGCGATCACAGAGGAGTGCAAGTTCTCAAGGTAAGATATTGTAAGTCGCAATCTCCAGCCGATGCTGGAGATTGCTCCAATTGAACTACCTCAGCCGCGCCATCAAGTAACAATCGGCATATGCGCCGGCTCGGAAGGCGTATTGGCGCATCGTGCCTTCTTTCTCGAAGCCGAACTTTTCATACAGCCGGATAGCGGGCGCGTTGTCGGTGAAGACGTTGAGCTCGATCCGTTTCAAGTCATGCCAGTTGTCGGCAGCGTCCAGCAAAGTCTTGATGAAGAGCGTTCCGAGCCCCTTGCCCGTGAAGTCATCATGGATGCCGAGCCCGAGCGATGCCGCGTGTCTTCGACGGCCACGTTGGGCGTGCAGGCCAGCGTTTCCGAGTAGCATTCCATTCCATTCTGCGACGATAACGATATCAGCGTGCGTCAGCGATTCGATATATTGGCGGGTGTGAGCGACGCTCTGGAAGGGCTGGCGCAGCGTGCCGTGGCGCACGCCCGGCATGTTCAGCACCTGTGCCAACGCTTCGGCATCGTCAGGGCGTATGCCGCGGATGGTGACGTCGTCGAGTGAAAAATCGGCGGGAGATGGTTCCTGGGACGGCGACATGCTGTTTCCTTTTGGTTGGAAGAGCAGGTGCATCCTCTTGCCCTGCTGCTTCGGCAGGGCTCTGGTGTAAAGATCGCGCGACCTATCGCGCCAATGCTCGACACAGGGCTCCACCGTCCACCGGCGCGCCGGTGGTACCCGTGGAAAGCATCACTGTGTTGGTCTTTGCGATCATGATGGAAGGATGAGGTCACAGGCCAGCCCTGTCAAGACGCCTTCAGAGACTTGCGCCGCAACAGCCGTCCATCGATGGCAACGAGGCCAGCGGCAATCATCGCCATGCCGATGAAATGCTTCGCTGCAAGCTGTTCTCCGAGCGCCAGCGATCCGAGCAGGATGGCGCTGACAGGAATGAGGAAGGTGACGAGCGCAAGATTGGTCGCCCCTGCTGAGGAGAGAATGCGGAAGAAGATCAGATAGGCAAGTGCGGTAGAGAGGAGCGCGATGCCAAACAGCGCCGCCCATGTCTCGCCACTCGGAATGGCGAGCGTCCATGGCCGGTCGATGACCATGGCAAGCGGAAGAAGCAACAGGCTCGAGGCGGAAATCTGGCCGGTGGCCGTGACCAGTGGGGCGACGCCCATGATCTTGAAACGCCGTCCGAAAACGCTAGCGAAGGAATAGGATATCGCGGCTCCCAGAATGGCAAGTTGACCCAATAAGCTCGATCTCTCACCGCTGAGTGCAGCGGGGCCGATCAAGGTTGCGACGCCTGCAAAGCCGATGATGACGCCTGCCAGCTTGTTGGCGCTGAGTTTTTCATCTGTGGTCAGCATATGGGCCACAAGCACGGTAAAGAGCGGTGTCGTGGCATTGAGGATGGAGGCGACGCCGCTTGCAATATGCGTCTGGCCCCAGACGATCAGCGAAAAGGGTATGATGTTGTTCAGCAGCCCCATCACGAGGAAGGCGCGGAGAACCTCCGGCTTTCGCGGCAGGCTGTAGCCGAGCACCCGACACACCGTGAGCAGCGCGAGCGCTGCAATAAACACCCGTAGCGTGACGATGGTGATCGGCGGCAGTTCTCTGACCGCGATGCCCACAAAGAAGAAGGAGCCGCCCCAAAGGATGGACAGGGCGACGAGCATTGCCCATTCCGTCGAATTCATGCGGCTATGTACGCTCATCTCGATCATCCCCGTCGCGGTATTGGGGCTTTAAGCTGGGGCGGCTGTGGTTCCCACCCGTTTCTTGCCCGGTGGTTCATTTTCGGGCCATTTTGTTCTATGCCGTTTGCGATATACGGGGAATCACCTCTTGAAAACAATCGCAATCGATTTCGAAACCGCCAATGAAGAGCGTGGTAGCGCTTGCTCGGTTGGGCTCGCCTGGATCGAGGACGGCGCAATCACGCGGGTAGAAGAACGGCTGATCCGGCCGAAAGACATGCGCTTTTCGCCCTTCAATATTGCCGTCCACGGCATTCGTCCAGCAGATGTGGAGGATGCTCCGGAGTTTCCCGAGGTGATGGAAGAGTTTGTCGACGAGTTTCGCGATGCGACGATGATCGCGCATAATGCGGCTTTCGATTTCAGCGTCATGCGCGCCAGCTTCGACAAATATCGGCAGAGTTATCCGTCGCTTTCTTATTTCTGCAGCGTGAAGATGGCGCAGCGCGTCTGGCCGTCGCTACCGTCACACAAGCTCAACATCATCGCGCATCATCTGCAGCTTCGGTTCGTCCACCATAATGCGGCAGAAGACGCCGTTGTCTGCGCCTCTGCGGCTCTTGCGGCGGCGAAGTCCCTCGCAGTTCAGCATGTGCGCGACATTCCAGCAAAGATCGGCATGGTTGCAGGGCGTTTGCACGCTTTGGGCTACGAGCCCTGCACCATGAGAAAACGATAATCCAACGGCTTGTCACCGTCGCGCGCCACCCTATCTGTTGTTGCAGACATGGAGGTAAAGGCGATGGTTTCAAAGAAGTTTCGGGCAATTCTGGTGGCGGGGCTTGTGCTTGCTCCGCTCGGCGCACTGGCGCAAGTGGTGGGCAAGGTCGGCGTGGACTGGACCGGCAACGATATCGTTGTGGAGGCCATTGCCGATCCCAAGGTAAAGGGTGTTACTTGCCACATTACCTATTTCGACCGCGGCGTGATCGACCGGCTAAAAAACGGCAACTGGTTCGAAGACCCTTCCAATAACGCCATTTCGTGCAGCCAGACCGGGCCGGTCGAAGTTGACGATATCGATCTCTCCAAGGGTGGGGAGGAAGTTTTCCGTCAGGGCATGTCGCTCGTGTGGAAGAAAATGGTCGTCAACCGGATTTACGATAAGGCCAATGACGCCCTGATCTATCTGGTCCACACCCGCGAGCTTACCGATGGCTCGGCTAAGATGGCGATCTCGACCGTGCCACTCTATGGGCAGACGGTCACATGGAAGAACGGTAAGCCTTAAGACTTGGGACGTGCGCGGACTGTTCGCACTCAACGAAAAACGGCGGACCCGAAGGCCCGCCGTTTTATGAAATTCGTCAAGACCGGTCGTTAGGCAGCTTCGCGCGACAGTTCGTCGGCGATGACCGTGTCGAGGTTGAGGAAGCAGACCATACTCTTTTCCAGCGCCACGATGCCGCGGCAGAAATTGCGCTGCTCTTCAGGAATGATTTCCGGGGCAGGCTGGAGGTCTTCCGAGCGGATGGTCATCATATCGGATACCTGTTCGACCAGAAGGCCGACCAGTTTGCCGCCAATATCGGTGACGATGATTGCGGAGCGTTCGGACGGTTCGGTCATCTTCATGCCAAGGCGGCAAGCCATGTCGATAACCGGGATAACTGCGCCACGAAGGTTTATGAGGCCGAGAACGTAAGGCGGGGTATGGGGCATCGGCGTGACTGGCGCCCAACCGCGAATTTCGCGGATCGCCATGATGTCGATGCAGAATTCCTGATCGCCGAGATGGAAGGAAACGATTTCGAGGTATGCGCCGGATTGTTTGATGGCGTTCGACATGGTCGTTGCTTGTCCTGACGGCTCTCTGGCGGGCCGCTTGTTTGGGAAGATGAATGCGGTGTCCAGTTGAACCCGGTGACATCATGTCGTGCGCTTATGCGGACCGCTGACGAACATGATGGCAAGAATCGTTTAAACTTTCACTAACAAATACATTCAAACCCGTTGTTACCGAGCTTTGCACTTTGCCTGGCAAGGATATTGCAGTATTGTTTGGCGATGAGCGGATTATCGTCCAACACCGGAAAGTTGCTTCTTGGCGCTGCTGCAACAGCAGCAGTTCTTTATGTGTCAGTGGCAACCTTTGACGGCTGGCTGCGGCACGGCACGGACATCTTCATCGCTTCGGTACAAAACGGCATTGCCTGGTGTTTTTGACCGGCCTCTACGCTGACTTCCTTTCTTGCATGGCACTGGGACAAAACAGCGCGGTTTGGCTTTCAAGCCGTTGTTGATTTGCGCAATGTCGAAGGCTTGGTTATCAAGCGCTTTAGGGCGCTTGGCGCCAACCGAGAGCGGTTTGCGATCATCCGCACCATGCTCTCGGACATTGTGTGTGGCATGGTGAGGAAACAGCATGAAATCGATCCGTCTTGCGCTCTGGGGTGCCGTGGTCGTTCTTTTGGGCGTCATGGGCTGGTTGACTGTTGAATTGACCAAGAGCCGCGAACAGATGGTGGAGGAAGCCTATGGCGTTCCGTTCCAGCTGGTCGCTCAGAACGGCCAGCCGATTACCGAAAAGGCTTTTCAGGGCAAGCCGACAGCGTTGTTTTTTGGTTTTACGCATTGCCCCGAGGTTTGCCCGACAACGCTGTTCGAGTTGAATGGCTGGATGGAAAAGGTGGACCCGACAGGCGACAAGCTGCAAGCCTATTTCGTCTCCGTAGATCCCGAGCGGGACACGCCCGAGGTGATGAACCAATATATTTCCAATGTCTCAAAGCGCATTACCGGTATTACCGGGGCTCCGGACAAGATTGCTGAAACGCTGAAGGGCTATCGCATCTACGCCAAGAAGGTGCCGGTCGATGAGAAGGAGCCGAATGGCGATTATACGATGGATCATACCGCCTCAGTGATCCTGCTTCGGCCCGATGGCTCATTTGCCGGGACGATTGCCTACGGCGAAAATCCGGATATCGCCGTCCAGAAGCTGCAAAATCTCGTCAAATCCTAAGCGGGCCGCGCAAGAAACTCGCTTCGCTCCATTGGATTGGTGTGTGTTTTGTGGCAAAGGCTGACGCGTCAACCAGCCAGGTTTTGAGAAAGCGTCTGCCGTGAGCGAAATCCGTCTCTATGTCACCACAACCGAAGTTCAGGCAGGCGATGCGCTCGACGTGATGTCTGAGGTTTTCGGCGAGGAAGATATTGCGATTGCGACCACCGAAGTGGATGAGAAGCGCGATATCTGGGAAGCGTCGATCTACATGCTGCGCGAGCAGGAAGAAGAGATCGCGGAGCGCTTTGCGTCCTTGCTACAGGCGTCCTTTCCGCACCTCGTCATCGAGCGCGAAGTCATTCCCGATGTCGACTGGATCGCCAAATCGCTAGAAGGGCTGAAGCCGGTGAGAGCAGGGCGCTTCCTCGTTCACGGGTCGCATGATCGCGACAAGGTTCGACCAAACGATCTGGCCATCGAGATCGAGGCGGGGCAGGCTTTCGGGACCGGACACCACGGCACCACGGCAGGTTGCCTGGAGATGATCGAGGATGTGCTGCGCGCCCGTACCATCCGCAATGCGCTCGATCTGGGAACGGGAAGCGGAGTGCTGGCAATCGCTGCCGCGAAAATGCGTAAAGTTCCTGTGCTGGCCACAGACATCGATCCGATCGCGATCCGGGTCGCGAAGGAAAATGCGCGGCTGAACGGCATCGCCGCCGGAATATCTTTCGAAACCGCGCCCGGGTTCCATTCGGACTCCTTTCGCCGGCATGGGCCGTTCGATCTGATTATCGCCAATATCTTGGCGCGTCCTTTGATCAAGATGGCACCGCAGCTCGTTGCGCATCTGGCGCCCGGCGGCACGGTCATTCTTTCCGGTATCTTGAGCACCCAGCGCTGGAAGGTCCTGTCTGCTTATAATGGCATGAAGCTCAGCCATATACGCACGATCTGGCGCAATGGCTGGGTCACGATCCATCTTCGCCGGGATAACTTCTGAGACAATGAAAAAGGCGACGCTCGCGCGCCGCCTTTTCAATCGGTCCTTCTGACCGAATCCGCGAACCTTGGGAGGAGAGGCTCAAGCGGATAAACGTATTCTTTTCAAAGCGGGCTTGGGAGGAGAAGACCCGATTGATGATCAGAATACGTAAGTGGATTTTGCCTTACGACGAAGTTCTTCGCGTGTGGCGCCGAACGCCGCGATCGTTGTCGCGTCGAGATTGAGCATTGCGCTGCTGACATGGCGATCGGCCTGACGCTGGCGGGCCTCGACGACGCGCTCGAATGCTGTGCGAAAGATCGACTTCGACATTGTTGACATCCTTGTTTCACGGGCGTTTCGTCGCCCTTTCGATGCTTTGGACATTAAGCCATACCGGCGTTGCAGGCCATAGACGCTTCGGCATCCTTGCTATGCGATTTTCGCAATGCTCATCCATCTCGGCATCGAAAATCTTGCTAGTTGCCTACAGTTTGTGCGGGTCGGCTGCATGCAAAAGCGCCTGTGCTTAGGTCTGGACGTTCAAGACGCTGCCGGGATATGCTCGGCCACACTGACGATTTAGAAAGCATTCCATGTTTCAGTCCTTCGACAACAAATCCGCTCCGCAATTCGGCAAAGCTCGCGTGGATGCGCTACGCGCGACATTCGATACGCTCGGAATTGATGGTTTTCTTATTCCCCGTGCTGACGAGTATCAGGGTGAATATGTTCCCGAATGCGCCGAGCGGATGGCGTGGCTCAGCGGCTTTACCGGATCTGCCGGCGTGGTGCTGGTGACGCGATCCGAAGCTATCGTATTCGTCGATGGTCGCTACACGACGCAGCTTGTGGCGCAGGTCGATCCATCGGTCTTCACGGGCGGCGACCTTGTTGGTGCGCCTCCCGCACGATGGCTTGCCGACAATGCGTCCGCGGGATTTCGCCTAGGCATCGATCCGTGGCTTCACACGAGCGCCGAGTTGTCGCGTCTTGAAAAAGCGCTGGAGGAGAAGGGGGGCTCGGTGGTCCTGCTTGCTGCCAATCCGCTCGATCCATTGTGGGAAGGGCGTCCAGCGGAGCCTCTCGAGCCGGTGACGATTCAGCCGGATGCTTTTACCGGTACCCCCGCGCGCGACAAGATCGGGGCGGTTGCGGCTGAGGCTAAAGGCCGGAAGGCAGATGCAGTTCTGGTCACCGATCCGTCTTCGATTGCCTGGATATTCAATATTCGCGGCAACGACGTTCCGCACACGCCGCATCCGCTTGCCCGCGCCATTATCCATGCGGACGGCAAGGCTGATCTGTTTCTGGATGAGCGAAAAATGAATGGCGAGGTCAAAAACTATCTTCGCGACCTCGGTGAACTTCAGACGCCGGCAGAGATCAAGCCGATGCTTCGCAGCCTTGCGGAGAAAGGCGCGACGATCTTGGTTGACGCCGATGTGGTGCCGGTGGCGCTGACGCGGATCATCAAGGATACGGGAGGCTCGGTCGTAGAGGCCACGGATCCGGTGAAGCTGCCACGGGCCTGCAAGAACGAGGCAGAGCTTGCCGGTTCCGCCGCTGCCCACATTCAGGACGGTGCGGCTATGGTCGAGTATCTGGCCTGGCTCGATGCCCAGCAGCCCGGCACTGTGACGGAAATCCAAGCGGTGAAGATGCTGGAGCAGACACGCGCCAAGCTTGGGCAGGCGATGCAGAACCCGCTGAAAGATATTTCCTTCGATACGATTTCCGGTTCCGGCCCGAATGCCGCGATCATTCATTACCGCGTGACCACCGACACGGATCGCACTCTGCAGAATGGCGAGATGTTCCTGGTCGATTCCGGCGCGCAATATATAAACGGCACGACGGATATCACCCGCACTGTTGCCATCGGCTCTGTGCCTGAGGAGCAGAAGCGCTTCCTTACCTTGGTGTTGAAGGGCGTTATTGCCATCAGTGACGCGAAGTTTCCGAAAGGCACGCGCGGTTGCGATCTCGATCCGCTGGCGCGCATTGCATTGTGGAAGGCAGGCGCCGATTACGGCCACGGCACCGGCCATGGCGTCGGCTCCTATCTGTCGGTGCATGAGGGTCCGCAGCGCATCTCGCGCGTATCTCAGCAGGAACTGCTGCCCGGTATGATCCTCTCCAACGAGCCCGGCTACTACAGACCTGGAGCCTTCGGCATTCGTATCGAAAACCTGATCTATGTGCGGGAGGCGCAATCGATCGAAGGTGGCGACCAGCCCATGCTTTCCTTCGAAACGCTGACGTGGTGTCCGATCGACCGCAGGCTAATCGTTGGTTCTTTGCTGACGGAGGACGAGCGCAATTGGCTGAACGACTATCACGCCAAGACGCGGGAAAAGCTGCTGCCGTTGATCAGCGATGAGAGCGTCAAGCAGTGGCTGACGGCTGCTACCGAGGCTTTGTAACGTCACGCTTTTGGCGGCATTTTTAGCTCACGCGAGCTGAAAATGCCGCAACGCCACGACCAATGCCCAGCCAGCAAACAGCATGATCAGTCCGGGAAAGCGTAAACCGACGATCAGGGCCACGATCATGCCGAGTTTCACGTCATAGCCGCCCTCGAAAAAGGCCGGCGCCACAAGCGTGGTCAGAACCGCGACAGGCACGGCGTTTAGTCCGGCCTCCACGCGGGGTGGGATGGATTTCAGCCGCGTCATCAACACGTAGCCGCCAACGCGGGTGAGATAGGTCGCGACAGCGCCGGCAAAGATGATGATCAGCGTCTGAAGATGGAAAAACTCGCTCATGACGTTTGCACCTCACTGTCCGCAATTTTTGGTTTTGGCAGGCGGCAAAATAACGGCGATGATGATGCCGGTCATAGCACCGATACTGACATGCCAGGGTGAACCGACGAAGTGGAAAGAGGCGATGGCGCCGACCGCACTTGCCAGCATGACGGGGTAGAAGCTGTCGCGCTTACGGAAACCGAGAACCATGCCCATGAAATAGATGGGTAGCAGCACGTCGAAGCCGAGCGCCTTTGGATCACCGACCAGATTACCGAGCGATGCGCCGAGGACGGTTGAGATCATCCACAGCACATAGACCACGAGTGCATAACCCATATAGAGCGAGTAACGCACCTCGCCGTGCAGTTCCTTCTGGCGGACGGATTCGGCAAATTGCGGGTCGACGAGAAAGAAAAAGCCGATCGCCTTGCGAGCGAAGGACCACTCCGGAACGATGCGAACCATGGCGGCCGAATAGAGTACGTGCCGAAAATTGACGGCGAAGATCGACAGGACCACGAGCCAAGCGGGCAAGTTTTGATTGAAAAGTTCGATGCCGACGAGTTGGCTGGCGCCGGCGTAGATGATGCCGCTCATCAGCGTTGCTTCATAAATGGTTAGGCCATTGTCGATCGCGACGGCGCCAAACAGCGCGCCGAAGGGCAAGACGGCAAGAGCGACGGGAAGGCCAAGGCGGATGCCTGACCTGAAAGGTGACTGGGTCATGGGGAGCCGGTCCTGCACCGGAGAACATTGAATAGCTGTTGACCTACAGCCTTGGCGACACCAGCACAAACAAAAATACGGAATGGCTCGATTGATTTATTTGAAGCTGAAATTAAGCTGACTTGGCTTGGAGCGCGGTCCCGTCTTTTTAGACGCACAAAGCCCGATGCTGTAGGAGATCATCATTGTGGAACTCAAAGTCGATAAACAGCAGAAAGCAGCAATGACCAAGCTCGTTCGGGACTATCTGGTCAACGAACTCGACGTGGATATCAGCGGGTTGCAAAGCGAAATGCTGGTGGACCACCTTGCGCAGGTAATCGGCCCTCAGTTCTACAATCAGGGTTTAAGGGACGCGCAAGCTGTGATCTTGCGCCGCATGGACGATGCCGCCTCTGACATCGATGTGCTGGAGCAGCACTTGCATGGCCGCTGACGGCTCAGGCTGTCAGAATATCGGTGCTGTTGACGACCGCTACACCCTTGGCACGCATGGCTGCAATGGCGGCCTTGATGCCCTCCGGATCGATGCCTCGGCTCGCGTCCTCAATGAAGCGCACCTTAACATCCGGAAGCATGTCGCGCGCATCTAGCGCCGAGAAACTGACGCAGTAATCGGTTGCAAGGCCGCAAATATCGAGAACGGTCACACCCTGGCGGCTAAGATAGTCTGCAAGGCCTGTGGTTGCCCACTTATCGTTATCGCGAAAGGCGGAATAGCTGTCGACGGCAGGGTTCTCGCCCTTTTGCTGGATGAAATCGAAGGCCTGAATATTGAGATCGGGATGAAACTCCGCATCGGTGGTTCCCTGAACGCAATGGTCTGGCCACATGACTTGCGCTTTGCCTGACAGCTCACCCATCTCGAAAGGCTGCGTTCCAGGATGCTGAGATGCAAAGCTGCCGTGGTTGGCCGGATGCCAATCCTGGGAGGCGACGATCAGGTCGTAGCCGCCATTCTCGATCAGAGCGTTGGCGATCGGCACGACTTTGTCTCCATCGACAACGGGAAGATTTCCACCCGGGCAAAAACCGTTCTGGATGTCGATCAGTAATAGCGCTTTCATGTGTCTTCCCTGAACGTGTCGGAGCAGGTCGAGCTTAAAGGCTTTCAAGTAAAATGAAAGCCGGTGCCGCCGCTATCGCCCCATTTTCGGCTAAGTCAAAAGATACTGGCTTCTCTAGAAGAGGGGATCCAGACAAAGCCGGTTTGTGCGGCGCTGACAGCCTTGCTCTTTGGTTTCGACGTCCGAAAAAACCGGCCCGAACATCGAATCTTACCTGCATGACCACAGCTCACGCTTCAGGGACAGCGTTTTCAGGGGACTCGTAAAGACTTTGGTTACCATAATTCGGCATGCTTCGGACCTGTTCACTTCGAAGTTGGTGCGATTCGCTCCTTGCATTCGAAGCCAACACCAAGTCGCTGGCCATAGGCCGGTTTTGCGTAAACGGTTCGAGTAACGAGTATCATGGCGTCATCAGTCGTGACCTATCAGGGTCGCCCCGTGCGCGGCGCGTCCCCAGCCAAAAAACGTGCCGCTCTTTCTAGCGGTGGCTTCTCTGCCCTTATGGGCGGCGGAGTTCTTGCCAGCGTCTGCGCAATCGCGGCTTTTGCCTCCTTGCACGGGATGGCGCAGGCCTCGCATGGTGCGCGCGGTTTTGAGAAAACGCTGGTTGCGCGTCTGGATCGTCCCTCAAACGATCCGTCCGATGCCGCTCAGCCGACTATCCACGTTCACAAATTTTCCAGGCTTTCGGCCAGCGCTGAAAGTCACCAGAAAATGACTCGCCTTGCAGCGGAGCATCACCTCAACGCCAAGCTTTTTGCCGCGCGTTTCGGTGCCGCCGCCATCGATGCTCAAGGGCAAGCGACAGTGAAGGAGCTTGCGGCGCTTCGCCCTTCGGCTATCGTCGATTCGGCGCTTGGACGCGGCCCTGAAACCGCCATGCTGGAAACGCCGACAGAGAAGGAACATCCGGCATTCGCTGCGGCGCTTGGACGTCCGCAACCAGCGGCGGAAGACGAAATCGACCTTCTGCCAGAGACGGTTCCACTGCCAAGTTTCCGCCCCGAGATTGCCAAGGCAATCGAAGTAGAGCCGATGCCGCGACCTGACCTTCCACCGGTCGCCGAAAAGACAGTCGCTACGCCTGCCACCATCCCAACACCCGTCAGACCGCCGGTGCAGCAGCCTGCAACGTCCACGATGGTGGCCTTTGCCAAGCCAGACAATCCGATGCGCGAAACGAAAATGGACGCTGTTCCGTGGCCGGACCGTGGCAATGGAACGGCTATATATGATATCTCCGCAGGTGTTGTGCATCTCCCCAGCGGCGAGAAGCTTGAGGCCCATTCGGGCATCGGCAAGATGCGCGACAATCCCGATTTCGTTCACGTGAAGATGCGCGGCGCGACACCGCCTTCCAGTTACCGTCTGACGATGCGTGAATCGCTTTTCCATGGTGTCGAGGCGATTCGCCTTACGCCGGAAAACGGCGTGAACCCGCATGGCCGCAACGGTCTTCTGGCGCATACCTACATGCTGGCGAAGCGTGGTGAATCGAATGGCTGCGTCGTCTTCAAGGAATATCCGAAATTTCTCGCGGCTTTCAAACGCGGAGAAGTCAAGCGCCTGATCGTCGTGCCGAAGTTGAATGGACGTCCATCTGCCATGGCTGCCAGCAACGGTGGAAAGAGCGGGGGCAAAACCTTGTTCGGTAGCCTGTTCGGCAAGAGCTAAAACCGATCGCGGATTTTTGGGCTCCGCGCCTCACGCTTCAAAGCAGGTCCGATGAACGCGATTTTACCAGACCTGCTTTAACCCGTTTTCTGCATTTTCGGTCGTGTATCCGCCGAACTCTTTCGCGCGGACCGTGCTTTATGAAATCGCTTCAGCGTCGCCGTTGCGTCAGCACCATGCCGGCGAGGATGAGGAGCACACCGAGTGCCGTCGCCCAGATTTTCGGCGGCTGGTCGCTCAGGAAATCCAGCGCCACGCCGGATACCATCTGGCCGCTGATGACGAGAAGCGCGGTGTTGACCGCGCCGATGCGCGCGATGAGCCAACTTCCCGAGGCGATGAAGACCACGCCGATCGGACCGCCGATGAAAGCGTACCACGGCGCTTCAGTCGCGCCTTCAGGGAACAGGCCACCAATAAAAAGCCCCAGCAAAGTCAGAACCGCAAGTCCGACAAAGTGATTCCAGAAGGATGCGGTGAGCGGTGAAGTGGACAGGCTGAGACGCCCGTTGATCTGGCGGCTGAGCGACACGAAGACGCCCCCGACGAAAGCCATGGCGATCCAGACGATCATGTCGCTCTTCCTATGAGAATGATAAGAGCGCTGCCGCCGAGGATCAGGGCGATTGCCAGAATGTCTTGGCCTTGCGGACGTCGTTTTGGCAGACCAAACAAACCCCAGAAATCCGCCGCGAGACTGAAAATGACCTGTCCCGCCAATCCGAGCGCGATGGTGCCGGAGAGGGCGAGCGGCGAGTTTACCGCCGTGGAGGTCAACATCACAAGCACCGCGCCGATCATTCCCCCGAGATAGGCCCACAATGGAGCCTTGGGCTTTGTCGCCTGTCCTGGTGCCCGTTTCCGGTAAAGCAAGGCCATCATAATGATGGCGGCAACAGTGCCCGTGGCATGCGCCGTCCAGGATGAAAAGAGAGCGTTGCCATAATGGGCAAGCATTCCGTTGAAATGCACCATCAGGGTCAAGAGACCGCCACTGGCAAAGGCTGCGGCCAGGTGAAGCGGGTTGGAACGTGTCGGCGTCATGGGAATCTTCGTCTCTTTGAACTGATCCTTCAGATGCTTCGCTTTAGAGCTTCACGGGCCGAAAGCAAAATGAAATGCATTCATCGGCTCGATCCTGTGTGGTTATGACGTAAAGCCGGAACAAAATCCGCACAGATCGGTTGTCTGCGCATGAAGAAAACCACACGCAAACCACTGAACCGGATGACTGTCTTCGTCATCTCCATCTTCGTTCTGGCCGTCATCATTGCCGCCGTTTACCTGATCGGTTTTACGCCAGGTGAGACGACGGCTTAAGACGTGCGCTGTTCCGCTGGAAGCATCACGGGCTGAACGGGTCGCTGGGCCACACTACGCGAAAAGAAGCCAATTGTTTTAACCTGTAGCAGCCTGAAGCCGCGGCACAGGAACCGCGCTATTTCCAAATAGGCGCGATAGGGAAGCACGGTGAGATAACGCCAGCCCGGCAGTCGATAGCTGCGGACGTTATACTGGATCTGGCTCCGGGCATCGGCATGTTGGGTGGCGCAGACCGGGTAGATAAACGCAGCTTTCAGCCCGGCAAGATATTCGGTGTCGAACGCGATGTCATACGCAAGTCTCATCGGCACGAGATCGGTCGAAATCCATTGGGCCGCTCGACGATTGATGACATATGCGCCAGCGCCCTTTTCGCGGGTCATGGCGATGGCGAGCGCTCTTTGAGCTGTGAGCTTTTGAAACGGATATTTTCGGCCCGAATTGACCGTCGACAATCGCAGTATATCCCAGGATCCGCTCTTCTCGACGGCGGCTTCGACAGCCTCCAGAAAGTCGTCGTGGAAAATGACGTCGTCTTCGAGGATGAGAGCAAAGTCCGCCCCACTGCGTAGAAGTCTGCGGGCGCACTCTACGTGGCTAAGATAGCAGCCGACTTCCGGCGGGCAAGTGCGGCGGCCATGGAGCAGCTTGTAAGAGATTTCACTGAACTGCGGAATGGGGAAGGTCAACGCCCTGCCATCGACCGCCTCGATGCGTTCGGCAGTCAGGCCGATCGCACTCAGTCTTTCAGACATGCCCAACCTGCGCTCATGCGCATGCGCCATGTTGATGAGATAAACAGCAAGTATTTTTTTAGGTTTTTCGAATAAATGCAATTTATCCTCAGAGGAAATTACTAGGTAATGACAATTGTTATTACCTAGAATCACTCGCAGAGGAAGTAGCGGATCATGACGATCCGGAGAATTACGACCTGAATATTTGACGTCAGGCCTTTTCCACGAAGCCGTCTAGCACACGTTTTTGGCCGGCACGGTCAAAATCGATTGTCAGTTTGTTACCCTCGACGGTCGCGACGTTGCCATTGCCGAACTTGATGTGGAAGACACGATCTCCGACAGCAAATTTCGAAGGGACATCTGCGACTGACTTTGCCACCAGCTCGCCTTCAATCGTGCGGGTACGCGGGCCGCTTTCACCGTAACCAATCCGCTCCACCGCATGGCCAGAGCGGGACCCCCAATTGTCGCGTGTGGCATCGGAGCGATTGGCCTGCGCCCGCTTCCAACCCGGAGTTGAGTAGTTGTTGGTAAACGGGTCTGCCTTGTCAAAACGCGACTGGCCGTAGCCGCCGCGGCCACCATAGCCGCCATAATTGCTCTCCGATGCCGTGACCTCGACATGCGATGGGGGCAGTTCGTCCAGGAAGCGGGAGGGCAGGGTTGATTGCCAAAGGCCATGAATGCGGCGGTTGGAGACGAACCAGATGTGGCAGCGTCGCTTGGCGCGGGTAATGCCCACATAGGCAAGTCGCCGCTCTTCTTCCAGGCCGGAACGTCCACCTTCATCCAAAGAACGCTGATGCGGAAACAGGCCTTCTTCCCATCCCGGCAGGAAGACCGTTTCGAATTCGAGACCTTTGGCAGAGTGCAGCGTCATGATCGAGACGGCGTCGAGGTCCTCGTTTTGTTCGGCATCCATGACGAGCGCTACGTGCTCAAGAAAGCCACGCATGCTCTCGAAGGATTCCATCGAGCGGATAAGTTCCTTAAGGTTTTCAAGACGTCCAGGCGCTTCCGCTGTCTTGTCTGCCTGCCACATGGCCGTATAGCCGCTCTCATCGAGGATCTGCTCCGCCATAACCGTGTGCTCGGTGTTTTCAAGAAGACCTTGCCAGCGGCGGAAATCCTGAACCACATCGAAGAGCGCCTTACGTGCCTTGGGCTTCAACTCATCGGTCTCGATAATATCAGCGGCAGCCGCCAGCATGGGAATATCACGGGCGCGGGCGTAGTCGTGCAGCGTGCGAATGGTCGTGTCACCCAGACCGCGCTTTGGGGTGTTGACGATACGCTCGAAGGCCAGATCGTCCGCCGGTTGGCAGACGAGACGGAAATAGGCCATTGCGTCGCGGATTTCCATGCGCTCGTAGAATCGGGGGCCGCCGATGACGCGGTAATTCAAGCCGAGGGTTACGAAGCGATCTTCGAACTCACGCATCTGGAATGAGGCGCGGACCAATATCGCCATGTCGTTCAGATTGTGCTTGGTATTGCGCTGTAACGCCTCGATCTCTTCGCCAACGGCGCGTGCTTCTTCTTCCGAGTCCCAGGCCGCGTGGACCACGACCTTCTCGTCGTTCGGATCGACACGATCGGTAAAGAGCGTCTTGCCGAGGCGGCCTTCATTATGAGCGATCAGATGGCCGGCGGCGCCGAGAATATGCTCGGTGGAGCGATAATTGCGCTCCAGCTTGATGACCCTGGCGCCGGGAAAATCCTTGTCGAAGCGCAGGATGTTGTCCACCTCCGCGCCGCGCCAGCCGTAGATGGACTGGTCGTCGTCGCCGACGCAACACACGTTCTGAGGCTCTCCTTTGGCGCGCTGTGCCAATAGCCGGAGCCACATATATTGAGCGGTGTTGGTGTCCTGATACTCGTCGACGAGAATGTAGCGAAAACGCTGGTGGTAATCTTTCAGAATATCGCCATGGCGGCGGAAGATAGTGATCGGGTGCAGAAGAAGATCGCCGAAGTCACAGGCGTTCAGAGTCTTCAGACGCGCCTGATAGGCGGTGTATAGGTCTCGACCCTTTCCGTTGGCGAAAGCGCGACTGTCGCCTTCCGGAATGTCCAGCGGTGTCAGGCCCTTGTTCTTCCAGTTGTCGATCATACCGGCAAACTGCTTGGCAGGCCAGCGTTTGTCATCCAGACCTTCTGCCTGGATGAGCTGCTTGATGAGCCGCACCACGTCATCCGTATCGAGGATGGTGAAGTCCGATTTCAGCCCGACCAGTTCTGCGTGACGACGCAGTAGTTTCACGCCAATGGAGTGGAAGGTGCCGAGCCACGGCATGCCTTCTACCGCGCCGCCGACGAGAACGCCAATACGCTCCTTCATTTCGCGGGCGGCCTTGTTGGTAAAGGTCACGGCGAGGATCTGACTTGGATAGGCGCGGTTGGTTGCCAGGATATGGGCAATACGCGTGGTCAGCACGCGGGTCTTGCCGGTGCCCGCTCCTGCAAGAACCAGCACCGGTCCGTCCAATGTCTCCACCGCATCCCGCTGTTCCGGATTGAGGCCTGAGAGATAATCGGGTGCGGAACGTGCCTGATCGCGTGCAGCCATAGCGCGGGCAGCAATTCCCAGACCGCCAGCAGCCGGCGCGGCAGGTGCCGGGCGGCGCGGCTCGTTTGGTTCTTCGTCGAAGAACGGCATATCGTCGAAACTGTTACTCATGCGGCTCAATGTAGTGATTCGGTATGTAAACGCTAGAACATCGTTCTGCTTTTATTCCCGCATCAACTGCGATCGCGTCCAATCCAAGGCAGAGGCGCCTGCGTTGCAGGTGCGTTTGTTCTGCCAATCAGATGCGTTTTTTCAGGTTTTCCGACCAGCATTACAACTCCTGATACTGCTAGTTTGCCGATTTCAGACTGAATGTCGTCAAATAATCGAGAATTACAATTCAGTAAGAAACGGAATCATGCGTTGCGTTGTTAAGCGGCTGCAAAGATACTGCGATAAATCATTTGCGCGTCGGCACCATGGTGCGACCGCGTTTGCGTTTAAATTACACGGAGAATTGGATGCGGGTTTGGAAGCAGATTGGTGTCAGTCTGGCGGTCGTCGGAGCCGGCTTCTTTTTGTGGGCCTTTAATTCGTCCACCGGGCGCGACCTTTTGGCAAGCGCGGGCATCGTCACGGCAGAAAATCCAGTTGCACCGACAGCCGCGGATTCTGCGTCTAAACCGTCAGGGCAGAGGGGCGGCGGGCGCAGCAATGCGACGCTTGTCGTAACTGCTCCGGTGAAAACCGCCACCGTGAACGACCGCCTGAACGCTATCGGCAACGGCGAAGCCATCCAGACCGTCATCGTGACACCTCAGGCTTCCGGCCTGGTTTCGGAAATCCTGGTTTCCTCTGGCCAGAAGGTTAAGAAGGGCGACGTTCTGGCCCGGCTCGATGATGACGAGCAGTTGATCGAGCGCGATAAAGCGCAGGTCGCTCTCAGGAGCGCGGTCGAGAAATCCTCATCCTACCGAAATCTCCGGTCTGTGGCGCGCCTCGATGTTCTCGATGCGCAGATTGCCGAAGAGTCCGCCAAGCTTGCCGTCAGCACCGCCGAGCTTAATCTCAAGCGACGCAACATCGTCGCACCCATCGAGGGAATCGCAGGCATCGTCGCTATCAATGTCGGCGATAATGCCACGACGCAGACAAGCGTTGTCAGCATCGACGACCGCTCGAAAATTCTCGTCAATTTCTGGGCACCAGAGCGGTTCGCGACCACGATCAAGGTGGGCATGCCGGTGGAGGCGACCTCGGTTTCGCGTCCGGGTGAAACGTTCACGGGTAAGGTCGAGGCGGTTGACAATCGTGTGGACGAAGCAAGCCGGACCGTGCGGGTGCGTGCGGTTTTCGACAATGCAAGGGACGAATTGCGCGCCGGCATGTCGTTCAGCGTGACGATGCGGTTCGAGGGAAAAAACTATCCATCAGTCGATCCGCTGGCCGTGCAATGGGACGCGGATGGATCGTATGTCTGGCGTGTGAACGATAACAAGTCAAACAAGGTGCGGGTGCAGGTGGTTCAACGCAATCCGGATGCGGTGCTGGTGAAGGCCGATCTCACACCCGACGATGTTATTGTAACGGAAGGCCTTCAGCGGGTGCGCGAAGGTGGGGCTGTGCGCCGTGCGGACGCTGCGAATGCAGCGGAGGTGGCAAGCCGATGAGTGCTGCATCGACCGGACAGACGCCGCCCGCAGGCCAGGATTCGAAGCTGACATTCACCGCGCTCTTCGTCCGTCGGCCTATCCTTGCTGCCGTTATCAATACGCTTATCGTCGTTGCTGGCCTTGCGGCGCTCGTCGGCGTGGAAGTGCGCGAATTGCCGGATGTGGATCGTCCGGTCATCTCCGTGCGCACGACCTATGACGGCGCCTCGCCGCAGACGATCGACCAGGAGGTGACGCAGACCATCGAAGGCGCGGTCGCTCGCGTCAGCGGCGTGAAATCCATTTCCTCAGCGTCCCAGTTCGGGACCAGCCGCGTGACCTTGGAATTTGGTGACGACATCGATCTTGCCGTTGCGGCGAACGACGTGCGCGACGCAATCGGGCGCGTCACCAATCAGATGCCCGAGGATGCCGATGAGCCGCAGATCATCAAGGCCGATTCCGACAGCCAGCCGATCATGCGTCTGGCCGTCACTTCCTCGACACTGAGCATGGAAGACCTGACGAAGCTCGTGGACGATGAGATCGTCGATCGTCTGGCTGCCGTGGACGGCGTTGCCGATGTGGAACTTTATGGCGATCAGGAAAAGGTCTTCCGGGTCGATCTCGATCAGGCCGCCCTCGCCAGTCGCGGGCTGACGGTGACGGATGTGTCGAATGCGCTGGCAACCGCCGCGCTCGACGTTCCTGCCGGATCGCTGAAGAGCTCGACGCAAGACATCGTGGTTCGCGCGACCGCCAATCTGACAACGCCCGCAGAATTCGAGAACCTTGTGATCAAGGACAAGGTCCGCCTACGCGATGTGGCGAGCGTTCAGCTTGGCGCGGATGACGAGAACACGTCATTACGCTCCAACGGAGTGCAAGGGGTAGGGCTTGGCGTTATTCGTCAGGCGCAGTCCAACACTCTGAATATTTCGAGCGGCGTGAAGGCGGCTGTCGAAGCAATGACGCCGAACTTGCCAGAGGGCACCAGAATTGTCGTCACCAGTGACGATGCGGTCTTTATCGAAGGCGCGCTTCACGAGGTGGAACTGGCGCTGGGCCTGTCCGCGCTGATCGTTGTCGTCGTTCTCTATCTTTTCCTCAGGGATTGGCGCGCCACGCTCATTCCGGCGATCACCATGCCGGTCGCGTTGATCGGTACGCTGGTTGCGATCTACATGGTCGGTTTCTCCATCAACATCCTGACGCTGCTCGCCATCGTTCTGGCGACGGGTCTTGTGGTGGACGACGCCATCGTGGTGCTCGAGAATATCGTGCGCCGCCGTGCCGAAGGCATGGGGCCGCGGGCGGCAGCCGTTCTCGGTACGCAGGAGGTGTTCTTCGCGGTTCTTGCCACGACGGCAACGCTTGCTGCGGTCTTCATTCCGCTATCCTTCCTGCCCGGCCAGTTGGGCGGCCTATTCCGCGAGTTCGGCTTCGTGCTCGCCTTCGCGGTCGGCCTATCCTCCATCGTGGCGTTGACGCTTTGCCCGATGCTCGCCTCCCGGATGCTGAAAAAGACCGTCGAGCACCAGACCGGACCGCTTGCCTGGTTCGGCAACGTGTTCGCCAGTACCTACAAAAAGACGCTTTCGAGCTGTCTAAACAATCCGGTGATCGTCATTGTCGTATCGCTTGCCTTCGCTGGCGTGTCCTGGATCGCTTTCGGCATGGTGCAGAACGAGTTGACGCCGCGCGAAGATCGGTCTTCGATCTTCATGCGCGTTACGGCACCGCAAGGTGTCAGTCTTGAATATACGCGAGACCAGCTGCAGCGTATCGAGGAAAATCTTGCGCCGCTTCGCGAAAGCGGGGAGATCCGCAATATCTACTCGATTACCGGCATGAACGGGGCAACAAATTCCGGCTTCATGGTGCTGACGCTGGCGCCGTGGGCAGATCGCGATCGAACTCAGAACCAGATTGCTCAAGACATCAACGCGGCTGCGCAAAAAGTGCCCGCTCTGCGCGGTACGGCGCAGCAACCGAACAGCTTGCGCATTCGCGGTGCTGGCAACGGGTTGAGCATGGCGATGGTAGGATCCAACTATCCGGCGCTGACAGAAGCGACCCAGAAGTTGCTGTTGTCCATGGAAGAAACCGGTATGTTCGATACGCCGCGTTTTGACAACGAGCCGAACCAGGCTCAGCTTTCGGTGTCCATCGATCGTGAGCGGGCATCCGATCTCGGTATCGATATCACCGGGCTTTCCCGTGCAATGCAGTCTCTGCTCGAAGGCCGCTCTATTGTTGACGTGTTCGTGAACGGTGATGCCATACCGGTACGCCTGCTGGCCTCAACGCGCCCGATCAACGATCCGACTGATCTTGAGAATGTCTTCCTCAAGACCGATGACGGAAAGATCGTGCCGATGTCGGTTATCGCGACTATGAAGGAAAATGCGGTGGCGCCGCAGTTGAATCGCGAACAGCAACTGCCGTCGGTCGGATTTTCCGCCAACCTGCGCGAGGGTGTTTCCCTTGGTGAGGCCGTCGCGAAAGTCAACGAGCTTGCCGGCCAGATCATGCCATCCGGCGCGCGTTTAATGCCGCTTGGTGAGGCCGCGACATTGCAGGAAAACTCCAGCGGCATGCTGCTGACCTTCGGTTTTGCCATTGCGATCATTTTCCTGGTGTTGGCAGCGCAATTCGAAAGCATACTGAGCTCACTCATCATCATGACGACGGTCCCGCTCGGCCTTGCTTGCGCCGTCATCGCGCTGTTGGTCACCGGATCGAGCCTCAATGTCTACAGTCAGATTGGTTTGGTGCTTCTTGTCGGCGTCATGGCGAAGAACGGCATTCTGATCGTGGAGTTCGCCAACCATCTGCGTGACCAGGGGGCGAGTGTGCGTGACGCCATTGAGAAGTCCTGCAGCATCCGTTTGCGCCCGGTGATGATGACAATGATCGCCACCATTCTCGGCGGCGTGCCGCTTGTGTTGGCGCAGGGTGCCGGTGCTGAGGCCCGTATCGCGCTTGGCTGGGTGATTGTCGGCGGTCTCGGTTTCGCGACGCTGGTGACGCTCTACATTACGCCGGTTTCCTACCTGCTGATTGCGCGCTTCGCCAAGCCGCAGGCCGATGAGGAAATCCGTCTTCACCGCGAGTTGGATACGGCCATTCGTCGTCGCGCTTTGGAAGAAGACAAACCGCTTCTCGCGGCGGAATAATTTGGAGTCCAACACTGAAGCAAGGTAAAGCCTGCGCTGGACAAAGTGAAAGCCTTGTCACATACCACACCATGACCCGCGCGCGGCGCGGGTCGAAATTTGCAGTGTGGTGGAGCATGTCATGGCTTTGAAAGATGTCGTATCGGGAACGCGAAACGAGGCTGGAATTGCCGCTGTTCTAACCGTGCTGAAGCACGATCTCGGCGATAAATTCCAGACGGGCCAATCCTTTCGCGAGCAGCATTCCCACACCACGACGTACCTGACGACCCAGCTTCCCGATGGCGTGGCCTTCGTTGAAAGTGCAGATGATGTGAAAGCGGTGGTCAAGGCCTGTGCGAAGCATAAGGTCCCGGTCATCCCTTTCGGTACGGGCTCATCGTTGGAGGGCCAAGTCAATGCGCCCTCGGGCGGCATCTCCATCGATTTCAGCCGGATGAACCGCATCATAGAGTTGAACGCCGAGGATCTAGACGTAACGGTCGAGCCGGGCGTCAACCGCGAGCAATTGAATACGTATCTGCGCGATACGGGTCTGTTCTTCCCGATCGATCCCGGCGCGAACGCTTCCATCGGAGGCATGGCATCCACCCGCGCATCCGGAACCAATGCGGTGCGTTACGGGACGATGAAGGATAATGTTCTGGCTGTGACCGCTGTCACCGCCAGGGGTGAAGAAATCCGCACTGGCAGGCGTGCGCGTAAATCCTCCGCCGGTTATGATCTGACGCGGCTTTTCGTCGGCGCCGAAGGAACGCTCGGCGTCCTTACCTCTGTTACCCTTCGTTTGCAGGGAATTCCCGAAAAAATTGCCGGAGGTGTCTGCAGCTTCGAGACAATCAAGGCCGCCTGCGACGCGGTGATCATGACGATCCAGATGGGGATACCAGTGGCCCGGATCGAGCTTCTGGACGAGGTACAGATCCGCGCCTGCAATGCCTATTCCGGTCTTGGCTATGAGGAGAAGCCGACGCTCTTCGTCGAGTTTCATGGCACGGAAGAAACGACCGCTTTGCAATCGCAGCAATTTGCCGAAATCGTTGGCGAGTTCGGCAGCACAGATTTTAAGTGGACGGGCGACGTGCAGCAGCGCAACGCGCTGTGGAAAGCGCGCCATGATGCCTATTGGGCATCCCGCGCGCTCGCACCACATCTCGATGGACTTTCCACCGATGTCTGCGTGCCCATTTCCCGCCTTGCCGATTGCGTTGTGGAAACGCAGCGCGATATCAGGGAAAATGATATGTTGGCGCCGATCGTCGGTCATGCAGGAGATGGGAACTTCCATGTTCTCGTGCTTTTTGACGGAAAAGATCCGGAGAGCGTGGTAAAGACCGAAGCTTTCGTCGCACGTCTCAACCGCCGTGCACTTTCGATGGATGGCACCTGCACCGGTGAACACGGAGTAGGACAGGGGAAGATGAGCTTTCTCGAGGAAGAGGCTGGTGCCGCGCTCGATATGATGCGCACCATCAAGCGGTCGCTTGATCCGGATAATATTTTTAATCCGGGCAAGCTTTTCCGGCTTTGAACTGGTTAGAACCATCAACCAATTGATGCTTGCCCTGAAGCGAAAAAACGCTAGTTTTCAGCGGTGATTATGGGAGACGACGGGTCGTGCTCGGACGCATACTGGTTTTTCTGGGCGGACTGCTGGTCGTGGCGCTTTTTGCGGCGCTTTTGATTCCGTATTTTATCGATTGGACGGACTTCCGTCGCGACTTCGAAGATCAGGCAAGCCGCATCTTGGGCAAGAAGGTCGTGGTCCACGGACCAGTCGAGGCCCGGCTTCTGCCGTTTCCATCCGTGACTTTGCACGATGTACGGGCAGGCACCGATGCCGATGGCTCGCCGCTCATTCAGGTGGCGCGCTTTTCCATGGATGCCGAGCTTGCGCCGTTTCTTTCCGGGGAAGCACGTATCTTCGATATGCGCATCGAAGAGCCGAAAGCGAAAATTCGTCTGCTGAAGGACGGAACGCTGGACTGGATGCGTGGAGGTCGCGCCGAGATCCCAGCTCGTACAGTGGTGCTGGAAAGCGTCAATATCGAAGACGGGCAGATAGAGTTCATCGACGAGCAATCCGGGCGCAACCGCACCATTACCGGGCTGAACGCCGCCATGTCAGCGAAGTCTCTTGCGGGACCCTGGCGTGCGGATGGGCGTGCAGCTATCGACGGGCACGCCGGTTCGTTTTCGCTCACAAGCGGCGAGCCCGATCCAACGGTCGGTCGGATGGGACTTCGTTTGCGGCTGCAGCCGGATGAGTATCCGGTCGAAATCGATCTCGATGGCGGTATCGGAGCGACGGCTGGTCGTCCAGTCTATAGCGGCTCCTTCGCCTTCAATTTTAGGCGCGACGACAAGCAGCAAAAGCAGGATCAATCGATCTTTTCTGCGCCGCGCACACGCGGCAGCTTCGAGCTGACAAATGGGCGTTTGCGGGTTCCAAGCTACCGTATGGAGCTGGGGGGCACCGATAATCCCTATATCGTCACCGGCGAGGCAACGCTGGATACCGGAGCGGCGCCTGAGTTTCTGCTGACTGCCGACGGTCAGCAGATCGACTTCAATCGTTTCACGCCAGCGCCAGCGTCTTCCAGTGGCAAGACATCGCGGGTTCCGACCGTGTCGGTGCGCCAGCGGATCGAGGCATTTGCGGATCTGATTGCGCGCATTCCGGTGCCGCAGGTGCCGGGCAAAGCAAGCATCAGTCTGCCCGCGCTGGTTTCCGACGACACCACGATCCGCGATATCCGCCTCGATGTTCGACCGGACGGATCGGGTTGGCAGGTGGTCAATGCCGTTGCCGTGCTTCCGGGCCGCACCCAGTTCGAGGCAAAGGGTTCGCTGACGCTGACAGGCGGGCCTGCTTTCAACGGCGATCTACTTGTCGCCTCCAACCAGCCTTCCGGACTTGCGAACTGGTTGACGGGTAGTGTCGATCCGGCAATCCGCCAACTTAATGCCGCCGGGTTCTCATCCAAGGTGTCGCTGACCACCAAGGCGCAGCGCTTCGACAACCTCGAGCTCGCCATTGGTCAGGCGTCTTTGCGCGGTAGTCTTTTACGCCAGGCGATGGACAAAGGATCGAGCATCGATATCGATCTGGCCGGTGACGAGATCGATCTAGACGCCTTGAAGGCCCTTGGAAGCCTGGTGCTTGGCGATCAGAACGGCTCGTCGGTCTTCGATCATCGCATCAGTGCGAAGTTCAAGGCTGATCGTTTCAATATGGCGGGCGTGACCGCCAATAAGGTGGAGACCGGCTTCACGGTATCAGAGGGCGTTCTCGCGCTCGAGACGATGACGGCAGGTGATATTGCCGGTGCCGAGGTTCACGCCAAGGGTGAGCTGAAGGGCTCGCTGCTCAAATATGGTGGCAAGGGCACGGTCAATCTGCGCGCCGCCGATGCGCAGCCGGTTCTTGAACTCGTTGCACGCAAGCTCCCGCACCATCCTTTGCTGGATCGTCTGGTCAGAAGTGCTGCCTGGTACGCCAATTCCGATGTTACGGTTGATCTATCCGTCGATAGCAATAGTGGCGGCGCAAACGCTGCCGTTTCCGGCACCATCAATGGCAGCCGGCTCTCAGCGGTTGCCAAGCTGCCCGATTTCTTCTCCATTACCGACGATACTGCCCTGACGCTCGAAGCGGTCCTCAAGAACCAGTCGACTGCCATTCTGTTTGGCCAAGCGGGGCTCGATCCGTTACCCTTCGATGCCGATGGCGAAGGCCTGCTATCGGTTAAGCTCAACGGAAGCGTCGGCGCTGCAATGCAGACCGATTTCCGCTTTTCAACCGAGCGTACGCACTTCACCGCCGCAGGCAGCTTCTCGCTGGCGCCTGGAAGCTTCGGCGAAGGCAGTGCCGATGTGGCGCTCGAAAGCGCCGATATCGAACCCTATCTCATCATGAATGCCGTGGGGCTGCCGCAACTGGGCGGCGGCATGTCGACCAAGCTCAATGCCAAGCTTGCCGTCGACAAGGACAAGGCGAATTTCACAAATCTGGCCGGTCAGGCAGGCGGTAACGCTTTCTCCGGCAATGTCGCGATATCAAGAGCAGCCCCCTACAGATTGATGGGCGATATCTCACTTGCCAGCGTCGATATGGACTGGCTGGGTGACGCCATGTACGGGCCGGTTATCGATGCGGAAAATGGCGGCCTGAATGCCAAGCCGGTCGCACTTCCCGCATTCCCGAAAGTGGAGGCGGCGTTGGCGGTCAAGGCGGCGAAGTTCGCTGCAGGACCTTTCGGCACCGTTTCGGGCTCTTCGTTTAATCTGACCCACGCCAACGGCACTTTATCGCTCGATAATATGTCCGGCGACTGGATGGGCGGCAAGGTTTCCGGCAGCGTCGCCATGGCGACAGGGGAGGGTGCCGCTATTTTTCGCACCAAGCTTTCCATTGCCGGTGCCAATCCCGAAAGCATCATTTGGAGGAATGCAAATGGTCCTGTGGTGACCGGGCGCTTTGCTGCCGATCTGACAGCGGAAGCCACGGGCAAGAGTGTGCGTGAATTGTTGACCGCGGCCAGTGGTTCTGGCGAGATTCGTACGGACGATCTCGTCTTGCGCGGCCTCAACCCGAATGCCTTCCAGCCTTGGCTTCAGGCAGCATCTGGGCTTCAGGGCGACATTGATGCGGCAAAGGTTCGCCCGCTGGTCGATCAGCAGTTATGGCAGGGAGACATTCCGCTCGGGCAGATTTCGATGCCGTTCACCATCTCCGATGGCAGTCTGCGCATGCAAAATGTGACGGCTTCCACCGACAAGCTGTCCATGACAGGCGAGCTTTCTATCAATCTGGCGGACGAAACGCTGACCGGTAGCGTCGGGCTCGACTATAAGCCGGGCATCGAAGAGCTTGCCGGTGCTTCGCCGTCCATTCGCCTCAACTATGTCGGTCCCCTCGCGCAGCCTGCTTTGACGACCGATGTGTCCGGGCTTACCGGCTACCTATCTCTTCGCGCTTTCGAAAAGGAAAGACGGCGCGTCGAGGCGCTACAGGCAAGCGTTCTGGAAAAGCAGCGTCTGAGACGCGAGGTTGCGCTGTATCGCTTCCAGGCCGCAGAACGAGAGGCGGCAAAGGAGCGTGCGCAGGCAGAGGACAGAGCCAGGAAGGCGGAGGAAGAACGCCTGCGCAACATGGCACAGGAGCGTCTGCAGGCGGAGAAAGAACAGCAGGAGCGCTTGCAGCGTCAACAGCAAGACCAGCAGTCCGCGCCGACCCTGACGGTTCCGCCGACGCAGGACGTGATCAGGCAATTTTCCGATCCACCGAAAGACTCTCCGCCCTGATCTCGGCTTGTATGGCGCGCAGGTTGTGGTGACGAGAAACATTTTTGCGGGAATGGCGTTCCGCATGTCAGCAGGATTGGAGATCGCAGGATGCTTCGACCTCGATCGGGTTTTGCTATGGCTGCGCTTTGAGCCAAGTCAGGACGTAGACCCGCAGAGCCGACGACAGATTGCTGCTTTCCGATCTGTTGTCATCGATCTCAGCCAGCAGCGCCGCAAAGCTCATTTTTCGCTTTTCTGCAATGGCACGCAACTCTTCCCAGAATGCATCTTCCAGAGAAATGCTGGTGCGGTGACCATGAAGAGTCGTGGAGTGCTTGCGTATCAAGGTCGCTGCTTTCCAAACTGGTTCAAGAGGATTGCAATCTGATTCACTGTCTGCCTGCAAGTCCATGAAATGTATAGGAGCTTGCGTTCGATAACGCCGCTATCCGGCGTGGGTTCCACGGCTTTTGGCGCGCTTTGGCATAGGCCCAAAAATCGTAACCGATTTTGGCACAGCACGATGCGCAGATTAAAGAAGATACAGCGTTCTTTGTGCGTCGCATAAGGATGACGCTCTAGTGCCGCTCTGCCCGATATCGAAACAGCGATCGGAAAGCCAGCGAGAGCTGGGCGGTGGTCCGACTGGCGCATCGACAGAGTGAATGGAGGACGGATGCAGTTTTTAACCGGCGGTTGTCGGTGCGCTCAAATATGAAGATGGGGGAGCGCAAGATGAGACCGTGGTACCGGGCTCTGCCTTGAAGGCGTGTCGCGATCTTTTAGGTCAGCCGCTTCCGCTAGAGGCTTTCGTTGTCAAAGAAACGAAAAAGTTCTACTCGGCGTCGCCGTCGTTTTTCTCAAGCTTGCCCTGATCGAACTGACGATCCGCCTTGCTCTTCAGGGCGTCAGTCAGGGACTTTTCGGCTTTTGTTCGGCCAAATGACAGGCGGTTTTGCTCCGCCTGTTTTTCCTTTTCGGAGCGTGTCTTCTGCTTGCGAAACTGGCGAAGGTTGACGACGTCGCCCGTCATGCAGTGCTCCCAGTGATCACGGTATTGCTTACGGCGCTTATGCGGCCGCCTAACACTTTACTTGTTCTTACGGAACGCATCGAGCGAGACGACCGAACCGGCCT
The DNA here is from genome assembly GCF_053521965.1 of Rhizobium sp. 22-785-1. Taxonomy (NCBI): domain Bacteria; kingdom Pseudomonadati; phylum Pseudomonadota; class Alphaproteobacteria; order Hyphomicrobiales; family Rhizobiaceae; genus Rhizobium; species Rhizobium sp. 22-785-1. The sequence continues at coordinate 519,359 of NZ_JBNWDI010000001.1, read as the reverse complement.
TCTTCTCCTCATCTACCTTCTTTTCTTCCGATACTTGCGGCTTGCCCTCTGCAGGAACCGGGTATGCGGTGATCTCTGCTTCCTGAACCTCTTCCTCTTCCGCCATCGGCACGTCGAATTCGAGTTCGAAGTTGACCGACGGATCGTAGAAGCCGCGAATTGCGTTGAAAGGGATCACCAGCTTTTCAGGCGTGTCGGAGAAAGACAGGCCAATCTCGAAAAGGGTCTCGGTGACCTTCAGATCCCAGAACTGGTGCTGGATGACGATTGTCATCTGCTCGGCATATTTCGCTTTGAGGTGTTGCGAAATGCGAACGCCCGGCGCGCCGGTCAGGAAGGTGATGAAGAAGTGGTGATCGCCCGGCAACCGACCGGTGGCCGCAACCTCGCTCAGAACCTTGCGGATAACGCCGCGAAGGGCATCCTGTGCGAGAATGTCGTAACGGATATGATCCTGCCCCATACGGTCCTGTCTTTCCTTATTCGAACGTCTTTTACCTAAGTATACGCAATGTCTTAATGCGCAGCAATGAAAAAGCCTTTGCCGCTTCCAGCATGTTCTACTCATCAACCGCGGCAAATATATGCGCAGTGACGTAAGGCTGAAAGCGAGTCAGACGCACCCTATAACGAATTTCAAAAGAGGAGAGAAGGTGGAGGTTTCTGTTGCCAGGTACCTCCGAACCCCGCCTTACGGGGCTAACCGTAAGGACTTAGAGCGGAATTCCCGCACCGCCATTAGGCAGCGAGAGCGTATTCCTTAGCGTTGTTGTCATTTGCAACTACACTTGTGACCCGATAACGGCGGTATCATGCCGAGCAAAAGTTCGATCTTTACGCCCTTGTCGATCCTATTTCGCCCCCATCAAAAGCCGGCCTTATCGCAAGAAGCCGCCGGTTTTTGGTGGAGGCGCCGGGTACCGCCCCCGGGTCCAATAGGTTTATTCCATCGACCGTTTATCGCCATAGCCGGATTTGCACCCGGCAGAGGTCATATAGGCATTTCTTCGCTGTTAGAAAAGAGGCCTTGTGACATTTCGATAAAGGAATGAACCACGTTTGGTTGCATGAGATTCTTGACGCGGTTGCGGGGTTCGAACATGTTCTTCTTGAAGCGGACGTAGATACGATCCGGCCGCTCAACATGGAGGATAAGGATATGACGGACTATCTTGCAGATGTGAAGACATACGATCCCAATGCCGATGAAGCCGTGGTGAACAAGATCGTCAAATATTTGGGTATCGCGCTTCGCAATCGCGACTCGGCGCTGGTGTCGTCATCTGACCCGGAGGAGCTTGCGAGAGTGAAGAGTGGATGGTGCGCCAAGAAGCTCGGTGTGGATGGCGCTGACGCCGACGCTGCGATTGCCGCGACCGCGAAGGAGATGGCGGCCGACCGCAGCAAATCGCGCGTGACCTTCTATTACCTTGTGGCCAAGCATCTGGACAAGCTTGAGACCGTCTGACGTATAAAGCTGTTGGGGATTTAATTCCTCAGTCGATTGGTTCCGCTGCCGGGAAGGGGTATAACAAACCCATAGAGACTAGGTGGCGGAACGACATGAAGCAATATCTCGATCTTCTCAGGCATGTGATGGAAACGGGAAGCGATCGCGGCGATCGTACCGGGACGGGCACGCGTTCCGTCTTCGGCTATCAGATGCGTTTCGATCTCTCCGAAGGCTTTCCGGTGCTGACCACCAAGAAGCTGCATCTACGCTCGATCATCCATGAGTTGCTGTGGTTTCTGAAGGGCGATACGAACATTGCTTATCTCAAGGAAAACGGTGTTACCATCTGGGACGAGTGGGCCGATGAAAAGGGCGATCTGGGTCCTGTATACGGGGCGCAGTGGCGCTCATGGCCCGCACCGGATGGTCGTCACATCGACCAGATTCAGCTTTTGATCGAGGGCCTGAAGACCAACCCCAATTCGCGTCGGCATATCGTTTCGGCCTGGAACCCTGCGCTGGTCGACGAAATGGCGCTTCCGCCCTGCCACTGCCTGTTCCAGTTCTATGTTTCGGATGGCAAACTCTCCTGCCAGCTTTACCAACGCTCCGCCGATATCTTTCTCGGAGTGCCCTTCAACATCGCTTCTTACGCCTTGTTGACGCTCATGGTGGCGCAGGTCACCGGCTTGAAGCCTGGGGATTTCGTCCACACGTTGGGTGACGCGCATGTCTATGCGAACCACTTCGAGCAGGCCGAACTGCAGATGACGCGCACGCCGAAGCCGCTGCCGACCATGCGGATCAATCCGGAAGTGCGGGATCTGTTTTCCTTTAAGTTCGAAGACTTTACGTTGGAGAACTACGAAGCCGATTCAAGCATCAAGGCACCGATTGCGGTATGAGTGAACCCCGCATCGTTCTGATTGCCGCAGTGTCCAGAAACAACGTTATCGGGCGCGAGCTGGATATGCCTTGGAAGCTGTCGTCCGATCTGAAGCGCTTCAAGGCTGAGACCATGGGCAAGCCGATGATCATGGGCCGCAAGACTTTCCTCTCCGTCGGCGAGCGCCCCTTACCGGGGCGTCCGCATATCATCATCAGCCGTAATCCCGACTACAAACCGGATGGCGTCGAGGTCGTTTCCTCGCTCGAGGATGGCTTATCGCTGGCAAAAGCCAAGGCCCGAGAACTCGGTGTGGACGCCATCTATGTGGCTGGTGGTGGTGAGATTTACCGTCAGGCCATGCCCTTCGCCGATCAACTTTCCGTCACCCATGTAGACGCTGAACTGGATGGCGATACGTTTTTTCCGGAAATCGATTTGAGCGTTTTTGAAAAAACCGATGAAATTGCCCTGTCAGCCGGGGAAAAGGACGATTATGCCGTGCGTTTTTCAACCTATCGGCGGCGCGGTGCGGCAAAGTAAACTATTTGGACCTGTCTGGTATTAAGTTACCGCCCCTGCGTTGAAACAGACGCGTCGCCTTCTTATAACGAGGACGATATTCCCGCCGGCATCGCGAAAGCGCGTTGGAGAGGGAGCGGGAAAGTTTTTATAACAAAGAGGTATGAATGCCCTGGAGCAATCAGAATGGCGGCGGCGGCCCTTGGGGCGGCGGCGGTAATAGCGGCGGCGGTGGAGGAAATAACCAGGGTGGACCTTGGGGATCAGGGCCAAACCGTCCACGCGGTGGTGGAGGCGGCGGCAACGGTAATGGTGGCCCGCCCGATCTGGAAGAGATCATCCGGCGCAGTCAGGATCGTTTCAAGCACATGCTTCCAGGGGGCTTCAATGGTGGCGTCGTCGCCATCATCGCCCTCGTAATCCTCGCCTTCATCGGCATTCAGTCCGTCTATACGGTTCAACCGGATGAGCGCGGTGTGGAGCTGCGCTTCGGCAAGCCAAAGAATGAAGTTTCCATGCCGGGTCTGCACTATCACTTCTGGCCGATCGAGACTGTCGAGATCGTCAAGGTGACCGAGCAGCAGCAGAATATCGGCGCACGCGCTACTTCGTCTTCTGCTGCCACCGGCGTGATGCTGACCGGTGACCAGAACATCGTCAACGTCCAGTTCTCGGTGCTTTACACGGTTTCCGATCCCAAATCCTATCTCTTCAACGTCGACACGCCAGCTGAAACACTTCAGCAGGTTTCCGAAAGTGCCATGCGCGAAGTTGTTGGCCGTCGTCCGGCGCAAGACATCTTCCGTGACAACCGCCAGGCGATCGCTGCCGATGTTCGCAACATCATCCAAGGCACGATGGACAGCTACGGTGCCGGCATTTCCATCAACGCGGTTGCGATCGAAGATGCGGCACCGCCGCGCGAAGTCGCTGACGCCTTCGATGAAGTGCAGCGTGCGGAACAGGATGAGGATCGCTTCGTTCAAGAAGCCAATCAGTATGCCAACCAGAAGCTAGGTGCGGCACGCGGTCAGGCAGCCCAGATCGTCGAAGAGGCCAACGCTTACAAGAGCCGTGTCGTGAACGAAGCGCAGGGTGAAGCACAACGCTTCGTCTCGATCTACGATCAGTATCGCACGGCACCGGAAGTAACGCGCGAGCGTATGTTCATCGAAACGATGGAGCGCGTTCTGAAGGGCTCCAACAAGATCATCATCGATGAAAAGCAGGGCGTGGTGCCATATCTGCCTCTGAATGAAATGATGCGCGGCAATACCGGCGCAGCACAGCAGGGAGGCAACTGATATGAGCAATCGTCTTACGGCAATTCTCGTCGGCCTCGCCGTCCTGTTCTTCCTCGTCTATTCTTCGGTTTTCGTGGTGAATGAGAGACAGCAGGCGATCGTCGTCCGCTTCGGTCAGATCCAGGACGTGAAGACGCAGCCGGGTCTCTACTTCAAGCTGCCATTCGCCTTCATGGATGCCGATCGCGTTCAGTATATCGAAAACCGCGCATTGCGCTTCGACCACGACAATATCCGTGTTCAGGTCTCGGGCGGCAAATTCTATGAAGTTGATGCCTTCGTGGTCTATCGCATCACCGATGCGCGTCGCTTCCGTGAAACTGTTTCGGGTGATCAGCTCTCGGCGGAATCGCGTCTGCGCACTCGTCTCGATGCATCGCTTCGCCGCGTCTACGGTCTGCGTGGTTTCGAATCCGCTCTATCGGACGCCCGCGCTTCGATGATGCAGGAAGTACGTGACGATCTGCGTCCTGATGCCGAATCTCTCGGGATCAGCATCGTGGACGTTCGTATTCGCCGCACAGACCTGACGCAGGAAGTCTCGCAGCAGACCTTCGATCGCATGAAGTCCGAACGTCTTGCAGAAGCCGAACTGATCCGTGCCCGCGGTAACGAAGAAGGCCAGCGCCGTCGTGCTATCGCCGATCGTCAGGTCGTCGAGTTGGAATCCGACGCTCAGCGCCAATCTGAAGTGCTGCGCGGTGAAGGCGACGCGGAACGCAACCGCATCTTCGGTGAGGCCTTCCAACGTGATCCTGCTTTCTTCGAGTTCTACCGCTCGATGACGGCTTACGCCAACTCGCTGAACGGCAGCGGGACGACTCTGGTTCTTTCGCCAGATTCAACCTTCTTCCGCTACTTCAACAACATCAACGGTACGCAGCCCCAGGGTGCGGCTTCCGCTGCTCCAGCAGCGCCCGGCACTGCGCCGACGCCGGCGCCGGCGAACTGATTGTTGGATTGATAAGATTGAAAAGGCCGCCTTGAGCGGCCTTTTCTTATGAAGCTATGTGAGGTCATTTTTAAAGCTTAATTGTGAGGGCAACTGAAACGGCTGTTGGAGTGCCCTCATCTTTTCAAGCGATAGAGATCGGGATGGATCTTGAAGATATTGTCGTCTACATTTGGCTTAGGATGATCAGAGGATGGAGTGACAGGTCTTTCTTAGAGAACATCCTGTTTTTGATGTTGTTTCTGTTTTTTGCTTCATTTTTATTATTCTTTGTTTTTCTTTTTTTGTGGGGTGTGTTTGCTTACTTCATGAAATAGAATTATTTCTACCTCCGGGGTTATCCTTCTTGAGGCCTCTAGGATTGTACCGGTACATCGCGGCCCGTCCTTCTTGTAAAACGTGCGACAGCCACAGTTTTCCGCTACGTATGAATTTGCAGTGGAAGGTCGGCCAAGATTCGCGCGCTCTTCACGAAAAGGTTTTTCACACTTCATCATTCCGCCTTATGCTTGGTTCCTAAAGCTTGAGGCTACTATTTGCAGATGCGAGGACGCTTGATGCCCGTAACCCGATTTTCGCCCTTCCGCAGCAGCGTTGCCGGTCTGGCAGCCTTTGCCCTTCTTTCCGGTGGTGTTGCCATGCCGGTGGGTGCGATGGCGCAGACCAATGGGCCAGCCTCTGTCGCGGATCTGGCTGCGCCGCTTCTGGATGCAGTGGTGAACATCTCCACCTCGCAGAGCGTCAAGGCCGAGGGCAAGGGTCCAACGCCGCCGCGTATCCCAGACGGGTCACCTTTCCAGGAGTTCTTCAAGGACTATTTTGATAACCAGAAGCCCGACGGCGGCGAGAAGGTCAACTCGCTTGGCTCCGGCTTCGTCATCGATCCGGCGGGTTACATCGTCACCAACAATCACGTTATCGAAGGTGCCGACGATATCGAGGTCATCTTCCCGAACGGCAACAAACTGAAGGCAAAGCTTGTCGGCACCGATACCAAGACGGACCTTTCGGTTCTGAAGGTGGAGCCGAAGACATCCCTCAAGGCGGTCAAGTTCGGCGACTCGCGGACGATGCGTATCGGCGACTGGGTCATGGCCATCGGCAATCCCTTCGGTCTCGGCGGTTCGCTGACTGTCGGTGTCGTTTCGGCGCGTGGACGCAACATCAATGCTGGCCCCTATGACAACTTCATCCAGACCGATGCTGCCATCAACAAGGGTAACTCCGGCGGTCCGCTTTTCAATATGAAGGGCGAGGTGATCGGTATCAACACGGCAATCATTTCGCCGAGTGGCGGCTCGATCGGTATCGGTTTTGCCGTCCCCACCGAACTTGCGCAGAACATCGTGCAGCAGTTGATCGAGTTCGGCGAAACCCGTCGCGGCTGGCTTGGCGTGCGCGTTCAACCAGTGACAGACGATATCGCTTCCAGTCTTGGAATGGATAGCGCGAAGGGTGCGCTGATTTCCGGTGTGGTAAAGGGAGGCCCGGTGGAGAACGGGCCTATCAAGCCGGGCGACGTCGTCTTGAACTTCGATGGCAAGCCTATTCTGGAAATGCGCGACCTGCCACGGATCGTCGCGGAAAGCCCTGTCGGCAAGGAAGTCGATGTCGTCGTGCTTCGCGATGGCAAGGAAGAAAAGATCAAGGTCAAGCTTGGCCAGTTGCAAGACAGTGCCGAAGACCAGCAACCGGGTGCTAGCAGCGATGACGCCATGCCTGAAGATGGTGAGGGTGGTGAAATGACCGCCCCCGAAGACAGGGATGGCGCCGAAACGGAGCAGCAGGCGCCGGATACGCGCGAAGCATCGCAGTCCGTGCTTGGCATGGACCTCGTGACGTTGACGGATGAGTTGAAAACGGAAAAGGGCATCGCAGAAAGCGTCGAAGGCGTTTATGTGGCGAGCGTTGCGCAGGGCTCGGTTGCCGAGCAAAAAGGCGTCAAGGCTGGCGACGTGATCGTTGAAGTCGGGCAGGATTTCATGGAGGTGCCAGGCGATGTGCTTGTACGCGTCAATGGCCTCAAGTCTGCCGGACGGAAGAATGCGCATATGATGATTGCCGATGCGCAGGGCAATCTGCGTTTCGTGGCAATACCGCTGGAATAGTCTGCTTCGACTTTAGCCTTCTGCTATTAGCGAACACATCATCAAAGCCGTCCGTTTCCAACGGGCGGCTTTTTGCTGGCGGGATGGCCAGTCCGAGATGAGGACGATGTGCGATTTCGTCAGGTGTAACTCCTCCTGTGCAGAACACGCACCGTTTCCTGTTTCGGAACATATTTGCTGCTGTTCTGTATCTGCGCCCAACAACAGAAATCTTTTTGCTCAGCATCAGCAATCGAGCAATCTTCTTTCTATATAAAAATAATAGACAATGTAGGTTTCTTCTCAGGCGGCACGTGGTGAACGGGTGTCGCGGCTAAACGGGCCGTTGTCCTGCCTGATGGCAGACATGGCAGAGCTCCAAAGCGAGGAACCAATGACACGCAAGATCAGACTGGGCGCATTCCTGCCGGGCGGTGGACAGCACATCGCATCATGGCGTCATCCCGATCAGCCCGTGGATGGCGCGGTGAGCTTCGAGTTTCACAAGCAACTGGCACAAACTGCCGAACGCGGATTGTTCGACGCCTATTTTCTGGCAGACAATCTGGCTGTCGGCTTCGGAGGGGCGCGCGAGGGTGGAAATGCTAGGGTTGCGGGTTTCGAGCCGACGACGCTGTTCTCGGCGCTCGCACCCTTCACCAAGAATCTCGGCTTCATCGCCACATCATCCACGACCTATGAGGAGCCATATCTGACGGCGCGCAAGTTCGCCTCGCTGGATCTCATTTCCGGCGGTCGGGCAGGATGGAACGTTGTGACGACAACCGGTGATTCTGCCGCGCAGAACTTCAATCTGGATACACAACTGCCCCATGCCAGCCGCTACAAGCGCGCCGCCGAGCACGTGGATGTCGTCAAGAAGCTGTGGGACAGCTTCGAGGATGACGCCTTTGTCCGCGAGGTGGAAAGCGGTGTGTTCTACGACAAGACCAAGCTGCATGAGACCAATCATCGTGGTGAGCATTTCCAAGTGCGTGGTCCGCTCAACGTGCCGCGCTCGCCGCAGGGCCATCCCGTTATCGTGCAGGCTGGACAGTCGGAGGACGGCCGCGATCTGGCAGCGGCAACGGCAGAGGTGATCTTCACTGCTCACCAGCATCTTGAGACGGCGCAGGAATTTTACCGCGACATTAAGACCCGCGCTCGCCGTCTGGGTCGCGATCCGAACCATATTCTTGTTATGCCGGGCGTATCGCCCTTTGTCGGCAGAACCCAGGCGGAAGCCCAGGAAAAGTATGAGAAGCTGACCTCGCTCATCCTTGAAGAGGATGGCGTCGGCCTCTTGAATGGTCTGACAGGGGGTACGCTGGATCTTAAGGGCTACGATCTCGATGGGCCGCTACCCGTGGCGCCGCCGACGGAGGGCATGAAGAGCCGACAGGCACTGCTGCGCCAGATCGCCGACGAGAACAATTTCACCATCCGGCAACTCTATCAGTGGGTCGCCTCGGCCCGTGGTCATTACACCATCGTCGGCACACCGGAGACAATCGTCGATACGCTGCAGGAGTGGTTCGAGAACGAGGCGGCAGACGGCTTCAACATCCTGCCTCCGTGGCTTCCCACAGCGCTCGACGACTTTGTCGATCTCGTTATCCCCGAACTTCAGCGGCGCGGCCTGTTCCGCACGCATTATGAAGGCACCACGCTTCGCCAGAATCTTGGTCTTCCATACCCGGTCAATCGCTGGTCGGTTCAGCAACCGGTTGTCCAGGCGGCGGAGTGAGGTGCGATCATGTCTTACGACGAGGTAAAATCCACCCATCCGGCTTTGCTGGACTATCGTGGCGAGAAACGTGCGCCACTCGCCATCCAGGCGATCAACCGCTATGGCAGGCCGTTTTTGTCCCGCTATGCGCTGGTGCTCGGCTTTTTGGCGGCTTGGCAAATATCAAGCGCGCAGGGGTGGATCAACCCTGCGGTCTTTCCACGGCTCGACGTTATCGTCGCCGCTCTCTGGAAAGGCATTGTCGGCGGGGCGTTGATCGATGACATCGCCATCAGCCTGCAGAGGTCCGGCATCGCATTTGCAGCCGCGGTTGTCATTGGCATTCCGCTCGGCCTTTTCATGGGGCAGGTGGCTGCTGTGGAACGCGCTCTCGATCCGCTGCTGCAGTTTTTCCGCCAGACATCGGCGCTGGCGCTCTATCCGGTCTTCATTCTGATGCTGGGCCTCGGTGAAGCATCCAAGGTCTTCGTCATCTTCTGGGCGACGCTCTTCCCGATCCTGCTATCTACCATCGGCGGAGTTAAGGAAGTGGATCGCAAGCTCGTTGAAATGGCCCGGACCTATGGGGCCGGGTCGATCGCGATCTTCCGGCGTGTGATACTGCCTGCTTCCGTCCCGGCCATTTTCGTCGGCCTTCGCCTTTCTGCCACCACCGCGCTTCTGCTGCTCATCGCTGCCGAGATGATCGGTGCCAATAAGGGCGTCGGCTTTCAGGTGATGAACGCTCAATATAATTTCCAGATTCCGCTGATGTATGCGTCGATCCTGCTTCTGGCGCTTCTGGGGCTCGCGGCCAATGCCGGGCTCGTGTTGCTCCAGCGCAAGCTTTGCCGCTGGTCTGCGCCGTCCCATTGATCCTGCATCGATCCCTCATTCTTCAAATTCAAAGGACAAAACCATGACCTTCCATTCCCGCAAGCTGCTGCTTTCGGCAGCCTTTTTCCTCGGCCTCACCACCATCGCTTCGGCGGAAGAGATCAAGCTTCGCTACCTCGCAAGTCAGGGCGGTCTTGCCGCGCATGAGCTTGCTGAAAAACTCGGCTATTTTAAAGGAACTGGCGTCAGCTTTGAAAATGTCGGTTATGCCCAAGGTGGCCCGGCCTCGCTCTTTGCGCTGGCCTCCGGTGACGTCGAAATCGGAAGTGCTGCGACGTCTGCCGTGCTGAACTCGATTGCCGGCGGAAATGACTTCGTTGCCGCCTATCCTTCGAACGGCATCAACGATCAGGTCCAGTCGGTGTTTTATGTTCTGGACGACAGCCCGATCAAGACGATCAAGGATATTGCCGGCAAGACGATTGCGGTCAACACGCTCGGTGCGCATCTGGATTACACCATCCGCGAGGCGCTGCATTCGCAAGGCCTGCCGGCCGATGCCGCAAGGCCGGTTGTCGTGCCGGGACCGCAACTGGAGCAGGTGCTTCGTTCCAGCCAAGTGGATGTCGCAGCCTTCGGTTACTGGCAGACGACATTCGAAGGCCTCGCCAAGAAGAATGGCGGCATTCGTCCTGTCTTCGATGACACCGATGTCCTCGGCGATATTGCTGGCGGCTTCGTGGTCTTGCGTCGCGATTTCATCAAGGCGCATCCGGAAGCGGCTAAGACATTTGTCGAGCAGTCTCAGCGGGCACTCGATTACGCTCGTGAGCATCCGGAGGAAACCAAGACAATTCTGGCCAAGGCGCTCGAAGAGCGTGGCGAGAACCCAGAATTGGCGCAGTACTTCCTTGGCTACGGCGTGCGGCCTGGCGGCAAGGCCGTCGATCGTGACCTGCAGTTCTGGATCGATGTTCTGACCCGCGAGGGCAAGGTTCAGCCGGGCCAACTCGCAGCGGAGAAGATCCTCTACTCGCCTGAAACCGCAACCGCCAGCAATTGAGGTGATGTGATGAGTGCAGTAGCGTCTTTGCGGGGAGAGGTGGCGATCCGCCATCTCTCCAAATCCTACCAGTTGAATGGTAGGCCGTTTCAGGTGCTGAAAGACCTGAACCTCACCATCGGATCCGGCGAAAGCCTCGCTATCGTTGGGGCCAGCGGTTCCGGCAAGACGACCCTTCTGCGGGTGCTGGCAGGGCTTGAAGAGGCAGATCGCGGTGACGTCCTGATCGATGGAAACGCCGTGCGCGGTGTCGGTCGGGAGCGGGCGGTGATTTTTCAGGAGCCGCGGCTTCTGCCTTGGTTGACTGTGCTTGACAATGTCGCCTTCGGGCTCGAAACGCAAGGTTCGAGCCGGGAAGAGGCGCGCAGCCGCGCACGCCGTTACATAAATCTCGTCGGCTTACAGCAGTTCGAGGATGCCTATCCGCGACAGCTCTCCGGTGGCATGGCCCAACGTGTGGGCATTGCCCGGGCTCTCGCCGTCCAGCCGGAAATCCTGTTGCTGGATGAACCGCTCGGCGCGTTGGATGCGATGACCAAGATTGGCATGCAGCAGGAGCTTGCACGCATATGGCGCGAAGAAGACGTCACCATGGTTCTTGTTACTCATGATCTGGAAGAGGCGCTTTATCTGGCCGATCGTATCCTGATCCTCCCGCGAGAAAAGGGCGCCGCACCCCGGCTGATCGATGTCGATCTTCCGCGCCCGCGTGACCGGAGTTCGCCAGCCTTTGTTCGCCAGCGCGAGGAACTGCTACACGTCTTTGGTCTGCACTAGCGCAAACGCATGAAACGGGTGGCTGTTAATGAAGCTGCTCTCTAAGCCTTGGCCCTCATTAAATGGAGGCCAAAGCCTATGACACTTCTAAATAATAAGGTCGCAATTATCACTGGCGCATCATCCGGTATTGGCCGGGCGACCGCGCTGCTCTTTGCCGCAGAGGGTGCTGCGGTCGTCATCAATGCGCGTGGCGAGCGGGCGCTGAATGAGGTTGCCGAGACAATCGCGAATCTGGGCGGCCGGGTGCATGCGGTGGTCGGCGATGTCGGTCTTGCGCAGACGCATGAGCGATTGGTTCGGGCGGCGGTGGATCGGTTCGGCGGTCTCGATATTGCCGTCAACAATGCGGGCGCTGTCGGCGCGATCAAGCCGCTCGCCGAACTCTCGCTCGAAGAATGGCATCACACATTGAACGCCAATCTGACCTCGGCCTTTCTCGGTGCGCAATCCCAGGTGCCATCCATGCTGGCGCGTGGCGGCGGAGCAATTGTTTTCACCTCCAGCTTTGTCGGCACGAGTGTTTGTCTGCCTGGAATGGCTGCCTATGGCGCGGCGAAGGCTGCCCTCATGGGACTGGTGAAAGGTCTGACCGCCGACTATGCGGTGAAAGGCATTCGCGCCAATGCCCTGCTGCCGGGCGGTGTGGATACGGCGATGGCTGGAGACGACGCACAAAAAGAATGGGCCGCCGGTCTTCATGCGATGAAGCGCATCGCAAGCCCTGAGGAGTTGGCGCAGGCAGCGCTCTTCCTCGCAAGTCCGATGGCAAGCTTTGTGGCCGGATCGGCCCTCTATGCCGATGGAGGCAATGCCGCGGTGAAGTGAAGACGTGGGGCAGCGGGATGCGATGTTATCGCGCCCGCCATTCCTCCAGCGTCAGCGCGTAGGTGACGTGAGGGCGAAGGTGCGGATGTGTCTCTTCCGCCACGCGTGGGTGATTGAAATCGCGTGCCGCGTTGCGCTTCAATCCGATCCGCTTCATGACAGCCGTAGAGCGATGATTGTTGTAGACGGCGAAGGAAACGATCTCGGAAAGGCGCTTTTCGTCGAAAGCCATCGAGAGAAGCGCCTTTGCCGCCTCCGTCACGTAGCCCTTACCCCAGTATCTGGTCGCCAGCCGCCAGCCGATTTCCATCGTGCCTGGGGTAAAGACGTTGTCGACAGTCACCGGGGCGACGCCGCAAAAGCCCATGGGTTCGCCAGTCTCTCGATTTTCCATGGCGTAGAAGCCAAAGCCGGTGGTGTGGATGACGGCGTTGATCCTGTCCATCATGGCGTCGGATTCTTCGTCGCTGCGGCGCACGGCAAAGAACTCCATGACGACCGGATCGGCGTTGATCTCGCGGAAAAGGGTGCGGTCGCTTTCCTTCCAGGCGCGCAGAATAAGGCGTGGTGTACCGTGGATGATCATGCGGTGACGAAATCCGACTTGCGATAACCTTGAAGATAGAGGAGGGCGGTGAGATCGCCGTGATCGATGCGAATTTTCGCTTCCGCTGCCACGGCGGGTTTGGCGTGCAGGGCAACGCCGCTGCCGGCAAGGTGCAGCATGCCGAGATCGTTTGCGCCATCGCCAACGGCCAATGCATCCTCAGGCGAAATACCAAGCGTGTTCGCAATGTCGATCAGCGCATCGACTTTGGCCTGCTTTCCCAGAATGGGTTCGGCGACCGTTCCGTCCAACTGTCCGTCCTGCTCGCCAAGGATGTTGGCCCGGTTCTCCTGGAAGCCGATCATATCCGCAACGCGTGCGGTAAAGACGGTAAAGCCGCCGGATACAAGAGCTGTGTAGTAGCCCTTGGTCTTCATCGTCGCCACCAGTTCCTTACCGCCGGGGGTCAGCGTGATACGCTTTTCAATGACCTCATCGATGACGGAAACAGGCAGGCCTTTCAATAGCGCCACGCGCTCACGCAGTGCAGGCTCGAAGGCGATTTCGCCATTCATGGCACGTGCGGTAATGGCCGACACCTTGTCCTTCAAACCCACTTCGGCGGCCAGCTCATCGATGCATTCCTGCCCAATCATGGTGGAATCCATATCGGCAATCAGGATCTTCTTGCGGCGTGTATCCTGATCCTGAATGACAATGTCGATGGGTAGCCCGGCGATCGTGGCGGACAGCGTCGTGCGGGCAGCGTCAGTATCGGCTCCTTCCGGCAGCACCATATCGCAGGCAACACCGTCTGCCAGCCAGTAAAGGCCGGATGCCCCAACGGCCTGCGCCGCCGTTTCTCCAAGCGCTGGGCTGAGAACAGGATTTGACGGATTGGCGATAAGCGTGGCAACGAAAGCCATGATGAAAAACCTTGATGAACAATTCGATGCGATCCTGATAACCGGCCCGACCGCAAGCGGCAAGTCCGCCCTTGCGCTTCGTTTGGCCAAGCAGCATGGCGGCGTCGTCATCAATGCCGACAGCATGCAGATCTATGACACGTTGCAGGTGCTGACGGCTCGACCGTCGGCGGACGAGATGGGCGGCATCCCCCATCTCCTCTACGGGCATGTATCGGCCAAGGCGCTATATTCTACGGGCGAATGGCTGCGGGAGATCGGCACTCTTCTTTCTCAACTCAAGGCGAAGGGGCTGCTCCCGGTGATCGTCGGCGGTACTGGACTTTATTTCAAGGCGCTGACGGGCGGTCTCTCGGACATGCCTGCGATCGCGTCCGATGTTCGGGAACGGTACAGGCAGCGTCTGATCGAAGAGGGTTCCGCGGCACTCCATGCCGAACTCCAGGCCCGAGACCCCGACGTGGCACAAGCGCTGATGCCGACGGACGGCCAGCGGACTGTGCGAGCGCTCGAGGTTCTGGAAGCGACGGGCCAGTCGATCAAGACCTTTCAATCTGCCACGGGGCCTGTGATCATCGATCCGGCTCGTGCCCGCAAGATGGTGGTTTTGCCGGAGCGCCACGTCCTGCATGATCGCATCAACCGACGTTTCGCCCATATGATGGAGAGCGGTGCCGTTGAAGAAGTCCAAGCGCTTCTGGCTCTCGACTTGCCACAGGATTCCACGGCAATGAAGGCGATAGGCGTCTCGCAGATTGCCGAGTTTCTGGCGGGTCGGATAAGCGAAGGCGAGGTGATTGAGAAGGCTGCGGCTGCGACCCGTCAATATGCCAAACGGCAGATGACGTGGTTTCGCAATCAGATGGACGATGATTGGCAGCGTGTGCTTACGTGAGCCGGTTGTGCCTCAGTCTTTCCTGTAGAGGCTCCCTAAGGGCTTCTTCAGCAAGGTTTCGCGAATGGAGGAGCGTGTTTCGCTGGTGAAAAATGGCCGCGTCGTATCGTGATCGACCGGAGCATTGCGCTCCGTGCTCGATATGGAGATGGGCTGCTGCTGAGGAGGCTTTGGCGTTGCAGTTGGATTACCACGCGGAAGCATGTGAGGGCGGTAGGGTTCGAAGCCGTTACCAACCTCGCCGGGGCGGTCGTAAGCCCAGTCATCCATGTCGGTCTCGCTCATCTCCTTGGCAACCGTCGCGTCGTAGCTCTGCCGGAAGCCGGAAATGTCCGGGCCGGATACCGAGCGCATGCGCTTGACGATGGAGCGGAGATCGACATTGTCCGGCGTGTCGTCATGGATGGCGGCGGTAACGCTGCCCGCCTTCGGCAACATATGCTGCGGCAGGCGTTTAAATCGCATGCGCATCGGAACGCTCACCCCTTCGCCAAAGGCAATCGCTTCGCCGTTGCCAAGAGAGGAGAGGAAGCTGATCGTTGAGCTTGAAGAACCGGAAATCGCAGAGCGGATGATCTCCTGGTCCTTGTCGTTCGAAAGGCGCATGGCGAAGACAGTCGAACACTGCGACAGGATCGTCTGATCCAACTCTCCCGGTCGCTGCGTGATAATGCCAAGCGAAACGCCATATTTTCGGCCTTCCTTGGCGATGCGGGCAATGGCTTGGCGCGTTGGGAAGAAGCCAAGCTCCGGATCGGATGGCACATAACGATGCGCTTCTTCGCAAACGACCAGCGTATGGATCGATCCCTGGCTCCAAAGCGCTAGTTCGAAGGCCATGCGGCAAAGAACCGACGCAACGGAATTGACCACTTCGGAGGGAATTCCGGCAAGCTGAAAGACCGAAATCGGTTTGCCGTCTCCCGGCACGCGGAAGATATGTGCGACCGTCTCGATGATCGTATCGTTGATGGTGCTATTGGAGAACATGAAGTGGTAGCGCGGATCGTTGATGGCTGCCATGATGCGCAGCTTGAGGGTGCGCAGAGCCGGCTTTTCGTCTCTGCCCTCCAGACGACCGAGGCGCTCGTCGATCAGCGCCAGAAGATCGGCAATGCGATAAGGAACCGGTGTATCGGCGGTCAGCGATGATTTTTCCGAGGCGCGCCGAATATGTGACATGTCCGTGCCACGGAAAGCGCGCTTGGCATCTGGGATGAGGTCGCGCAGAATGTCGAGCTCCTCGGCGGGCGGCTTTTGCCCGCGAAATACCACTTCGGCGAACTCTTCGAGTTTCATGAGCCAGAAGGGCAGATCGAGCGTATCGGTATCGATCACCACCGAGGTTGTCGGGAAGGCTGCGGCAAATTCATTATGGGGATCGAGAATCAGTACCCTGAGCTTCGGGTCTTTCTCGATGGCCTTGTTAAGGAGCAGGGTCACGGCCGTCGTCTTGCCCACGCCGGTGGAGCCGAGCACGGCGAAATGTTTCGACAGCAATTGCGGAATGTTGATCATCGCATCGACGCTCTGATCCTGGCTAAGATTGCCGATGATACAACTGCCCGCGGCGCTGTTTTCGTAGATTCGCATGAGGTCACTGGCGCGGATGCGATGAGCGACTGCGCCGAGATGGGGATAGCGGGTAATGCCGCTCGAAAAGAGCTCGATGCCGTCTTCCGTGGAATAGATTTCGCCGAGCAGTTCCACGTCCACGAGCAGCGTATTGGTGTCGTGGTCCGACCATGAAGAACCATCGATATTCATGGCGTAGGTGAGGGCCGTTACGCGCGTTGAGCCGAGATCGATGGAGATCAGCCGTCCGACCGACCATAATTTCGCGACATTCGGATCGTCGTTGGTGATGGTAACGGAGATACGCGCCTTCGAGCCGCTGCAGGAAACCACTCTGCCAAGCATGCGACTGGCTGCTGTCTGTTCGTCCCGGCGGTCGTGTTCGCCCGCCTTTGCCGATGCTCGTAGATCGTCGTTAAACACGGTTTTTTCCCTGCAAGGCCGATGTCGGTGTCGTCGATGCTTTGTTGTTATCTAAAAATGTTTAGGTCATGGGCTTTAACAAGTGGTGTAATTGGCGCGCATCTTTGTTTCGCATCGACCCACTTCCGGGCAATAAAGTTAAGCCTTTGTGATTTTTTCGGCAATTTGCGTTGACGCCCATCATATTTCTGGCTAACACTCCGCCCCATGAAAAATCTTAACGTACTTATCGTGGTGGGACGGCGCATGGGCAGGATGGTGTAACCATCCGGCGAAAGCACCCATGCGCTGAACGAGGCTCCTCTAGGGGCCTTTTTTTATGTCTCCACTTGGGCGGTCACGCTCAGCGATATCCAAAAGCCAAATCGGGATGGAACAGGCAATGACGGATAAGGACAACACGGAAAACAGCAATCGCATGACGGGCGCGGAGATCGTGCTGCGTGCGCTCAAGGACAACGGTGTCGAGCATATCTTCGGCTATCCGGGCGGCGCTGTTCTTCCGATCTACGACGAGATTTTCCAGCAGGAGGAAATCCAGCACATTCTGGTTCGCCATGAACAGGGTGCGGGACACGCGGCAGAAGGTTACGCACGCTCCACCGGCAAGGTCGGCGTGATGCTCGTCACCTCCGGCCCAGGCGCGACCAATGCTGTTACCCCGTTGCAGGATGCGCTGATGGATAGCATCCCTCTGGTCTGCATTTCCGGCCAGGTTCCAACCACACTGATCGGCTCCGATGCCTTCCAGGAATGTGACACCGTCGGGATTACCCGCCCATGCACCAAGCACAACTGGCTGGTTAAGGATGTCAATGAGTTGGCGGGCATCATTCATGAAGCCTTCCGTATCGCGCAGACGGGCCGTCCCGGTCCTGTCGTCGTCGATGTTCCGAAAGATATTCAGTTCGCCACCGGTACCTATACGCCGCCATCCGCTGCCATTCAGCAAAAGAGCTACAAGCCGAAGGTTCAGGGAGATCTGAACGCTATCAAGGCGGCGATCGAACTGATGTCGAAAGCCAGGCGTCCTGTTTTCTATACGGGCGGTGGCGTGGTCAATTCCGGTCCGGACGCCACCCGTCTGTTGCGCGAACTGGTCGAACTGACAGGCTTTCCGATCACCTCCACGCTGATGGGTCTCGGTTCTTACCCGGCGTCCGGCGACAAGTGGTTGGGCATGCTCGGCATGCACGGCTCCTACGAAGCCAATATGGTCATGCACGATTGCGACGTCATGGTTTGCATCGGCGCGCGTTTCGATGACCGCATCACCGGTCGTCTCAATGCGTTTTCGCCCAATTCCAAGAAGATCCACATCGATATCGATCCCTCTTCGATTAACAAGAACGTTCGCGTCGATGTTCCGATCATCGGCGATGTCGCGCATGTTCTGGAAGACATGGTCCGTCTGTGGCGGGCGCTGCCTGCCAAGCCCGAAAAGGCGCAGACCGAAGAGTGGCACAGCCAGATCGCCCGCTGGCGCGCGCGCAACTCGTTCGCCTACAAGAACTCCAACGACGTCATCATGCCGCAATACGCGCTGGAGCGCCTGACTGCGGCAACCCGGGATCATGATACCTACATCACCACCGAAGTTGGTCAGCACCAGATGTGGGCGGCACAGTTCATCGGCTTCGAAAAACCGAACCGCTGGATGACGTCGGGCGGTCTGGGAACCATGGGCTATGGTTTCCCTGCTGCCATCGGCGTTCAGGTTGCCCATCCGGATGCGCTCGTTATCGATGTTGCCGGGGATGCCTCGATCCAGATGTGCATTCAGGAAATGTCATGCGCCATCCAGTATAATCTGCCGGTCAAGATCTTCATCCTGAACAACCAGTATATGGGAATGGTCCGTCAGTGGCAGCAGTTGCTGCACGGCAACCGTCTGTCCAACTCCTATACCGAAGCCATGCCGGACTTCGTCAAACTGGCAGAAGCCTATGGGGCAGTGGGCATGTATTGCGACGACCCCAAGGAACTGGACGACAAGATCGCCGAAATGATCGCGGTGAAAAGACCCGTCATTTTCGATTGCCGCGTCGCCAATCTCGCCAATTGCTTCCCGATGATCCCGTCCGGTAAGGCACATAACGAAATGCTGCTGCCGGATGAAGCAACGGACGAAGCAGTTGCCAATGCCATCGACGCCAAGGGCCGCCAGCTCGTCTAATCGTGGGAAGAGGATAAAGACATGAACGCACACCTACAGCCCACCGGCTCCGCATACTTCATCCAGACCGAAACGGCGATGGTGGAAAACCACACGCTCTCGGTTCTGGTCAATAACGAGCCGGGCGTTCTCGCCCGTGTCATCGGCCTGTTTTCCGGCCGTGGCTACAACATTGAGAGCCTGACGGTTTCTGAGACAGAACACGAGGCACACTTGTCGCGCATCACCATTGTGACGCGCGGCACGCCTGGTGTGCTGGAGCAGATCAAGGCGCAGCTTGAGCGGATCGTTCCGGTTCATCGCGTGGTGGATCTGACGGTGCGTGCCCGCCAGGCAGGGCAAGAGCGTCCAATCGAGCGCGAAGTGGCGCTTATCAAGGTCGCAGGACGCGGCGAAGATCGCGCCGAGACCTTGCGTCTTGCTGATGCCTTCCATGCCAAGGTTGTTGATGCGACGCTCGATCACTTCATTTTCGAGATCACCGGCAAGTCGTCCAAGATCGATCAATTCGTTTCGATCATAAAGCCGCTTGGGCTGATCGAGATTTGCCGTACCGGCATTGCGGCGATGAACCGTGGGCCGGAAGGCATGTAACGCTTCATTCATGAGATCGACGAATGCGACAGGCTCCACTTTCGGGGCCTGTTTTTTTATGTTGGACAGCTACGTGGCGGGATAAATTTGCGAGTGTCGGCTAGAGCGTTTCCTTGTTAAATAGAAACAGTTCTGTTGGTTCAAACGGGATCGACTGATTGTCCGGGCGGCGCGTGCCGTAGCCAACGCATACGGCCAAGCCGTCCGGGCAAGCAGGTGGCCCGTTTCAACCAACCCGAAGGGCCGGTCATCTTTCCGCCAGGCTCAAAGGCGATCGGCTCGACCGTACCTTTGGGTATGCCCTTCGCCAATCGCCTTTGCCCTGACGAAAACCTGCTCCGGCAGAACGTTTCTATTTAACAAGGAAACGCTCTAAGTCGCCTTCCGACAAGCTTCTGGGCTGTAGATCAAGTATCGATCGTTAGCTATGCCTTGGTCGACGATGCCGACTGGTCGTAGGCGTTCGGCTCCCCCAATCGTTGTCTCACGTTACGTAAGGTCGTGATGTATAACGATTTTTATTTTTAACGTCTTCGTCGGCGCCCTCCCGGTTAAACTTTTATACATTCGTCGCGGCATATAACGATCATCGGTTTTCGCGCTATGATGGTGCGTCTCATCAAGATCGACGAAGCAATGATCCGCAGCCCAAGGAGGGGTGGCGGCTGGCGGTCGCTATTGTCATCTGCAGCCTGACTTAAGCGAGGGCATATGTCGTTTTTTGAGAATGCAAAAATTCGGACCAAGATACTGAGTCTCATTCTTCCGGTTTCATTGGTCGGTCTGGGCGGTGTTGGCTTCGTTGCAGTCAACTACAAAAATGCCGATACGACGTACTCCAACATCATTGCAAACAATAGCGCCGCCGCGACCGAGCTATTCCGGGCAAACACATCCCTGGTGGCCTTGGGCTATGACACGACGCTTGGTTTGTTGCGGTCAGAGCAAGGCCTCAAGCCAACCGAAATCCAGGACGAATACAAAAAGGATGTCGCCGCGCTCCTGTCCCGACTTGAGAGTGCGCCGAAACTTCTTCCGGAAATCAGTACCACTCTCTCTGGCATCACCGATCGGGCGAATGCCATTGTCAGGGCCACAGATGAAGTGTGGGTGATGATGAAGAACGGTGATTTTTTGACCGCGCGCCGCAAGCTGACCGAAGTCAACGCGCAAATCGCGTCCTGGCGACTGGATATCCGCGCGTTGAATGAGAAGACGCTGCAGGATGTCGTGGCTAATTCTAATACTCTTTCTGCTACCACCAACTCAACGATACTCTACTCCCTCGCCGCGCTTGGATTACTCTTCGCATCCGCAATAGCCGTTTCATTGCTGGTATCGTCTCGCGGGATCACTGGTCCCATCGACCGGCTGCGCAAGCGGATGGAGACACTGGCTTCGGGCAACGTCACCGACGAGGTTGAGGGTCTTGGCCGTAAGGATGAATTGGGCGAAATGGCGAAAGCGGTCGCGGTTTTCCGCGATAACGCGCTTGAGCGCGTTCGCCTCGAACAGGAAGCAGACGCCAATCGCAGCCTGTCGGAAAAGGAGCGAATTGCGCGCGAGGAGCAGAAGGCCAAGGAAGCGGCGAACACGCAGTTTGCGGTCGATAATCTTGCCAATGCGCTTTCGCGTCTTGCGGAAGGCGATGTGTCCTACCGCATCAGCCAACCTTTCGTCGCGCATCTCGATACCGTTCGCGAGAACTTCAACTCTTCTGCCGAGAAGCTTCAGTCGGCTCTCACCCGTGTCGCGGAAAATGCCCGTGGTATCGATGCCGGTGCCAACGAAATCCGCGCTGCGGCTGACGATCTTGCCAAGCGCACTGAGCAGCAGGCAGCCTCGGTCGAGGAAACCGCAGCCGCCCTGGAGGAGATCACCACGACGGTGAAGGACTCGACCCGTCGCGCTCAGGAGGCCGGTCAACTGGTCGCCAAGGCGCGCACCGGCGCGGAACAGTCCGGTGATGTCGTTCGCAAGGCCGTGGTTGCCATGGAGCGGATCGAGAAGTCTTCCGGTGAGATTTCCAATATCATCAGTGTTATCGACGAGATCGCATTCCAGACCAACCTTCTGGCTCTCAATGCCGGCGTCGAAGCGGCACGCGCAGGCGAAGCGGGCAAGGGTTTTGCCGTTGTTGCCCAGGAAGTGCGCGAACTGGCTCAGCGTTCCGCCAGCGCTGCCAAGGATATCAAGGGCCTTATCTCCACCTCGAACAATCAGGTTCAGGAAGGCGTCGAGCTCGTTGGCGAGACGGGCCGGGCGCTGGAGACGATCGTGTCGGAAGTGCAGGAGATCAATCGCCACGTGATGGCGATTGTGGAGGCGGCACAGGAACAGTCTTCCGGCCTGCAGCAGATCAATACCGCTGTGAACCAGATGGACCAGGACACGCAGAAGAATGCGGCGATGGTGGAAGAGACGACGGCTGCGAGCCATGGTCTTGCTCGCGAAGCTTCGTCGCTGAACCAGCTTCTCGGACAGTTCAAGCTCTCGGATACGTTCGAAGCTCCGGTTCGGCCTGCAACCTCCGCCGAACGTCCGGCTGCGTCGCCGGCTCGCGCTCTTGGTCGCAAGATCGCCACGGCCTTCGGTGGCAACGCTGCCGTCAAGCAGGACTGGGAAGAGTTCTGATAGGACTTTGAGCCATCGCTAGACTGATAAAGCCGGACGCTGAGATCGTCCGGCTTTTTTCGTGCGGCGACATCGCTCGGTTTCGTTCTTCCTGAGTGTCGCGTCCACATTGTCTTGCGAAACCGATTCCGCTGATCACGCCAAGTCCATGAAAATGCTTTACAACATTGCCAGCGAGGTCTTCCTGGTTGGCGGAGGAAACGCGGCGTCGAGAACCGCCCAATCGTCGTCGCTGATTTCCAGATCGGTGGTGCCTCGGTTTTCTTCGACCCGTTCGGGTCGGGCGCTTTTGGGAATTGCGAGCACGCCGTCTCGCTCAAGCAGGAACGCGAGTGCAACCTGTGCCGGGGTGGCCTGATAGGCTTTGGCGATCTTGATCAGATCATGATTGCCCAAGATCCGTCCCTGTTCGATCGGTGAGTAGGCCATGATCGGGATTCCCTTATCCTGGCACCAGGGCAGAAGGTCAAATTCTATTCCGCGCCGGGACAAATTGTAGAGCACCTGGTTTGCAGCGCAATTGGTGCCATTCTCGATTGCAAACAGTTCCTCCATATCCTCGGTATCAAAATTCGAGACACCCCAATCGATGATCTTGCCGGACCGCTTCAGCGTTTCGAAGGCCGCTACAGTTTCTTCCAGCGGATGAGAACCGCGCCAGTGCAGGAGATAGAGGTCCAGTTGTTCTACGCCGAGGCGCGAAAGGCTGCGCTCGCACGCCTCGATGGTGCCTTTTGAGCTGGCGTTGAATGGGTAGACCTTGCTAACAAGAAACACGTCCTGGCGTAGATCGCAAATTGCCTTCCCCACAACGTCTTCGGAGCGCCCGTCAGCGTACATTTCCGCCGTGTCGACGACTGTCATTCCCAGTTCGACTGCCTTGCGGATGCTTGCGATCTCCTCAGCCTCGTTTGTCTGCCGTTCGCCCATGTTCCAGGTGCCTATGCCTAGTGCTGGGATGTTTTTTCCCGAAGGAAGAGTGAGGGTTGGTATCTCGTCATACATGGAGGTCTCCTCAGACTGATATCCGTCAGTAAACCGAAAGGTTCGCCTCCCGATCCATCAAAAATTCTGTGCCATCCCATTCTTGGCGCTTGCTGGTTCTAGATGCGGCCAACGCTTAAAGTGGTGCGCAAGGGGACCTTCATGACAATAGAGACTTTTATCGCACTTCTGCTCTTCGCCTTCACGACATCGATAACGCCAGGGCCGAACAATATGATGCTGTTTGCCTCAGGGGTAAATTTCGGGTTTCAACGGACGATCCCGCATATGTTCGGTATCGCTGCAGGCTTCTTTTCGCTTTTGATCGGCGTCGGGTTAGGGCTTGGCGCGCTACTGCACGCCGTTCCCTTATTATACACTGTGCTCAAATTTGCAGGCGGCGCCTATCTCATATGGATCGCGTGGAAAATCGGAACGTCGCGAACCTTGAGCGAAGGTGAGGCCGTTGGCGAACCGATGACATTCCTGGCGGCAGCCGCGTTCCAGTGGGTCAACCCGAAAGCGTGGGTGATGGCGGTTACGGCAATGGCGACCTATACCGATGACAACGCTTATACAACGACGGTTGTCCTTGTCGGCATCGCTTTTGCAGCCGTCAATCTTCCGAGCGTTTCGACATGGGCAGCGTTTGGCTCTGCGCTACGCGAATGGCTGTCCGTTCCGGTGAGGCTCAAATGGTTCAACATCACCATGGCGGTGTTGCTCGTCGTCAGCCTCTGGCCGATGCTGAAGTGAAAACCTCCCGTGAGGAAAGCTTTAGCCGAGGCCGAACGGGATGTCGGGCTTCGTCAGCATCAGCCAGATAATGGCGATGACGGCGAAGAAAGCTGGAAAACCGCAGGCAAACCAGATGCGATACAGACTGAACCATCGCGGCGGAAGGGGGGAGCCGGCGGCAGCGGACGCTCTGGCGATATCGCGCAGCTTCATCTGTATCCAGACGACGGGAAGCCAGAAGAGGCCGACAAAAACGTAGAGCAGAAGTGAGACCCACACCCAGCCTTGCGTCAACGGCCAACCAATAAGGCGTGCGAGAATGTATCCGGTTATCGGCTGAAAGATCGCGGCGGTTGCGGTGAAAACCGTATCCGCGATCACCACTGTTTCCGCAACATGGGCGATGAGGCTTGGATTTTCGGTCCGGCGCGCCATGACCATGAAGAAAGCAATGCCTGCTCCCGTGCCCAGAAGCACCGTAGCACCGATGACATGGGCGGCACGGATCAATTCCTCCAGCATCGAGCGCTCACCGTTCTTCCAGCGTCGCGAGTGCGGCCAGCGTCAGGACGATCGACGGCAACACCTTAAGGAGGGGGCCGAGCGGATCGAGCCAGAGCGAGGGTTCCACAAGCGTGGCGCCGAAGAGGTATGAGGCCGTCACCAGCAGCATGCCCTGCATGGCTTTTCTTGAGAACCGCTTGATGACGACAGCAAGGCCGAGGCCGATGTCGACCGCGCAGGTGACAAGTGTGAGCGCGGTGGCTACGGGTCCAGACAAAAGTGCAGAGAAATGGCTTGCTGCGTTTTCGACGTTGGCAAGCGGAACGAGGCCCGACAGCAACCAGAACATCGACAGGCACAGGATGATGAGCGGCTTCAGAAGATAGAGCCGCGCAAACCAGAGATCCTGTACAGCTGAAGGATGACGCGCGAGAGTCTCGGATGCCGTCGCGACTGCAAGCGTATTTGCCTGCGCCGTTGTCGAGACGCCCTCCGACATGACTGCCATGGCGGTGGACCGAAGCGGTGAACGCCATCCCAGATGTCCCGCAAGGTCGGCCATCAGGCTGACGGCTTTCGCAATCGCAGGCGAGAGGGCTACAGACTTCGCAGGAGGGAGACCAAGCCACTGGCGATGCAGTGCTACGAGTTGGCTCAACGTCATGACTTCATCGGCTGCCAGGTGCAGGTCGCTTCCCGGTGCGATATGACCGCTGACAGCGCGCGACACGGCAGAGGCGACATCGTTCACCGAGACAACGCGCACGGGGCTGTCTGCATGTGCGAGCGGAACGACGCGGGGAAGACCGGCCAAGGCCCGGATGAGGGCTGTACCCCCATGGGCGTTGCGGCCAATAACGAGGGCGGGGCGGAAGATGACGTGCGGCAATCCACTTGCGGCAAGGGCATCATCGGCACCGCGTTTGGTCGCCAGGAACGGTAAGTCGGCAGCGGTGCCAGAGGTTTGCGCTGAGATTTGAATGACCAGCCTGCCGTGTGCCCGGATGCACGCCTCATAGAGCGCCAGCATCGCATCCAGCTGCGTCGCGGAGAGATTGTCCGCCAGACCATCCTGGAGCGCGCCTGCGCAATTGATGATGACCTCGTGATCCGCAACAAGCTCTGTCCAACTCGCAGCGTCCTTCATCTGCGCCAGATCGCTCTCGATCCAGTTGGCAAGAGGAAATTTTCGGCGGGCGGAAACGGTGTTGCGGGCCAGGCCCGTCACTACATGGCCGTCATTGTGAAGCCTGCGAACAATATCCGAGCCGATGAAGCCGCTTGCGCCAAGAATCAATATCTTCATGCCTCTATCTAATCAAATGGGACGTGGCATGCCATCGTCTGCCTCCGGCAGTTGCGATTTCCAGTCGCTTTCGGGCGCGACATTCTTCTTTCGTTCTTTTTCTATTGCGCTTGCCGCTCGAATCCTGCGAAGAGGAAGCATGCAATTTTCTCCGCAACAGGATGAGGCCCTCAAGGCTGTTTCGCGCTGGTTGAAGGAAGGCCGCTCGCCGGTGTTCCGTCTCTTCGGCTATGCAGGCACGGGCAAGACCACACTTGCAAAGCACTTTGCCGAACACGTTGACGGCGAAGTGCTGTTTGCAGCGTTCACCGGCAAGGCCGCGCAGGTTTTACGTTCGCGTGGGGCCTCCAATGCCCGCACCATCCACTCGCTGATCTACCGGCCTCGTGGCGAAGAGGCCGTCGAAGACGAGGAAACCGGCAAGACGTCGATTGCGCCGATGTTCACGATCAATCGGCAAAGTCCGCTTGCCAAGGCAGCATTGATCATCATCGATGAATGCTCGATGGTGGATGAACAGCTTGGCAAGGACCTGATGAGCTTCGGCACGCCTGTTCTGGTTCTGGGCGATCCAGGCCAGTTGCCGCCTGTTTCGGGCGGCGGTTTCTTCACTGAGCAGGAGCCGGATTATCTTCTGTCGGAAATCCATCGTCAGGCGAAGGACAACCCGATTATACAGCTTGCCATGGATGTGCGTGAGGGACGCGAAATCATGCGCGGAGACTACGGCACCGCGCAGGTGATTTCCAAGTCGGAGGTGACCCAGTCTCTGGTTCTGGATGCGGATCAGGTTCTGGTCGGTACGAACCGGACGCGCAAGCGCTACAATCAGCGTCTGCGCGAACTGAAAGGATTTTCGGCGGATTACCCGCAATCCGGCGACAAGCTCGTATGTCTGCGCAACGACCCGGCAAAGGGGCTGCTCAACGGCTCGCTCTGGCAGGTGATGAGTTCATCCCGGGAAACGGTCAAGCCAGGCATCAATCTGATGATCAGGCCGGAAGACGACGATATGGATCGCGGTGCGGCGAAGATCAAATTATTGAAGGCTGCCTTCGAGGAGAGCGAGACAGAGATACCGTGGTCAACGCGCAAGCGTTACGACGAGTTTGACTATGGCTACGCGCTGACGGTTCATAAGGCGCAGGGTTCGCAATGGAACAATGTCGTGCTTTTTGACGAAAGCTATGCTTTTCGAGATACGCGCGAACGCTGGCTCTACACCGCTGTGACGCGTGCTGCGGAGACCCTTACCATCGTTCGATGATGCTCAGGCCTGCATTATGATTGGATGACACCCATGGTCAGAGCTTTTGCGACAACCTGAAATCGGTTGTTGACGCCAAATTTCCCGAGCAGACTTTCCTCCAATAGGTTCAGCTCGTCAGCCGAAATGCCGAGAGTGCGGCTCATACGGGTGGAGGAATAACCTTCCGACATCAGTTCAAGGCAGGTGGTTTCCTGCTCTGTCAAATCTGCAATCGAGTCCTGGTCGGGATCGCAATCGTGGTCGTCGCTGAAATCCAGAAGGTTGCGGATTTGATCGATCTGGCGATGAACGGAAGACATTTCTATTGCAAGTTCGCCCTTGCGCGTCTCGAGTGCGACCTGGAAGATATCATCAGCTTCCTCCTGTGAGGATGCGTTATCCAGTTGACCCATAATGTCCTGGATGGCTGCGACCGGAACACCGATTTCACGCAGGAGGTTTATAACGGCCATGCGATGTACGTCTTGGTGAGAATATACCCGCATCAGCCCCATTCGACCTGACGACAGGATTTTCTTTTCCTCATAGAAATGCAATGTCCGGTGCGTCACGCCAAAAAGATTTGCCATATCGGCGATGACGACAGGCTCGCTTGGAAGAGAAGACGGAATTTTGACCTCTGGGAGAAAGGCTCTCTGAGCCTTCATAGGCGATGACATAGACGGATTATCGACCTTACTCACGGACTTATCGCTCCATGGTCGGTTTTGGGCTGCAACACCCGGTCGAACCGGGAGATCAGCCACCGCGTTTACATCAATATCATCCAGAAGAACCGCGTCTAAAGTCAAGTCAACGTTAGCATTATCTAATGAAATAGATTGCGTCATATTAGTCCCCATCCAGAACCTGCATAATGCGCTGGATGGATAATGGTTCCATGGAGAGGTAATTTTTTTGGCACTTGCGTGTTGCCGAAATAATTGGGAACAGATGAAGCCTTGAATGGCCATCATCATAAGGTCCGGGATCAGGAAAAATGCCAACGAAATTGTCCGTCAATCTGAATGCCATCGCCATGCTGCGCAATCGCCGCGATCTGCCTTGGCCGGATGTGGCGTCTTTTGGACGCATTGCTCTTCACGCCGGGGCAAGTGGGCTGACGGTTCATCCTAGACCGGATCAGCGTCACATTCGCTTCTCTGACCTGCCGGTTCTGCGCGCCTTGATCGATGATGAATTTCCGGGGGCGGAGTTCAATATGGAGGGCTATCCGACCGAGGACTTTCTCCTGCTGTGCGAAGAGGCCGAGCCGGAGCAGGTTACCCTGGTGCCGGATGATCCGTCGCAGGCGACGTCTGACCACGGTTGGGATTTCCGCAAACACGCAGATTTTTTGAAGACCGTCGTCTCGCGCCTCAAGGCCCGCGGCATGCGCGTTTCGCTGTTTGCGGATGGTGACGGAGACCGGACGGCGCTGGAACTGGCTGCCGCCACAGGTGCCAGCCGTATCGAGCTTTATACCGGGCCCTATGGTGGCTGCTACGATAGTCCCGAGGCTGCCGCCGAGTGGATCGATAAACTCGGACGGACCGCCGATATTGCCACGGAATTAGGACTGGGCGTGAATGCCGGTCATGACCTGACCGTCGCAAACCTGCCCGCGCTGGTAAAGCGTATTCCCGACCTTGCCGAAGTATCCATCGGCCACGGACTTACAGCGGATGCGCTGGAGTTCGGTATGGCCGAAACCGTCCGGCGTTTTTGCCGGGCCTGCGGTCAGGCCATTTCATAACTAATGTCAGTTTTTGCCCTTACAATGAAACCGCGTAGAACCTGCGCGGTTTGATTTTCTCATTGCAGTGAGGGCAAGTGTCATGCAGGAACATCATGTCGTCGTCGTTGGCGGAGGCTTCGGCGGGTTGCAGACGGTTCATGGTCTGAAAGGCGCGCCAGTGCGCATCACCCTGATCGATCGTCGTAATCATCATCTTTTTCAGCCGCTTCTTTATCAGGTCGCAACGACCGCGCTCGCGACATCGGAGATCGCCTGGCCTATCCGCCATCTGTTTCGTGACAGGCCGGAGGTCTCTACTATGCTGGCCGAGGTTTCCGGCGTCGACCGGACGAACCGAACCGTTCATCTGACCAATGGCGATAGGGTCTCGTTTGATACGCTGGTGCTCGCCACCGGTGCGCGCCACGCCTATTTCGGCAATGACGCCTGGGAAAAATATGCGCCCGGCCTCAAGACATTGGAGGATGCCACCACCATCCGTAGGCGACTGCTTCTTGCCTTCGAACGCGCCGAGTTGGAGAAGACGCAGGAGGTGAAGCAGGCTTATCTCACTTTCGTTGTGATCGGCGCCGGCCCGACGGGCGTCGAAATGGCGGGGATGATTGCGGATCTCGCTAAAAAGGTGCTGCCTCCGGAGTTTCGCAATATCGATACGCGCAAGACGCGGGTCATTCTGGTGGAGGCTGGACAGCGCGTGCTGCCTGCCTTTACCGAGGATCTGTCAGAATATAGCAAGCGGGCGCTTGAAGAACTCGGCGTGGAGGTCATGCTCGGCACACCTGTCTCGGATTGTACCGAAGGGGGGGTCAAGATCGGCGATCATTTCATTCCGGCGCGGACCATTATCTGGGGGGCCGGGGTGCAAGCTTCTCCTGCCGCGCAGTGGCTTGGCGTCACGGCAGATCGGGCTGGTCGTACCGAGGTCGGCCCGCATCTTCATATTGCCGATGACCCGAACGTCTTCGTCATTGGCGATACGGCGCATGTTCAGCAAGAGGGCGGCAAACCCGTGCCGGGTATCGCGCCAGCCGCCAAGCAGCAGGGCAGCCATGTCGCCAAGGTCATCAAGGCCCGGCTGACAGGACGGTCACAGCCAGCGCCATTCAAATATATGCATCAGGGGAATCTTGCCACTATAGGCAAACGGGCGGCCGTCATCGATTTTGGCAAGATCAAGCTGAAGGGCGTTGTTGCCTGGTGGATATGGGGACTTGCCCATATTTACTTCCTGATCGGAACTCGCTCCAGGCTTGCTGTCGCCTGGAGTTGGCTTTGGATTTACCTCAGCGGCCAGCACAGTGCGCGGTTGATTACCCAGCGCGATACACTGAAGGATGAGACGCAGCCTGTCGGGAAGGCGTCTTAACGAGAAGAGGCGGGCCCATCCGGTGCCCGCCTCTCTCTTATCTACCGGTAATCGCGGCGAGTTACGCGTCAAGCGTTGCCATGTCGATGACGAAGCGGTAGCGCACGTCGCTCTTCAGCACGCGCTCATAGGCTTCGTTGACGTCCTTGATGTCGATCTTCTCGATCTCGGAGACGATGTTGTGCTGACCACAGAAATCCAGCATTTCCTGGGTTTCCTTGATCGAGCCGATCATCGAACCGGACAGGCTCTTGCGGCCTGGGATCAACGAGAAAGCGTGAACCGGAATGGCGTTTTCAGGCGCGCCGACCACGACCATGGAGCCATTGACCTTGAGCAAGCCAAGATAAGCGTTCCAGTCGATTTCTGCAGAAACGGTGCAGATGATGAGGTCGAAGGCGCCTGCAAGCTTCTCGAAGGTCGAGGCGTCGCTAGTCGCGTAGTAATCCTTCGCACCGAGCTTCATGCCGTCTTCCTTCTTGGAAAGCGACTGCGACAGGACCGTGACATCGGCACCCATGGCCGCGCCGATCTTCACGCCCATATGGCCAAGACCGCCCATACCGACGATAGCGACCTTCTTGCCAGGACCAGCGTTCCAGTGCTTGAGCGGCGAATAAAGGGTGATGCCGGCGCACAGAAGCGGTGCGGACGCGTCGAGCGGCAGGTTCTCCGGAATGGAAAGAACGTAGCCTTCCTTGACGACGATATGATCCGAATAGCCGCCCTGTGTTGCCGTCTTGCCGTCGCGTTCGACCGAGTTGTAGGTCTGGACGAGGCCTGGCATGTATTGCTCATTATCCACGTCGCGAGTGGCGCAGCCAACGCAGCTATCGACGAAGCATCCGACGCCGACATGGTCGCCGACCTTGAAGCGGGTGACCTTGGAGCCGACGGCGGTGACGATGCCGGCGATTTCGTGGCCGGGGACGATTGGGTAGACCGCATTCTTCCATTCATTCCGGACGGTGTGAATGTCCGAATGGCAGATGCCCGCATATTTGATGTCGATGACGACATCGTCTTCGTTCGGCTCGCGGCGCTCGAAGGTGAAGGGCGTTAGCGGCTTGGACGCGTCTGTTGCAGCATAACCTCTTGCAGTAGCCATCTGAAGTTCCTTTCAGCTGTGGAATGGGATGGTTGATCATGCGCCCCTAACGCGAAAGAGCGGTAGAGCGATCCTCCGAGCTTCTTGCATAATTCTACAAAAGTAAGACGCGCCCTCTTTGCGAGAAGGGCAAGGCATTTTAGATATGTCTCAACGGAACTGCCGTTTGCCTCAAGGTTTTCGCTCGATGACGCTGCCTTTTAGCCCTTACCAGGAAATCGTTTCCATTGCCGCCCGCTACGCGCAGGATGAAGGGGAAGTGACGACCCAAATCGACGCTCTGCGGCTCAGCAAACGTTCCAGCCCGAGTGCGCCCTGCCACGGCAGTTATCATCCCTGTTTCGCCATGGTCATTCAGGGCGCCAAAAGCCTTCAGCTCGGCACCGATACCATTAATTACGGGGCGGGAGATTATCTCCTCACGTCATTCGATCTGCCGGTGGCGTGGCGCGTGGTGGAGGCAAGCCGCGAGGTGCCACACTTCTGCATATCGATTGCTATCAGCAGTGAGAAGCTTCTGGATGTGATGAGCCGTGCGCAGATTGCGCGCTCGCCAACTGCCGTTCCCAGCCAGCGCGGCATCGTGGTGAATGCCGCAACGCCCGAGCTTCTGGACGCCACGACGCGCCTGTTGCGTTTGCTCGATCGTCCAGCAGAGATCCCTGCCATGGCGCCGCTGATCGAGCAG
Organism: Rhizobium sp. 22-785-1; assembly: GCF_053521965.1. NCBI lineage: Bacteria > Pseudomonadati > Pseudomonadota > Alphaproteobacteria > Hyphomicrobiales > Rhizobiaceae > Rhizobium > Rhizobium sp. 22-785-1. Next base: position 487,449 of record NZ_JBNWDI010000001.1, on the reverse strand, counting down.
GAAATCCTTTACCGCATCCTGACTGGACCTGCGGGCGGTCAGCTGATGAATATTCTGGCGGTCGATAGTCACGGAAACCGGATTGCCCGTGCCATCGCGTGGCTGCGAGAAAATTACGCCCGTCCTATCCGCATCGAGGATGTTGCCGAAAGGGTGGGCATGAGCGTGTCGTCCTTCCACCAGCATTTCAAGGCGGTGACGGCGATGACGCCGGTGCAGTATCAAAAGCAGTTGCGCCTGCATGAGGCGCGCCGCCTGATGCTGCTAGAACGGCTGGATGCCGGAACCGCCAGTCATCGAGTGGGCTATCAGAGCCCGTCGCAGTTCAGTCGGGAATATGCCCGAGTCTATGGCATGTCACCAGCGAGAGATGTCGAGGCGTCGCGCGAAAGCATGAGCACTGCTGCGGAGTAGAGTGCGCCTTTCACGCAAAGCTTAAGCTTGTGTCTTCCGCCGTGCTGCTGGAGGCCAGCACGGCGAAAAACGTTCGTTCTTAGCCGGCCAAAGCTGCCTTGTTTGCTTTAAAAAAGTCTTCGGAAGGCTGAGGCTTCTTGCCTGTCAGGGTTTCATAATCATCCGTCAGGATCTCGAAGTTGCCGACGGCAATATTAGCATCGGCGGAAGCCAGCATAGCCGCGACGAAGCCGGGTAGGCCGGCGCCTTCGATGCCCTTTTGCAGATCCTCCGGCGATACCTTGACGACCTCGAGCGGCTTGCCAGCCGCTTCGGATACGAGCGCTGCGATCTGGTCCGCATCCAGAAGTTCGGGTCCTGTCAGCGTGTAGGTCTTGTTTTCGGCCTTGCCCTTGGCCAGCGCCGCTGCCGCAGCGCGAGCGCAGTCGTCGCGCGAGATATTGGAAACCTTGCCGTTGCCCATCGCGGTAAACCACTGGCCACCCGCCAGATTGTGCGGCATCCCGTGCAGGTAGTTGTCGAGATACCAGGCGTTGCGGATGATCGTGTAGGGCAGGCCGCTTGCCTTGACGGCGTCTTCCGTGCCGAGATGATCGGGGGCAAAGGTCACGAGCGACTTGTCCGGGTTTGGCATGGACGTGTAGGCGAGGTGCTTGACACCCGCCCTTGCAGCAGCGGCAACCGCCGCCTTGTGCTGCTTCAGACGTTGACCCGGAACGGCAAGCGCATCGGTGGAAATAATGAGCAGCGTGTCGATGCCTTCGAACGCTTTCTCCAGCGAGGCCATGTCGTCAAAATCGGCTGCGCGCGTTTCGACGCCCTTTGCCGCAAGGCCTGCGAGTTTGGATGTATCGCGGCTGGCGGCGACAACATCGGAGGGCGGGACGTGATAGGTTTCCAGGAGATGACGAATGACGGCCTGGCCGAGATGACCGGAGGCACCGGTCACGAGAATCTTGCTCATAATATATTTCCTTTGCTGGTCTCGAAAAGAGAGTAGCTCTAAAATAGGAATTGACTGACCGGTGTAAAGAAGGCAGTTCTAGCGCCCTACGTTACCAGAAGGGAACCACCGCCATGGGCGCGACAGTCTCACGCTTGAAACCGGCCGCAACCTCGGGTCCAGCCCAAAGGTCGGCACCCCTGCCGGATTTTGCCAATCTTGATTTCGACAATTGCCCGGTGCGCGATCTACTCAATCACATTGGTGGGAAATGGTCGACGCTGCTGCTGCAGGCGCTCGCCGAGCGACCCTATCGTTTTGGCGAGTTACGCCGCATGGTACCGGATATCTCACAACGCATGCTGACCCAAACACTGCGCGACCTGCAGCGGGATGGCTACATTCACCGTGAAGTGTTTCCCACCAAGCCGCCCAGCGTCGAGTACAGCATGACGGCGTTGGGGCGGTCCCTTTACCTGCCATTGTCGCAGGTCATCAATTGGGCGCTCGACAATCATGATGCGGTAAAGCAGGCGCGAACAGAGTTCGACGCCATCCCGTAAGTCTCTGTCTTAGCTCGCAATTTGAGCGTGTCTCATATTGCGGCGCATCAATTCGTAATCTTCGATCAAAAATCTTCTTGACCCTGACAAGCGCTCCGCTTAAATGTCGCTCGAACCGTACCGTACGGTACATAATTGAGAGTGGAGTGGGCAAGGTGGGGACCGATCCGATCACAGCGCAGGAATTTTCGCCGCGACAGAACGCCGTTCTGGAGCAGGCATTGCGTCTTCTGGTCGAGGGTGGAGAAAAGGCGCTGACGACCTCTGGTCTGGCACGCGCAGCCAACTGTTCCAAGGAAAGCCTATATAAGTGGTTTGGCGATCGCGATGGTCTGCTGGCGGCGATGATCAGCTTTCAGCAGAGCAAGGTTCGCACCTTCGAGAAGGCGGGCGATCGTGTCACAGCTCCGCAACTCGTCGATCACCTTGAAGTTTTTGCGCATGACCTGCTCGACGTTCTGGCAGGCGATGTATCGCTGGCGTTGAACCGTCTTGCCATCGGGCAGGCGAGCCGTGAAGGCTCCAAGCTCGGCAATCTGCTTCTGGAGCGGGGGCGTCGTCAGATCGACAAGCGTGCTCGTGGTCTGATAGAGGCCGGGCGCCGTTGCGGTTACCTGCGCTTTGACGATCTGGAAGATGCCTATCGCAGTTTTTACGGCCTGATCGTTACCGATCTGCATGTGCGCATGTTGCTCGGCGAAGCGCAGGCAAAGGATTTTTCCGCTCGGGCGCGCAAGGCGGTTGCTGCCTTCCTGACGCTCTACGGGACGGAAAAGGTACATTCGGAAAAGGGCGGCAAACTCGCCTGAGTTCCGGCTTCAATCATCTGGTTTTGAATAGGGAAGGACCAAGAAATGCGCGTTTATTACGATCGTGATGCCGATCTCAATCTCATTAAGGCGAAGAATGTCGCTATCGTCGGTTACGGTTCGCAGGGCCGCGCGCATGCGCTGAACCTGAAGGACAGCGGCTCCAACAATGTCGTCATCGCTCTGAAGGCCGGTTCGCCGACCATCAAGAAGGCAGAAGCCGATGGCTTCAAGGTCATGACGGTTGCCGAAGCTGCCAAGTGGGCCGACCTGTTGATGATGGCAACGCCTGACGAACTTCAGGCTGACATCTACAAGGCTGAGATTGCCGGCAATATCCGCGACGGCGCTGCCATCGCATTTGCCCACGGCCTCAACGTTCACTTCGGCCTCATCGAGCCGAAGGCTTCGCTCGACGTCGTCATGATCGCACCGAAGGGCCCAGGCCATACAGTTCGCGGCGAATATCAGAAGGGCGGTGGCGTTCCTTGCCTCGTTGCCGTTCACCAGAATGCTTCCGGCAATGCTCTTGAACTTGCACTCTCCTACGCCTGTGGCGTTGGCGGCGGTCGTTCCGGCATCATCGAAACCAACTTCAAGGAAGAGTGCGAAACCGACCTCTTCGGCGAACAGGTCGTTCTGTGCGGCGGTCTCGTCGAACTGATCCGCGCTGGTTTCGAAACGCTGGTCGAAGGCGGTTACGCGCCTGAAATGGCCTATTTCGAGTGCCTGCACGAAGTAAAGCTGATCGTCGACCTGATCTATGAAGGCGGCATCGCCAACATGAACTACTCGATCTCCAACACGGCTGAGTGGGGCGAATACGTCACCGGTCCGCGCATCATCACCGCTGAAACCAAGGCTGAAATGAAGCGCGTTCTGCACGACATTCAGACCGGCAAGTTCACGTCCGACTGGATGCAGGAATACCGTTCGGGTGCAGCCCGCTTCAAGGGTATCCGCCGCATGAACGACGTTCATCAGATCGAAGAAGTTGGTGCGAAGCTGCGCGGCATGATGCCTTGGATCGGCAAGAACAAGCTGGTCGACAAGGCCGTCAACTAAGACCGTCTGGCGCCTGCGCCGTCAGGCAAAGCAGACGGAAATATGCGAGGGCGCGGAGGGAAACTTCCGCGCCCTTCTTCTTGCGGTCGAAAGAGAAAGCTGGTTTCGTTTTTCGGGATTGCAAAGGACGTGATTATGCACGAACACGACACACTATTGCTGATGTCCGAGCTGGATGGCATCCGAAGACTGGAAGAGAGCCTGTGGATCGCTGAGACGCGCTTCAACGTTTCGCTGATGGACGAACTGTTTGCTCAGGATTTTTTCGAGTTTGGGCGATCCGGGAGAACATATGATCGCGCGGAGATGCTGATCGAAGCTGAACCTGGGCAGGACATAAAATCGACCATCCCGCTTTTGAATTTTCATGCGCGCCATCTCTCTCCGGACGTCGTGCAGGTGACCTATGTGAGCGAGGTGCTCTACGGCGACAAGATTGAGCGGGCCAATCGCTCTTCCATCTGGAGCCGTCACGGTGATGGCTGGAAATTACGTTTTCATCAGGGGACACCAATTGGCGTAGATCTCGACGACACATCCCACCTGCTGTCCAGCAGCGCGAACAAAAAAAAGCTGCGCTAGTCCATCGCGCAGCTTTAGAACGATGACGTGACTGGGCGAGAACTGCCACAGGCTTGATGGGTCGCCAAACCGTAACTTTCAGTTCAAGCTGCGTTCACGGTCAAATCATGCCTCAGGATAAATCACGCCCTTGGTCAGGATGAAGCATCCGTAGAACCGCAGTTCACCTGTGGTAATGATGCAGTAGGCGTCCTTGGCCTTCTCGTAGAACGCAAAGCGCTCGATGCCATACATGGGCGCGGACTTGCCTTCGGCAGCGTCGATTTCGGCCTGAACTTCCTGCTGGACCGGCTCGATCTGGTCCGGTGCGCCCATCACTTCCATGCGGCCGACCGAGGGCTGCAAGGGCGTGTCGAGCGGGAAGACCGAGAGGATGGCCTTGATAGCCTGAGCGGAGGTGAGGTTTTCCATCCGCAGCACCTGACCAACGGCGGTGTGCTGGGCAATGCTGTCCGACGGGAAGTTGGTGTCGGTGATGACGAGCGTGTCTGCATGACCCATGGCGCGAAGCGCGTGCAGCACATCGGCGTTCAGCGCGGGGTGGATATTCTTGAGCATTTTGTCTCCTCCGGACAGCAAATCAGTTGGGCCGCAATCCATCCTTAAATTTGTCGCCCGTCAATCCATCGGCAAGCAGATTGTGAAGTCTTTGAAGAGATTGTATGGGATGTCCGCAACTTGGGAGAGGACGCAAAAAATCTCGAAAAACCGTACCGAAAACTGATAAGTCAGTATTGCTGACCTATCGATGTTTCTGTACCTATTTGCGTCATAAAACGAAATATGAGGAAACAGACCCATGCTCGATTGGGAACAAATCTTCGCCACGCGGTCATCGCGGATGAAAGCCTCCGAAATCCGTGAGCTCTTGAAGCTTTTGGACCAGCCGGACATCATTTCCTTCGCAGGCGGTATCCCCGATCCGGCACTGTTTCCCGATGCGGATTTCAAACAGGCCTATGCGGATATCTTCTCTGGCGCCCAGGTCAGCTCCGCTCTGCAATATTCGGTGAGCGAAGGCTACAAGCCACTGCGCGAATGGATCGTAAAGGACATGGCGAAGATCGGCATCGACTGCTCGGTCGATAACGTCTTCATCACATCCGGTTCGCAGCAGGCGCTGGATTATCTCGGCAAGTTGTTCCTGTCGCCGAACGATACCGCGCTTGTGACCTGGCCGACCTATCTCGGTGCGCTGTCTGCCTTCAATGCTTATGAGCCGACCTATGACCAGCTCAATCCGGGTGGCAATCGCACACCGGAAACCTATCGCGACAACGCCGCCAAGGCCGGCGGTTCGGTCAAGTTCGCTTATCTCTCTGCCGACTTCTCCAACCCGACGGGTGAGACGGTCGATCTTGCAGGCCGCAAGAAGCTTTTGGAGCTCGCTGATGAGCTGGATATCGCGGTTATCGAGGATGCCGCCTATCAGAACCTGCGTTTCGATGGCGAGCCGGTCACGCCGATCCTGGCGCTCGATATCGAGCGCAATGGCGGTATCGAAAAGACCCGCACCATCTATTCCGGCAGCTTCTCCAAGACGCTGGCGCCAGGTCTTCGCGTCGGTTTCGTGGTTGCGGCAATGCCCGTCATCCGCAAGCTGGTGCTGATGAAGCAGGCGGCGGATCTGCATTCCTCGACGATCAATCAGATGGCGATCGAGCATGTCGCATCGCGCGGCTTCGACAAGCAGGTCGCCAAGATCAAGGCGGCCTATAGTGCGCGCCGCGATGCCATGCTGACGGCGCTCGACAACTACATGCCGAAGACTGCACGCTGGACAAAGCCGGAAGGCGGCATGTTCATCTGGGTGACGCTGCCGGAAGGTCTCGATGGCGCGGAGCTTCTGGCGCAATCGCTTGCCAGCGAGCGTGTGGCCTTCGTTCCGGGCAAGGCTTTCTTTGCCGATGGTTCGGGCAGCAACACCCTACGCATCAGCTTCTCCTGCGCCAATGAGCAGATGATCGATGAGGGCATCAAGCGGCTTGGTCGTCTGATCGCCAATGCCGAAACCACGACCAAGGCAACAATGCCGATCGTATAAGGCAAGGGGCGGGCTTGTTGCGCCCTTAACCGACGAGCCTCTGCTGGCCGATTTGAATGCGGCCAGCATTTGACGTGATGCTTTGCTCCGTCATCCGCGCGATACGGCGTTGCTGTTACGACGCTTCGCACAGACACAACGCCTCCCATTCGAAGGATATGCGCCATGGCGAGAACCTACCCATTTCATCAGGTCGATGTCTTTTCCGCCACGCCTGTGAAGGGCAACCCGCTTGCGGTCGTCTGCGACGCGCATGACTGGTCCGATGAGGAGATGGCGGCTTTCGCCAACTGGACCAATCTCAGCGAGACGACGTTTCTGATGAAGCCGACGGTGGCGGGTGCGGATTACCGGGTGCGTATCTTCACGCCCACCGGCGAGCTGCCCTTTGCTGGTCACCCCACACTCGGCACCTGCCATGTCTACCTTGCGCATTCCGGGCAGACAGGCAAAGGCGAGATCGTCCAGCAATGTGCGGCCGGGCTGATCAAGATCAGGGTCTCCGGCGAAAGCTTGGCTTTTGCGGCGCCTCCACTGCGCAAGTTTGGTCCGGTCGATCCGACCTCTGTTTCGCAGATCGCGGCGGCACTGGCGCTGGCACCAGAGGTGATCCTGGATGCAAGCTGGACGGATAATGGTCCAGGTTGGGTATCGCTGCTTCTCAGAAGTCGCGCCGATGTTATCGGCATCGAGCCGGACTTCGCGGCGCTCGGCGGGTTCAAGGTGGGCGTGGTTGCGCAATGCCAGCAGGACGATGGGATCGATGCCAATTTCGAAGTGCGCGCTTTCTTCGAAGGTGGTGAAGACCCCGTGACGGGAAGCCTCAATGCGGGCGTTGCACAGTGGCTGATCGGTGCTGGCGTGGCTCCAGAACGCTATGTCGCCAGCCAGGGTACGGTTCTTGGCCGGGCAGGGCGTGTCAGCGTCGACAAGATCGGTGACGATATCTGGATCGGCGGGCAGGTCACCTCCTTGATTGAGGGAAAGATCACGCTTTAACGGCGAATGTGACAGACAAATCCTGTCTGTCACATACATGTTATGCAGGTATGTTTTAGCGGTCCCAACTCCAAACAGGGACTGGATTCATGAAAACGCTTCTTTCCGCCTTCACCGCCATCGTGTCGCTCGGCTTTTTGATGAGCGCCGCGAATGCCGCTGACCTTGTGCTTTACACCAGCCAGCCGAATGAGGATGCCCAGGCGACTGTCGATGGCTTCAAGGCTGCCAATCCCGGTATCGACATCGAGTGGGTTCGTGACGGAACGCCGAAGATCATGGCCAAGCTGATGGCCGAGATCGAGGCGGGAAATCCGGTTGCCGACGTTCTTCTGATTGCCGATACGGTGACGCTGGAACGCATGAAACAAGCTGGTCAGCTGATGGCCTACAAGTCGCCGGAAGCGGCCTATTACGATGCCGCGCTTTATGATGCAGATGGCTATTACTATTCCACCAAGCTCATCACCACCGGCATCATGTACAACACCCAAGCCGCGATGAAGCCGACGAGCTGGAAGGATCTGGAAAAGCCGGAAGCGAAGGGTCTCGTGACCATGCCAAGCCCGCTGACTTCCGGTGCGGCTTTGATCCACGCGCAGACGATTGCCGCTGTTCCAAGCCTAGGTTGGGATTACTACAAGGCACTGAAGGAAAATGGCGCGATTGCCGCCGGTGGTAACGGTGCTGTGCTGAAATCCGTCGCTTCCGGTGAGAAGGCTTACGGCGTGGTTGTCGATTACATGCCGATACGCGAGAAGGCAAAGGGCGCTCCGGTCGAGTTCGTCTTCCCGACCGAAGGCGTGTCCGCCGTCACCGAGCCCGTCGGCATTCTGGCCCACACCAAGCATGCCGATGCCGCCAAGAAGTTCGTGGATTATGTGCTCTCCACCAAGGGCCAGGAAGGCTTCGTCAAGCTCGGCTATATTCCGGCGCGCAACGATGTTGCCCTGCCAGCTGGCTTCCCGTCGCGCGACCAGATCAAGGTGCTGCCACTGAACCCGACCGAAGCGCTGAAGAATTCCGAAAAGGACCTCAAGACCTTCTCCGATATCTTTGGCGGCTCCAAGGGCTGATCCCGTTTCATGCCAGTCATATCAGCCAAGGGAAGCAGCCAGCCGCGCTGGCTGTTTCCATTCGTCATTATCGTCGTCTTCATGCTCAGCGCGTTGCCGCTGGGACGGTTGGCCTATACCGGCATCCTTTCGTCACTGAAGGGTGACATGTGGCCGCTTCTCAGCGATCCGGCGCTGTGGCAGGCCGCGGTCAACACGCTCTCCACCTCGTTTTTCGGCATGCTGATTTCGCTTGCGATCGGCGGTGTTTTTGCGCTGGCGCTGACGCTCTGCAATATTCGCGGCAAGTCGATTTTAAGCTTTCTCTTCATGCTGCCAATGATGATTCCGCCGCAGGTGACGGCGCTTTCCTGGATCGGCATGAGCGGACCGTCCAGCACGTTGTTGAAGGCCATCGGGATGGCGCCGGCGCTTGGCTCTGCCCAGCCGCTTTACTCGATCTTCGGGATTTCGCTGCTTCTCGGCGTCCAGCATGCGCCGCTCGTCTATCTGTCGTTGCGTTCAGGGCTGCTGGCGCTTCCGCAGGACGGGATCGAGGCGGCGAAGCTTTCGGGTGCATCCTCCTGGCAGGTGCTGAAAGATATCATCCTGCCGCTCTCCATGCCGGGGCTGATTGCAGGTGCAGCCATTGCCTTCGTTTCGGGTGTGGGCAATTTCGGCATTCCCGCCATTCTCGGCATCCCGGCCTCCATCTTCACCCTGCCGACGCTGATCTACAGCCGCTTCTCCAGCTTCGGCAGCAGTACCTTTGGCGACATCGCCATGCTGTCGGGCATGATTGCCATCATCTCCGTTCTCGGCCTTGCCATTCAGGAACGGGCGATGAAGGGGCGAGACTACCGCATCATCGGTCTTTCCGGCAAGGCTGCGACCTTCCAGCTCGCGGGCTGGCGATTGATTGTCGAGGCGCTTCTGTGGCTCGCGATCCTGATTATTCTCGTCGCGCCGCTGGCCGCGCTGGTGGCAAGTTCGCTTGCGCCCGCCTATGGCGTGCCGCTGACGTTGAAGACGGCGACCATTCATGCCTATGAGGAAATCCTGTTTCGTCAGTCGGTGACGCGCACGGCTTTCGTCAACTCGCTGTTTCTGGCGACGGCCACATCCTTATGTCTCCTGCTGGTGACTGTGCTGACCGCTTATTTTCTTGTGATGGGCAAAAGCCGGTTCATGTTCCTGCTGTCGGCGCTGGTCGATATTCCCTATGCGCTGCCCGGCGTGGTGATTTCCGTCTCCTATGTGTTGCTCTTCGCTGCACCCATCCCGCTTGTCGGCATCACGCTTTACGGCACGCTCTGGATCATCCTTCTTGCCTATTTCTCCTCCTTCTTCGCCGTTAGCCTGAAACCCATGGTCAGCGCCTTTACCCAGTTCGATCCGGTGCTGGAGGAAGCGGCGCGGCTTTCCGGTGCCGGGTTCTGGCGAAGGATGAAGGATATCATTCTGCCGCTCGTCGGCCCCGCAGCGGGTGCCTCCGTCATTCTGGTCTTTCTGATTGCCTGCAATGAACTGACGGTCTCTGCCTTGCTCTGGTCGGCAGGCACCCAGACGCTCGGTGTTGTGATCTATAATCTCGATGATAGCGGCAGCTTCGATCTTGCCTCGGCACTTTCCGTGCTGGTGGTGGCGATGGTGATCGTGCTGATGCTCTTGCTCGAACTGCTCGGCCGCAAGCTGTCGAAGGGAGTTGTGCCTTGGCGAAACTGATCCTCAATCGCCTTTCGAAGAGCTTTGGCGGCGGCAAACCCGCCGTCAACGATGTGTCGATGACGATCCGCGATGGCGGCTTTCTCGCTCTGCTCGGCCCGTCCGGCTGCGGCAAGACCACGGTTCTGCGGATGATCGCAGGCTTCGAGCAGCCAAGCGACGGCGCGATCCTTCTTGGCGAAAGGGTGCTGGCCGATGCTGGCAGCATGGTGCCACCGGAACGGCGCAATATGGCAATGGTTTTCCAGTCCTACGCGCTCTGGCCGCACATGACGGTGGCGGAGAATACCGGTTATCCGTTGAAGGTGAGGGGCATTTCCGGCGAGCGTTATCGCCGCAAGGTGATGGATGCGCTATCGACCGTGCGGCTCGATGCCTATGCCGATCGCCGCCCTTCGGAGCTGTCCGGCGGTCAGCGTCAGCGCGTGGCGCTGGCCCGCTGCCTTGTGACGGAGCCTGACGTGGTGCTTCTGGACGAGCCGCTTGCCAATCTGGACCGGCATCTGCGCCAGGAGATGGAGGAGACGTTTCGCGAATTCCATGCGACCTCCGGCGCAACCATGGTTTATGTCACGCATGATCAGGCCGAAGCCATGGCGCTTGCAACCGACGTGGCTGTCATGTCGGAAGGCAGGCTGTTGCAGATGGCTGCACCCGCTGAGCTCTACGCAAGGCCGGAAGGCCGGCTTGTCGGTTCGCTGGTGGGGCAGGGCGCCATTATTTCACTCGGTCTGCCGGACGATGCTCCGCGAGCATTGAGCTGGGACATGCTGAAGCCAGCCATGCGGAACGATGCGCCTATGTCCCCAGTGAGGGACATTCTCGTTCGTCCGCAGGATGTGTTGCAGGATGCCGAGGGCATTGTCTGCCGCATCAGCAATATCCTTTACGAGGGAGAACGATACGCCCTGCGCCTGACGCTACCGGATGGACAGGTGCTGCGCGCCTATTCCCGAGAGCCGGCAGCGCTTGGGGCGGCCTATCCCGTCATCATACGCTCGGCCTGGCGTTTGTAATGTCGGTGACTTGGTTTCCATTTGAAAGCGGCTAAGCTGGACGTTCATACGGGAATGATTCATGTCGCTTCGGCTTGCCACCTTTAATATCGAAAACCTGATGACCCGCTTCGATTTCACCGGGTTTCGCAACCAGACCCGCCGCGACCGCGCCATGCAGCTTTTCGATGTGCGGGATGAAGCCACCTATAATGCGCTGGAAAGCGCGCGAATGCTCGCTTCCACCGATGACACACGCCAGCTTTCGGCACTCGCCATTGCCGATGCGGATGCCGATATTCTGTGCCTGCAGGAAGTCGATAACATGGCGGCCTTGCAAGCCTTCGAATATGGCTATCTCTATCGTATGGTCGGCAATGGTTATCGGCACAAATATCTGCTGGAAGGCAATGACAGCCGCGGTATCGATGTGGCTGTTGTCATGCGCGACGAAACGCGTGACGGCGAGAAGATCGAACTGGTCGATATTCGCAGCCATGCATCGAAAACCTACCGCGACTTCGATCTCTTCAATGACGAACTGAAACTGACCAACGCTATCGATGACAAGATCTTCAAGCGTGACTGTCTCGAGCTTGATCTGAGGATCGGCGGCAAGCCTTTCTCGCTCTTCGTTACCCATCTGAAATCGATGAGCAATGCCCGCGAATCGACTGATGCTAGGCTTGGCACCATGCCGGTGCGGGAGGCGGAAGTGCGCGGCATCCGCCGCATCATTGAGGATCGCTTCGGCGTTGACCAGGCGCGGCATGTGAACTTCGCTATCTGCGGCGATATGAATGATTATCAGGAGCGGGTCGTCATCAAGGGCGACCGCCGGAGCGGCTACAGCTTTACGCCGGTGGCGGAGGCGCGCAGCGCGCTTGACCTGCTGACAGGAGACGACTTTGCCATCAACCCGATGCAACGCCGCGATGTGATGGACCGGTGGACGCTTTATCATTCCCGCGGCCCGCAGGAGCAGCATCTTTGCCAGCTCGATTACATCCTGCTTTCACAGAGCCTTGCGGAGCGGAATGCGGAGCGCGTGCCGGAAATCATCCGCGCCGGTCAGCCATACCGCACAGTCTTCCCGCCGGGGCTGGAGGTGGAGCGCTATCCACGAACCGGCTGGGACCGGCCCAAGGCATCGGACCATTGCCCGGTGGTAATGACGCTGGATCTGGAATAACCCGACGCCCCAAGCCACTGCGGATACCGCGTGGTTCAGTTCGAAGTCGCACGACCTACGACACGGTGTGTCGAGAGGCGTGTTAAACGCCGTCGAACTTTACGGTTACGCCGCGCTGGCGAAAATAGGCCTGCATCAGCTTACGTCCGGAGCGGTTGTTATGCGAAAGCTTGGACGCGTCGAATGTCGCTTCCTTCAAGCCTTCGCTCTTCAGCGCGGCCTTGAGATTGGCGATGTGCAGATCGATATCGGCGTTATCTGCGCGCAAGGATTCGTATATGCGATCCGTTGCGTCCTTTACCGTCAATTCACTCAACGTCATGCTCCTATTCGTTCCGGCTGATGCTCAGCCCAAGTGCGGTTGTCAGAGCCACACTTTTTCCAGCAGCGCAAGCTTTTTGGCGGTTGGACCCAAAAGGATAGCAAACGGGCAGGAGAACAGAGCCGGTGCCGTGCCAAAGCAGCATAGATGTTTTCGAGGAGGAGACTTCCAATAGGGAAATGTAACTGGTGCCCCCGGCAGGGTTCGAACCCGCGACCCCCTGATTACAAATCAGGTGCTCTACCAACTGAGCTACAAGGGCAATCCAGTGCCGCCGAATTAGCAGATTCCCCCTTCTTGTAAAGGGAAAACTTTTCTGTCGCTTCAAAAAGCAGGTCTGTCGAGCGCGATTGATCCCGTCCAAAGCGTGTATGACGCCTTCTCGCGCGATCATTTATCTGATCGAGGATGAGGGAAGACTGAGAAAGCGCAAGCTCGTCAACCAGATGCCGACGAACCATAACCGTGAGAGCATCCTTCGCAGGATCGCTCTTGCGGCGAAAAAACCAGTGGGCTAGCGGCTCGAAGCAACGCAACGTAAAACCTACACTAGATTCAGCGTTCCCGGACCGAAGGGGCGTTACTCGACGCCTTAACTGTCAGCAGGCGGCTGCATCAGCTCTATGGTAATACCATCCGGGCCGGAGACATACGCGACGATCGTTCCGCATCGAGGCCCGGCTGGTATCGGTTGTGGCGAACCCTTCACTGCCCACCCGGCCTTTTGGACCCGTAAGATGGCCCTGTGGATATCCGTAACCGTGAAGGCGATGTGCGCGGCGCCGATCGCGCCCGCGCTACGAGGTGTCTGGCCGAGCGTGGGGCCTGTCGAGTACTCGAGAAGCTCGATAGGGTAGCCATTTGGAGCCGTCACCAGCGCCATTCGGCAGCGCGGATCGGCAACCCCCGTGGCTTCCCGTAGGAACTCTCCACCCATCTCGCCCCGGCGAGCAAGGTCGAAACCCATCGCCTCAGTCCAGAACTGGATCGCCTCCTCCAACGAAGCGACCGAAAACCCTGTATGATCGACAGCTATCACGCCTGCATCTTCGGCCATTTTTGGGTCCTCTCATATCGGGCAATTGCGTCACGCACAGTAAGCCATTCGGCTACAAGTCACAGCACTTTCAATCCCTATAGCAACTTATAGCCTGGGTTCGATTACCTTCAAGGCGGCCAGAGCCGACGATGAATGTGGAATGGATAAGGTCCTCGCTGACCGTGCAGAATAGCTTTCAGGTATGATTTCGTAGCAGCTTTCCACAATTTTGTCCCTCCTTCGCCTATCATGGTCACGCGCTGAACAAATTTGCGGGCGAAGGCGCTTTGGGCGCTTCGTTGGGTCGAGCGGTTTGGCCTTTTACGTTCAAAACTGCGGGCGAGGGGTGCCGTGGCTGGCGAAATTGCGTATGATCCCGCCAGCCTTTGTGCGTGGCATCACCCACAAAGGCGGATTTCGGTAATGCGAGTACAGGTGTTTCGGTGATCGATCCTTATGTTTTGCTGGGTGTGGAGCGCGAGGCGGATGAGGCGGCTATCAAGGCTGCCTATCGCAAGGCGGCGAAGAACGCCCATCCGGACAGCGGCGGCGATGCCGACCAGTTTGCCAAGCTGCAACTGGCCTATGATCTGTTGAAAGACCCGGTGCGCCGCAAGGTGTTCGACGATACCGGATACGATCCGCAACTGGCCGATCCTAAGGATTTGAAGGGTCTGCTGATGCTGGAAACCCTGGTAAACGAGTTCATTCTGGATGAGCGAGAGCCGGGCAGTTTCGATCCCGTCGCGGCAATGCGGCGCAAGCTGACCGACGATATTCTTAAAAGCCGCTTCCATATTCTGGAGCTGGAGCGCCACCGCACCCGCGTGCGCAAACACATGGACCGGCTGGGCAAAAAGCCGGAAACGGATGTTCTGGGTTCGATGCTGCGCGCCCGCAGCCAGTCGATTGCCGATGCGATCCGCAATGCCGAACACCAGATCGAGGTCATAGAGCAGGCCTATACGATGCTGGAAGGCTATTCCTACGAACTTGAGCGGGTGATGATGGTGGAACCGGCGCTGAAGGGCGAAGCGGCGGAGTAGGGCGCTTATCCAACGGGGGGCTGCTCAAGGCCTTTTACGCTTTTGCCGATCTATGCCCGATGCTTCCACACACTCTTTCTCTCGATGATCGTCGGCGCAGCCACGTCATGCTTTCAGACGCCATCGATTCTCAAGGGCCGTTCACCAGTGCCAGAATGAGTTGGTGAACCGCGCCGCCATCGGTGAGTTCGACCTTGTCGAAATCGCGCCCGCGCTGGCGCTGTTCGTCTGACAATTCCTTCAGTCGCTGCTGCAACACGGCGCGAACCTTCTGGCATTTTGGATCATCTTGCGCCCTTAGACCCACACTATAGGCCTCGATCTTCCTCACCATGTCGAGAATATGCTCGCCATGCACCCGTTCGTGCTTTTCCACGCCAGCAATGAAGCGTTGCCAGCTCGCAGCGACCTCCGGCGACAGTTTAGCGGGCGCCTTCGGCCATGTGTAGATGATCGTGAGATTGGGTCGCGCCGTCGCCAGGACGCAGGCACCATCTGCCTGCGGGCGATAATCCCGCCGCCAGGTGAGCTTGAACGTGGTGTGCGCCACAGCCTGGACACCGGCCTCTGGCCCGCGCTCGCCGATGGAACGATAAAGCTCGATGCCGGAATTGCCGGAAATCGCATAGGTTTTGATCTGTTCGGAGGGCTTCCAGCTACCACTTTGGGCTTGGGCGGCAATGGGTGTCAGAAAAGCGGTGACAAGACCGGCGACGGCAGCGGTGAAGCGGAAGGTGAGCAACGCAAAAGTCCTCTTGATCATGCGCCGGACGATAAGCGAACTGGAGTATGGCGGGCAAGCGGCCTTTTGGGTCTCGCAAGGTCTGGGTGGCGACGAAGAACTCACTGCTTCTTATCACGCTCGGGCGGTGTCGCTACTGCCCAATTGGGCGAGGCGGATTACAACGGACAAATGCCGTTGTCGATCTCTCGGTCGAAACTGAAAAAGCACAAGAAAAAGGCCCCTGCGCATGAAACGCAGGGGCCTTTGATCGATCGCCCGAGGGCACGTGCGATCAATCAATCGTCAAGCTTGTCGTAGTCCAGCTTCGGAGCGTTCTGAAGCGCTTCCTTGGTGGTGTCGACGTGTGCCTTCCACGTGCCATTGTCATTGTTGATGGCAACGGAGGTCGGGTCGAGTACAACGTAGCTCTCATTGATTCCAAGGAAGCCGCCGACGCTTGCAACGATGCCGATGACAGCCTTGCCGTCGCCGATCACGACGTCTTCGATCTCGCCGATCTCTTCGTTCTGGGCATTGTAGATGTTCATGCCTTCGAGCTGATCAGCAGTCAGGTCGGTCTTCTGCACGTTGACGAACTTCAGCGGGCCAGCCGGCTTGGTGCCCATGGTGAAGCCAGGACCAGACATCATCGCATCAGAGCCTGCAGCGGCTGGTGCAGTTGCTGCCGGAGCGGCAGGTGCAGCCGTCTGGGCGAATGCGACAGAGGAGGTCAGAGCTGCAACGGCAGCCAGTGCGAAAACCTTGTTTTTCATGAATGTTTCTTCCCTTTTGTATGCTGAACATGTTGTTCGGGGGATGAACGGGTGGGGGTGGATTTGGTTCCCGGTCGCTTATTACCTTCTTTTACGCCAAAACTATTTTTGGCTGATCCTTTATTAGAACTTGCTTTATTTCCTGTGGCATGATTTCAAACTAGGGTTGTTTAATCGCGCCTTACAATTCGGAGGAAAGCATGGGGCAGCCCTTAACTCTTTATCTGTGCACTAATGAGGTGCAGGCTCCTTCGGACGTATTATCTAAGAAACTAACCCAGCAAATATCGGACCATGTAGTTTTTTGGAGTAGAAAGGAAATCGACTAATTTGAAGATGTTCAACTTTTGAAATTAAGAAAAATTAAAAAAAGCCCAAAGTGGACGGAATTCGTTGAAAACTATTTTCCAGAAGTCGAGGACATTGAGAATACTCTGAACGGCGTCATCCTTTACATAAAATATAAGGGACGTCATTTCGTCGTGCCATTTGGGACGGGAGCCTTCGGAATAAATGATCAAATGGTTGAGGCAGATTTCGGTCTCATGGTCACGGTGAATGAGATCGAGGAATCAAGTCTCAGGTTTATTGATTCAAACAATCCTTCGGCTGGGATGAAGTCGCGCTTTCAGGCGGATCGCTTATCTGCGATGACTATGTTCGATATAGACACTGCATTGACATTCATTAAGCGTTTGGGCGGGAAATCAGAAGGGAATTTGGGGAAGTCATTGTCCGGTTCTTCGGGCTTTAAATTTTCTGGCCCAGACGACCTATCGCTTTTACCTCCTATCCTCGACACTGTTTTACTTCAATATGAGGCAGAGGCATACAAGACCAAAGGGCTTGAATTCATACGGTCAATGAAGCCCATTAAAAAGCCAAAGCTGGTGAGGACGCTTGATGGGCTCATGTTAGATAACATCCTTGGCGACAGCCCAGATTTCTTGCTGTGTTCTCCAGATATTGTTGAGTGGGATCAGTTTGGCGTTTTCTCTTACAAGGGGCTTAGAATTAAAAAAACTTATGAGGAGCTCAATATTGAAGACTACATCGATCAACTTAAAACCGCATTTGATGACTTAAATGATCAAAGAGAACTTATACTAAAAAACATAAAGAATAATCACACTGTCAATGTGATAGATGCGGCTTCTGATGTCCCAAAAAAAATGTGGAAAGTATATAGGTGCTTACAGAGGTCGGTAGAGCATGACGGGATGCTGTACACTCTCGACGATGGTAAATGGTTCAACGTTGCAGATCAGTTTCGAACCGCTATCCAAGAAACATTTACATCTGTGCGATCTGGCGTGAACGACGGCGAACTTCCGGCGGCGAAAATCATTCAACAAGAAGAAGCGGGAAAAGTTAAGAAAGGTTTAGAGCCCGAAGGCGAATATAATCAGCGCGTGGCGCTGGATCTAGGTCTTATTTATCTGGATAAGGAAACCGGCTCAGTTCCCGGTATCGCCAATCAAAGAAACGAGTTATGCGATCTCCTTATACCCGGCGAAACTCCCCGTCTACTCCACGTAAAAAAGGGGTCGAGAACATCAGGTCCGCTGCACCATTTGTTTCGTCAGGGGGCTACCGCGTCTCGCATGTTACGTGACCCAAAGTTTCTTGAATCGATTTCTGTTAAGCTCAACGCGACGAACCGTGAAAAAGACGCTCTATCTGTGAGCAACTTGGGTAAGGGAACTAATACAATTGAATTTAGGATCATCGATAAGCCACGAAAAAACGGCGACTTTGATATTCCCTTTTTTGCGAAGGTCGCGCTGCATTATGCGGTCAGAGAAATACATGTGTCTGGAGCAAACGTCGCCTTAGGTTTCATAACACAGGAAGATTAGACGCCACATTCAGAGATCCCCATGCACCTATGTCCTGCAAATCGCTGTGGGCAAAGAGTACGATTCATCTCCACTCCCCATCCACAAACTTCAACGCATCGACAATCGACACCTTCCACAGCGACCAAACGTGATCGCCATCGGTAATGCGCAATTCCGATTTGCGGTTGTCGGCCTGTAGGGTTTCGTGCAGGGCGACTGCGCCGCGCCAGAGGTAGAAGCCGTCGTCGTCTCCCACGGTCAGGTAGGTGGCAGGCAGGTCCTGAGACTCGGCGATGTGCTGGGCGACGAGGGTGAAGATGTTCTTTTCGTTGAAGAGCCTTGCATCGAAGGGCGTGCCGAAAGCGCCGGAGAAGTGGTCGCCGGTGGAGGGCAGGACGATGCCGCTGGTGACGGTGGCGCGGTCGACGCGGTGGAAGAACGCGCTGTCCTGAATGAGTTTCAGCTCCGCCGGGGTCTTGTCGAGATCGGAGGCGGGAACATTCTGCCATATGGCGCCCGACAGGCTGGCGACTGCAGCGTAGAGGTCTTCGTGGGCGTAGGCCAGGCGCAGCGCGCCGAAGCCGCCCATGGAGAGGCCGGCAATGGCGCGGCCTTGCCTGTCCTTGCGCACCGGTAACCTACTTTCGACATGGACGCGCAGATCGCCGGTGAGAGCGGTTTCGTAATCGCCGGGGCCATCAACGGCGGCGGAATCGACATACCAGCTGTTCTTTACGCCCGGCATGACGACGACCAGTGGGCGTATCGTGCCGGCGGCGATCATTCCGTCCAGCGTCTTTTCGATATTGCCAAGATCGCGCCAGCTGTTCTGGTCGCCATCATGGCCGTGCAGCAAATAAAGAACCGGCCAGCCATTTTCTGGCGGCTCGCCATCCGGGCGGTAGATATTCACCGGCAAATCGGCGTTTAGCGCATTGCTGTGGAACGTGGCGTCGCTGAGGGTGCCGGACAGGGCGGGCGAAGTGAGGCAGGCGAATGCCAGTGCCGAAAGAGCAAGTGTGTGCAACCGCATAGCGCTTCTCCTTCCGGTTCATTGCGCGCAACGGCAATGTCGTTGCGCGCCTGAATGTTCCCGCGAGACGTTCATCTGCGCGCGGGCTACCGTCCCGGACGGCCCGTTTTGCCTTTCGTGCGGCCCTTTCGCTTCTGTTCGCCGGGATCCTCATAGGAGCCGACGCCGACCTTGCTACGCTTCAACGGGCGAGGATCGTCCTTGCCGCCATTGGCGGGTTCGGGCAGCCCTTCCAGAAGGGGGGAGACTCGCTTGCCGGTTTGGGTCGCAGGCTTTTCCGGCGCTGCGCCGCGGACGGGTTTTTCCGTGCGGCCAACGGTCATTTCGTCCAGCGTGTTCTTGCGGAAGAGGGGCTTCGCCGTGTCGGTGCCAGGGCCCATGTCGTCCAGCGAGGGTTTTGCGAAGAGGGATTTGCCGTTGGCTTCTGAGGACGGGGCGTCCCCCTCCGGTGCTGTCTTTCTGGCTTTGCCCGAGGTGTCTTTCCCCCGCACGCCTTCGGCATTCGACGCCTCTTGCTTGGCGATCGGGTCATCCATTGCCGCAAGCTCGACGGCTTTGAGGCGCTTGATTTCGTCGCGCAGGCGAGCAGCCTTTTCGAAGTCGAGATCGGCTGCGGCGTCGCGCATCTGTTTTTCCATGGCGTTGAGATGCGCCTGAAGATTGTTGCCGACAAGGTGGCCGCCATCCGCAAAGCCCTTGCCGGAAACGCCGGAAATATCGGCCCTTACGTGGTCGCGTTCATAAACTGAATCAAGAATGTCGGAGATCTTGGCCTTGACCGATTCCGGCGTGATGCCGTGCTCTTCATTATAGGCCATCTGCTTTTCGCGACGGCGGGTGGTTTCCTCCATCGCCCGCTTCATGGAGCCCGTCACCTTGTCCGCATAGAGGATGACCTTGCCATCGACGTTACGCGCAGCGCGACCGATGGTCTGGATGAGCGAGGTTTCGGAGCGCAGGAAGCCTTCCTTGTCCGCATCCAGAATGGCCACGAAGCCGCATTCGGGAATGTCGAGACCTTCGCGCAGCAGGTTGATGCCCACCAGCACGTCGAAAGCGCCGAGGCGCAGATCGCGAATGATTTCGATGCGCTCCAGCGTGTCGATATCCGAGTGCATGTAGCGCACGCGAACGCCTTGTTCATGCAGATATTCTGTCAGGTCTTCGGCCATGCGCTTGGTCAGCACGGTGCAGAGCGTGCGATAGCCCTTGGCCGCAGTCTCGCGGATTTCCCCCAGGACGTCGTCCACCTGGGATCGTGCGGAGCGCACTTCCACTGGCGGATCGATAAGGCCCGTCGGGCGAATGACCTGTTCGGCGAAGACGCCGCCCGCCTGTTCCATTTCCCAGCCGCCGGGTGTCGCCGACACGGCCACGGTTTGCGGACGCATGGCGTCCCACTCCTCGAAGCGCAGCGGGCGGTTGTCCATGCACGAGGGCAGGCGGAAGCCATATTCGGCCAGCGTTGCCTTACGGCGAAAGTCGCCGCGATACATGCCGCCGATCTGCGGAATGGTGACGTGGGATTCGTCAATGAAGATCAGCGCGTTGTCCGGAATATATTCGAACAGCGTCGGCGGCGGCTCGCCGGGCGTGCGCCCCGTCAGGTATCGAGAGTAGTTTTCAATGCCGTTGCAGGAGCCAGTGGCTTCCATCATTTCTATGTCATAGCGGGTGCGCTGCTCCAGGCGCTGGGCTTCCAGCAGGCGGCCAGCCTTTTCCAGTTCCGCCAGACGATGTTTCAGCTCTTCCTTGATCGCCTTGATCGCGCCGTTCAGCGTCGGACGCGGCGTCACATAGTGCGAGTTGGCGTAGATCTTGACCGATTGCAGATCGCCGGTCTTCTGACCAGTCAGCGGGTCGAATTCGGTGATGCTCTCAATCTCGTCTCCCCACATGGAAATGCGCCAGGCGGCATCTTCCAAGTGGGCCGGGAAAAGCTCGATCGTATCGCCGCGCACGCGGAAGGAGCCGCGCTGAAAATCCATGTCGCGCCGCTTATATTGCTGCGCCACGAGGTCAGCCAGCAGCTGGCGTTGATCCAATTTGTCGCCCACCTGCATCTGGAAGGTCATGGCGGTGTAGGTTTCCACCGAGCCGATACCGTAAATGCAGGAGACGGAGGCGATGATGATGCAGTCGTCACGCTCCAGAATGGCGCGGGTAGCGGCGTGGCGCATCCGGTCGATCTGCTCGTTGATCGATGATTCCTTCTCGATGAAGGTATCCGAGCGCGGCACATAGGCTTCCGGCTGGTAGTAGTCGTAATAGGAGACGAAATACTCGACCGCGTTGTTGGGGAAGAAGTTCTTGAACTCGGAATAGAGCTGCGCAGCAAGCGTCTTGTTAGGAGCCAGAATGACCGCCGGGCGATTGGTGGCCTCGATAACTTTCGCCATGGTAAAGGTCTTGCCCGAGCCGGTGACGCCGAGAAGCACCTGGGAGCGATCACCGGAATTGATGCCTTCCACCAGATCGGCAATCGCCGTCGGCTGGTCGCCGGAGGGCTTGTAGTCCGTCACCATTTCAATGGCGATGCCGCCCTCGGACTTCGGCGGCCGCGCAGGCCGGTGGGGCGTCCACAGCTTGCCATCCTTGAAGAGCGGGTTGCCGCTTTCTATGAGCTTTGAGAGTGCGTCCACCGTGGCTGTTACCGCACCGGGCGCCAGGGATGCGGCATCTTCCAGCGATATGTCCATGCCCGCGACCGGATTGAGGCCAGCGGCGGCGCGGGTCTTCGGATCGGACGAGCCGCCAATGGAAACGCCGCGTGACGTCTTGGAGGCTGTCGGCGTCTTGCTGGCCTTTGCGGCTGCTTTTTCCGCTTCCTTGCGCGCTTCGATCTCGATCTTCTTGCGGTGCTTGCCCGCCTTGGAGGCGACTTCGCGCTGGGTTTCGACGGAGGTCGCTTCGGCTTCCGCTTCCAGCTGCTTCACCCAATCGGCAACAGAGCCGGAGAGGGGAGCGCCTTCGAAGGACGCCTGCGGCATCTCTTCAAAACCATTAGAGGGGGAGCTTTCGGAAGGTTTTTTGGGTGATCTGGCCATGCGAGGAATATGGAGAGCTTGATGCGCAAAGGGAAGAGGCGAGCGCTAAAAAACGAGTACAAAAAGGCAACGGTTTTATTGGAACAAGAGGCTATCCGCCGCGTTCTTATCGTCGTTTTTTAGCCCGCTTCGAAAAGCGTTTCTGGTCGCGGTCAAATGCTTCGAGTGTGGGTTACGCAGCAGGAGACAAAACGATATTGGTTCTCGTCATCGCCGCTGGACGGCGGATCGAGGTCTGGCTTGAACCTTGCAGACAAGAGGTAGTGTCGTGATTACGCGCCCCGCAACAGAAGAAGACGCGCAAGGTATGGCTGCAGTGCAGAACGAAATCTTTGCGGCGGGGCTGCGAAACACCTCGACGGATGTTGAGACTGTCACGACGAACTATATCTCGGATCCGGCCCGAATCGCCTGCACGGTTGCCGTCGATGAGGATGGGCGCATTCTCGGCTTTCAGTCGCTGAAGCTCGCCACCGCTGCTGGCAATCCTTACGGTGTAGCTGAAGGTTGGGGCATTATCGGCACGCATGTCAGCCCCTTCGCTGCGCGACGCGGTGTTGGCAAGGCGCTGTTCAAGGTGACACTCAAAGCAGCCGAGGCTTTTGGCCTAAAGGATATCGACGCCAGCATTGGCGCCGATAATGACATGGGGCAGGCTTATTACGAAGCCATCGGGTTCCGAACCTATCGTACGACGGACGATCGTGTCTGCAAGGCCTATCGACTCGGTTGACGCTGATCGGTCGTCATTCGAGCCGGAGTCGTTCAGTTCATGAAGCGGTCTTGTGCTTTTGCCCGACCTTCTGGACCACCAGATCGAGAATCAGCATGACGATCAGGCTTGCACCGACCAGGGGAAAGATGATCCCACCTACGGCTAGGATTGCGGCTAGTCCGTACAGCGTACGCTTGCTCTGAGGCATGGGCGGAACGCCGAGCGAGCCTTTCGGACGACGCTTCCACCACATGACGCCGCCCGATACGGCAAGCAGGATGATGGCGAGGCAGGCCAGTGCCAGCACGATCTGGTTGGCAAGCCCGAATTGCTGGCCCATATGCACGTTGATGCCCCATTCCAGTCCGCGACCAAGCGGGCCGTAATCGGCGTAGCTCATGTCGATCAGCGGCTTGCCGGTATATTGATCCAGATGGATGACCCGCTGTTTGGAAAGATCGTCCGGGTAAATGGAGCCGCTATAGACGCCTTGCGGTTTGGTCGGCAGCGCCACTGCATAACCGGCTGAGAGGCCGAGTTCATCGAAGCGAGCGATCGCCTTATCGATGCCGATGGGGGCCGGCATCTCATCGCCATGGTCGTGGTTCATCGCCATATGATCCGTAGGCATTGAGGGTGCGGTCTCCACGTGCTGCCCATGATCGTGACCCTCTGACGTCGGTATCTTTGCCTGCTCCAGCGACCAAGAGGTTTTCGAGACATCGTCGAGCCGTTCACCAGACATGGGGATATCGACGCGCACGCCTGCCGGGTAACCGAAATTGTTGCCGTTGGCCCATTCATTGACCTTCCCACCCCACACGCCCGACCATGGCATGCCGGTGATGGCGAGGAAGACGATGAAGCCGCCGACGAAGATGCCGGTAACGGCGTGCATATCCCGCCAGAAGACACGCTTCTTGGGCGTGCCGCGAACGGAAACCACGCCGCCGGTCTGGTTGCGCGGCCACCAAAGATAGATACCGGTCGCCACCAGCAGGATCGACCAGCCCGCGGCGATCTCGATGAGGTAGCGGGCGTAGGTGCCGAAGTATTTGAGGCTATGGAGCGTACGGATCGTCCACATGACGGTGCCGCGATCCGGCAGGGAGCCGAGGACTTGTCCGGTGTAGCCATTCACATAGACGGCGCGCTTACCCTCCGGTGTGCTCACGGTGACTTCCGTTGATGCGCCGGGATCGGCGGGTTGAGTGAGTTTGACGGCAGTGCCTGGGAAAGCTGCGACGGCGTTGGCGACGATTGTCGACGGTAGGACAGCGGCGGTATCTGTTACCTCGATCCGCTTCAGGTTGGAATGGAAAGCATTGTCCAACTCATCCCTGAAGAGATAGAGCCCGCCGGTGATGGCCAGCGTTATCATGAAGGGAAGGACGAAGAGACCGGCGTAAAAATGCCAGCGCCAGACGGCGCGATAGAGATTGAGCGATGACGGCGCGCTCACGCGTTCACCCACGGAAGTGGTGCTGATCGACATTATTGACTCCGCGAAAGGGTGCAGGCAGTCGGTGACATGCCCGCTGGAGATTTCAACGCAGGTCGGACAGTAGAATCGCCGTCGGGAATCGAGGCGATCTACGCGACATATGTCCGTAACCAGCGCCGAGGCTGATTGTTATCGACGCGTTCTCTGTTTCAGAGATGCGCCTCAGATCATGCGTGAAAAGGAGTGGGAGGGCCGCGGGGCTGCTGCTCGTGCGTGGGCGGCGCAGGGATCCTGCTTTCACTCCAACGCCAAAGCGTGACGTGGACATGCGGCACGATACGCCCGGCAATTTCGCTCGGACTTGCCAACAAAGCAGTGAAGGATGCAGATGCGAGGCGACAGAGTGTGCCACAGCAGCTATTGGCGAGCTTCTCGGCAGGCGATTGTTTTTGAACGCTGCCATCCGGTAGATGAGCCGCACAGATGATCTCATCAGCCGCAAGTGCGGTGGTCGCCATGCTGCCGTGCGCCACGCCATTGGCAAGACCTTGCAGCAGAAACAGCAGCAGGGCCAGCACTGCGACAGCGCCAGCCGAACTGCGATCCTGCATGATCCTGCGAATAAGCTTCATGGCATATGCAGTGGCACATTTTCGCCATCATGTCACTGCGGCAAAGGTGACACGGTAAACATCACCGCGGTGGGTTACAAATTGTCCATGTCGGCAAAATGCCGCAGTTCTGCAGCTTTTCCGCCGGATTTGGCTGGGATTCTCTTGCCATTGACAGTTGGCAGGAGTGGCAAACATGGCTCCGTTTTCTCCAACGATAGCGGCGATCCGCTATGGTTACGGTCTTGCACCGGACCAGATACTCAGCCGGAACAGGGACGATCTACTGGTCCAACTGGTAGATGCGCCGCTAAAGGAAAGCTTCTTTCCCATAGGCGGTGCCTTTGATGCGCGGCAGCGGGCAGATGACCTCGCCAAGGGGTTTGAGGCTCTGAAGATTGCCAAGAAAGACGCCGAGAACGATCGCGCGGCGCGCCAGCAATTGCAACGCAAGGCAGAGCAAAGTTTCCAGCGCGATAGCCTTGCACGCGTGCTTCAGGCGACATTCTCGCCCTATGGATTTCATGAGCGGCTGGCGGCTTTCTGGTTCGACCACTTCTCGGTCAATGCGCATAAATCTTTTCCAATGCGCGTGATCACGCCGCTCTATGAGGTCGAGGCCATTCGTCCGCACCTTGCAGGATCGTTCCGCGACCTGTTGCAGGCGGCGGTTCTCCATCCCGCCATGCTGATCTATCTCGATCAGGCGCAATCGACCGGACCACAGTCTGCTGCGGCGCAGAACCGCAAGAAGGGCCTGAATGAGAATCTTGGTCGGGAACTGATCGAGTTGCACACGATGGGCGCGGGCAGCGGCTATACGCAGGCCGATGTGCGATCCGCGGCGCTGGTGCTGACCGGCATGACGGTGGACGATCATTACGAGATGCTGTTTCGCCCGCGCATGGCGGAACCCGGTGAGATCAAGGTCCTGGGCGTCAAATACGGTGGGAACCCGCGCTCGGCCGATGACTGTCTCGTCATGCTGGACGATCTGGCGAGCAGATCCGAAACGGCGCAGCATATCTGCCGCAAACTCGTGACCCACTTCATTTCCGACGATCCGCCCCCGGATGTCGTCACTGCGATGGTACAAGAGTGGAAGGCGAGCGACGGGCATCTGGCCAAGGTCTATGCCGCAATGCTCAATCACACGCGCGCGTGGCAGGAGCCCGGCGCCAAGATGAAACTGCCATTCGACTACGTCGTCTCCGGACTTCGGGCTTTCGGAATTACCCGTAAAAACTGGCGAGAGCGCATGTCTCCGGATGGTGACGACAGCTACACGCCGTTTGATACGCCGACCGCAGCCGCGGCACAGCAGGCGCTGAAGAGCAGCGGTGAGGAGATGGCGCCGGCGATGCCTGGCGATGCCGGACAGATGGCGATGGACAAGCCTGCTGCGAGTATGAAGGCCGTGATGCCATCCGATCCAGCGCAACTACCAAAGCCGAAAGCAAGCCTTGCCCGGACGCTGACGGTCGCAGCACTTCGCCGCATGGGCCAGCCGGTTTGGCAGCCGCCAAGCCCAGCCGGATTCGAGGAGGGCGTCGCATCCTGGCTTTCGCCAAGCCAGATGAGCGAGCGCATTCTCTGGGCGCGTAAAGCAGCCGGCACGCTCGGCAAGGACATGGAACCTAAAAAGCTTCTCGAAGTGTCGCTGGCCGAACAGGCGCGCGACGACACGATCCGTGTGGTGGGACAGGCGCCGAACCGTGTCAGCG
Organism: Rhizobium sp. 22-785-1; assembly: GCF_053521965.1. Classification (NCBI taxonomy): domain Bacteria; kingdom Pseudomonadati; phylum Pseudomonadota; class Alphaproteobacteria; order Hyphomicrobiales; family Rhizobiaceae; genus Rhizobium; species Rhizobium sp. 22-785-1. The sequence goes on along the minus strand of NZ_JBNWDI010000001.1, from coordinate 460,744 downwards.
GTCTGACGCTCGCGTTGTCTTCCCCCGAATTCAACAGGAGATAGGACATGGCCTTCTCTCAGGATATGATTTTGAGCCGCCGCAGCTTCCTGATGACTGCTTGTTGTGCGGCGGCGGTGCCGGTTTTTTCCCCGGTCAGCTTTGCCGCGATGCCGGGCGAGAACCGTTTCGTCACGATTGTTCTACGCGGTGCTATGGACGGGCTCGATCTGGTGCAGCCCTATGGCGATCCCGCCTTCGCTCAGTTTCGTCCGACATTGGCGCTGAAGCCAGACGACGGCCTGATCGATCTTGATGGACATTTTGGCCTGAACCCTGCGGCTGATGCCCTGATGCCCATGTGGCAGGCGAAGGAGTTGGCCTTCGTCCATGCTGTCTCTACGCCCTACCGCGACCAGCGGAGTCATTTCGATGGTCAGGACATGCTGGAGAGTGGTTCGCAGGCTGTGCACGGGGAGCGCACTGGCTGGCTGAACCGGGCGCTTTCCGCCATTCCGCGGTCGGAGGATCGCAAGGCCATCGATATCAACACATCGATGGAGCTTATTCTATCAGGGCCGAATGAGGCGGATGTCTGGGCTTCGAGTTCAAATATGACGATGGCAGCGGATGAAGTCGGTTTCTTCAAGCGACTTTATGCCAATGATGCCGAGTTTAGCCGAGTGCTTGCCGAAGCCTTGCGCACCGACATGGCGGCCGAGCAGCTTTTCCAGGACGAAAAGCGCGGGCAGGGCATTCGCGACATTGCGAAACTTGCGGGCGGCATGCTGCGCGAGGATTACCGCATCGCCAGCTTCTCCGTCGATGGTTGGGATACGCATGCGGGCCAGAAGGCGCAGTTCGCCCGCACGGTAAAGGACCTGACCATCGCACTGACCACGCTGAAAGATGCGTTGGGACCCGATGTTTGGAAGAAGACCATGGTTCTGGCGATGACCGAGTTCGGCCGCACCGTTCGGGAAAATGGTACTGGCGGCACAGATCATGGCACGGGCGGCGTTGCCATTCTCGCAGGTGGAGGCATCCAGGGTGGTAGGGTGCTGGGCAAATGGCCGGAGCTGGGCGAGGGCAAGATGCTGGACGACCGGGATCTGATGCCGACCGGCGACGTGCGCGAGCTGGCCGCCGCCATGCTCTACCGCCAATTCGATGTCGGTAGCGAAGCTCTGACCAATGGCATTTTTCCGGGACTGTCCTTTGACAGATCGTCGGCCTATCTCAAGATATGACAAGAGCGTGCCGCGATCTTCTTGATCCGCTTCTCACGCTTCAGTGTTGAGTCTGAACGCATGTCGTGACAGCGGCCGCTCAGACGTCGATCGTCTCGACGGGGATTTGCGGGGGAAGCGGTGCCGGCTTGCCGTTCTCATCCATGGCAACCATGATAAAGGTGCCCGCCGTGACTTTCTCCAGCTTGTCGTAGCGCGACCGCTGCGCCCACGCTTCGACGCAAAGGGTGATAGATGTGCGGCCCGTGCGTGTGATGTCGGTGTAGATGGAGAGCGTATCGCCGATCTTGACTGGAAGCTCGAAAGCCATTTCCTTCACCGCTGCCGTCACCACGCGACAGCGCGCCCGTTCGGCGGCACGAATGCCGCTCGCCAAGTCCATCTGAGACATGACCCAGCCCCCGAAAATATCGCCCGCCGGGTTGGCATCGGCCGGCATGGCCAGCGTGCGAAGCGTCAGTTCGCCGGTGGGCTTGGGGGCTCGGTTCATGGGGTTGTCTCTCCAGGGCTGTTCTAAGTCTTACTATTGCGGAGGCGTCTGTTCTTTGCGTGCCTTACGCCTTCGCCAGAAACTGCTGCGTTGCATAAAGTGCGATGGCGGCTGCATTCGAGACATTGAGCGACTTGATTTCGCCCGGCATGTCGAGGCGCGCCAAATGCGTCACCGTTTCGCGTGTCTTCTGGCGCAGGCCCTTGCCTTCGGCACCAAGGACGAGCGCGATCTTGTTGCCGCTGAAGGTTTGCTCGATGGGGGCGGGGCCTTCTGAATCGAGGCCGATGGAAGTGAAGCCGAGCTTGTGGAGTTCGGAGAGAGCATCGGCAAGATTGGTGATCTGGATGTAGGGGATCATTTCCAGCGCGCCGGAGGCTGATTTAGCCAAGACGCCGGATTCGGTCGGGCTGTGGCGCATGGTGGTGATCAGCGCGCCGGCGTTGAAGGCGACCGCCGAGCGCATGATGGCGCCGACATTGTGCGGATCGGTCACCTGATCGAGAACCAGGATCAGCGGGCTTTCCTTCAAGGCCGAAAGCTTGCGCACCGGCAGCGGCCGGGTTTCCAGCATCACGCCCTGATGAATAGCGTCGGGCCCGAGAACCTTGTCGATCTCCTGCGGCGCGACCATCTCGACGGGGAAGGGCTGGGCGCTTGCTTCACCGATTTCAAGGCGCGCGAAAGCGTTTTGGGTGACGGACAGCTTGATGAGTTGCCGTTCTTTGTTGGCGAGTGCCGCGCGCACCGTATGCAGGCCGTAGAGGTAGACCTGATCCGCGCCAAGCTGCGGCGGTTTCCATTCGTCAGCGCCTCTGTTGCGGCGCTTCTGTTGTGGCGGCGTGGGGATTTCTCCGCGTTCGCGCTTACCGTCGCGCACAGCGCGTCGAAGGTTGGCATAGTGCGTGTCGCGGGTGGTTTTGTCTTTGGGATCGTCTTTGCTCATGTCGCCTTATATCGTTGCCGCATCATCCGCACCAGTCCCCCCACTGTTGCGCAGGGCATCGACAAACGCCATCCACAGGGCTTTGACACTGTTGGAATTTTTTCCTGAAATTTCGTCACTGATCGTGTTGACAGAACGATGAAGGGCCGTCATATACGCGGCCACAGACGACGAACGGCGCAGCGCCGAACGGACATCTGGACTAAGCTTGGTCGCTTGATCCTCGCAGAATACTGGAGGGATGCCCGAGTGGTTAAAGGGGACGGACTGTAAATCCGTTGGCTCAGCCTACGTTGGTTCAAATCCAACTCCCTCCACCATTCTGCACGGATCGAAATCACCGCCGCGGGTATAGCTCAATGGTAGAGCAGCAGCCTTCCAAGCTGAATACGCGGGTTCGATTCCCGCTACCCGCTCCAATTTTCCCGCTTTTTTAATTTGATGTTGTTGAGCGATCACCGGTCGATGTCGCTCTTTGCTACGCCCACCTTCGGCAACGTGATTCCATTCCGTCAGCAGAATCAGAGTGAGTATGGCTGCGGCCTTATCGCCTGCACTTCGTATTGTCCAAACCCAGGCGCGGTATTGCCAATTTGGATTCGCAGCGCTGTTTTGCGGGTCTGGTCGGGCCATCGGCAGTGACGTAAATGGTTGAGGCCAAATGCGTCTGCTTTACGTCTGTGCTGTCGCTACAGGTCGTCAGAACTCAGGATGGTCAGCTCGTTGCGGTATAAAGTAACTGCACGACCAGTAAGGCCAGCAGGATGAAGGTGAGTGCTGCGCCGATCTTTAACTGTCGAAAGCGCCGTGTGCGGCCGCCGGACCAGTCATAAGCCATTGATTCAGGCATCCTTCTGATTATTTTTTACATCTAAAGTAATGATCTTTTATGCTTGCGCGAAGCTGACGGAAATTATCAGATCGGATAGGCAAATTCATTGGCTTGCCTCTTGCCAAGCGATAGTCGCTCGTAAGAAGAATCAATAGTAATAAACGCGCACGCAGGCGATGCATCCGAAGCCGGAATGAAAAGCCCGAAATACGGTATTCGGGCTCTCCAATATGAGAGCGATCGCTTCTCGCGTCAGCTGAAGTAAGGCTGTAGGTAAGGCCAGACTTCCAATCCGCCATGGTACAGCATGTTCGCTGCTACATAGACGATGACAGCGAGGCCGACATAGGAAATCCAGCGATAACGGTGGAGCAGCTTAGCGACGAGGTTGGCGGCAAGGCCCATGAGTGCGATCGACACGACGAGCCCGATAATGAGAACCGTCACGTGGTCCTGCGCAGCACCGGCAACGGCCAGAACATTGTCTAGCGACATGGATACGTCAGCAATGACGATCTGGGTGGCCGCCTGGAAGAAGGTCTTGTGACCCTTGGTCAGATCGGCCTCCTCATCGGTAACCGTGTCTGCGCCCGAGGAATTTTGTTCGCGCAGTTCGCTCCACATCTTCCAGCACACCCAAACGAGCAGGAGGCCGCCGAAAAGCTGAAGTCCGACGATGGCGAGGAGCTGCACGGTCAATGCCGCGAAGGCGATGCGTAATACGGTGGCGGCAATAATGCCGACAAGGATGGCCTTGCGGCGCAGATGAGCGGGGAGGCCTGCTGCGGCAAGGCCGATGACGATGGCGTTGTCGCCCGCGAGAACCAAGTCTATGGCAATGACCTGTAGAAAGGCTGTGAAGCCTGCTGCTGTGAAGATTTCCATTCTATATCCCGAAGCGTATGCTCGAGGGCCGCGCAAGACGCGACGCCGAAAGAGGTGTTGAGATTGCGAGAGTCCTTTTCAAATCGCCGTTTCCCCCTGGCGACTTCGTTTTGCAATATGACATGAATCGTAGGAGCGTAAAGAGTAAGTGCCGCTGCGGCGCTCCGCTCGCCATTAAAGTGGTTGATAACGCGGATGAAGATCCCCATATGGCGCCAATCCTGCCGCTTTCGGCTGTGGATTCGGTGCCTTGACAATTAAGTCTTGCGCATTCGGTTACAAAGCCTTAAACGGCCACACCAAACCGGTTCGCCGGGGAAACTACTTCACGTTCACAGGAAGCAATTCACATGGCAAAGAGCAAGTTTGAGCGGACGAAGCCGCACGTCAACATCGGCACGATCGGTCACGTTGACCACGGCAAGACGTCTCTGACGGCAGCGATCACGAAGTTCTTCGGCGAGTTCAAGGCGTATGACCAGATCGACGCCGCTCCTGAAGAAAAGGCTCGTGGTATCACGATTTCGACGGCACACGTTGAGTATGAGACGCCGAACCGTCACTACGCTCACGTTGACTGCCCCGGCCACGCCGACTACGTGAAGAACATGATCACCGGTGCTGCCCAGATGGACGGCGCTATCCTGGTTTGCTCTGCTGCTGACGGCCCGATGCCGCAGACGCGCGAGCACATCCTGCTTGCTCGCCAGGTTGGCGTTCCGGCGATTGTCGTATTCCTCAACAAGGTCGACCAGGTTGACGACGCGGAACTTCTCGAGCTCGTCGAGCTTGAAGTTCGCGAACTTCTGTCGTCCTACGACTTCCCAGGCGACGACATTCCGATCGTCAAGGGTTCGGCGCTGGCCGCTCTCGAAGATTCCGACAAGAAGATCGGTGAAGACGCAATCCGCGAGCTGATGGCTCAGGTTGACGCCTACATCCCGACGCCTGAGCGTCCGATCGACCAGCCGTTCCTGATGCCGATCGAAGACGTGTTCTCGATCTCTGGTCGTGGTACGGTTGTGACGGGTCGCGTTGAGCGCGGTATCGTCAAGGTTGGTGAAGAAGTCGAAATCGTCGGCATCCGCGCGACGTCGAAGACGACTGTTACCGGCGTTGAAATGTTCCGCAAGCTGCTCGATCAGGGCCAGGCTGGCGACAACATCGGTGCTCTGGTTCGTGGCGTACAGCGCGATGGCGTTGAGCGTGGTCAGATTCTCTGCAAGCCAGGTTCTGTCAAGCCGCACAAGAAGTTCATGGCAGAAGCCTACATCCTGACGAAGGAAGAAGGTGGCCGTCATACGCCGTTCTTCACGAACTACCGTCCGCAGTTCTACTTCCGTACGACTGACGTTACCGGTATCGTTTCGCTTCCAGAAGGCACGGAAATGGTTATGCCTGGCGATAACGTCACTGTTGAAGTCGAGCTGATCGTTCCGATCGCGATGGAAGAAAAGCTGCGCTTCGCGATCCGCGAAGGCGGCCGTACCGTCGGCGCCGGCATCGTTGCTTCGATCATCGAGTAATCTTTTCCCGCAAGGGATTTGAGAAAGCCCCGCTGGAGACAGCGGGGCTTTTGCGTTTTCGGGTGCCTGGGATGTGTCTCCAACAGATCTGGCTGCTAGCCGGCAGAGTTGGGTCTGCGCTCGGACTTCGCGTAGAAACAAAAACATCCGGTGAGGGGACGCACCGGATGGACGTTCAAAGACCTATCGTCTGATGGTCGCCACTCCGCCTCGTTGGGACTGGGGTGGTGGGCATCGTCGCCTTTAGAACTCCTCCCACTGACCGGGAGAAGCAACTGCCGCTGTTCTTCCGCTGAACGCTCTGCTCAACCTGCCGCCCAATGCGCGGGCAGGGGAGAGGATTGGCGGTGCATCGAGTGGTGCCGCGCGAAGGGCAGGGGCCGCATCGTCCAGCTTGAAGCGGGTGATGAGGCGGGCGAGATTGGACGCCTCGTCGGCCAGGCGGTTGGAGGAGGCTGTCGATTCCTCCACCATGGCGGCATTCTGCTGTGTCATCTGGTCCATGTGATTGACCGCGGTGTTGACCTCCGACAATCCAGTAGACTGTTCCCGCGCTGCGGTCGCAATCGAGTGGACGTGCTCGTTGATCTTGATCACATGGCTCTGGATCTGGCCGAGCGCGTCGCCGGTCGCCGTTACCAGTTTTACGCCGGTCTGCACCTCGTCGCCGGAGCGGGAGATCAGTGTCTTGATTTCTTTGGCAGCGTGAGCGGAGCGTTGCGCAAGCTCGCGGACTTCCTGTGCGACGACGGCAAATCCCTTTCCTGCTTCGCCAGCGCGCGCTGCTTCCACGCCTGCATTGAGGGCGAGAAGGTTGGTCTGGAATGCGATCTCGTCGATCACGTTGATGATCTGGCCGATCTCGCCCGAGGCCTGCTCTATGCGGCCCATGGCGGAAACGGCATTCTGCACCACTGCGCTGGACTGTTCGGTCGAGCGGCGTGCCTCGTCTACCATATGGCTTGCTTCCGTTGCCCGCTCGGTGGAGTTTTTCACCGCAGCGGTGATCTCCTCCAGTGCCGCGGAGGTCTCCTCAAGAGACGCAGCTTGCTGCTCGGTCCGCTTGGACAACTCGCCAGACGCTGTGCGCATTTCGCCCGCGCCACTATTGATTGTTTCGATCGCGATGCGAACCTGGCCGAGAAGATGGCGCAGGTTTGCCATGGTGTGATTGACGTTGTCACGCAGTTCGGCAAATGCACCCTGGAATTCGCCATGCATGCCTGCCGTCAGATCGCCGTCCGAAAGAGCAGAGATAACGCGCCGGGTTTCTGCTACGCCATGATCGACGGAAGCGACCAGTTCATTGACCTGGGCTGCAAACCTGTCGAGGTCGACATTGCCGTAGTTCTTGGTAATGCGCTTGGTGAAGTCGCCAGCCACGGCGGCGGAGACCACTTCGCCGATGTTCGATTGGAGGTCGGCACTCTTTGCCTGTAGTGCTGCCTCCTGCGCATTCAGCTCACGAACCTTGATAGCATTCTGTTTGAAGACTTCGACTGCACGGGCCATTTCACCCAGCTCGTTCTTCAACTCTGTGAAAGGGACGTCGACGTCCAGATCACCATCGGCCAGCTTGCGCATGACGGCTGTCGAACTGCCGACGGGTTCGGCGATGCCGCGATAAAGAGCAAAGCCGCCGAAAAGCGCGAAGCCTGTAAGGCCGATCAGGCCGCCGATGTTGACCCAGTCTGAGTTGCCAACCGCAGCATCGCCGTCAGCACTTCGCGCGTCCATCAGGCTGCGCTCGGTTTCCTGAATTTCCGCAATGGTGCTGCGGATCTTGTCCATATAGGCTTTGCCCGCGCCCTGAGCTTCCAACGCTCTGGCCTGCTCGGCGGTGGATGTATTGCGCATCAGCGCAATCTCTTTTTCCGCGATGTTGGCGCGCCAAGCCTTTGCCTGTTCGTCAAGGTTGGCAAGTCGTTGCTGCTGGGCGGGATTGTCTGAAGTCAACGCCTTCACATTGGCGAGGCCCGCTTCATAATCACTGATGCCGCCGCGATAGGGATCGAGGAATGCATCGTTTCCCGCAATGAGGTAACCACGCAAGCCAGTTTCCTGATTGACGATGGCCACGAGAATTTTGTTCGTCGCCCGATAGACCTCATTCGTGTGCTGTATCCAGCCATTCGTCTTGTCGATGAAATGAATGCTGCGATAATTCAGGATACTGACCGTTGCCGCGACAACGATGAGAATCGCGAAGGTGATTGTAATCTTGAAGGAGGTCTTCATATGTTGCAGTTGCTTCATCATGTGTCTTAGCCGCAGATGATAGAGGAACCCTAATGCGACCCACCCAGCATGACCGAGCACCCGCACCGCCGATGAGCGCGCGGGAAGTCATCATCTCTTCCTGCAGCATAAAAATGGTCTTGAAGCGCCGCTGCAATTCATTCGAGCGACAATGTCCAGTTGCCCACTAAAAGGCCCAGCAAGACGGTGCCATAACGATGCGGCATCGATATTGGTTCACTCGAATAATTGAATTTTTTCTAGGAAAAATTCTGATATATTAGGTAAATACTTTCTTAATACTTTAGAAAATTGTATTTCAAGAAACGTAGTTGTGAATGTCGCGGGTTCTTATTGTCAGTGGTCTGCGTGCATCGTCTGACTTTGGAAAAATGTAAAAAGACGCTTGCCAATCGCGGCGCGCCGTCTTAAAGGAGGCACACACCGGGCGGACGAGGCGAATTGCTGAGTCTGGTTTGGTCTGAAGGGGTATAGCTCAGTTGGTAGAGCGGCGGTCTCCAAAACCGCAGGTCGTAAGTTCGAGCCTTACTGCCCCTGCCATTTTCTCAGTCGCAAGCGCGCAATCTCGCTGCATGGCGATTGGGTGCCGGGTATCCGGCGAATTCACCGAATGTCGATTTTCTCTTGTTAAAAAGGGAATCGGCGTTTATGTAGGGTCAAAACAGACACGCGGTGCGTGGGGCTGATTAGTATCGGCTTTACGCGCCGTAATTGCGTGGGCAGTCAATGGCATCCAAAACCAACCCGTTTACGTTTCTGCAGCAGGTGCGCGCCGAAGCGTCGAAGATCACTTGGCCATCGCGCCGCGAGACCATGATTTCCACGGCTATGGTGCTGGTTATGGTCATCTTTGCGGCTCTGTTCTTCTTTGCGGCAGATCAGCTCATCGGCTGGTTGCTCAGCCTCGTGCTGAATGTCGGCCGCTAACGCATCGAACGGAGAGCTATAATGGCAGCGCGTTGGTACATTGTTCAGGCCTACTCGAATTTCGAGAAGAAGGTCGCTGAATCGATCGAAGAAAAGGTTCGCCAGAAGGGTCTGGACCATCTGTTCGAAAAAATCCTCGTTCCGACTGAAAAGGTCGTTGAGGTGCGTCGTGGCCGCAAGGTTGATAGCGAGCGCAAGTTCTTTCCAGGTTACGTGCTGGTGCGCGCTAACTTGACGGATGAGGCTTATCACCTCATCAAGAATACGCCGAAGGTCACCGGCTTTCTCGGTTCCGACAATAAGCCGGTTCCGATTCCGGATTCCGAGGCTGACCGTATTCTCGGTCAGGTCCAGGAAGGTGTCGAGCGTCCGAAGTCTTCGGTTTCGTTCGAAATCGGCGAGCAGGTTCGCGTCTCCGACGGTCCGTTCGCATCGTTCAACGGTGTCGTTCAGGACGTTGACGAGGAGCGCTCGCGCCTCAAGGTCGAAGTGTCGATCTTCGGTCGCGCTACTCCGGTAGAGCTCGAGTACAATCAGGTCGAGAAGGTCTGATCAAGTTTCGGAGGGTGGTTTCGCCCTTTGTCAAATACATCAGGATTATAGAGCAAGCATTTGCTTCTACAGCCTGATGTGATGCGGCCAGGGCCGCAAAGCGCGTGGAAGATCATCTGGCTCTGAAGCCGGGGCAGGGGTCGAACCACGCAACCGCAGCCGCCGGTTATTCCGGCATATGGACCGGGAAACCGGTTCGATTTGAAAGGCAGAGAGTAATGGCTAAGAAAGTTGCAGGCCAGCTCAAGTTGCAGGTTAAGGCAGGATCGGCTAACCCGTCCCCGCCAATCGGCCCGGCACTTGGTCAGCGTGGCATTAACATCATGGAATTCTGCAAGGCGTTCAATGCCGCCACGCAGGAAATGGAAAAGGGTATGCCGATCCCGGTCGTCATCACCTATTACCAGGACAAGTCCTTCACCTTCGTCATGAAGCAGCCACCAATGACGTACTGGCTGAAGAAGGAAGCTAAGATCACCTCCGGTTCCAAGACGCCTGGTAAGGGCGCCAAGGTCGGCTCCATCACCAAGGCTCAGGTCAAGACGATCGCAGAAGCCAAGATGAAGGATCTGAATGCAGCCAACATCGAAGGCGCAATGGCAATGGTTGAGGGCTCTGCCCGCGCCATGGGCCTGGAAGTGGTAGGTTGATCATGGCTAAGCTTGCAAAGCGCGTACAGAAGACCCGTGAAGGTGTTGACCCGAACAAGCTCTACGTCCTGACCGACGCCATCTCGATGGTTAAGGAACGGGCTGTCGCCAAGTTCGACGAAACCATTGAAGTTGCAATGAATCTCGGCGTTGACCCGCGTCACGCCGACCAGATGGTTCGTGGCGTTGTCAATCTGCCGAACGGCACAGGCCGTGACGTTCGCGTTGCTGTTTTTGCTCGTGGCGCCAAGGCTGATGAAGCCAAGGCTGCTGGTGCAGACATCGTTGGCGCCGAAGACCTGCTGGAAACGGTTCAGGGCGGCAAGATCGATTTCGACCGCGTTATCGCGACCCCTGACATGATGCCGCTCGTCGGTCGTCTCGGCAAGGTTCTCGGCCCACGCGGCATGATGCCGAACCCGAAGGTCGGTACGGTTACGATGGATGTCGCTGGTGCCGTCAAGGCTTCCAAGGGTGGCGCTGTCGAGTTCCGCGTCGAAAAGGCCGGTATCGTTCACGCCGGCGTTGGCAAGGCTTCGTTCGATGCCAAGGCGTTGGAAGAAAACATCAAGGCTTTTGCTGACGCCGTCATCAAGGCTAAGCCTACCGGTGCAAAGGGCAACTACGTCAAGCGCGTAGCGATCTCCTCGACCATGGGCCCAGGCTTCAAGATCGACCCTTCGTCGGTTACGGCTTAAGTTGATTTCGCTGCGCCTTCCAAGGAGGCGCGGCAATACTGATTTCCGGTTCGCAAGAGCCGGAAATTTCCGGGGTAACCCGGAATTCCTGTCCGAGATTGCAGGTGGTTGGTATCTCCCGAGATATTGGCCTTAATCATTCAACCTGCATGAGACGGGTAAGAGCCCGGATTTTCGCATCGAGACGATGCTAAATAATCCGGTTCGAACCTGATGTGCCTGTGCCTGAAGCCGTTTGCGGCGACAGAGCGGGGGACAGGATCCTCAAGCGTCGCTTGGGATTTCGGCAACGAAAACCCTTGGGGCAAAGGCAAACCCGATGGGTGCACATTCAATGTGTAGTCATCTACTGGAGACAGACAGTGGAAAGAGCGGAAAAACGCGAATTCGTCACGGAGCTGAACGAAGTCTTCAAGGCTTCCGGTTCAGTTGTCGTGGCCCACTATGCTGGTGTCACAGTTGCGCAGATGAACGATTTTCGTTCGAAAATGCGTGCTGCTGGCGGCACCGTCAAGGTCGCGAAGAACCGCCTGGCCAAGATCGCTCTTCAGGGTACGGAGTCGGAAGGGATGTCAGATCTCTTCAAGGGACAGACGCTGATTGCATACAGCACTGACCCTATGATTGCTCCGAAAGTCGTCATGGACTTCGCCAAGACCAACGACAAGGTCGTTGTACTGGGCGGCGCCATGGGCGCAACCACGCTGACAGCTGATGCAGTCAAGTCGCTTGCGACTCTGCCTTCGCTGGACGAGCTGCGTGCGAAGCTGCTGGGCCTTCTCAATGCCCCGGCAACCCGCGTCGCAACGGTTGTGGCAGCACCGGCAAGCCAGCTTGCTCGTGTGTTCTCGGCTTACTCCAAGAAGGACGAAGCCGCTTAAGGCGGTTTTTCGCTGTAAATATTCAAACCGGTTCGAACCGAATTAAAGGAACTGAAAAATGGCTGATCTCGCAAAGATCGTAGAAGACCTCTCCTCGTTGACCGTTCTGGAAGCTGCTGAGCTTTCCAAGCTTCTCGAAGAGAAGTGGGGCGTTTCGGCTGCTGCTCCTGTAGCAGTTGCTGCTGCTGGTGGCGCTGCTGCCGCTGCTGCTCCTGAAGAAGAAAAGACCGAATTCGACGTTATCCTGGTTGACGCTGGCGCCAACAAGATCAACGTCATCAAGGAAGTTCGTGGCATCACCGGCCTCGGCCTGAAGGAAGCTAAGGACCTCGTTGAAGGCGCTCCGAAGCCTGTCAAGGAAGCTGTTTCCAAGGCTGAAGCTGCTGACCTCAAGAAGAAGCTTGAAGACGCCGGCGCTAAGGTCGACGTTAAGTAATCTTTAAGATTGCTGATGGGAGAAGGAAAATCCTTCTCCCATTATCGCTCTGTTTGAAACCGATTACCCAAGAACCGCCTGAAAACGGTTCTTGGGTAATGGGTTCTTCAAGAGAATGGTTCCGAACCAGCTCATCAGGCAATCCGGCCTGATCGATCCGGGAAGTGGAACGAGATTGATTTTACCCATTATTCGACGGGGTCGACTGGCCATCGGTACCCGTCCGTTGCAGGCCCGGATGCAATTTTAAAGGAGCGACGATGGCTCAGACCCTTTCGTTTAACGGTCGTAGGCGCGTACGCAAGTTTTTCGGCAAAATTCCAGAAGTAGCGGAAATGCCGAACCTCATCGAGGTTCAGAAGGCTTCGTATGACCAATTCCTCATGGTTGACGAGCCCAAGGGCGGACGTCCCGACGAGGGATTGAACGCCGTATTCAAATCCGTATTCCCGATCACCGACTTCTCCGGCGCGTCCATGCTGGAATTCGTATCCTACGAATTCGAAGCACCGAAGTTCGATGTCGAGGAATGCCGTCAGCGCGATCTGACCTACGCAGCGCCGCTCAAGGTGACGCTACGCCTCATCGTGTTCGATATCGACGAGGATACAGGCGCGAAGTCCATCAAGGATATCAAGGAACAGTCGGTCTACATGGGCGACATGCCGCTCATGACCAATAACGGCACGTTCATCGTCAACGGCACCGAGCGCGTTATCGTGTCTCAGATGCACCGTTCGCCAGGCGTGTTCTTCGACCACGATAAGGGCAAGAGCCACTCTTCCGGCAAGCTGCTCTTTGCTGCGCGTGTCATCCCTTACCGCGGCTCCTGGCTCGATATCGAGTTCGACGCCAAGGATGTCGTGTTCGCGCGTATCGACCGTCGCCGCAAGCTTCCTGTCACCTCGCTCCTCATGGCGCTTGGCATGGATGGCGAAGAAATTCTGTCGACCTTCTACACCAAGGCGACCTACGCACGCGAAGGCGACGGATGGCGCATCCCGTTCCAGCCCGAGACGCTGAAGAACGCCAAGGTCATCACCGACATGATCGATGCCGACACCGGCGAAGTCGTTGTCGAGGGTGGCAAAAAGCTGACCCCGCGTCTGCTGCGTCAGTTGACCGAGAAGGGTCTAAAGGCTCTCAAGGCCAGCGACGAAGATCTGTACGGCAATTTCCTGGCCGAAGACATCGTCAACTATGAGACGGGTGAAATCTATCTCGAAGCTGGCGATGAAATCGACGATAAGGCGCTGACCGTCATTCTCGGTCATGGCTTCGACGAAATCTCTGTCCTCAACATCGACCACGTCAATGTTGGCGCCTATATCCGCAACACGCTTGCTGCAGACAAGAACGAGAACCGTCAGGACGCTCTGTTCGATATCTACCGCGTGATGCGCCCGGGCGAACCGCCGACCATGGATTCTGCGGAAGCCATGTTCAACTCGCTGTTCTTCGACGCCGAGCGTTACGACCTTTCGGCCGTCGGTCGCGTCAAAATGAACATGCGTCTCGACCTCGACGTGGAAGACACCGTGCGCACGCTGCGCAAGGACGACATCCTGGCCGTGGTTAAGATGCTGGTCGAGCTGCGTGACGGCAAGGGCGAAATTGACGACATCGACAACCTCGGCAACCGCCGTGTTCGTTCTGTCGGCGAGTTGATGGAAAACCAGTATCGTCTGGGTCTCCTGCGCATGGAACGCGCGATCAAGGAACGTATGTCCTCGATCGAAATCGACACTGTGATGCCGCAGGACCTGATCAACGCGAAGCCGGCAGCTGCTGCCGTTCGTGAATTCTTCGGCTCCTCGCAGCTGTCGCAGTTCATGGACCAGGTGAACCCGCTTTCGGAAATCACCCACAAGCGCCGTCTTTCGGCTCTTGGACCGGGCGGTCTGACCCGCGAGCGCGCAGGCTTTGAAGTCCGCGACGTTCACCCGACCCACTACGGCCGTATTTGCCCGATCGAAACGCCGGAAGGCCCGAACATCGGTCTTATCAACAGCCTGGCGACCTTTGCGCGCGTCAACAAGTACGGCTTCATCGAGAGCCCGTACCGCAAGATCGTGGACGGCAAGGTCACCACCGACGTGATCTACCTCTCCGCTATGGAAGAGGCGAAGTATTACGTTGCACAGGCCAATGCCGAGCTCGACGCTGAAGGCGCATTCACGGAAGAATTCGTGGTTTGCCGTCATGCCGGCGAAGTTATGCTGGCTCCGCGTGACAACATCAACCTGATGGACGTCTCGCCGAAGCAGCTGGTTTCGGTCGCGGCCGCCCTCATTCCGTTCCTGGAAAACGACGACGCTAACCGCGCTCTCATGGGCTCGAACATGCAGCGTCAGGCCGTTCCGCTTCTGCGGGCCGAGGCACCGTTCGTCGGTACCGGCATGGAGCCGATCGTTGCCCGTGACTCCGGCGCTGCCATTGCAGCCCGTCGTGGCGGCGTGGTCGACCAGGTGGATGCGACGCGTATCGTTATCCGTGCAACGGAAGATCTCGATGCTGGCAAGTCCGGCGTTGACATCTACCGCCTGCAGAAGTTCCAGCGTTCCAACCAGAACACCTGCGTCAACCAGCGTCCGCTGGTCGCCGTCGGTGACATTCTGAACAAGGGCGATATCATCGCGGACGGTCCTTCGACCGATCTCGGTGACCTGGCACTTGGCCGCAACGCGCTCGTCGCGTTCATGCCTTGGAACGGTTACAACTACGAAGACTCGATCCTGATGTCCGAGCGCATCGTCTCCGACGACGTGTTCACCTCCATCCACATCGAAGAATTCGAAGTGATGGCCCGCGACACCAAGCTTGGTCCGGAAGAAATCACGCGCGACATTCCGAACGTTTCGGAAGAAGCGCTGAAGAACCTCGACGAAGCCGGTATCGTCTACATCGGTGCGGAAGTTCAGCCTGGCGATATCCTTGTCGGCAAGATCACGCCGAAGGGCGAAAGCCCGATGACGCCGGAAGAAAAGCTTCTGCGCGCCATCTTCGGTGAAAAGGCTTCCGACGTTCGCGACACCTCCATGCGCATGCCTCCCGGCACGTTCGGTACGGTCGTCGAAGTTCGCGTGTTCAACCGTCACGGCGTCGAAAAGGACGAACGTGCGATGGCTATCGAGCGCGAGGAAATCGAGCGTCTTGCAAAGGACCGCGACGACGAACAGGCAATTCTGGACCGCAACGTCTATGGCCGTCTGGTCGACATGCTGCGCGGCCAGGTTTCGATTGCCGGTCCGAAGGGCTTCAAGAAGGGTGTTGAGCTTTCTAACGCCGTCGTCTCCGAATATCCCCGCTCGCAGTGGTGGATGTTTGCGGTCGAGGACGAGAAGGTTCAGGCCGAGATCGAAGCTCTGCGTGGTCAGTACGACGAGTCAAAGTCGCGCCTTGAACAGCGCTTCATGGACAAGGTCGAGAAGGTCCAGCGCGGCGACGAAATGCCTCCTGGCGTCATGAAGATGGTCAAGGTCTTCGTGGCCGTTAAGCGCAAGATCCAGCCGGGCGACAAGATGGCTGGCCGTCACGGTAACAAGGGCGTCGTCTCGCGTATCGTGCCTGTCGAAGACATGCCGTTCCTGGAAGATGGTACGCATGTCGACATCTGCTTGAACCCGCTGGGCGTGCCTTCGCGCATGAACGTCGGTCAGATCCTCGAAACGCACCTCGCATGGGCTTGCGCCGGTATGGGCAAGAAGATCGGCGAGCTGCTCGACGAGTATCGCAAGACGATGGACATCACCGACCTGAAGAACGAGTTGACGGAAGTCTACGCGTCTGAGGCGAAGGACGAAGTGTCTTCCTTCGACGACGATGCGCTGGTGCGCCTGGCAGAGCAGTCCCGCAAGGGCGTCTCCATCGCAACACCGGTCTTCGACGGTGCGCATGAGCCCGATGTTGCTTCGATGCTGAAGCGCGCTGGTCTCAATGAGTCCGGTCAGTCGGTTCTCTATGATGGACGTACGGGTGAGGCTTTCGACCGCAAGGTGACTGTCGGCTACATGTACATGATCAAGCTGAACCACCTTGTCGACGACAAGATCCACGCTCGCTCGATCGGTCCTTACTCGCTCGTTACCCAGCAGCCGCTGGGCGGAAAGGCGCAGTTCGGCGGTCAGCGCTTCGGGGAAATGGAAGTCTGGGCTCTGGAAGCTTACGGCGCAGCCTACACGCTGCAGGAAATGCTCACCGTCAAGTCTGACGACGTGGCGGGCCGCACCAAGGTTTACGAAGCGATCGTCCGTGGCGACGACACCTTCGAAGCTGGTATTCCCGAGAGCTTTAACGTTCTCGTCAAGGAAATGCGGTCTCTGGGCCTTTCCGTCGAGCTGGAAAACTCCAAGCTCGAAGAGCAGCAGGCTGGCGATCAGCTGCCTGACGCGGCGGAATAAGATCAGAAAAGGCAGGCGCTTCGAAATGAGCGCCTGCCAGTTTCGCTCACGGACGCGTGTTCGTGGGCGGACACTTTCGCCGCATTTTGCGGATAGATCCATATTTGAAGCACTGGCCGGTCAGCCCGGGAAAGATCGCGCCAGATGCAAGCAAGGGGCTCCATCCCCTTAAGGAGACAAGGCATGAACCAAGAGGTCATGAATCTTTTCAACCCGCAGGTGCCCGCGCAGCATTTCGATTCCATCCGGATTTCGATCGCTTCGCCGGAAAAAATCCTGTCGTGGTCCTACGGCGAGATCAAGAAGCCGGAAACAATCAACTACCGTACGTTCAAGCCTGAGCGCGACGGCCTGTTCTGCGCGCGCATTTTTGGACCGATCAAGGACTATGAGTGCCTGTGCGGTAAGTACAAGCGCATGAAGTACAAGGGCATCATCTGCGAAAAGTGCGGCGTCGAAGTGACGTTGTCGCGCGTTCGCCGTGAGCGTATGGGCCATATCGAGCTTGCTGCTCCAGTTGCCCATATCTGGTTCCTGAAGTCGCTGCCTTCGCGTATCTCGACCCTGCTCGATATGACGCTGAAGGATGTAGAGCGCGTTCTCTACTTCGAAAACTACATCGTGACCGAACCTGGCCTGACTTCGATGAAGCAGAACCAGCTTCTGTCCGAAGAAGAGTACATGATTGCTGTCGATGAATTCGGTGAAGACCAGTTCACGGCCATGATCGGTGCTGAAGCGATCTATGAAATGCTCGCTTCCATGAACCTCGAGAAGATCGCTGGCGATCTGCGTTCCGATCTTGCTGAGACCACCTCGGATCTCAAGCAGAAGAAGCTGATGAAGCGTCTGAAGATCGTCGAGAACTTCATGGAATCCGGCAACCGTCCGGAATGGATGATCATGAAGGTCGTTCCGGTCATCCCGCCGGACTTGCGTCCGCTGGTTCCGCTGGATGGCGGCCGCTTCGCGACGTCTGACCTGAACGACCTGTACCGCCGCGTCATCAACCGTAACAACCGTCTGAAGCGTCTTATCGAGCTTCGCGCACCGGGCATCATCATCCGCAACGAAAAGCGTATGTTGCAGGAATCCGTTGACGCGCTGTTCGACAACGGCCGTCGCGGTCGCGTCATCACGGGTGCCAACAAGCGTCCTCTGAAGTCGCTCTCCGACATGCTCAAGGGCAAGCAGGGCCGCTTCCGCCAGAACCTTCTGGGTAAGCGCGTCGACTATTCCGGCCGTTCGGTCATCGTGACCGGTCCGGAACTGAAGCTGCACCAGTGCGGCCTGCCGAAGAAGATGGCGCTCGAGCTCTTCAAGCCGTTCATCTATGCCCGCCTTGACGCGAAGGGTTACTCCTCCACCGTCAAGCAGGCCAAGAAGCTGGTTGAAAAGGAAAAGCCGGAAGTCTGGGATATCCTCGACGAGGTCATCCGCGAGCATCCGGTTCTTCTGAACCGCGCACCGACGCTGCACCGTCTGGGTATCCAGGCTTTCGAACCGACTCTGGTCGAAGGTAAGGCCATCCAGCTGCATCCGCTCGTCTGCACGGCGTTTAACGCCGACTTCGACGGTGACCAGATGGCCGTGCACGTTCCGCTGTCGCTCGAAGCGCAGCTGGAAGCACGCGTGCTGATGATGTCGACGAACAACATTCTGCACCCTGCAAACGGCGCACCGATCATCGTTCCGTCGCAGGACATGGTTCTCGGCCTGTACTACCTATCGATCATGAACGAGCGCGAGCCCGGCGAAGGCATGGCCTTCTCCGACATGGGCGAGTTGCATCATGCTCTTGAAAACAAGGTCGTGACGCTGCATGCCAAGATCCGTGGTCGCTTCAAGACCATGGATGCCGACGGCAAGCTCGTTTCCAAGATCTATGAAACGACGCCTGGACGCATGATTATCGGCGAACTTCTGCCGAAGAACGTGAACGTGCCGTTCGAGACCTGCAACCAGGAAATGACCAAGAAGAACATCTCCAAGATGATCGACACGGTCTACCGTCATTGCGGCCAGAAGGACACGGTCATTTTCTGCGACCGCATCATGCAGCTCGGCTTCACCCATGCCTGCCGCGCCGGTATTTCGTTCGGCAAGGACGACATGATCATTCCGGACACCAAGGCGAAGATCGTTGGCGACACCGAATCTCTGGTGAAGGAATACGAGCAGCAGTACAATGACGGCCTCATCACCCAGGGCGAAAAGTACAACAAGGTTGTCGACGCCTGGGGCAAGGCGACTGAAAAGGTCGCCGAAGAGATGATGGCCCGCATTAAGGCTGTTGAGTTCGACGAGGAAACCGGTCGTCAAAAGCCGATGAACTCCATCTACATGATGAGCCACTCCGGCGCCCGCGGTTCACCGAACCAGATGCGTCAGCTCGGTGGTATGCGCGGCCTCATGGCCAAGCCATCGGGTGAGATCATCGAAACGCCGATCATCTCGAACTTCAAAGAAGGTCTGACCGTTAACGAGTACTTCAACTCGACCCACGGCGCCCGTAAGGGTCTTGCAGACACCGCTTTGAAGACGGCGAACTCCGGTTACCTGACACGTCGTCTCGTCGACGTTGCGCAGGACTGCATCGTCAACTCTCGTGATTGCGGCACCGACAAGGGCCTCACCATGACCGCCATCGTCGATGCCGGTCAGGTCGTTGCTTCGCTTGGCGCACGTATTCTCGGTCGTACGTCGCTCGACGATATCGACAACCCGGTGACTGGCGAGAATATCGTCAAGGCCGGTACGCTGATCGACGAAGCCGATGTCGCTGTGATCGAAAAGGCTGGCATCCAGTCCGTTCGCATCCGTTCGGCCCTAACCTGCGAAATCCAGGTCGGCGTCTGCGGCGTCTGCTACGGTCGTGACCTTGCACGCGGCACACCCGTCAACATGGGCGAAGCCGTTGGCGTTATCGCCGCTCAGTCGATCGGTGAGCCGGGCACACAGTTGACCATGCGTACGTTCCACCTTGGTGGCACGGCCAACGTTGTTGACCAGTCGTTCCTGGAAGCGTCCTACGAAGGCACGATCCAGATGAAGAACCGCAACATCCTCCGCTCGTCGGAAGGTGTTCTCATCGCCATGGGCCGCAACATGTCGGTTACCATTCTCGATGAGCGTGGCGTTGAGCGTTCTTCGCAGCGCGTCGCTTACGGTTCGAAGCTGTTCGTCGATGATGGCGACAAGGTCAAGCGCGGTCAGCGTCTGGCAGAGTGGGACCCTTACACCCGTCCGATGATGACGGAAGTGGAAGGTACTGTTCACTTCGAAGATCTGGTCGATGGTCTCTCCGTTCTCGAAGCGACCGACGAATCCACCGGTATCACCAAGCGTCAAGTTATCGACTGGCGTTCGACACCTCGTGGTTCGGATCTGAAGCCTGCGATCGTCATCAAGGATGCGTCTGGCGCTGTTGCCAAGCTGTCCCGTGGCGGCGAAGCCCGCTTCCAGCTTTCAGTGGATGCAATTCTGTCGGTCGAGCCTGGTCAGAAGGTTTCTCAGGGTGATGTGCTTGCACGTTCGCCGCTGGAAAGCGCCAAGACCAAGGACATCACCGGTGGTCTGCCGCGCGTTGCCGAACTCTTCGAAGCGCGTCGTCCGAAGGATCATGCTATCATCGCTGAAATCGATGGTACGATCCGTCTCGGCCGCGACTACAAGAACAAGCGCCGCGTGATGATCGAGCCTGCGGAAGACGGCGTCGAGCCAGTCGAATACCTGATCCCGAAGGGCAAGCCCTTCCATCTTCAGGAAGGCGACTACATCGAGAAGGGTGAGTACATCCTCGACGGTAACCCGGCACCGCACGACATTCTGGCGATCAAGGGCGTGGAGGCACTCGCTTCCTACCTCGTGAACGAAATCCAGGAAGTCTATCGTCTGCAGGGCGTTGTCATCAACGACAAGCACATCGAAGTCATCGTTCGTCAGATGCTGCAGAAGGTTGAGATCACGGATGCCGGCGACAGCCAGTATATCGTGGGCGACAACGTCGACCGCATCGAGATGGAAGACAACAACGATCGTCTGATCGAAGAAGGCAAGAAGCCTGCCTATGGCGAACCGGTTCTTCTCGGTATCACCAAGGCATCGCTGCAGACGCCGTCCTTCATCTCGGCTGCTTCGTTCCAGGAAACCACCAAGGTTCTCACCGAAGCTGCAATCGCCGGCAAGACGGACACGCTGCAGGGCCTCAAGGAGAACGTCATCGTCGGCCGTCTCATTCCGGCTGGTACCGGCGGCACCATGACGCAGATCCGCCGCATCGCGACGACCCGCGACGACCTCATCATCGAGGAGCGCAAGAAGAGCACTGGCTCTGCTTCCGCCAACCAGATGCTGCAGGACATGACGGACAAGGCACCGGCTGCCGAGTAAGGCAGTCAGGGCAGGGGCCTCTCATGGAGGTCCTCGCCAATGGACATAGAAACGCCCGGAGTAATCCGGGCGTTTTTTGTTTTGGTTCGGACAGTGGGCCGTTTTCTCAGGACACGCCTGCGAAAATTGATGTGACTTGAACGATCGGGCAAACGGTCTTATCTTCCAGATGCTTCGATAGAGGAGAGATGACGACAATGGATTTTACACGCGCAACCACTTCACCCTTGGTTCTGCAGCGAGATGTACTGTCCTATGGTTTCGTCGATTTCTCTTTCCGGTCTGTCCTGCATCAAGCCTGACGGCAAACCGCTTTTCACCAATATCGATTTCAATTTCACTGATGAGCGCATTGGGCTCGTCGGGCGCAACGGTGTGGGCAAGACGACGCTTTTGCGTGTGATCGCCGGAGATATGACCCCGCACGCCGGTTGCGTTGCCGTGAATGGCACGGTCGCGCTGATGCGCCAAGACGGGATGATTCACCAGGATGCGACGCTTGCCGATCTCTTCGGTCTTAAGGAGGCGTTGGCGCTCCTTGACCTTGCAGCCGAGGGGAAGGCAAGTGTGGAGGAACTGGCTGAAGCCGACTGGACTTTAGGGGCCAGAATGGAGTCGGCGCTGGCGGATCACGGTCTCTCCGCCGATCCCGATACGCGGCTTGCCAATCTTTCTGGTGGGCAGCGGGTCCGGGCGGCGCTTGCGGCGATAATGATGGCTGGGCCGGATTTCCTTTTGCTGGACGAGCCGACCAACAATCTCGACAGAGCGGGCCGGGATCTGGTGATCGCGCTTGTCCGTCATTGGAAGGGTGGCGCAATCGTCGTCAGCCACGATCGCGAACTGCTGGAAGAGATGGATGCGATTGCAGAACTCACGACGCTTGGGTTGTCCCGCTATGGCGGTAATTTCAGTGCCTACCGTGGGCGTAAGCAGTTAGAACTGGACGCGGCGACACATGATCTTTTGCATGCGGGAAGAGCAAGTCGTGAGGTGGCACAGCGCGCGCAGCAAGCGTCCGAGCGGAAAGCACGTAAGGACAGTGTGGGGGCGAGGAGCCGGAGCAGAGGCGATCAGCCGAAGATATTGATGGATGCGGCGCAGGGGCGGGCGGAGGCCTCCGGCGGCGCAAGTCAGCGGTTGCGCGATGCCCGACGCGAGGCGGCCGAGGAAGCATTATCCTCCGCACGCTCGCGGATAGAAGTACTTCAGCCGATTCGAATGGATATCCCGTCGACCGGTTTGGTCGCAGGCAAGACCGTCCTTCGCCTCGATGCTGTTTCCGGCGGCTATGACCGATCACGACCTGTCATCCGTGACCTTACCATGGCCGTGACTGGGTCGGAACGCATTCTGCTTGCCGGACCGAATGGAAGCGGCAAGTCCACGCTGTTGAAAATGATCTCCGGTGCGTTGACACCATTTGAGGGCGCTGTGGACGTGCGGGTGCCCTTCGCGGTTCTCGATCAGCACGTCCTGTCTCTCTCCGGTGATATGAGCTTGCTTGAGAACTTCCAGCAGATCAACCCCGTGACAGCAGATCGAGAGGCCTATGCTGCGTTGGCTCGGTTTAAATTCCGCGCAGACGATGCATTGCGCAAAGCGGCCAATCTGAGCGGCGGCGAACGCCTGCGGGCCGGGCTCGCTTGCGCACTTGGTGCCGTGACACCGCCGCAACTGTTGATCCTCGACGAGCCGACCAATCATCTGGACCTGGATGGGATTGCAGCGCTTGAGGGAGCATTGGCAATCTATGACGGGGCGATCCTTGCTGTTAGTCACGACGAGTCATTCGTGAGGGCGCTGTCACCGCACAGGGTCATTCGATTGGCGGGGTGAACGCCTCCATTTGTTTTGTCAGTGTCTGGAACCATTAGCTTGATCTCTAGTTGACAGCATGTTGTCAATTTGACGGGAGGCTGACATGAGTGCCGATGACACCCAGAAGATCGTTCGCGGCCTCGTGCTTTCTATTTTCGAAAGCAATGGTCGGTTGGTGGATACGGGCAATCGGATCGTCGGGCCACTTGGACTGACGACGGCATGGTGGCAGGTTTTAGGAGCGTTGGGCTACGCACAGTTGCCGCTGCCCGTCGCGCACATCGCTCGTAACATGGGTTTGACACGCCAGTCGGTACAGCGTGTGACTGATCTTCTGGTCGAGCGTGGATTTGTCAGGCTGGAGCCGAACCCCCATCACATGCGGGCAAAGCTCGTCGTGCTGACAATAGCTGGCAGGGCAGCTTTGAAACAGGCCGAGACGGCCGTTCTGTCGCTTGACGAATACATTCTCAGGCGCGTTGGCGCGCAGCGGTTGGCCGCCGCCATGGACGTCCTGCGAGACCTCAATTCAGCACTGGACGAAGCTCTCCAAACGAATGGCGATGATCTCGACGAGGCATCCGAGAAAGAAACATTATGAAGGCGGAACAAGAGAAAAGAAATTTCGATGTCGATGTGATCATCGTCGGGGGCGGTCCAATCGGGCTGACGACGGCCTGTGCGCTGGCGCATCACGGTGTGACATTTCGACTGTTTGAACAGCGACACGAGCCGCGCGCGCATTCCCGCGCCAATAATCTCTGGGCTCGTCCACAGGAACTCTTGGCGAGCATTGGTCTTCGCGATGCCCTTGCAGAGAAATCCTACCAGATAACCGAAATCAACACGCTGCTGAATGGGCGCCCGGTCAACCCCGTCAGGATCGCCGATGTCGATAGTCCTTACGGACCCGTTCTCTATAGCGGCCAGGACGTAATCGAGCAGACGTTGACTGAACGGATCAGGAGCAGCGCAGGAGAGGTCGAGCGAGGTAGAAGGGTCATCTCCTTCGAGCAGGATGCCGATGGTGTGACGGTCACGGTCGGCACGGTCAGCCGGGATGATGAAGATCAAATCGTTGAACCCATCGAGACCTTGCGCTGTCGTTACCTCGTCGGCGCAGACGGGCACGATGGCTCTGTCCGCAAGGGACTGGGTCTCGAATTTGAACTCAAGAAGCTGCCTCACGTCATGAACCGGCAACTTGACGCAAAGCTGACATGGCGCCGCTCCACCGACTTCGACCATCTGTGGTTTTTCTATTACGAGAAAGGCTTCTGTGGGGTGCTCCCCGTCTGGGGCGGGTATCACCGCCTGTTCTTCCTGTCCGACGATACCGGTCTTCCGGACAGAGACCCGACTCTAGAGGAAATGCAGGCCATTGCACGAGAGGTTACCGAGGACGAGACACTGACGCTCACCGATCCCATCTGGTTGACGCATAGTCGCTTTCAGCATGGGGCTGCGGACCACTACGCCAAGGGAAGGGTATTTCTTGTAGGTGACGCTGGACACGAGGCGCTGCCTGCTGGCGGGCAGGGCATGAATTCGGGGTTTCATGACGCGGTGGGTTTGGCCTGGCGCTTGGCGATGGTCCTTGACGGTTGGGCGGCACCTCTGCTGCTTCAGTCTTATGATGATGAGAGGGGCGGCGAGCACCGCAGGCTTGACGATCAACAGGTTCGCGGTTTTGAAAACAGCGTTTATCGCGGCGCGATCAAGGATGCCGCGATCGATCTGGCGGCAAGGTTCGTTCCAGATATCGGCACGCTCATTCAAGGCAGTGCGGATCTGCAGCAATTGAATGTTGCCTACCCGAAAAGCCCCTTGAACGAGGACCATCTGTCCGGGTTAAAGGACCTGGTCACCAAGACCGCACCGAAGGCAGGGGAGCGCGCTCCGGATGCAAAGGTGATCGCACAGGACGGCAGTTCGACGACGCTCTTCGATTGCATCTACAATCCCGATGGAGAAAGTTTTGGGTGGACGCTGCTTGGGTTCGACGGGCGCAATCGGGAAAGCTCGGCTCGACTTCAGTCGAGTTTCGCGACCGTCAGTGACTGGTATTTCATTCGTCCCCGCCTGGTGCTCGCCACCGCGACTGCAGGGGAGACGAAGCCGACCTCCCTCTATGACCTCGATCATGAAGCGCATAGTGCTTACGGTATCGAACAGCCGTCACTGATCCTCATTCGACCGGATGGGCACATCGCTTACAGAGGCGAGGCTGATCGTCCCGAAAAGCTCCGATCATACTGCCAGAAGATTTTTGGTTTGCCTCGTTCTGGGGCGCAGGCCCGCGTCGATCCGTTGGTGGCGGAGAGCTGTCGGGCCGAGTCCAATTGAAGGAGAGGTGAGGTCTTGACCAACGATTTAACCTGCGCAGGCTAAGGCTATCCGGCTGAGTCTGCGCGGAGGTGGCGAGGAACACGGGGGCGCGCTGCCGCACGCCCCTTTTCTATTGTCACGCAAAGCGGATGATCGACACTTCGCCTTCCAGGGCGCCCTGATAGGCGGATGCATGGGGTTCGTCGTCCGGCACTTCGGTAATCATGCCGATCTGGTCGAGATCGGCTTCGAGGAAGCCTTCTTCCGACAGAGCGTTCAAGGCTTCGCGCACGGCCGTGTCGTCGTCTGGCGCCTGGAGGATGACGTGGATGTCGATGCCGTCTTCGCCTTCGCGCTCATAGGCCTTGCCGATAATGACGAAGACCATAGCTTCGTCGCGTCCATTATCGTTGTCGGGTTCGGTGATCATGACGCGATTCCTTTTGTCTTTGGTGGAGGGTGCCAGAGGCGAATCCATCTGACGTTGACGCCTGCCACATGTTGTGTCCATCGCAACCCTGATCTTGGGCCGAATGGTGCTTCAAGGGAATCAATAGACGGCTTTTGTGAAAAGCCAAAGGGCACAAGCCGAAAAACAATGGTGAGGGTAGGGGCTTTATGGTAAAAGCCTTGAGAATTGCCCCAGCGCCGGGCGTTAGAGCCTGCCACGCGGGGACAAAATTCGGATTCACCCTTGACGAAAGCGGGCTAAGACAGTAGTACGCCCGCCATCGGAGCCGATGTGAAGTCTGGCCATCTGGGACGACTCGTCCTGGAGATCACTTCAAACAGGGGTCCAAAACACGTAAGAGACACGATTGTTGCACGCAAGACGTATGTCTTTACGTCCTCTGCTCTTGGTGGTCCATCCGAGGAAACCGGATCGGGCCACGTTTTGCGCATGAGGCTGTGCGTGTTTGGTTGCCGGAGACGGCGTAGCCGCCACCCGAAGGGGTGGCTAAAGTAGTTTTTGCAAGGGATGGTTATATGCCTACCGTAAACCAGCTGATCCGTAAGCCGCGTCAGGCACAGGTAAAGCGCAACAAGGTTCCTGCTCTGCAGGAAAACCCACAAAAGCGTGGCGTTTGCACCCGCGTTTACACGACGACCCCAAAGAAGCCGAACTCGGCTCTTCGTAAGGTTGCCAAGATCCGCCTCACCAACGGCTTCGAAGTCATCGGTTACATTCCTGGTGAAGGTCATAACCTTCAGGAACACTCCGTTGTCATGATCCGTGGTGGCCGCGTCAAGGACTTGCCGGGCGTTCGTTACCACATCATCCGCGGTGTTCTCGATACCCAGGGCGTCAAGAACCGTAAGCAGCGCCGTTCGAAGTATGGTGCGAAGCGTCCGAAGTAATTCGGCAATAACAATTCGGCGCTGCGCGAGGTTCTCCGCGTGGTATAGCGTCAATAACAAATGAGAGACAAAGAGTATGTCCCGTCGCCATAGTGCAGAAAAGCGTGAGATCAACCCGGACCCGAAGTTCGGCGATCTGGTCGTCACCAAGTTCATGAATGCCATCATGCTTCACGGCAAGAAGTCTGTCGCCGAAAGCATTGTTTACGGCGCGTTCGACGCCGTGCAGGGCAAGACGAAGCAGGAGCCGCTCGGCGTGTTCCATTCCGCTCTCGACAACGTTGCTCCGCATGTTGAAGTCCGTTCTCGCCGCGTTGGTGGTGCGACATACCAGGTTCCGGTCGACGTTCGTCCGGAGCGCCGCCAGGCTCTCGCCATCCGCTGGCTGATCGCTGCTGCGCGCAAGCGCAACGAAACGACCATGGTTGATCGCCTCTCCGGCGAACTCATGGACGCCGCGAACAACCGCGGATCTGCCGTCAAGAAGCGTGAAGATACGCACAAGATGGCTGATGCTAACCGCGCATTCTCGCACTACCGCTGGTAATCTCAACGGTCGAAGATCGAAAGGCAGTCCATTATGGCTCGCGAATATAAAATCGAAGATTACCGTAACTTCGGTATCATGGCGCATATCGACGCCGGTAAGACGACCACCACCGAGCGTATTCTCTACTACACCGGTAAGTCGCACAAGATCGGTGAAGTTCACGATGGCGCAGCCACGATGGACTGGATGGAGCAGGAGCAAGAGCGTGGCATCACGATCACCTCTGCTGCTACCACGACCTTCTGGAAGGGTCGCGATGGCAAGATGCGCCGTTTCAATATCATCGACACCCCCGGCCACGTCGACTTCACCATTGAAGTTGAGCGTTCGCTGCGCGTTCTCGACGGCGCTATCGCGCTGCTCGACGCCAACGCCGGTGTTGAGCCGCAGACGGAAACCGTCTGGCGTCAGGCAGAGAAGTACAACGTTCCACGTATGATCTTCTGCAACAAGATGGACAAGACGGGTGCTGACTTCTACCGCTCGGTAGAAATGATCAAGACCCGCCTCGGTGCCACTGCTGTCGTCATGCAGCTGCCGATCGGCGCTGAAACGGAATTCAAGGGCGTTATCGACTTGATCGAGATGAATGCTCTGATCTGGCGCGACGAATCCCTCGGCGCCCAGTGGGACGTCGTCGAAATTCCAGAAGACATGAAGGCCAAGGCTGAAGAATATCGTGAAAAGCTGATCGAGACTGTTGTCGAGATCGACGAAGAAGCGATGGAAGCCTACCTCGAAGGCAACTACCCGGACAACGAAAAGATCCGTCAGCTCGTTCGTCGCGGCACCATCGACGTGAAGTTCCACCCGATGTTCTGCGGTACCGCGTTCAAGAACAAGGGCGTTCAGCCACTTCTCGACGCTGTTGTCGATTACCTGCCTTCTCCGCTGGACATTCCGGCGATCAAGGGCATCGACTTCAAGACGGAAGCCGAAATCGAGCGTCACGCTGACGACGCCGAGCCGCTGTCCATGCTCGCGTTCAAGATCATGAACGACCCCTTCGTCGGTTCGCTCACCTTCGCGCGTATCTACTCGGGCAAGCTCGAAAAGGGCACATCCGTTATCAACACGGTCAAGGACAAGCGCGAGCGCGTCGGCCGTATGCTTCAGATGCACTCCAACAGCCGTGAAGACATCGAAGAAGCCTTTGCTGGCGACATCGTTGCTCTAGCGGGCCTCAAGGAAACCACGACGGGCGACACGCTTTGCGATCCGTTGAAGCCGGTTATCCTCGAGCGTATGGAATTCCCTGAGCCGGTTATCCAGATCGCGATCGAGCCGAAGACCAAGGGCGACCAGGAAAAGATGGGCCTCGCGCTTAACCGCCTGGCTGCTGAAGATCCTTCGTTCCGCGTCAAGACGGACGAAGAATCCGGTCAGACGATCATTGCCGGCATGGGCGAACTTCACCTCGACATTCTCGTTGACCGTATGCGTCGCGAGTTCAAGGTTGAAGCCACCGTTGGCGCTCCGCAGGTTGCTTACCGTGAAACGATCACGCGTCTGCACGAAGAAGATTACACCCACAAGAAGCAGTCCGGTGGTACCGGTCAGTTCGCTCGTGTCAAGATCATCTTCGAACCGAACCCAGAAGGCGAAGACTTCAAGTTCGAATCCAAGATCGTTGGTGGTGCTGTTCCGAAGGAATACATCCCAGGCGTTCAGAAGGGTATCGAAAGCGTTCTGTCTTCCGGTCCTCTGGCTGGCTTCCCGATGCTCGGTGTCAAGGCAACGCTCATCGATGGTGCATACCACGATGTTGACTCGTCTGTCCTGGCGTTCGAAATTGCATCGCGTGCCTGCTTCCGCGAAGCAGCGAAGAAGGCTGGTGCACAGCTTCTCGAGCCGATGATGAAGGTGGAAGTCGTAACTCCTGAAGATTACGTCGGTGACGTGATCGGCGATCTGAACTCGCGTCGCGGTCAGATCCAGGGTCAGGAATCGCGTGGCATCACCATCGTGATCAGCGCTCACGTTCCGCTGGCCAACATGTTCAAGTACGTCGACAACCTTCGTTCGATGTCTCAGGGCCGTGCACAGTATTCGATGACATTCGATCACTATGCGCCGGTTCCGAGCAACGTTGCTGCCGACATCCAGGCAAAGTACTCCGGTCAGAAGTGATCGGGGTACGCCCCAAACGAGATTTAGAGTTTATTCCCGCTTAGGGACAAGATGGAGAGCCACTAATGGCAAAGAGCAAGTTTGAGCGGACGAAGCCGCACGTCAACATCGGCACGATCGGTCACGTTGACCACGGCAAGACGTCTCTGACGGCAGCGATCACGAAGTTCTTCGGCGAGTTCAAGGCGTATGACCAGATCGACGCCGCTCCTGAAGAAAAGGCTCGTGGTATCACGATTTCGACGGCACACGTTGAGTATGAGACGCCGAACCGTCACTACGCTCACGTTGACTGCCCCGGCCACGCCGACTACGTGAAGAACATGATCACCGGTGCTGCCCAGATGGACGGCGCGATCCTGGTCTGCTCCGCTGCTGACGGCCCGATGCCGCAGACGCGCGAGCACATCCTGCTTGCTCGCCAGGTTGGCGTTCCGGCGATCGTCGTGTTCCTCAACAAGGTCGATCAGGTTGACGACGCAGAACTTCTCGAGCTCGTCGAGCTTGAAGTTCGCGAACTTCTGTCGTCCTACGACTTCCCAGGCGACGACATTCCGATCGTCAAGGGTTCGGCACTGGCCGCTCTCGAAGATTCCGACAAGAAGATCGGTGAAGACGCAATCCGCGAGCTGATGGCTCAGGTTGACGCCTACATCCCGACGCCTGAGCGTCCGATCGACCAGCCGTTCCTGATGCCGATCGAAGACGTGTTCTCGATCTCTGGTCGTGGTACGGTTGTGACGGGTCGCGTTGAGCGCGGTATCGTCAAGGTTGGTGAAGAAGTCGAAATCGTCGGCATCCGCGCGACGTCGAAGACGACTGTTACCGGCGTTGAAATGTTCCGCAAGCTGCTCGATCAGGGCCAGGCTGGCGACAACATCGGTGCTCTGGTTCGTGGCGTACAGCGCGATGGCGTTGAGCGTGGCCAGATTCTCTGCAAGCCAGGTTCTGTCAAGCCGCACAAGAAGTTCATGGCAGAAGCCTACATCCTGACGAAGGAAGAAGGCGGCCGTCATACGCCGTTCTTCACGAACTACCGTCCGCAGTTCTACTTCCGTACGACTGACGTTACCGGTATCGTTTCGCTTCCAGAAGGCACGGAAATGGTTATGCCTGGCGATAACGTCACTGTTGAAGTCGAGCTGATCGTTCCGATCGCGATGGAAGAAAAGCTGCGCTTCGCTATCCGCGAAGGTGGCCGTACCGTTGGCGCCGGCATCGTTGCCTCGATCATCGAGTAATCTCGACGTTTGAAATTATGTCTGACGGCGGTGCAAAAACACCGCCGTCAGCCGTTTGATGAAAAAGCGTATGGGCGCTGCACTTTTAGTGCTTGAAAATTTCGGTGAAAGCGCGTAAACGCGCACTCACGTTCACCGCTGGATTCGCAACGGCTTGCGAGTCCCGGTGATTTCGCAATACAGACTACTGAAATGATTGGGGTGCGCCTTTCGCATTCCTCTCGATTTTTGAAAATCTGCGGCGCCACGATTAACTAGGTTCATGTATTTCCGCGTGCGGAAATCAATAATAAAGAACAAGGACAAGACGAATGAACGGCCAGAATATCCGTATCCGCCTCAAGGCGTTTGACCACCGGATCCTCGATGCCTCTACCCGTGAAATCGTGTCGACCGCCAAGCGCACCGGCGCCAGCGTTCGCGGCCCGGTTCCGCTGCCGACCCGCATTGAAAAATTCACTGTTAACCGCTCTCCCCACGTGGACAAGAAGAGCCGTGAGCAGTTCGAAATGCGGACGCACAAGCGTCTTCTCGACATCGTTGACCCCACCCCGCAGACTGTTGACGCGCTGATGAAGCTTGACCTCGCTGCTGGCGTTGACGTGGAAATCAAGCTCTAAGACCTCGGCCTGACCTTGCGAAAGTAAGGGCCGATATAACAAGGAAGGTACGTGGAGCAATCCAACGTCTTCCAATCCGGAGACCGGAAACATCGTGAGATGTCGAAGGGAACTCCTTAACAAAAGGCCGAGCAAGGGTTTTCCCTTCAAGGCTCGCAAGAGGATTGAACCAATGCGTTCAGGTGTGATTGCACAGAAAGTGGGAATGACCCGCGTCTACAACGACGCTGGTGAGCATATTCCCGTAACGGTCCTGCGTCTGGATAACGTACAAGTCGTTGCCCAGCGTACGGAAGACAAGAATGGCTATACCGCAGTTCAGCTCGGTGCAGGCCAGTCCAAGGTCAAGAACACGACAAAGGCGCTCCGTGGCCACTTCGCCGCTGCCAATGTCGAGCCGAAAGCTAAGCTCGTCGAATTCCGGGTCTCGTCCGAGAACCTGATCGACGTCGGTGCAACACTGACCGCAAATCATTTTCAAGCCGGCCAGCTGGTCGACGTAACCGGAACAACGATCGGTAAGGGTTTTGCCGGTTCGATGAAGCGTCACAACTTCGGTGGTGGCCGCGCATCGCACGGTAACTCGATCTCTCACCGTGCGCACGGTTCGACGGGTTCCAACCAGGATCCGGGCCGCGTGTGGAAGGGTAAGCGCATGGCTGGTCACATGGGCCAGACTCGCGTCACCACCCAGAACCTGGAAGTGGTTTCGACCGATGAGGATCGCGGTCTGATCCTCGTGAAGGGCGCCGTTCCCGGTTCCAAGGGTTCCTGGATCATCGTCCGCGACGCCGTCAAGTCGGCTGCGAAGTAAGGGAGCCTTATCATGGAATTGAACGTCACGACCCTCGAGGGAAAAGACGCCGGCAAGGTAGCCCTGTCGGACGAAATCTTCGGCCTCGACCCACGCCAGGACATCCTGGCCCGCGTTGTGCGCTGGCAGCTTGCTAAGAAGCAGCAGGGCACGCACAAGACCAAGAACCGTTCGGAAGTTTCCCGCACGGGTGCAAAGATGTACAAGCAGAAGGGTACGGGCCGCGCTCGTCACCATTCGGCTCGCGCACCGCAGTTCCGCGGCGGCGGCAAGGCCCACGGCCCAGTCGTTCGCAGCCACGCTCACGACCTTCCCAAGAAGGTTCGCGCGCTCGGCCTGCGTCTCGCCCTGTCTGCAAAGGCAAAGGCTGAAGAACTGATCATCGTCGATCAGCTGATTGCATCGGACGCAAAGACAAAGGCTCTGCTGGGCAACTTCGCTTCGCTCGGCCTGACCAACGCTCTCGTTATCGGCGGCGCAGAACTTGACGGCAACTTCAAGCTCGCAGCTCAGAACATCCCGAACGTGGACGTTCTGCCGGTACAGGGCATCAATGTTTACGACATCCTGCGCCGTGGCAAGCTCGTGCTTTCCAAGGCTGCTGTAGAGGCTCTGGAGGAGCGGTTCAAATGACGGATCTTCGCCACTACGATGTGATCGTGTCTCCCTCGATCACGGAAAAGTCGACGCTGGTATCCGAACAGAACCAGGTCGTATTCAACGTCGCCAAGGACGCTTCCAAGCCTGAAATCAAGGCTGCCGTGGAAGCTCTCTTCGGCGTCAAGGTCACGGGTGTGAACACGCTTATCCGCAAGGGTAAGACGCGCCGTTTCCGTGGATTCGCTGGCAAGAAGAAGGACGTCAAGAAGGCGATCGTGACACTTGCTGAAGGTCAATCCATCGACGTGTCCACCGGACTCTAAAGGTTAGGCCCAAGCGGGCAAAGACCCAAAAGGGAACAAATACAATGGCATTGAAAAGTTTCAATCCGACCACACCTAGCCAGCGCCAGCTGGTTATTGTGGACCGTGCTTCGCTCTACAAGGGCAAGCCGGTAAAGGCTCTTACACAGGGCCTCAGCTCGAAGGGTGGCCGTAACAACCAGGGCCGGATCACCGTTCGTTTCCAGGGCGGCGGTCACAAGCGGACCTACCGTCTGGTAGACTTCAAGCGTCGCAAGTTCGACGTTGAAGGTACGGTTGAACGTCTGGAATATGACCCGAACCGCACCGCATTCATCGCGCTCGTGACATACACGGACGGCGAACAGGCTTACATTCTCGCGCCACAGCGTCTTGCTGCTGGTGACAAGGTGATCGCCTCCGACAAGGCAGTGGACGTAAAGCCCGGCAACACAATGCCGCTGCAGTTCATTCCTGTCGGCTCGATCATCCATAACGTCGAGATGAAGCCGGGCAAGGGCGGTCAGATCGCTCGCTCCGCCGGTACCTATGCACAGCTCGTTGGCCGCGATGCCGGTATGGCGATCCTGCGTCTCAACTCGGGTGAACAGCGTCTGGTGCATGGCTCCTGCCTCGCATCCATCGGTGCTGTTTCCAACGCTGATCACGGCAACATCAACGACGGCAAGGCTGGTCGTTCGCGTTGGCGCGGCAAGCGTCCGCATGTTCGCGGCGTCGTTATGAACCCGGTCGACCACCCTCACGGTGGTGGTGAAGGTCGCACGTCCGGTGGTCGTCATCCTGTGACGCCATGGGGCAAGCCCACCAAGGGCAAGCGTACCCGCTCGAACAAGTCGACCGACAAGTTCATCATGCGTTCGCGCCATCAGCGCAAGAAGTAAGAGAGGAAGTCTCAAGTGGCTCGTTCAGTATGGAAAGGTCCGTTTGTTGACGGCTATCTTCTCGCTAAGGCTGAGAAGGTGCGCGCAGGCGGCCGCAGTGAAGTAATCAAGATCTGGAGCCGTCGCTCCACGATCCTGCCGCAGTTCGTTGGTCTTACCTTCGGCGTTTACAACGGCAGCAAGCATGTGCCCGTCTCTGTCAACGAAGACATGGTCGGTCACAAGTTCGGTGAATTCTCTCCGACCCGGACCTATTACGGTCATGGCGCGGACAAGAAGGCAAAGAGGAAGTAATCATGGCGAAGGCTAAGACCGAACGCCGGCTGAAGGACAACGAGGCTCAGGCCGTTGCCCGTACGCTTCGCGTCAGCCCCCAGAAACTGAACCTGGTTGCCGCTCTTATCCGTGGCAAGAAGGTTGATCGCGCTCTCGCCGAGCTCGAGTTCTCGCGCAAGCGTATCGCTTCCACCGTCAAGAAGACGCTGGAATCGGCTATCGCGAACGCCGAAAACAACCATGACCTCGACGTCGACGCTCTCGTCGTCGCCGAGGCCTATGTTGGCAAGTCCATCACCATGAAGCGCTTCCACGCTCGTGGCCGTGGCCGTGCATCGCGCATCGAAAAGCCGTTCTCGCACCTCACGATCGTTGTTCGTGAAGTCGAGGAAAAAGGGGAGGCCGCATAATGGGTCAGAAAATCAATCCAATCGGCTTCCGCCTGGGCATCAACCGTACGTGGGACAGCCGTTGGTACGCTGACACTGCCGAGTACGGTAACCTTCTGCATGAAGACCTTGCTATCCGTGCCTACCTCGTGAAGGAACTGAAGCAGGCTGGTATTGCAAAGGTCGTTATCGAGCGCCCACACAAGAAGTGCCGCGTTACGATCCACTCCGCTCGTCCGGGCCTCATCATCGGCAAGAAGGGCGCTGACATCGAGAAGCTTCGCAAGAAGATCTCGGAGATGACCAGCTCCGAAACGCATCTCAACATCGTTGAAGTGCGCAAGCCGGAAGTCGACGCAACGCTCGTTGCACAGTCGATCGCCCAGCAGCTGGAACGCCGCGTGGCTTTCCGTCGCGCCATGAAGCGCGCCGTACAGTCCGCTCTGCGCCTCGGCGCGGAAGGCATCAAGATCACCTGCGCAGGCCGTCTCGGCGGCGCGGAAATCGCTCGTACCGAATGGTACCGCGAAGGCCGCGTTCCGCTTCACACGCTGCGTGCAGACATCGACTACGGTACGGCTGAAGCCGAAACCGCATTCGGCATCTGCGGCATCAAGGTCTGGATCTTCAAGGGCGAAATCCTTGAGCACGATCCAATGGCTTCCGAGCGTCGTGCGCTCGAAGGCGATGCTCAGGGTCCTGCAAGCCGTGAGCGTGGCGATCGCAACGATCGTCGTCGCGAAAACGCTTGATTGACGCTGGCGAAAGATAAGCTCGGAGAAGTAAGAAAATGTTGCAGCCAAAGCGTACTAAGTACCGCAAGCAGTTCAAGGGACGCATCAAGGGCGTCGCCAAGGGCGGCTTTGACCTGGCATTCGGTGAATTCGGCTTGAAGTCGCAGGAACCGAACCGCGTGAATGCACGCGAGATCGAGGCGGCCCGCCGCGCGATCACGCGTTACATGAAGCGCGCAGGTCGCGTTTGGATCCGCGTATTCCCCGATACTCCGGTTACGGCTAAGCCGACCGAAGTTCGTATGGGTAAGGGTAAGGGTTCGGTTGATTACTGGGCATGCAAAGTCAAGCCCGGTCGTATGATGTTCGAGATCGACGGTGTTTCCGAGGAGATCGCCCGTGAGGCGCTTCGTCTCGGCGCTGCCAAGCTCTCGGTCAAGACGCGCTTCGTACAGCGCATCGCAGAGT
Source organism: Rhizobium sp. 22-785-1 (assembly GCF_053521965.1). Classification (NCBI taxonomy): domain Bacteria; kingdom Pseudomonadati; phylum Pseudomonadota; class Alphaproteobacteria; order Hyphomicrobiales; family Rhizobiaceae; genus Rhizobium; species Rhizobium sp. 22-785-1. The sequence continues at coordinate 425,107 of NZ_JBNWDI010000001.1, read as the reverse complement.
AAGGAGCAAGGCAAATGAAAGCCGAAGATATTCGCGGCCTCAGCGCCGACCAGCTCAAGGACAAGTTGGCTGACCTGAAGAAGGAACAGTTCAACCTGCGTTTCCAGAAGGCCACTGGCCAGCTTGAAAAGTCCTCGCGCATCAACGAAGTCCGTAAGGACATCGCCCGGATCAAAACCATTGCTGCCCAAAAGGCCGCAGAAGCCAAGGCCTAAGGAAGAATACTATGCCTAAACGCATTCTCCAGGGCGTCGTTGTATCCGACAAGAACGAGAAGACTGTCGTAGTTCGCGTTGAGCGTCGATTCGCTCACCCGCTGCTGCAGAAGACCGTTCGTCGTTCGAAGAAGTACAAGGCGCACGACGAAAACAACCAGTACAAGGTCGGCGATGTGGTTTCCATTGAGGAATGCGCACCGATCTCCAAGGATAAGCGCTGGACGGTTGTTGCCGCTCACGCTTAATTTCAACGGAATCGCGCCAGGTCTATTGCACTTGGCGCGAAAATCTGTATGAAGCAGCGCAAGGACGCTCGTAACCCGAGCGTCTTTTGCTTTGATGCGCACGGAAGGTCCCTTTGGGAAACCACCCTGGCAAGTTTCTTCCGCGCAAAGACAGAGATTTCATAAGCTGGAACAGGGGGCAGCGTCCATGATGTGTGCCCAACCGGTCCGGTAACAACAAGAAGGCGACCTGACATGATTCAGATGCAAACAAACCTCGACGTGGCGGATAATTCCGGCGCACGTCGTGTCATGTGCATCAAGGTGCTGGGCGGCTCCAAGCGCAAGTACGCTTCCGTGGGCGACATTATCGTCGTTTCCATCAAGGAAGCTATTCCGCGCGGCCGCGTCAAGAAGGGCGACGTGATGAAGGCGGTTGTTGTGCGTACCGCTAAAGACATCCGCCGCGCCGACGGCAGCGTCATCCGTTTCGATAACAACGCAGCTGTTCTTATCGACAACAAGAAAGAGCCGATCGGCACCCGTATCTTCGGACCGGTTCCTCGCGAGCTTCGCGGTAAGAACCACATGAAGATCATCTCGCTGGCTCCAGAAGTACTGTAAGGAGCACGAGCGATGCAGAAGATTCGTAAAGGCGACAAGGTTGTCGTATTGACCGGTAAGGACAAGGGCCGTACCGGCGAAGTAATCCAGGTAATGCCGAAGGAAGACCGTGCTGTTGTGCGTGGCGTAAACATGGTGAAGCGTCACCAGCGCCAGACCCAGAGCCAGGAAGCCGGCATTATCAACAAGGAAGCATCCTTGCACATCTCCAACATCGCCATCGCCGATAAGGATGGCAAGCCGACTCGCGTTGGCTTCAAGGTTGTAGAGGGCAAGAAGGTCCGTGTGGCCAAGCGTTCGGGAGAAGTCATCGATGGCTGAGACCAAGTACGAACCGCGTCTCAAGACGGAATACGTCAACCGTATCCGCGGCGCCATGCAGGAGAAGTTCTCCTACGCTAACGTCATGATGATCCCGAAGCTGGAAAAGATCGTCATCAACATGGGTGTGGGTGAGGCGACTGCCGACTCCAAGAAGCCCACGGTTGCTGCCGGCGATCTGGCTGCTATTGCAGGTCAGAAGCCAGTCGTAACCCGCGCCCGCAACTCGATTGCTGGCTTCAAGGTTCGCGAAGGCATGCCAATCGGTGCGAAGGTTACCCTTCGTGGCGCACGCATGTACGAATTCCTTGATCGTCTGGTCAACATCGCGCTTCCGCGCGTTCGCGACTTCCGGGGCCTGAACCCGAAGAGCTTTGACGGCCGTGGCAACTTCGCCATGGGCATCAAGGAGCACATTGTGTTCCCAGAAATCAACTACGACAAGGTTGATCAGATGTGGGGCATGGACATCATCGTTTGCACGACGGCTCCGACCGACGACGAAGCACGGGCTCTTTTGACAGAGTTCAACTTCCCGTTCCGTCAGTAACCGTAACGACGAGCGTAGAAAAGGAACTCCGATATGGCGAAAACAAGCGCAGTTGAAAAGAACAAGCGCCGCCGCAAGACAGTTGCCTCCCAGGCCGGCAAGCGTGCCGCCCTCAAGGCCATCGTCATGAACCAGTCCCTTCCGATCGAAGAGCGGTTCCAGGCAACTCTGAAGCTCGCTTCGCTGCCGCGTGACGGCTCGAAGACGCGTATCCGCAACCGCTGCGAAGTAACGGGCCGTCCGCGCGCGTTCTATCGCAAGCTCAAGATGTCGCGTATCGCGCTTCGTGAGCTGGGCAATTCCGGCAAGGTGCCGGGCATTGTCAAGTCGAGCTGGTAAGGAGACGGGCACATGACCATGACTGATCCTTTGGGTGATATGCTCACCCGCATCCGCAATGGTGCTTCCCGTCGCAAGTCTTCGGTTAGCACGCCTGCTTCCAGCCTCCGCGCACGCGTTCTCGACGTGCTGCAGGCTGAAGGCTACATACGCGGTTATTCCAAGGTCGATTTTGAAAACGGCAAGTCCGAGTTCACCATCGAACTGAAGTATTACGAAGGTGCGTCGGTGATCCGTGAGATCGGCCGCGTATCCAAGCCGGGCCGCCGAGTTTATGTCTCGGTTAAGTCCATTCCGCAGGTCGCGAACGGCCTCGGCATCACCATCCTTTCGACACCGAAGGGCGTGATGGCCGATCACCAGGCTCGCGAACAGAACGTTGGTGGCGAGGTTCTCTGCTCGGTCTTCTAAGGCCGAGTAAGGATCTCCGTAACGGACAGACAGGATAGAAATATGTCTCGTATCGGTAAAAAGCCCGTTCAGGTTCCCGCAGGTGTGACGGCCAACGTTGAAGGCCAGAAGATTACTGCCAAGGGTCCGAAGGGCGAACTGTTCTTCGTCGCAAATGACGACATCCAGCTCAAGCTGGAAGACAACGGCGTTTCGGTACAGCCGTCCAACAACACCAAGGAAGCTCGTTCGAAGTGGGGCATGTCCCGCACCATGATCGAGAACATCTTCAAGGGTGTTAAGGATGGCTACGAGCGCAAGCTCGAAATCAACGGCGTTGGTTACCGTGCAGCCATGCAGGGCAAGAACCTGCAGCTGGCACTCGGTTTCTCGCACGACGTTGTCTACGAGCCGCCGCAGGGCATCACCATCGCCGTGCCGAAGCCGACGGAAATCATCGTTTCCGGCATCAACAAGCAGCAGGTCGGTCAGGTTGCCGCGGAAATCCGCGAATACCGTGGTCCCGAGCCCTACAAGGGTAAAGGCGTCAAGTACGCTGAAGAACGGATCGTCCGCAAAGAAGGCAAGAAGAAGTAAGGAACTCGCGAAATGGCTAGCAGGAAAGAAGCACTTGCACGTCGTGCGAACCGTGTACGCCGCCAGCTCAAGGCGGTTGCTAACGGTCGCCCGCGCCTGTCGGTTCATCGCTCGTCGAAGAACATCTACGCTCAGATCATCGATGATGTTGCAGGCAAGACGCTCGCGTCTGCCTCCACGCTCGAAGCCGATCTGCGCTCGTCGCTGAAGACCGGCGCTGACGTTGCGGCAGCTGCCGTTGTTGGCAAGCTGGTTGCCGAGCGCGCTGGCAAGGCTGGCGTCAAGGATGTCGTATTCGACCGTGGCGCATTCATCTATCACGGCCGCGTTAAGGCCCTGGCAGATGCTGCCCGCGAAGGCGGTCTGAACTTCTAAGACTTTATCCACCCGGGCGTGATCGCGCCGGGTGGATTTTCACCGGGCCAACCGGGCTTCAGCAATGGAGCCGGAGGGCCTACTTTCGTTTGCCGTTCGATACCGGAAAAGAAAAAGGAAAAGGACAATGGCACAGGAAAAAAGAGGTTCTCGCGACGATCGCCAGAACCGCGAAGAGCGCGATAGCGAGTTCGTCGACAAGCTGGTCGCGATCAACCGCGTTGCAAAGGTTGTTAAGGGTGGCCGTCGTTTCGGCTTCGCCGCTCTCGTTGTTGTTGGCGACCAGAAGGGCCGCGTTGGCTTCGGTCACGGCAAGGCTCGTGAAGTTCCAGAAGCAATCCGCAAGGCGACTGAAGCTGCCAAGCGCGATCTGATCTTCGTTCCGCTGCGCGATGGCCGTACGCTGCATCACGACGTTAACGGTCGCCACGGCGCCGGCAAGGTTCTGCTGCGTTCCGCCAAGGCTGGTACCGGTATCATCGCCGGTGGTCCAATGCGCGCCGTTTTCGAAACGCTCGGCGTTCACGACGTTGTTGCCAAGTCCACGGGCTCTTCGAACCCGTACAACATGGTTCGTGCAACGTTCGACGCTCTGAAGCATCAGGTTCATCCCAAGGACATCGCTGCTCAGCGCGGTCTGAAGTATGCAACCCTTCAGGCACGTCGCGTCGCGTCCGGCGTCGCTTCTGAAGAGTAAGGATCTGGATCATGGCCAAGACTACAACTGAAGCCAAGAAGACTGTCACGGTCGAACAGATCGGCAGCCCAAATCGCCGCCCGGAGATCCAGCGTCAGACGCTGATCGGCCTGGGTCTTAACAAGATGCACCGTCAGCGCACGCTGGAAGATACGCCTTCTGTTCGTGGCATGATTCGTGCGGTCCAGCATCTCGTTCGCGTCGTAGACGAGAAGTGAGACGGAGGAACCTATCATGAAACTCAATGAAATCAGAGACAACGAAGGCGCCACCAAGGACCGTATCCGCGTAGGTCGCGGTATTGGTTCCGGCAAGGGCAAGACCGGTGGTCGCGGCGTCAAGGGTCAGAAGGCTCGTTCGGGCGTTGCTATCAACGGCTTCGAAGGCGGTCAGATGCCAATCTACCGTCGTCTACCGAAGCGCGGCTTCAACAACATCTTCGCTTCCGAATACGTCACCGTTTCTCTCGGTCGCGTTCAGGCTGCTATCGATGCTGGCAAGTTGGACGCCAAGGCAACGGTTGATGCCGCTGCTCTCAAGGCTGCTGGTGTTATCCGTCGTCCGAAGGACGGCGTTCGCATTCTGGCCGATGGCGAGCTTAAGGCAAAGGTGGCTTTCGAAGTCGCTGGCGCTTCCAAGCCTGCTCTTGAAAAAATCGAGAAGGCTGGTGGTTCCATCAAGCTTCTCGTTGTTGCGCCGGAAGCTTCCGAGTAATATATGGTGTCTGAACGCCCGGGGTGTTTCGCCCCGGGCGTTTCTCTTTACGCTACGTAAGTCTTTGAAAATCTAATCGATTTGACGGATCTGCGCAGCGACTCATTGCGACTTTGCATGTCTCGCGCTCAAAATGCCGCAGCTTGCAGCGCAAGTGAGAGCCTCACAGTTCTTGAACCCCTTTGACCTTGAACTCGGTAGGGGGAGGGGATAGGACATACGAAAACAAGGGTGAGGCATGATTGCGGCGCAACAGTCGCTTTCCGTCCGAAGCCCGGTTTTTGAACCAGTATCTTTATGGACCCTGCCGGAGACGCCGTTCACCGTGCTGCTGGACAGGGTCATGCGGAGAATTTTATGGCTTCAGCAGCGGAACAACTGGCCTCAAACCTGAATTTTTCGACCTTCGCCAAGGCTGAAGATCTGAAAAAGCGTCTCTGGTTTACCCTTGCCGCACTTCTCGTCTATCGTCTCGGCACGCATATTCCGCTTCCTGGTCTAAATCCGGAAGCCTATGCCCAGGCGTTTCGCGGTCAGGCGAATGGCATTCTCGGCCTCTTCAATATGTTTGCGGGTGGCGCTGTCGAGCGCATGGCGATCTTTGCGCTTGGCATCATGCCTTACATCTCCGCTTCGATTATCGTGCAGTTGATGACCTCGGTCGTTCCATCGCTCGAAGCGTTGAAGAAGGAAGGCGAAGCAGGCCGCAAGATCATCAACCAGTACACGCGCTACGGAACCGTGCTGCTTGGCACGCTGCAGGCTTACGGCATCGCCGTTGGTCTAGAGAGTGGTGCTGGCCTCGTTGTCGATCCGGGCTGGTTCTTCCGCGTTTCTACCGTCATCACGCTGCTCGGCGGCACGATGTTCCTGATGTGGCTTGGCGAGCAGATCACGTCTCGCGGTATCGGCAACGGTATCTCGCTGATCATCTTCGCTGGTATTGCTGCAGGCTTGCCGAAGGCTTTGGCCGGTACGCTTGAACTCGGTCGTACGGGTGCGTTGTCGACAACTCTGATCCTCACGGTCGTTATCGTCGCCATCCTGGTGATCGCGCTGATCGTCTTTGTTGAACGCGCCCAGCGCCGTCTCTTGATTCAATATCCGAAGCGTCAGGTCGGTAACCGCATGTTCCAGGGCGACACGTCGCACCTGCCGCTCAAGCTCAACACGGCTGGCGTTATTCCTGCGATCTTCGCGTCCTCGCTGTTGCTTCTGCCGGCAACGGCTGCGGGCTTTACCAACAGCACGAACCTTCCCGGCTGGGCGACGACGATCATCTCGTCCCTTCAGCACGGCCAGCCGCTCTTCATGCTGTTCTACGGCCTGTTGATCGCGTTCTTTGCCTTCTTCTACACGGCGATCGTGTTCAATCCGAAGGACACGGCCGACAATCTGAAAAAGCATGGCGGCTTCATTCCTGGCATTCGCCCTGGCGAGCGCACCGCAGAGTACATCGACTACGTGCTGACGCGCATCACGGTCGTCGGTGCAATTTATCTTGTCTTCGTCTGTATCCTTCCTGAGACACTTATTGCCCGTACAGGCATACCGTTAGCCCTTGGTGGTACTTCGCTTTTGATCGTAGTCAGTGTAACTCTGGATACTGTTGCGCAAATCCAGGGCCACCTGATTGCCCAGCAATATGAGGGGCTGATCAAGAAATCGAAACTGCGTGGAGGAAAGAGGGGACGATGAGACTGATATTTTTGGGACCGCCAGGTGCAGGCAAGGGAACACAGGCCAAGCGTTTGACGGACAAGTACGGCATTCCGCAGCTTTCCACCGGCGATATGCTGCGTGCGGCTGTGACTGCGGGAACGGACATCGGCAAGCGCGCCAAGGCGGTGATGGATGCCGGTGGTCTCGTGTCGGACGATATCGTCAACCAGATCGTTTCGGAGCGGATCGAGCAGGCTGACTGTGCGAAGGGCTTCATCCTCGATGGTTACCCGCGCACCGTGCCGCAAGCCAAGGCGCTGAGCGAAAACCTCCAGCAGAAGAACATTCAGCTGGATGCTGTCATCGAGCTCAAGGTAGACGAAGAGGCGCTGGTGCGCCGAATCGAAAACCGTGTGGCTGAGACGGTCGCGGCTGGTGATACGGTTCGTTCGGACGACAATCCCGAATCGTTCCGCAAGCGCCTCTCCGAATATCGTGAGAAGACAGCGCCGCTGTCCGAATACTACCGCGAGCAGGGTGAGCTCGTTGTACTGGACGGCATGGCGGATGTCGATGCGGTCACTGCCGCAATCGCGGGTGCCTTGGAAAAGGACAACAGCCCGGCAGCTTCTGCTGCGCGGATCTAAAGAATCTTGGCGGGGCCGGTTGCTTTTTTGAACCGATTCCGTTAAACACCGCGCCAACTCGCGACAACCCAAGCGACTGGCGCGGATTTTCCTTTAGGGAAGGAAAGTCCGGGTTCGGTCGTTTTGACTTGTGACGAACAGGAATTTGAACTGGCGGCAGCATCGTGCCGCTCAAATGGAAGCACCACTTGCCGGATGGCAACTGGAACGCAAGGAGAATAGACGTGGCACGTATCGCTGGCGTCAACATCCCGACGGCTAAGCGCGTTGTTATCGCTTTGACCTACATTCACGGGATCGGTCCGAAATTCGCGCAGGAAATCATGGACAAGGTTGGTCTCTCGGCCGACAAGCGCGTTCATCAGCTGACGGACGCCGAAGTCCTTCAGATCCGCGAAACGATCGACCGCGATTATCAGGTCGAGGGTGATCTTCGTCGCGAAACCGCGATGAACATCAAGCGCCTCATGGATCTTGGCTGCTACCGTGGCCTGCGCCACCGCCGTGGCCTTCCGGTTCGCGGTCAGCGCACGCACACCAACGCTCGTACCCGCAAGGGTCCGGCGAAGGCTATCGCGGGTAAGAAGAAGTAATTTTCCGTTCATACGGAAGAGAAGGCTGGTGCGAACCGCGCCAGCCTTTCTGAGTTTGGCGCAATGCTCGCAAGCGGGTTGCGTGCCGGTGTAGCCGCTGGTGTTACGGCGGTGAAGAGATCAATGAAAGGACTATCATGGCCAAGGAAGCCACACGCGTTCGCCGTCGCGAACGTAAAAATATCACGTCGGGTGTAGCGCACGTCAACTCGACCTTCAACAACACGATGATCACCATCACCGACGCGCAGGGCAACGCGATTGCCTGGTCGTCCGCTGGTGCCAAGGGCTTCAAGGGTTCGCGTAAGTCTACCCCGTTTGCTGCCCAGATCGCTGCTGAAGATTGCGCCAAGAAGGCTCAGGAACACGGCATGAAGTCGCTTGAGGTCGAGGTTTGCGGTCCTGGTTCGGGTCGTGAATCCGCACTTCGCGCTCTGCAGGCTGCTGGTTTCCTCATCACCTCCATCCGCGACGTGACGCCGATCCCGCATAACGGTTGCCGCCCGCGCAAGAAGCGCCGCGTCTAACGCGTTCTGTCTGGAGGTTCCGCCTTTCCATCGGTCTGGCGGAATTTTCGCGTAATCGGCGTGTGGTTGCCGGCGTGGCCGGTGTGCTTACGCTTGAAACCCTCCGATGAACCGTTTCGGTTCCTCTCGGTGATCATGCTCGGTCCGCCACGATTGAATGGTGGCGGCGAACGGAAGGTTTAAAGATGATTCAAAAGAATTGGCAGGAACTGATCAAGCCGAACAAGGTCGAGTTCACGTCCTCCAGCCGCACCAAGGCAACGCTGGTTGCCGAGCCGCTGGAACGTGGCTTCGGTCTCACGCTCGGCAACGCGCTTCGTCGCGTTCTCCTGTCGTCTCTGCGTGGCGCCGCTGTGACTGCCGTGCAGATTGACGGCGTTCTGCATGAATTCTCCTCCATCCCCGGCGTTCGGGAAGATGTGACGGACATTGTGCTCAATATCAAGGAAATCGCCATCAAGATGGACGGCGATGATTCCAAGCGCATGGTCGTGCGCAAGCAGGGCCCAGGTGCCGTTACCGCTGGCGATATCCAGACGGTTGGCGACATTGAGATACTAAACCCTGACCATGTTATCTGCACGCTCGACGATGGCGCTGAAATCCGGATGGAATTCACCGTCAACAACGGCAAGGGCTACGTGCCTGCAGAACGCAACCGCGCGGAAGATGCCCCGATCGGCCTCATCCCTGTGGACAGCCTTTATTCTCCGGTCAAGAAAGTGTCCTACAAGGTGGAAAACACCCGTGAAGGCCAGGTTCTCGACTATGACAAGCTGATCATGACGATCGAGACCAACGGTTCCGTATCCGGCGAAGATGCCGTTGCCTTCGCCGCTCGTATCCTTCAGGACCAGCTTGGCGTCTTCGTCAACTTCGACGAGCCGCAGAAGGAAGCTGAAGAAGAATCGGTTACGGAACTGGCGTTCAACCCGGCACTTCTCAAGAAGGTCGACGAGCTTGAGCTGTCCGTTCGTTCGGCAAATTGCCTGAAGAACGACAACATTGTCTACATCGGCGACCTGATCCAGAAGACGGAAGCCGAAATGCTTCGCACGCCAAACTTCGGTCGCAAGTCGCTCAACGAAATCAAGGAAGTTCTCGCTTCCATGGGTCTGCATCTCGGCATGGAAGTGCCAGCATGGCCGCCAGAGAACATCGAAGATCTCGCCAAGCGTTACGAAGACCAATATTAACAAAGAAAAGGCAGGCCCTTAAAGACTGCCTTTCCCCGTCAAACAGCAGACCAGTCGTCTGCATGTGCCAGGAAACGGCAGGACCGTATAGGAAACCTGCACTAAAGGAGAATAGCAATGCGCCACGGAAATTCAGGCCGCAAGCTCAATAGAACCGCCAGCCACCGCAAGGCAATGTTTGCCAACATGGCTGCTTCGCTCATTACTCATGAGCAGATCGTCACCACTCTGCCAAAGGCGAAGGAAATTCGCCCGATCGTAGAAAAGCTGGTTACGCTCGGCAAGCGCGGCGACCTGCACGCTCGTCGTCAGGCCATCTCGCAGATCAAGGATCAGGACGCTGTCCGTAAACTCTTTGACGCGATTGCAACCCGTTACGCGAACCGTAACGGCGGCTACATCCGCATCATGAAGGCTGGCTTCCGCCAGGGCGACAACGCAGCTCTGGCTGTCGTTGAGTTCGTTGAGCGCGACGTCGATGCCAAGGGCGCAGCCGACAAGGCTCGCGTGGCTGCTGAGACTGCTGCTGCTGAAGCTGCGTAAGCCTCACGCTTAAGCATGGACATCTAAAGAACCGGGTGAGCGATCACCCGGTTTTTTTATGTCTATTCATGCGTCCGATGGCAGTCAGCTGGGAACGCCGCGGATTATGGTGAGCGCTGTCTGCTGTATATATAGTTTCGTCCGGCGATCACTTGGTGGTGAGGTACCGCTGCGCGTCTGAAGTCGTAGAGCATGTTGCGCAAAGGTGTGGAGAGGTTTCACGATCAGGGAATGTGACCAACGAGGTGCTAAGCGTAGCGAGCGAACTGACGCCTCGTTCGAGACGGTAGGCGTATACGTCCTACGTCGCTCGCGGACCGATATAAGGGCCAAGATCGATGGCTAGGGGCGCCGCTACATTCCAGCGGGATTCGGCGAATGCGTGTCGTTTAAGAATCGTGAGTAGGTAGAGCCATGGACCGGTTCGTTTCCCATTCACAAAGCCCGAATTTATTTCGCGAAGCCGCTGTCGATCAGAGGCTGTTCAACAGACCGATGGGTTATAGCGTGTCCTGATAGCGCGTATCGCACTGCTGGACGAAGCGTTTCATGACTTCTGGCTCCTTGGCGAAGAGCACGGACATAGTGTCGACGTGCTTTTGCAGATAGGCCGATGCTTCTGCTTTTGTGCGCCTGTTTTCTTCAAACGACGATCTCGCTCTCGCCGCAAGCTTGTTGAACTTGCTGTCGTACTCAGCAGCTTTGGCTTGGATTTTGGGTGACTTACCGCTGTCCTTCAGTTCATGCGCGTTGATGATAAAAGTCGCGCTGCATTGAAACAGATAGTCCGTTTCCGATGGTCCGGGCTTGATGTTTGCTGCGAAAGCCGAGGATGCCGAGACGCTTGCCAAAAGCACGAGGACGCCGATACGCAACGCCGTTTCCTTTCCAAAAGAGAGGCAGACAAGTCGTGTTCATCACGACAGCCTTCACGACGTCATATCGCTTGCTGTCAGAGGACAGCCAATCATCAGAGTAAGCTTGTTGCCTGATGCTGTAAATGACGGCTTTTAGTACGATTTTTGGGGGAGTGTCGTTAACCAGTTCGACAGGTGGTGCCGAACTATTCGGGGATAAAAATCCTATGCTTGATGTGTTTCAAATGGGCGACGATGGTGAAGGTCATGATGACGAGAAGAGACCAAGAGCTCCATTTGCCGAGGCTGACTGCAGACCAAGCCCCAAGCTGGCTTGGGTAGCTCCAGATTGCGAAGAATGTCGAAATATTTTCCGCAAGCCAAACGAAGAAGCCGATGAGAATGAAGGAGAGCAAAAGCGGCATCTCCCGATCCTGGTCATAGGGCCGGTAGGTGACAGCGGTCCGGGAATATAAGCCAAGAGCACAGGCGGCGATATACCAGCGATAATCCCCTATGAAGTGATGGGTGAAGAAGTTGGCATAGATCGCAAGCGCTATCAGCGTTGCCATCCAATAGGGCGGGTGATGCCGGATTCTGAGATCGAACAGCCTCCAAGCCTGAATGATATAGCTGCCGACTGCGGCATACATGAAGCCGGAAAACAGCGGCACGCCATAAATCTTGCTGTATGCGAAGTCCTGGTAAGACCAGGACTGGATGGCGCTGGACGTCTTGAATAGTTCCAGGGCGAAGCCGACGATGTGGAACAGAAAGATCGCCTTGGCTTCATCGAGTGTTTCTAGTTTGCTCCAAATCATGAATATCTGGATGCCCAACGCAATGACGAGCAGAACATCGTAACGCGGAAGCCCAAAGAGGCCCGTGCGAGGTACCAGAAAGATCGACAGGAAGAACAGCCCCGCAAACATGCAGGCTCTGGCATTCTTGATGCCGAAATAGAGAAACTCGACAATGAAGCGCCCGGTGCCGCTCAGACTTCCCCAGGGTCGCGCATCACAAAGATAGTTATCCAGAAACGATAGGCGGCTGGTTGGAAACGTTGCATCGGTCATCAAAGCAGGTGTCCCAGTTTGCCGACCGTTTGAGGTGGCGACAGAATCGACGTAAAGCGCGACGATGACAATCGATAGTGGCAAATTTTATGCGTCACGCCTGTTGCTTTTTCTGGCCTACATTCTGGTCATTTTGACGGGGCTTGCGCTGCGGCGCTATGGCTATGCGATCGGGCTCACGTTTCCCGTCGTCAAATATGGCGGCTCCGTTTTGTGGGGCGCGATGGCTTACCTGCTGATCGCGACGCTATTGGCCCGGCACAGAACGCCCCGTTTCGTTGTGGTCACGGCCTGTTGTATCGCCATTGCCGTTGAGTTGCTCCGGCTGGTGCATTTCACCGCGCTGGACGCCTTCCGTGACACGGCTGCCGGCACCTTGCTGCTGGGCCGTGTCTTCTCACTTTGGAATATCGTTTGCTATCTGACTGGCATCGTGGTCGCGGCACGGATCATGAGGTGGTTCGTGAGACATTAGCAGCTCTCTGTGCCCTACGGCGCGCCATGATGGTCGGCCGGATCAGGCGGTAGCCGAGCAGAACGACAGCGAGCGTGATGTAAAAGATCGGCTCCAATGTCAGACTTTTGCGCGCCAGAACGAAATGTAAAACGGCGACGATCAGCACCGAATAAGCTAGTTTGTGGAGCGTATTCCAGCGGGAACCAAGCCTACGGATGGACCAGCGATTAGAAGTCAGCGCCAGTGGAATGAGCATGGCTAACCCTGCCATGCCAAGCATGATGTACGGACGTTTAAGAATATCTCCGATGATGGAGCTGAAGATAAGTCCTCGGTCTAGTGTCAGATAGACTGCGAAGTGGGCCAGCACGTAATAGAATGCCAGCAAGCCCAATGCGCGGCGATAGGCGATAAGGTTGATATTGAACAGGTCACGCAATGGCGTGACGATCAATCCAAGGCACAGAAACCTTAGAGCCCATATGCCAAGCAGGTGCTCGAAATCCTTCACGGGATTGAAGCCGAGCCCCCCTGTCGCAGCGAGGTAGAAATACCAGAGGCCTGGACAGAGGCCAAGGATGTAAAGCGCCCAAATGGCAGCGGGCTGATAGCGTTTGGGGAGCGATGGCAAGGGCAGGGCAAATGCCATGTCAGTAATTCGCCTTCAGATCCATGCCGGTATAGAGGCTTGCAACCTCTTCATAGCCATTGAACATCAAGGTCGGGCGGTTCTTCACGCTGAAGAAGCCGCCTTCACCAATGCGCTGCTCCGTCGCCTGGCTCCAGCGCGGGTGATCGACGTTGGGATTGACGTTGGAATAAAATCCGTATTCGCGCGCGTTGGAGTTCTTCCAGGTTGTTTCCGGCTGCTTTTCTACCAGCGAAATCCGCACGATGGATTTGATACCCTTGAAGCCGTATTTCCATGGCACGACGAGGCGGATCGGCGCGCCGTTCTGATTGGGCAACGTCTCACCATAAAGGCCAACCGCGAGGATCGTGAGCGGGTGGCGCGCTTCATCAAGCCGCAAGCCCTCGACGTAAGGCCAGTTCAGCGGCTGGAAGAGACCGCTTTGGCCTGGCATCTCATCCGGACGAACCACGGTTTCGAAGGCGACGAATTTGGCACTGCCGAGTGGCTCCACCTTGTCTAGGAGGGCCGCAAGAGGAAAGCCGATCCAAGGGATCGCCATGGACCACCCCTCGACGCAGCGCATGCGGTACGGGCGCTCCTCAAGATCGAACTTCATCAACTCTTCAAGACCGAATTCCTTCGGCTTGCCGACGAGGCCATCGACCTTCACCGTCCAGGGCGTCGGTTTGAACTTTCCGGAGTTCTCCTTCGGATCGGATTTACCGACGCCGAATTCGTAAAAGTTATTGTAGCTTGTGACAGCATCGAGCGGCGTCAGTTGTTCATCCAGCCTATAGGCACCGGGCTTTGCCGTCAGCGGTGCTGCCATCGCCTCTCGACCTGTTAGCCCAATAGCGGCGAGCCCGGCTGCCGTACCGAGAAAGCCACGTCTGGAGAGATAGATATCGCGCGGCGTGATTTCGCTGGAGGCGATACGGGGAGGGCGATAGACGGCCATGGAAATCTCCTGAGAAACAGGTGCTGCACGGAATGTGCAGGGTGAGGCAGGTTCTTATGATATGATCCCGATTTACGGCAAACAACAGATGTCGGTTCACCAATCGCGCGAAAGTGAAAGACCAGTCGGCACACTCGGACGTGCCAAGACAGGATGGCGCCTCAGCTGTCAGAAAGTTGCGATGTTATTCAGATCGGTGGACGTTGGCTCGGCCCGGTTGGTTCAGTCATAACCGATATGCTGCCTATCGTGGTGTGCGGCCGCTGAAAAAGATAATGCCGGCCCACGCCGGATTCGCCGTCGATGAGATCGAAGGTTTGGTGCCCGCGGAAATTGATCGTTCCAATGCCCAGGGGAAACGAACAGGGCGATGCGCAATCGACAGTCAATCTGTTTGCCTGGCGATCGTCTCTCTGACGCAAAACGACAGTTACTTTTATTCCAATGTCAGGTCTGGAAATGACCACGCATTCTACCTCCTTCTCGCAGATCGATTCCGCGATCAGAGGCTCTGGTGAGGCATCGAGCAGGACAGCGATCTGCACGTGCCGTCCCTTTGTCTCCTCTGCTTGAGCGGCGCTGAAGAGAGCAACAAGGAAGGTTGGCGCCATGCGGATTACTCGTAGTCTGTGAGGGTGTACCAGCCAATTCTTCACGATCATCGGACATCCTCAAGCCGGGATTTCATTCATAGAACTATCAATACACGCTAAGACATGCGATGCGATAGTGTGATCGCGTCAGATTTAAATAACAAGTTGCGTACCGTACCGCACCGTACTGTTTTGCCGCAAGGTGACAGTGACAGCCGTTGGCGAATGGAGTAGAAGACGCCTCAGATTTTAAGCGGGCAGGGCGCGTTGATGTGCCTGGGAGATATGCCCGCGAGTTTGAGAGAACCGAGGAATAACGAGATGCCTGTCTATCGCTCCAGAACGACAACCCATGGCCGCAACATGGCGGGTGCGCGTGGCCTTTGGCGCGCCACCGGTATGAAAGATGGCGATTTTGGCAAGCCAATTATTGCGGTGGTCAACTCCTTCACCCAGTTCGTTCCGGGTCACGTCCACTTGAAAGACCTTGGTCAGCTCGTGGCCCGCGAGATCGAGGCGGCTGGCGGTGTTGCCAAGGAGTTCAACACGATTGCCGTCGATGACGGCATCGCCATGGGTCACGATGGTATGCTCTACTCGCTGCCATCGCGCGAAATCATCGCGGACTCAGTCGAGTATATGGTCAATGCGCATTGCGCCGACGCCATGGTCTGCATTTCCAACTGCGACAAGATCACGCCCGGTATGCTGAATGCCGCTATGCGCCTCAATATCCCGGCTGTCTTCGTTTCCGGTGGTCCCATGGAGGCGGGCAAGGTCGTTCTGCACGGCAAGACCGTTGCACTCGATCTGGTAGATGCCATGGTCGCGGCTGCCGACGACAAGGTGTCCGATGAGGACGTCAAGATCATCGAGCGCTCGGCCTGCCCAACCTGCGGGTCCTGCTCCGGCATGTTTACCGCCAACTCGATGAACTGTCTGACCGAAGCGCTTGGCTTGTCTTTACCCGGCAATGGCTCAACGCTCGCGACTCATTCGGATCGCAAGCGTCTGTTCGTCGAAGCCGGTCATCTCATCGTCGATCTGGCGCGCCGCTATTACGAGCAGGACGACGAAACTGTTCTGCCGCGCACCATTGCCTCCAAAGCTGCTTTCGAGAATGCCATGTCGCTCGATATTGCCATGGGCGGTTCCACCAACACCGTTCTGCACATTCTGGCGGCGGCGCACGAAGGTGGAGTCGACTTCACCATGGAAGACATCGACCGTCTGTCACGCAAGGTTCCTTGCCTCTCCAAGGTCGCGCCTGCAAAGCAGGACGTGCATATGGAAGACGTGCATCGCGCCGGCGGCATCATGCGCATCCTGGGTGAGCTCGACCGCGGCGGCCTGATCAATCGCGATTGCCCTACAGTGCATGAACCCACGCTTGGCGATGCCATCGACCGTTGGGATATCACTCGCACCAACTCCGAAACCGTGCGCGAGTTCTTCAAGGCTGCACCAGGCGGCGTTCCGACACAGGTTGCTTTCAGCCAGTCGTCTCGCTGGGACGATCTCGACACTGACAGCGAAAACGGCGTCATCCGCTCCGTCGAGAAACCGTTCTCTAAAGATGGCGGTCTTGCCGTGCTGTATGGCAATATTGCGCTGGATGGCTGCATCGTGAAGACGGCGGGCGTCGACGAGAGTATTTTGAAGTTCAACGGAACGGCTGTCGTTTACGAGAGCCAGGACGCGGCGGTGAAGGGTATTCTGTCCAACGAGGTCAAGGCTGGCGACGTCGTCGTGATCCGTTATGAAGGCCCGAAGGGTGGTCCTGGTATGCAGGAGATGCTCTATCCGACAAGCTACCTCAAGTCGAAGGGGCTGGGTAAGGCCTGCGCTCTGATTACCGATGGTCGCTTCTCTGGCGGCACGTCTGGACTTTCCATTGGCCACGCTTCTCCAGAAGCGGCACAAGGTGGTGCTATTGGTCTGGTGCGCCAAGGCGATCCGATTGAGATCGACATCCCGAACCGGACGATCAATCTCAAGGTGTCGGATGCCGAACTTGCAGCGCGTCGCGCGGAGCAGGATCAGCTTGGCTGGAAGCCCGCAGAATTCCGCAAACGCAATGTTACGACTGCGCTGAAGGCTTATGCAGCCTTTGCTTCGAGCGCGGACAAGGGTGCAGTTCGCATTCTTCCTGAGTGAGTTTGCGCTCTGCATCCTCCGAGTTCATTGGAAAACGCTCTAAAGAGGGCGTTTTTTCCATTTTTTACAACATGTTGAAAGTCGTCGTTGCAAGATCGAGTTAGGTCACAGTGACCCTTTTGTAAGCTTTGGTTGATTTAAGCGTCTTCCCATCTATGTCGGTCAAGCTTGTAACGGATGAGAGACATGACTTTGCTTCGCTCGCAACAGAAGGCGCTCGCGATCCTGTCCTCTTGAAACCCCAGCTTCCTCAAGATGGGGTGAGATACCTTGCTGTCGGCGATCAAGCTGGCATGAAGCGCTTCGACCTTTAAGCGCTGAAACGCATGATCTATGATAAACGTGTGCCGCACAGGCGTAACCTTTGCCCAGGCGCTGCGGGCCAGCCAATCTCCAAACTCACCAGAGATGCCAATCAGGCCGATGATCTGCCCGCTCTCGATAGCCCAAACCGGACGCTTCTTTTTCAGAATCCTTGAGATCAGTCGCCGAGATTCCACGGCGGTGAAAGGCATTGTGGTCTTGAGAAGGTTGCGGGTACTGAGAGTATCGTTGGTGATCCGCGCGAGCCTTGCTGTATCTCAAATTTTGAGCGGTCGCAGCAACAGGCGTTCTGATGTCAGTACGGCAGGTTTCTTGGTGGCATTGTTCATCCGTCCCATGATGCGCGAGCCTTCGCCAGGTTCAACCCCGGTGTCAACATCGGAACAACCTGGCTATCGCAAACGTTGCCGCACGACATGGTAGGGAGAACATTATGAAGCGCGCAGTTGTGACCGGCGGCGGTGGCCTGATCGGAACCAGTATCATCGAGGCTTTGTTGGAAGCCGGCTGGACGGTCGCGTCTTTCGATGTGAAGGAAACCAAGACGGCGGCTTGCCATATTTTGTGCGATGTGGGCAATGAAACCTCTGTGCTTGCCGCTTTCGATCAGCTTGGTTGGAAGGGGCTTGAGTTGCTGGTCAACAATGCTGGTATCGCGAGTCCCGTGAACGGGCCGATCCATGAGCTCTCACTTTCAGACTGGCGGAAAGTGACCGACAGCCATTTGACTGGCGCTTTCCTGATGACGAGGTCCGCCGTGCCTTTGATGGGAGAGGGTGCCAGCATTGTTAATATGGCTTCGACGCGCGCCTTCATGTCCGAGCCTGAAACTGAGGCCTATGCTGCGTCCAAGGGCGGTCTCGTTGCTCTAACCCACGCGCTGGCCGTCAGCCTTGGACCGAAGATCCGCGTCAATGCCATCGCGCCAGGGTGGATAACGGATGAAACCGATCTGCGTAAGAAAGACGAGGCGCAGCATCCGGTAGGCCGCGTTGGTCGGCCAAAAGATATAGCTGATGGCGTGCTCTATCTCACTGGCGCTGGCTTTATGACCGGGCAGGTTCTCGTCCTGGATGGCGGCATGACGCGGAAGATGATTTACGAAGAGTAGACGTGGCGTTCCTTCGAATGTTGAATCAAGACGCTGATGTTTTCATTTCGGAAATCACTCAAACGCGTTGTTCGCAGAATCTTTTTCTCGAGCAAAGTTTCGCAGGTCACAAGGTGGTGATGCCGCTTCCTTTGGCTGTGCGAGGGCCTACCTAGACACGTATGAAACGTCGCACAGTACTCGCAGTCTTCGCCACCCTACCTTTCGCCACCAAAGTGTCCGCGCAATCCTCTGATGTGCGCAAAGAACTCGATCCTGTCCTGGATGGGTCTGGTTCACTCCAGACGCTGAAAACTGTAATCGTCAGCGTCGATGGCAAAGAAGTTGCGTCGCGCGCCTATAATGGTGCGGCGCTTAACGGGTCGACGAATATAAAGTCGGCTTCGAAGTCTATCGTCTCAGCTCTTGTCGGCATGGCGATTGATCGCAAAATACTGGAAGGTGCGGATCAGCTGATCGCTTCTGTGCTGCGGGCGGACTTTCCCGCGAATTCCGATCCGAGACTTGAGCGCGTTACCATCGGCAATCTACTGTCAATGCAGGCGGGTCTGGCTCGAATGTCCGGCCCCAACTACGGCCGTTGGGTCGCAAGCCGCAATTGGGTCCGCACCGCCCTCGGCTCTGGCTTCGACGGTGAGCCGGGCGGGACCATGCTCTATTCCACCGCCTCGACTCATCTTCTCTCGGCAATCCTGACTAAAGCCTCTGGCCGCTCCACGCTCTCGCTGGCACGCGATTGGTTCAAGCCGCTGGAGGGTTTTTCCATTGGAAGCTGGGAGCGAGATCCTCAGGGGATTTATCTTGGAGGTAACCAGATGGCGATGACGGCGCGCTCGTTGCTTGCTTTTGGAGAGCTTTATCGGCGTGGCGGTAGAACTAAAGATGGTCAGCGACTTCTATCGCAAAGCTGGATTGATCAGTCATGGACGCAGAGGACCAATTCAGTTTTCAATGGCGACGGATACGGTTATTGCTGGTTCATCAAAGAAATGGCGGGTAAGAAGGTTTATTATGCCTGGGGTTATGGCGGGCAGATGCTCTATATCGTTCCGTCGAAGGCGCTATCTGTCGTTATGACATCCCGAGAAGACGCGCCCTCGGCGCGCACCGGTTACCGGGATGCCCTGCATGCGTTGATGACGGATATCATCGAGACAGTTTAAAGCGGGCGGTTGATGCTTTGGAACGCTTCGCCGAGTTTCACCATGCGCTCGTCATAGGCTTTAGTCAGGCAGGCGACATCGGCTTCGCAGGTCTGTCGGTGTTTCAACCATTCGGCCTGTTCGGTTTTTAGCGTATCGCGGGCTCCCATGGCCATGAGCTGCGTTAGAATATCGAAGGTCGTGGCCATCTTCACGTCTTGATCGTTCAGAGCGCGATTTTCGCAGATCGCTTTTTCATCTGCTGCGAGATCGGCCTTGCCGCAATCGAAGCTTGCAGCGCCGACGGGCGATCCGTGCGAGTAAGACGCGCAAACAATAAACATGGCCAGTGCGTGTTTTCGAAACTGCATTTTTCTTTCTCTTTTTTGATCAAATCTTGGCGGATAAATTCTCAGACCTGCAAACCAGTTCCACAGAAAGTAAAGCTGTCGCTCGCAAAGCCACATGTCATGATATTGCCGCCGTTTGATTTATAGGCTGAGACGCTATAACTGCATCCTATTGATGAAGATGAGGAATCACATGCAGCGCGTGTTGAAATTCATGGCCCACGGCTTTCTGGCGGCGTTGCTTCTGGCGCCGTTCAGTGCACAGGCACAGGACGCCAAGGCAGTGCCGTCGAGCCGCACTGAAATGCAGCTGTCCTTTGCGCCGCTGGTCAAGCGTACTTCCGGAGCGGTGGTCAATGTCTATGCCGAGCGCATCGTTCAGCGCCGCGTTTCGCCCTTTGCCGGTGATCCATTTTTTGAACAGTTTTTCGGGCAGCAATTGCCAAACCGTACGGAAAAGCAATCCTCGCTCGGCTCTGGTGTGATCGTTTCCGCCAGCGGTCTGGTGGTTACGAACAACCACGTCATCGAGGGGGCCGATGATATCAAAGTGGCGTTGGCGGATGGTCGTGAGTTTTCTTCGAAGGTTCTGCTAAAAGATGACCGCGTCGATCTTGCCGTGCTGCAAATCGATGCGAAGGAGCAGTTCCCCGTGCTGCCGCTTGGCAACTCGGACGCGACCGAAGTGGGTGATCTGGTACTGGCGATCGGCAATCCGTTCGGTGTTGGCCAGACCGTCACCAGCGGTATCGTGTCGGCGCTAGCGCGCAATCAGGTGACCCAGGGCGATTTCGGCTTCTTCATTCAGACGGATGCATCGATCAACCCGGGCAATTCCGGCGGCGCGCTGATGAATATGAATGGCGAGTTGATCGGCATCAACACCGCCATCTTTTCGCGCGGCGGTGGCTCCAACGGTATCGGTTTCGCCATTCCGGCCAATCTCGTCAAGGTGTTCCTTGCCTCGGCTGAAAAGGGCGACAAGAGCTTCCAGCGGCCTTATGTTGGTGCGACATTCGACCCGGTGACATCCGAAGTTGCCGAGGCTCTCGGACTGAAGCGCGCACGCGGCGCTCTCGTCGTCAGCGTAGTGAAGGGCGGGCCCGCTGAAAAAGCGGGTATCGAGCCTGGTCAAGTGGTCACTGCGGTCAACGATATCGAGGTAGAGCATCCAGACGCGCTGGGTTATCGTCTGACAACAGCAGGAATAGGCAAGTCCGCGAAGATCACGCTAATCGACAAGGGCAAGGAAAAGACCGTCACCATCGCGCTCGACACTGCGCCGGAAACCGCACCGCGTGACGAGCGTCTGCTGGAAGGCCGCAATCCATTCGCGGGTGCGACGGTCGCCAATCTCTCGCCGAAGCTTGCCGACGAATTGCGCATGGTCGCCACGACCACCGGCGTTGTCATCGTCGATGTCGCTCGGGGCTCGCCCGCTGCGCGCGTCGGCTTTCAGCCGAAGGACATTATCGTGTCACTGAACGGCGCGGACATTACATCCAGTGCCCAAATGGAAGAAGCGTTGCACGACAATCCCGGCTTCTGGCGTCTGGAAATCATTCGTGACGGTCAGCGTTTGCGGCAGTTCCTGCGATGAGTGGAGACCTCTTTGCACCCCAGGTTCCAGCCGAGGTCGCCAATCGGCGGCCTTTGGCGGATCGGCTACGCCCAACGACGATTGCGCAGGTCACGGGCCAGCCGCATCTGACGGGTGAAGAGGGCGTTCTGCGTCGCATGATCGAGAGCGGTTCGCTCGGCTCGATGATCTTCTGGGGGCCGCCGGGAACTGGCAAGACGACCGTGGCTCGGCTGCTCTCCGGCGAGGCGGGGCTTGCATTCGAACAGATTTCGGCGATCTTTTCCGGTGTTGCCGATCTCAAGAAAGTGTTCGAGGCGGCGCGTGCGCGTCGAATGAACGGGCGGCAGACGCTGCTCTTCGTGGACGAAATCCATCGCTTCAATCGCGCCCAGCAGGACAGTTTTCTGCCGGTCATGGAAGATGGCACCATCATTCTCGTCGGAGCAACGACGGAAAATCCATCCTTCGAGCTTAACGCCGCTCTTTTGTCGCGGGCACGCGTCCTCACTTTCAAGTCGCATGATGAGGAAAGCCTCCTTGAACTCTTGAACCGTGCCGAACAAACGGAAGCTAAACCGCTGCCGCTTGACGATGATGCCAGGCTGTCGCTGCTTCGCATGGCGGATGGCGATGGGCGTGCGGTTCTAACGCTTGCCGAAGAAGTCTGGCGTGCGGCAAGGGCAGGCGAAGTCTTCGATACCGAAGGTCTCACCCGCATCGTCCAGCGCCGCGCTCCGGTCTACGACAAAAGTCAGGATGGGCATTACAATCTGATTTCTGCCCTGCACAAATCCGTGCGTGGTTCCGATCCGGACGCTGCGCTCTACTATCTGGCACGCATGCTCGACGCTGGTGAAGATCCCCTTTATCTCGGCCGGCGGCTGGTCCGCATGGCGGTGGAGGATATTGGCCTTGCCGATCCGCAGGCGCTTGTCATCTGCAATGCCGCCAAAGATGCGTATGATTACCTCGGCTCGCCCGAAGGCGAGCTTGCGCTTGCGCAGGCATGCGTCTATCTGGCGACAGCACCGAAATCCAATGCTGTCTATACTGCTTACAAGAGCGCTATGCGGGCAGCCAAGGAAAATGGCTCATTGCTGCCGCCCAAGCATATTCTCAATGCGCCGACCAAGCTGATGAAGGGCGAGGGCTATGGCGATGGCTATCGCTATGACCATGACGAGCCGGATGCTTTCTCGGGCCAGGATTATTTTCCCGAAAAGATGGGGCGCACAACATTTTACGATCCGCCTGATCGCGGTTTTGAGCGAGACATTCGAAAACGTTTGGACTGGTGGTCGAAGCTTCGGCGGGACCGTAACCCCCGCTAAAGCGCGAGTGTCCCGTCTCGGGGTATGTTTGCGCTTCGCCTTCGGGTGTTGTCGGAGGATCGATCAGGCAGTCTTGCGCGCAGCGGTGGCCGGGTTGGGCGGTAGCATCTTGACCGATGACTCTGCCAAGCCATTGTGGCCTTCACCATCCACGACGACGTGCCAATGGGCCGTCTCCGGGATAGCTATGCGTACCGGTGATTTTCGTGCAACGCCGCCCACATACTTGAAATCCAACAATTCTGTAAATCTCTGGAAATTACCAGCTGTCATCAAACGCACGTTTGCAACCGCGTTCAATGACACTTCAATAATGGTACCGGTACGTATCTCTTTGAGATCGTAATGGGTGTAGCGAAAATTAGGTTTGGGCATATCGTTCTCGTGGATTTATTTTGCGTAGAGATAATGATTTCGATTTGTTAATGCACAATTACTTTATATTTTGTTTTTCCAATTTTTTTATTTAAGACGATCGCAAGTCGCGACACTATCGAAAGTTTGATGAGCCTGACTTACATTCATAATGCGTATAGATGATATTTCCCTTCATGTAATATATTTTAATGCAAGCGAAAAATTCGTTTTATACTTGGAAATTTTTTAAGCATATCAACAATTTATTACACTTGGGGGCAGATGAAACATTTAAACATGTCCACGCGGCTTTATGCGCTTGTCGCCCTATTTGTGGCGATACTGAAAGTTGCGCCCCGACTTCAATAGCGCCGTCGGCGCTCTAAGGGACGTGATTGCAACAATCTCGCGCAGCAGCGAGGTTGTGAATGTCAGTGCCGCCGATATCAGCGAAGCAATGGGCAATCTTTCCCGCCGCACCGAACAGCAGGCCGCGGCTCTGGAAGAAACCGCAGCCGCACTGGACGAGATAACATCCACAGTTCGCACCGCGTCGGAACGCGCCAATGAAGCACGGCAAATGGTGACGGAGACAAAGCAAAGCGCAGGACGCTCGGGCGAATTCGTGCGCAGCGCGGTGGAGGCGATGGACCGGATCGGGGAGTCCTCGCGCAAGATCGGCCAGATCATCGTCGTCATCGACGAGATTGCTTTCCAGACAAACCTGCTTGCCTTGAATGCGGGTGTGGAAGCCGCGCGTGCCGGCGAGGCCGGTCGTGGCTTTGCCGTTGTTGCACAGGAGGTTCGCGAACTCGCACAGCGCTCCGCCAATGCTGCGAAGGAGATCAAGACGCTGATCAACAGTTCGGCGGAACAGGTAAGTGGCGGTGTAACGCTGGTTCGCTCCACCGGAGAAGCGCTGGAGGAGATCGTATCGCTGGTCAACCGCGTCGACGGTCATGTGAACTCGATTGCCACGGTTGCGCGCGAGCAGGCCACCGGTCTGGAGGAGATCAATACCTCCGTCAACCATATGGACCAGATGACCCAGCAGAATGCTGCGATGGTGGAAGAAACGACGGTGGCGGGCGAAACGCTGGCTGAGGAGAGCCGCAAGCTGCATTCGCTTCTGGCACGCTTCCAGCTTGGAAACGTTTCTGCTGGAGGCCCGATGTCACGGGCGGCCTGAGTCTCGTTTTGATCCGATCAGGGGGGCGTTGCGTACGACGGCCCCTTCGGTTTTTCCACGCTACTAGAAGCTCGACACTCGCATTGTCGACTCGACGCTGTCTCGTTTCCAAACATACAAGCCTTTGCCGGTCACTTTCTTTGCTTCGGCAACAAGGGTTCGTTTACCAGATTTCTTTACAATTTGACCTGATCGCCGCGTGTTGCGGTCGCTGAAGGTGCAGGTTCTGGTATGGCGTATGTTTCCCTTCCGCGTCGTCTTGCGACGTTGATAACAATGTCTGCGGTGATCGTATCGTGCTCAGCGGAGGGGTTGGTGCCCCCCGCTGAGGTCGATGGAGCGACCCGGGTCAGTTCCATTCGCTCTTCCAGCCGGCAGAATTACAGTGCGCCACCTGCGCCCGTCAGCCAGAACGTGCCATTCAATGACCCATCCGCGCTTTCGCAGCCCATGCCGCGGGAGCAGGCTTCACGTGATCCACTACTGAATTCAGCGGGGCAGGGCTATTCGACGCTCGATGCGCAGGCAAGCCGTCTCGCACCCGTCCAGCCGCAATCAACCCACATGCCGTCGCAGATGGCGGAGGGTGAGCAGGGCGTGAACATGGATGCTGGACTTGGTGTGACGCCGGGGCGAAGCCACGCCGAAGAGCAGGATATCGAGGTGTCTGCTCCCGACAGCGGCTCCTATCCGCCACAACAGCCGCCACGCCAGCTGGCCAATCAATCCCGCCTTATTCCGCCTCCGCCCGCAGGCGGTCGTCGGCAGGCGCAACCGGTTGAAGACGTGGCAATGTTGATGCCCGACAATCCGGCGCAGGAAAGGCGCATGTCGCAACCGCCAGGCATGATGCCGCCCTCTGAGGTTGCCTGCCGCACCGAGCTTCGCAGATTAGGCGTTGCTTTCCGCGATGTGGCGCGCATTGCCGATGGTCCCACTTGCGGTATCGATTACCCCATCGAACTCAGCGGCCTCGATAGCGGTGTCGCGATCCGTCCGGCGGTGAAGCTCAACTGCCAGGTGACGCTGGCCTTTGCCAAGTGGGTGAAATTCGAACTCGTGCCGTCATCCCGTTTCCGATACTTGTCCGGTGTCGGTCGCATCACACCGATGGGCGGTTATTCCTGCCGCAAGATGAATTCCCGGGCCAGCAATCCATGGTCGGAACACGCCCGCGGCAACGCCATCGACATTGGGACGATTACGCTGAAGAACGGTAAGGAAATAGACGTTCGCACCAAGAGTTTTTTTGCCTTCCGCGAAAAAGGTCTGCTCAAAGCCGTCCGCTCCGACAGCTGCAAGTACTTCTCGACGGTTCTTGGTCCGGGAAGTGATCCCAACCACTGGAATCACTTCCATTTCGATCTTCGCACCCGCAAGTCCGGTTATCGCCACTGCGACTGACGGCAGGCTTTCTACCTGCCGTGGCCGGGTTTTCGGTCGCATAAAAAAACAGGGCAGAGTCCTAGGGTAAGCCTCTGCCCGGAAATGTCTTTCAGTATGACTGCCGTATATCTCGAAATATGCAACGGTGCTGAAAACCGGGCAGTCTCTGCCGTCAAATCGCGCCGAGCCTGCCGCATTTATCGTTAGCCAGTCTGCATCACATCTTCATGACAAAGTTCCCGGATCATAATGCGGATGTCGAAGAAACTGGAACTGCAAGCCGGGTGTAGTGTTTCCGCTCCTGCGTGCCTATATTCGCGCTTCAGTATCCTGCCGAAAGTTTATCTATGACGTCCTCCCGCAAGCCAATCGTGTCCATCCGCAATCTGACGAAGTCATACGCCAATGGTTTTCAGGCGCTCAAAGGCATCACCCTCGATATTCAGGAGGGAGAGATTCTGGCTCTTCTCGGTCCTAACGGAGCGGGAAAGACGACGCTGATCTCTATCATCTGCGGTCTTGTCAATCCTGGAGAGGGCAGCGTTCTTGTCGGTGGACATGACGTGGTCAAGGATTTTCGCAAGACACGAGCCTTAATCGGGCTCGTACCGCAGGAACTGACGACAGATCAGTTCGAGACGGTATGGAACACGGTATCGTTTTCTCGCGGGCTGCACGGCTACAGCAAGAATCCCCAACTGATCGAACGCGTTTTGAAATCCCTTTCGCTGTGGAACAAGAAGGACAACATGCTGCGAGAACTTTCCGGCGGCATGAAGCGGCGGGTGCTGATTGCAAAAGCACTGGCACATGAGCCGAAGGTTCTCTTTCTCGATGAGCCGACCGCAGGTGTTGATGTCGCGCTCAGACGTGACATGTGGCAGGTCGTGGAGGAGTTGCGCGCCTCTGGCGTGACCATCATTCTCACGACCCACTACATCGAAGAAGCCGAGGAGATTGCTGACCGCGTCGGGGTGATCAATGGGGGTGAACTTCTGCTAGTTGAAGAAAAGACCGCTCTGATGCGAAAGCTCGGACGCAAACAATTGTCTCTGGAACTGACGACACCCGTCAAAACGCTTCCGGAAAGCCTTTCGCCCTTTCATCTGCAGCTCTCGGAAGACGGCTCCTGTCTGACCTATGAGTATGACGGCAACGGGGAGCAGGGGCGGATCGCGGAGCTTCTGTCGGCGCTTGCTGGCGAGGGCGTTCATTTCAAAGATATATCGACGCGGCAAAGTTCGCTCGAGGATATTTTCGTTGCATTGGTAGGAGGACAAAAATGAACTTCGAAGCCATCAAGTCCATCTACCTGTTCGAAATGGCGCGCACGCGCCGTACGTTGCTGCAAAGCGTCATATCGCCGGTCATCTCGACATCGCTTTATTTTATCGTTTTCGGCACCGCCATAGGCTCGCGCATCCAGGAAGTGGAAGGTGTGTCCTACGGCGCCTTCATTACGCCGGGTCTCATCATGCTGACCTTGCTGACGCAATGCGTCAGCAACGGCTCCTTCGGCATCTATTTCCCGAAATTCACCGGTACCGTGTATGAAATTCTCTCAGCGCCCATCTCCATGACGGAGATATTGGCAGGCTACGTCGGCGCAGCGGCGACAAAGGGCCTGATGATAGGCACGATCATCCTGATCACGGCGTCCTTCTTCGTCGATATCTCGATTGCCCACCCCGTCATGATGGTGCTGTTCTTCGTGCTGACGGCGATCAGTTTCAGCCTATTCGGTTTCATCATCGGCATGTGGGCGTCGAATTTCGAGCAGCTCAACCTGATCCCGATGCTGGTGGTTCCGCCTTTGACCTTTCTTGGCG
This sequence comes from Rhizobium sp. 22-785-1, assembly GCF_053521965.1. Taxonomy (NCBI): domain Bacteria; kingdom Pseudomonadati; phylum Pseudomonadota; class Alphaproteobacteria; order Hyphomicrobiales; family Rhizobiaceae; genus Rhizobium; species Rhizobium sp. 22-785-1. The sequence continues at coordinate 397,557 of NZ_JBNWDI010000001.1, read as the reverse complement.
GCAGTTTTTACTCGATCAATATGCTTCCACCCTTCTGGCAGACGGTCAGCCACTTCAACCCGGTGCTTTATCTGATCAGCGGGTTTCGCTGGAGCTTCTACGAGATCGCCGATGTAAACCCCCTTATCAGCATCGTGATGATCACGGGATTCCTGGCGGTATGTCTGGCGGTTATCAGCTGGATGTTCAGGACGGGTTACAAGCTGCGTAACTGATCCGGCCTTACCGATCCCTCAGTGTCAGCTGGTCTGTCTGCATTTGCAATGATCCGAGCGTCGAGAGGAACGTCATGCCGAGCAGGCTCTGGTCCAGCTGGCCTTCCTGAGCGACGAGCGCGGAGACGTTGCGACGAACGATCGGGCCAATGGCGATCTCCGTAAGGCGCACCGATGCCGCAGCTGTTCGGCCATTGGCAGTCATCACCGAGACTGTGTAATTGAGATTGTCCGGGTTGATGCCGATCGCCTGCGCATCGGCGTTGGAGAGCACGACGGAGCTTGCACCGGTATCCACAAGCATGTGGACGGAGACGCCGTTGATCGTGGCTTCGGTTTCGAAGTGACCGCCCATTGATTTGTTGAGAATAACTTCCTGCACACCGTCGCGCGTCGTCGTCACCACGGCGCGTCCGGGAACGAGCCCTGCCAACAACCGGTCGCCAAACCGCTGCAGGTCTCCTCGGTACAGATAACCCGCGACAAGGCCTAAGATGATGACCAGCCAGATGGCCAGTTGCCGCAGCACCGTTGGGAGATTGCCGCGACTGCCTGCCAGGATACCGGCGGACAGAAGGACTGCGATCGGTGTCAGATAGAGCGCGCTGGCGAAGCGCTCATTATCCATCCCGAAGGTCTCTCCGCTACTATTGTTGATGAGGAGAAGTGCCAGTCCGATACCGAGGATGAGAAGAACCAAAGTCAGCCTGTTCATGCCCTTGCGCTCTCCATTCCTGCCACTTTCCCCGTTTTGCGTTTGGGCAACTCACCAATGATCCGGTGTCTTTCAGCGACGGTAAAGCCGCTCCAGCCGGTGATTTCAGCGATAGTCCGATAGCAGCCGGTGCAGAGACCTTCCCGGTTTAGCTGGCAGACCTGAATGCAGGGTGTTTCCATCGTCTTCATATCTTTTCTTCAGGCTTGCAGAGCAAGGGCGACCAGCATCACGATTTCGGTAATTTGCTGTGTTGCGCCGATCGTATCGCCTGTGTGGCCATTGATTTTTTTCTGACATTGACGGCCGAAGAGATAGGCGGCCGCCGAGGCACCGGACAGGGTGACGATCGATGCAATGATCGAGATCGACGAGAACAGCGTAACGCATGCAATGGCCGCGCCGAAGAAGAGTGCCTGATTGCAATCGGTTCTGGACGGCTGTCCGATGGATGCTGCGATACCGCCTTCCCGGGCAGGGGGAAGATCATGCCAGTGCCAGACCATCATGGCCCGGCTGAAGCTTGCGACTGCAATCAGGCAGGCCGCGCTTGCCGGCCAAGGCAATTCGCGGATCGGGACGGCTATTGCCGCAGCTCGCACCAGATATGAAAGGATCAGCGCGATCGCCCCGTAGCTGCCGATGCGGCTGTCCTTCATGATGGTGAGGGTCCGCTCCTTGTCCGCGCCGCCGCCGAATCCATCGGCAGTGTCGGCCAGACCATCCTCATGCAGCGCACCGGTGATGACGGTGGCGATGCCTAGTGTAAGGGCCGCGCTCACCAACGGATCGGCATGGGCGCGGTCGAGGAGGCCCAGGAGGAGAGCCGATGGCAGCGCGATAATGAGCCCAGCCACAGGAAAGACGCGAGTGGCAGCCAGCATGTCCACCCTGACTCCATTGAAAAACGTGTCGGGCACCGGAATGCGGCTTAGAAAGCTCAGAGCATGCATGATCCGCGTCAAAAAACCATCCAGGATCAATCCGCTCTCCCGCTGTTCGAATGGCCGATACAGGCTTTCGAAGAGCATATCGGTACCGCAAAACCACTCGGTAGTTTTGCCCGATATGCTTTAGAGGTTGTTCCTCTGCCCGTCCCCGATTATGAGAGGCGCAACAAAGACCGATTTGCCGGAAAACACAAGTCTTCGGCATGAGAGAAAGATCGATACCATGAGCGTGAGCGGCCTGCCTTTCGATGATTTTCGTGTTCTTTTGCGTGACCTGCCAGGGCCGGATACGCATGCACTGGTTGCCGCCAAGGAGCGCAATGCACAGCTGACGAAGCCTGCCGGTTCGCTCGGACGTCTGGAAGAGATTGCGATGTGGCTGGCTGCATGGTCTGGACGCGCACCCGCCGTCAACCGTCCTCTGGTGGCGATTTTTGCTGGCAATCATGGTGTTACACGCAATGGCGTGACGCCCTATCCGTCTTCGGTGACCCAGCAGATGGTCGAAAACTTTGCTGCGGGCGGAGCTGCAATCAACCAGATCTGCGTGACCCATGATCTGGGCCTAAAGATTTTCGATCTCGCGCTGGACTACCCGACTGGCGACATTACCTGCGAAGATGCACTTTCGGAGCGCGATTGCGCCGCGACCATGGCCTTTGGTATGGAAGCGATCGCTGGCGGCACCGATCTTCTGTGCATCGGCGAAATGGGAATTGGCAACACGACCGTTGCGGCTGCGATCAATCTCGCGCTTTACGGTGGTTCGGCAGAAGAATGGACAGGTCCGGGCACCGGTTCCGAAGGAAAGTTCATGGCGCGCAAGATCGCCGCCGTGAAGGCTGCGGTGGATTTCCATAAAGACCATCTGTCGGATCCGCTGGAAATCATGCGCCGTCTCGGTGGTCGCGAGATTGCCGCGATGGCCGGTGCAATTCTGGCTGCGCGGGTCGAAAAAATCCCGGTCTTGATCGACGGCTACGTTGCGACGGCTGCTGCCGCTCTTCTGAAAGCTGCAAATCCGGCAGCGCTCGATCACTGCCTGATCGGCCATGTCTCCGGCGAGCCGGGCCATATGGCGGCGGTCGAGCGGCTTGGCAAAACGCCACTTCTGGCACTGGGCATGCGTCTCGGCGAGGGTACCGGCGCCGCACTTGCGGCAGGCATCGTCAAGGCCGCCGCTGCATGCCACTCCGGCATGGCGACATTCGCGCAGGCGGGTGTCACGAACCGCACTGACCACTGAGTTTGCGATGGATAGGACGCACAACACGCCCACGCCGGATCCCGTTCTCAATCCGGAGCCCGCGTTTCGCAAGGAGACAGGCTTTCGCCATCTGATCGCCGCGACGCGTTATTCCTTTCAGGGGCTGACCCGTTTGTGGGGGGAGGCAGCCTTCCGGCATGAGGTGATGGCATTCGGGGCAGGGCTGATTTTCCTGACCATCATCGGCGCGCCGCTGGTCCATGCCTTGATTTTCATTGTGCTGATGTTGCTGCTCTTTTGCGTGGAGGCACTCAATACAGCCATCGAAGAAATCGTCGACCGTGTGTCGCCCGAATTTTCAAGCGCTGCACGAAACGCGAAAGACCTCGGCTCGTTCGCCGTTTTCTGTTTGTTGCTGGCGAATGGCGGTTTGGTTCTCTATTCGCTGATTTCCACGGTATACCTCAGCGTCAATCCGTTCTGAAAATTAAGCGAAAGATCGCTTGCGGCGCTCTATTACCGGCACGTCTTCGACGGCCGGAACGGTTTGCAGGATCCGTTTCGCCGGTAGAATGGCTATCGCTTCGGTTCCTTCACGCAGTTTGGATTTCAGCACGAAGTGCCCGTCATGCTTTGAGAGGATTGCCTGGACGATTGGCAGGCCAAGGCCTGTTCCCTGTTCTGCGCTTTTGATGGCGATAGATCCCTGACCGAAGGCCGAGAGTACCACTGGAATTTCTTCTTCGGGAATGCCGGGGCCGTTATCTCTGATCGACACATACTGACCGCCGCGTGCAGTCCAGCCCGCCTTGATCGATATTTCGCCTCCTTGCGGAGTAAATTTGACGGCGTTGGACAACAGGTTGAGAACCACCTGTCGCAGCGCCTTCTCATCCGCCCAGACATGCGGCAGGCTGCGCTCGAACTGCTGTGTGATACGGATATTCTTGCCACGGGCGCGTAGCTGAATCATGCCGATGCAGTCTTCGGCAATTTCGAGCAGCGATACGGCCTCTTCCTGCAACTCATATCGCCCCGCCTCGATGCGAGAAAGATCGAGGATTTCGTTGATGAGGTCGAGAAGATGCTGGCCGGAGCGGTTGATATCCGCCGAATATTCTTTGTACAGCGGATTGTTGAGCGGTCCCAGGATTTCCGAGGCCATCACCTCCGAAAAGCCAAGGATCGCATTAAGCGGCGTGCGCAACTCATGCGACATTGAGGCGAGGAAGCGAGATTTCGCCAGATTGGCTTCTTCCGCGCGGCGGCGAGCCTCGTCCGACATCGAATTCGCCACTTCCAGTTCCGCGATCAGATCGTCTTTTTCCGACTGGAAGGACAGGAGTTTGATGCTCGTATTGTGCAACCGTCTGGTAATGTAGTGGCAAAACAGCATGGCCATGAAAAACATCAGCGCCATGCCGATATCTATCGGGTTCTGCGAATGCGCCGCATTGATGCCGAGTGCGACGAGAACTGGCAGAAAGGTGGTGACAATGGCGCGGCGCAGCATGAAATTCGACATGGCCGTTATCGACAGCGCGATCAGCAGCGTGCCGCCCTTGTAGAACATGGCCAGCGACATATTTTCGGCGTTCATGGGATAAGCGGCGAAGAGCGCCCAGATCAAGCCAATGACGATCTGCATTCCCTGAAAGGTCTTGAGCCAGCGGTCCGCACTTGCCGTGCTGATCGTCTGTTTGTGCGCACGACGGGCAAACATGAGGCAAACGGCATGGGTGGTCAGCGCCAGGAACGTCCAACCGACGAGCTCTATGTCGCGCGTGATATAAATCCCGATGCCCGTGGCCAGCATGATGAAGAGGGGCATGATCGTAGCGCCATGCAGCATCTCCACCACATGCATCTGCAGCATTTCGCGCTCGAACGCGATCGTGCCGGTGCTGCCATATTGCAGACGCTCACGGGTCGCTTTCACGGCATCGAACACGGCCTTGTTGCGCCGCGTGCGAGACCGATCGACGATATTCTTGTCGGCAATGATGCTGGCGCTCTTACTCATCTACAAACGAAACCGATCCGGGACGTTTGCAGATTAAGGGTAAAGTCTTAAGAAGATGCTGCCGCGAAAGGATTTGTTTGCCATTTCTGCAAAGGGTTTGTTGGTACATGAGACGAAAGTCAGGCAGAAGGTTCTCTCCGGTGAAGGACGGATTCACCCTGCTGCTCATCGTCATTCTGGGGGCGTTGATATTGGCGAAAGTCAATGGTTTGAGCGACCGGCGCTTCTCTGGCCGGTTTATCGCCATTGACGGGGATACGCTTGCGTCGGGTAAAACGCGCTACCGGCTTTTGGGGATCGATGCGCCCGAACTTCGTCAGAGCTGCGGCGTGGACGATCAGAGCTGGGCCTGCGGGCAGGCAGCACGTGACTTTTTACGTGATGTCCTTGATCGTGGAGAGGTCGAATGTTCCGGGAGCAAAACTGACAAGTACTCGCGCCTTCTGGTTCGCTGTTCTGTCGATGGCAAGGACGTGGGAAGTCTTGTCGTCGCGGAAGGGCTTGCCGTGACGACCGAGTTTTTTCTCTACGCCCAGGAGGAGGAACACGCGAGGACGCAGAGGCTGGGCCTGTGGAGTGGCGCATTCGAGCGCCCGAGGGACTGGCGACGTGAGCGCAATGGCATCAATGATGATAGGCCCTTTGCGGGAATTATAACCATGCTACGACATGTCTTGCGGTGGTGATATGGATGCTGAACTACAAAAGCCGGACACGGCGATCGCACTCTTGCGCGCCAGTATCGCGCGCTGCCGAATCTGTCGTGACGCACCGCTACGGGGTGATGCAGATCGGTTGCCCCATGAGCCGCGTCCGGTCGCTGTCATTTCGGCAAAGGCGAGGATACTGATCGCAGGACAGGCGCCGGGATTGCGTGTGCATGAAAGTGGACTTCCTTTCAACGATGCATCCGGAGATCGGCTGCGAAAGTGGCTGAATGTCGATCGTCCGACTTTCTATGACGCCAATCGTTTCGCCATCGCACCCATGGGCTTTTGCTTTCCCGGCTATGACAAGCGCGGTAGCGACCTGCCACCAAGGCGCGAATGTGCGCCGCGCTGGCGTGAAGAGGTCATGGAGGCGATGCCGCAGATCGAGTTGGTTCTGGCTATCGGCCAATACGCTCAAAGCTGGCACCTTGGTGATCGGCGCAAGAAAAACATGACGGAAACAGTGCAAAGTTGGCGCAACTATTTGCAGACGAATAACGGTCCTGCCATCTTGCCTCTGCCGCATCCGAGCTGGCGCAACACCTCATGGTTGCGCAAGAACCCATGGTTCGAGCAGGATGTGTTGCCTGTCCTACAGGAGCATGTGGAAAGACTGACGCGCTGAAACAAATTTCTTTTTTTCTGTTTTATTTGATGTAAATAAGGGAAAATAATTCCGTAGGAGAGAAGATTGGACCGCCTCGACCGTAAAATTCTACGTATTCTGCAAGAGGATTCCACACTGGCCGTTGCCGACCTTGCAAAGAAGGTCGGGCTTTCCACGACGCCCTGTTGGCGGCGTATCCAGAAGATGGAAGAAGATGGCGTCATTCGCCGCCGCGTTGCCATTCTGGACGCGACGAAGGTCAACACGAAGGTGACGGTCTTTGTTTCGATTCGCACAGCTTCGCACTCCATCGAGTGGCTGAAGCGCTTTTCTGAAGTCGTGTCCGAGTTTCCGGAGGTTGTCGAGTTCTACCGCATGAGCGGCGACGTCGATTATCTGCTACGCGTGGTCGTTCCGGATATCGCCGCCTATGACGCCTTCTACAAGCGAATGATCGCCAAGATCGAAATCCGCGACGTATCGTCTGCCTTTGCCATGGAGCAGATCAAGTACACGACCGAACTGCCGCTGGACTACATGATTCTTGACAATCCGAAATCCGGTGAAGAGTGAAGAGCGCCGCGAGTTTGGCGTGCTTTGCCGGTAAAGTTCCTTCGTCCTAAAAAAGTAGGCCCGAAGATCGAAATCGATCTTCGGGCCTCTCTGTCTTTGCAAATTTCCTGGACCAAAACATTCGGCAGGAGATTAACCCTTGAATCTGGCAACCACCAGATGACCCGGTGTCGGTTCTCCATCCTGCATGCGCACATTGATATCGGTGACCTCGATCACCTCGAAACCGGTGGCAGCGAGACGTTCGCGAACATAGGTTTCGGAATGCGCGAAGCGCTGGTGGGCACCCACGATATAGGGTCGGCGTCCCATCTTGTCGTCTGGCAGGGTTTCCGATGAAAAGATGAAGATGCCGCCTTCGACCATATTCTCCGCTGCGCCGAAAAAGAGCGGTTCGAGTGCGCCGAGATAGGGAAGCACATCGGTGGCAGTGACGATGTCGAACGGCTCATCGTCATTGTCCTCGAGGAAATCCTCCACTTCAGCGACATACAGCGTCTCGTAGACATCCTTTTCATGGGCGATTTCGACCATGTTCTCGGAAATGTCGATACCAGTGATGTCTTCGACCATGTCACGAAGCGCCTCGCCGGTAAGACCGGTGCCGCATCCGAGATCGAGCAGGCGCTTGAACGGACCGAGTTCTAGCGTCTGCAACCGTTGGCGCACCATCATCGGAACAGCATAGCCGAGCTGTTCGACGAGGATATCCTCAAAAGCCTCGGCATGCTGATCGAACAGCGTTTCCACATAAGCGTCCGGCGCCTTGGGTGGCGTTTCGCCGCGCCCCATGGATGCGATGCGGACGGCGGCACCGCCATGATCCTCAGGATCGATTGCGAGAACCTCTTCGTAGGCTTTTACCGCCGCGTCGATGTCGCCGGCTTTTTCAAGGGCGAGCGCGCGGTTGTAGGCCTCCGCTAGGGCTTCTTCATCGATCTTTGTGTTGTTGGTCATGGCGTGCATCCGGCTTGGCTTCGTTGGAAGCCTGATTAAGCCGCAACGCTATTAGGCGCAATGCCTGTTTTGGATTGCCAGCCGCTCGCCGGGACCACAACGCCGTCAGTGCAAAATGAATTCGCCTTTGAGAGAGCGCCATTCCTGCGCCGAGATCAGCTTGCGGTGGACATAACGTACCGAATGCAGCGGACCATCCAACGTCTCCTGCCAGAACTTTAAAAATCCGTGCATTTCAGGAAAGTCGGGCGCGAGATCGTAGTTCTGCCAGAGGTAGCTTTGCAGGACGGAGGGATGATCGGGCATGCGATAGAGAATTTCGGCTGTGGTGAGCCCATAGCCCTTCAGCATCATTTCCATGTCATGGTTCATGTGGCTGTTCCCGTTCTATTGATCGCGGACACGTTAAAAGTGTCATCGACAATGGGAACATGACATGGTTAATCGAACCTTGCCAAGAATGGGGTTTGTCACAAATTATTTATGTTTCTCATCATGTTAGCAGCTGCTCGAACGGAGTGCTGCTAACGCGTTACCGCTTCAGATGGCGCGTCAGTCGCGCTTCCACCATCGCCCACACATGGCGCAGAATTTCCACCATGGAGAGATAGAAAATCGCAGCCCAGAGGTAGGCCTGGAAGTCGAAGGTGCGCGAATAGGCATAGCGGGTCTGGCCCATCAGGTCAAAGACGGTGACGATGGAGACCACTGCCGAGCCCTTGATCATCAATATGATCTCGTTGCCGTAGGGGCGCAACGCAACGATGAGGGCCTGCGGCAGAACGATCTTCCAGAAGGTCACCGGCTTGGAAATACCGAGCGAGGCAGCACCTTCATGCTGACCCTTCGGCACACTCTCGATTGCACCGCGCAGGATTTCGGCTTGGTAGGCAGCGGTGTTCAGCGTCAGTGAAAGGAGGCCGCAATACCAAGCATCGCGGAAGAACCACCACAGGCCGACCGCTTCCAGTTCGGTACGGAAGCCGCCAAGGCCATAATAGATAAGGAACAACTGAGCCAGGAGCGGCGTACTGCGGAAGACGTAGACATAAGCGAACGCAATGGCGCTGACGACCCTGTTCTCCGACATGCGGGCGAAAGCAATCGGTGCGGAGAGCACGGCGCCGAGGATCAGGGCAAGGCCGACAAGGCTTATGGTCGTCAGCAGGCCGTCAATATAGCGCCAGCCGTAACGCTCGATCTTGTCTGGATCCCAGTCCAGGACCAGTGAAAGGACCAGCCCGCCAAGAAGGAGCGCCCAAAGCGCGACGATTGCGTAGCCTGCGATCCTCGCAACTGACAACTGCCGCGGCGGCGCGGGTGGTGCAGGTCTTGCCTCGATCAACTGGTCGACATGGCTCATTTCTGCACCTCCGAGCGACGTGCCCAGCGGTCGATATAGCCAATGCCGATCGACGAGAGGAGAGCGAGGACAAGGTAGAGCATGCAGGCAATACCGTAGAACAGAAACGCATCCTTAGTGACACGCGCAGCAATACCGGTCTGTCGCACGATATCCGCGAGCCCGATGATCGACACATAAGATGTGTCCTTCAACAGGATCACCCAGAGATTGGTCATGCCGGGCAGGGCGATGCGCACGAGCTGCGGAATGATGATCAGGACCATGGTGCGGCTGCGCGACAAGCCAAGCGCATCTCCCGCCTCATACTGACCCTTGGGTATGGCCCGGAAAGCAGACAACAGCACTTCGGATGCATAGGACGAGAAGACGACCGAAAGCGCAATCATACCAGCGACGAAGGCGTTGATCTCGATGGGGCCAGTGAAGCCGAGATAACCGCCGATCGTCTGCAGCAGGATCTGCATGCCGTAATAGACGATGAACAGGGTCAAAAGCTCCGGCAGACCACGGAAGATCGTCGTGTAGATGCCAACGGCAAGGCGCAGGGATTTCTCCTGCGATTGTGCGGCGAGCGCGATCAGAAAGCCCAAAAGCAGTCCGACCGGGAGCGTTGCGATTGCCACTGAAACGGTGACCTTGACGCCAAAGGCAATTTCGTCGCCCCAGCCGTCGCCGCAGGTGAGCAATGTGCCGTTGCCAAAGAGTGAGAAGATACCGACCGGACCACAGAACGGGTCGAACAGATATGTGAGATAGGTCCAGAACGAACCTACGGCGGAAAACACTCCGCTCATGCCAATGTCCCCTGCGGTCTCCGCCGCTCTTCATATTTGTTTTATGAAGATGTTCTCAAACAAAAATGGCGGAAGGGCAACCCTCCCGCCATCATATTTCAACATGAGAAATGCGCTTACTGGCCGTAAACGTCGAAATCGAAGTACTTGTCGTTGATCTCTTTGTACTTGCCGTTAGCGCGGATCGCTGCAATGGCTGCGCTGAACTTGTCGGCCAGTGCCGTGTCGCCCTTACGAACCGCGATGCCAGCGCCCTTGCCGTTGATTTCTTCATCAACCGGTAGAGCCGTCAGGATCTTGCAGCATGCGCCGGCGTCCGACTTTACCCACTGCGACAGCACAACGATATCGTCGATGACGCCGTCGATACGGCCATTGGTGATGTCGAGCTTGTACTCGTCAGCCGTCGGGTAGAGCTTCAGCTCGGAATCGGCAAGATGTTTTTCCGCGTAGTTGGCGTGGGTGGTGGAGCCCTGCGCGCCGATCGTCTTGCCCTTCAGCTCTTCCACAGATTTGATCGGGGAATCCTTCGGCACTGCAATGGCCGGCGGCGTGTTGTAGTACTTCTTGGAGAAGTCTACCTTCTGCAGGCGCTCAGGCGTGATCGACATGGACGCAATGATCGCGTCGAACTTCTTGGCCTGAAGGGCAGGGATGATGCCGTCCCAGTCGTTGGTAACGAAGGTGCATTCAGCCTTCATTTCTTCGCAGAGCGCCTTGGCGATATCGATATCGAAGCCGGTCAGCTTTCCGTCAGCTTCCAGAACGTTGAAGGGCGGGTAGGCGCCTTCCGTGCCGATGACGATCTTGTCCTGCGCCAAGGCGGAGCCAGCAAACAGCGACAGTGCGGCGATGGACGCTGCAGCAAACAGACGGGTGGGGTTGAGCATTTCGATCCTCTCTTTTGGCGATTCGACGCACGCCTCATTTATGTTCTGCGTGCGTGGAGACTTTAGCACTCCGCTACCGATCAAAAGCCGGTTGCGGATGCTTGCCGGGATACTCATCCCGTTGCAAAAAAAATGCAACATCATTGTTTTGCGCTGCGACAGCCGACTCGAAACACGATTTGAATCGCAGCCTGGTTACTAGAAGTTAATGGAACAGAATGTGGCGTTCGTGCGTCGTAAGTAAGCCTTATAATTTCAGGCATAAGTTTTCTTATTTCAGAAGACGGTTCCCGATTTTCGGCCTCCGCCTCCATCTTCAAGGAGGATTTTTCGTGAGTATAACCCAAAGTGTTCAGTCGTTGACTCCCTCTCAGCGCAACACGGTCATCGCCAGCTTCCTCGGCTGGACGCTCGACGCCTTCGACTTCTTCATCCTTGTCTTTGTCATCAAGGATATTGCCAAGGAGTTCAACACAAGCATTCCCGCGGTCTCGGTCGCAATTTTCCTGACTCTTGCCATGCGGCCGATCGGCGCGCTGATCTTTGGGCTCGCATCCGACCGTTACGGTCGCCGCATCACCCTCATGGTCGATGTCCTTCTCTATTCCGCTCTTGAGCTTCTTTCCGGCTTCTCGACCGGGCTGACGATGTTCATCGTGCTGCGCCTACTCTATGGTATCGCCATGGGCGGCGAGTGGGGTGTGGGCGCTTCACTCACCATGGAAACGGTGCCGCCTCAAGCGCGCGGATTCGTTTCCGGGCTGCTCCAGGCTGGCTACCCTGCCGGATATTTGCTGGCGTCAATCGTCTTCTTTCTGCTCTACCCAATCATCGGCTGGAGAGGGATGTTTTTTGTCGGCGCGCTGCCAGCGCTGATCGTTGTCTATATCCGCCGCAATGTAGAGGAATCCCCCGCATTTCTCCAACGTCAGAAGCGGCCTCAGCAGCCGTTCCTCACGGTGCTGAAGAAGAACGTCCCGCTTTTCATCTGGACAGTTATCCTGATGATGGCGTTCAATTTTCTCAGCCACGGCACGCAGGATATCTATCCTACCTTCCTAGAAACGCAGCGAGGCTATGACAGCCATACCACAGGCGCCATAGCGATCGTTTACAACATCGGGGCGATTTGCGGCGGCCTGTTTTTCGGCACCCTGTCGCAACAGATCGGCCGCCGCAATGCGATCGTGATTGCCGCCGTTCTGACAATACCTGCTGCATGGTTCTGGGTTTATGCTCCCGGCGTGGTCTTGCTCGCAATCGGCGCCTTCGTTCTGCAATTCTTCGTTCAAGGCGCATGGGGCGTCATCCCTGTTCACCTGAACGAACTCTCGCCAGACGAGGTGCGTGGCACGTTCCCCGGCTTTGCCTACCAACTCGGGAATTTGCTCGCCTCTGGCAACGCCACTCTGCAGACGACACTTGCCGCGCATTGGAATGGCGACTATGCCCTCGCGCTTTTCAGCGTCGCCGTGGTCGTCGCCTGCGCCGTCGCACTGCTCGCCGGTTTCGGATATGAAAAACGCAACGCGGAATTCGGTGTACCGGATGAGCAAGCGATTGAAGCCGCGCCAGCGTCGGGTGGAAAAACAGCTTAGCGATCGCGCTAGACGGCGGTGGGCCTGACCTGCCGTCGTCAAATTCTTCCAAGAATGAATCCGGCGTCCTGGACCGCCTTCCATACGAATTGGGTTACATGCCATCCCGAAGCGCCCCGATAAGGTGCGTCTTTCGTCGGAAATAGTCCACGGCAATTAAGGCCGCGCTTCCAGAAAATGCCTTTTTTCGTTCATTCCCGGTACAGCCCTTGATGATCATCATTGGAACAAGACCGCACGCCCGGCGTTGTTCAGCGCCATTATGTGCAGACTGTGCCCCAATGCCGCAGGGCAAAAGTGGATGAAGACGGCAGATGAGGAAGCGCCATGCTGAATAAGAATAAATTACTGACCGGGGTGGTTTTCCCCCTGATGTCGATTGCCATCGCAGTAGAGCCGGCACTTGTGGCCACCGTTGCGCATGCAGCGCCTTTGGCGCGGGTTGAGCAACAGGGATCCATTTCCAACGGTCAAGGAGCCATTATTCTTGCGCAGGCCGAAGCGCCAGCGAACCCAGAAGAAGAATTGTTGAAGCGCCGCCAGCGTGAGCAGCAGGGTGAGCCACAGGCTGAACCGAAGCGCGAGCCAGAGCAGAAGCGTGAGGAAGCTCCACCGCGTCCAAAGCGTGAAGCAGCCCCAGAGCCCCAGGCTGAGCAGCCGCAGGAACGTCCCAAGCGTGAAGCTGCGCCAGAAGCTGAGGCACCACGCCCAGAGCGCCCACGCCGTGAAGCCGCCCCAGAGGCAGCGCCGCAGGCTGAGCCTGAGCAGCAGCAAGAACGCCCACGCCGCAAGCCAGCCGCAGAGGCGCAGCCGGAAGCAGAAGGCCAGCCACGGCCCGAGCGTCCCCGCCGCGAAGCCGCTCCTGAAGGCGCGCCCCAGGCCGAGCCTGGCCAGCAACAAGAGCGCCCGCGTCGCAAGCCCGCCGCAGACGCGCAGCCAGAAGGTGAAGGCAAACAGTCGCCAAAGCCGGAAGCTCCAGCTGCCAAGCCAGAAGCGCCAGCCGCCAAGCCGGCAAATGAGCCCGCAGCCAACGAAGCTGCGCCAGAAAAGCCGGTCAAGCCAGCCAAGCGTCCAGCAGCTCCAGAACCTGCCGAGGGCGCCGCACCGGTGCCTGCAGAGCCTCCGACCCCTGGTCGCGCCCCTGCACCTGCCGAGCAGCCAAACCCGGCGCCTGGCCAGCAGCCATCCGAACAGCCGCGCCCGCCACGTGCTCAGAATGGCGAGCCAGCACCGGCGCCCGTTCCGGGTGCGCCGACACCAGCGCCGCTGGACGGAGCCGCAACAGGTCAGGCACCTGCGGGCGAGCCGGTTCCAGCCCAGGTCGCAACTCCGCAGACGGAAGCGCCTCCCATGACAAAGGAGCAATTGGACAAGGCCCGTGCCATTGCCCAGGATCCTTCCAAGTCGGCTGATACGGTCGTTCTTCCGGTAGACAAGGGTGCAGCCGTTCTCGACAGCGACAAGGAAGTCTATCGCAGTGGCAACGAGCAGCTTCGCGAACAGCGTCGACGTGAACGCGAGCAGGTTCAGGACTTCAAGGTCCCGACGTCGGATGCAGAAGCTCAAGCGGCTGCCCGCCGCGACGGACAGCCTGCGCCGCAGATCAACATCCAGAACATCACCAACATCCAGGGTGAGCGCATCGACCGCCGTCCGCAGTTCGACCGGCCCGATGGCGTTCGGGAATGGCGTCCTCGCGACCTGCCGCGTGACCGCGACATGGGCGACCGCGTCTTCCTGCAGTTCGGTGATCGCGTTGTCGTGCGTGGCAGTGATGATGACCGCTTCGTCAGCGAAGGTGCGCGTCCCTATTACGAACGTCTTCCCGACGATCGTTATCGCGAGACGATCGAACGTTCCGACGGCACGCAGGTCGTAACCATTCGCAACCGTTACGGTGACGTCATCCAGCGTTCGCGTATCGATGCGCGTGGCCGCGAATATGTGCTCTTCTACGCACCGGAACTGGCGGATGAGCCAGATCGCGAATATGTCTATCGCGACCCGGGTCTCGACTTGCCGCCACTGCGTCTGCGTATTCCGGTCAACGAGTACATCATCGATACGTCGTCGGACCAGGATCGCGACTACTATCGCTTCCTCGAGCAGCCGCCGGTGGAACCAGTCCAGCGCGTCTACTCTCTGGATGAGGTCCGCTATTCGGCTCGCGTTCGTGACATGGTGCGTCGTATCGACCTCGATACCATCACCTTCGCCACCGGTAGTGCCGAAATTCCGATGAGCCAGGCACGCTCGCTGCGCAAGGTTGCTGATGCGATGAACAAAGTTCTGGAAAAGAACCCGGCTGAAACCTTCCTCATCGAAGGACACACGGACGCCGTGGGTTCGGATGAGAGCAACCTGGTTCTCTCCGACGAGCGCGCGGAGTCCGTCGCCAAGGTCCTGACCGAAGTTTACGGTATCCCGCCGGAAAACCTCACAACGCAGGGCTATGGCGAGCGTTACCTCAAGGTTCAGACGCTTGGTCCGAGCCAGGAAAACCGTCGCGTCACCATCCGCCGCATCACGCCGCTGGTACGCCCGGTCGCGCAGAAGTAAGGTTCTCGCAACTCAACAAAAAAGACCCGGAAGCCATCGGCTTCCGGGTCTTTTCTTTAGTCCAAGCTGGTTCAGGCGAGCGCTACGGCGATCTCGGCTGCCAGGCGGGCATTGTTGCGCACAAGCGAGATGTTCGTATCGAGGCTGCGGCCTTCAGTAATTTCGAAAATCTTCGCCAGCAGATAGGGCGTCACCGCCTTGCCGGAGATGTCGTCTTCTTCGGCCGCCGACAATGCGCGTTCGATATAGATTTCCATCTCGTCGCGGCCAATCTCGTCTTCTTCCGGTACAGGATTGGCGATCAGCATGCCGCCTTCGAGGCCGAACTGTTCGCGGGTTGTGTGGAAGTTGGCAATCGCTGCCGGGCTGTTCAGCGTCAGCGGGCTCTTGAGGCCAGAAGCGCGCGACCAGAAGGCCGGGAATTCTTCCGAACCATAGGTGACCACCGGGACGCCGTTGGTCTCCAGAACTTCAAGCGTCTTCGGCACGTCGAGGATGGCCTTGGCACCGGCGCAGACGACGATGACGCCAGTGCGCGCAAGCTCGGTCAGGTCAGCGGAGATATCGAAGCTTTCTTCGGCGCCGCGATGTACACCACCAATACCGCCGGTGGCGAAGACCTTGATGCCCGCATGTTCGGCGGCGATCATGGTGGCGGCAACGGTCGTTGCGCCCGTGCGGCGCTCTGCGATCGCAAAAGCGATGTCGGCCCGCGAGACCTTCATGGCATCTTTTGTCTGCGCCAATGCTTCGAGCTGATCCTTTTCGAGGCCGATATGCAGCGTTCCGTGAATGACAGCAATCGTTGCTGGAACCGCGCCATTGTCGCGGATCAGCTGTTCCACACCTTCAGCCATGCGGATGTTGCCCGGATAGGGCATGCCGTGGGTGATGATCGTGGATTCGAGTGCGACGATCGGGGCGCCGCGCTGCTTGGCCGCAGCGACTTCTTCCGAGTAGACGATCGGCAGGAGCGGGGAGGTGGTCTTGGTCATGGTCTCTTCCATTTCAATTAAGCGATCTCTTCACACCATTTCAGCCTGCGGCACAAGCGCCAGAAGCGCGCCAAGTGTTTCGCCGTTCAACTCGCTGGATGTGGCAAAGGGTGATTGCACGGTGATCGCAGCGGCGGCAGCGCCGTGGCGCAGCGCTTCGGTGATGGGTTTGCCGTTGGCAATGGCGGACAAATAGCCGGATGCCATGGCGTCGCCCGCGCCGGTCACATCCTTCACGGCTTCGATCAGCGGCGGGGTGAGCGTCGCGGTTCCATTCTGGTTGAACGCGACAACGCGTTTGGCTCCGCTGGTAATCACGCCGCCGCGCAGGCCGATATTTCTTAGCAAGGTCGGCCATTGTCTCACATCGGTGACATTCTGACCGGTCAGCGCGCGGGCTTCGGCCTCGTTCATGAACAGCATGTCGATGTCGGTCAACGCCGATTTCATTCGCACGACCTTTGCCGGCGAGATGGCAATGGCCGCGAGGGTCTTTTCGCAGGCTCGCGCCGCGACGCCGATTGCGCTCAGCGTATCTTCAGGCAGGTTTGCATCGCAGAGGATGATGTCGGTCGCCTTGATCGCGTCGCGTACGGCGCGCACTTTGAGGCGACGCGGCGTGAATAGTTTGTAGAGGTCCATATCGGCTATGGCGATAACCAGATTGCCGTCGCGTTCCATGATTGCCGTGTAGCTTGGAGTGCTACGATCCAAAAAGGTGAACGGCGTGTCTTCGACGCCAGCGTCGCGCGCCGCTGCAGCAACGGTCGCGCCATTGCCATCGCCGCCACGCGGGGCAATCAGCCGCACTTCAAAGCCAAGGCGCGCAAGATTGCGGGCCGCGTTGAATCCGCCGCCGCCAGCCTCTTCCATCCATGATCCGGGATTGCTTGCGCCATGCACCGTTTCAGTCTCGATCATGCCGCGCCGGTCTATATGCGCGCCGCCCAGAACGAGTATTTTCTTCACGTTGATCCATCCTTCTTTCCGAGCCGGACGGACGTGTCCGATTCGGTGTTTTGCGGCTCTATCCAACTGGCTCCGGAGCTTTGGGAAAACCTCCGATCAAGAAAAACAAAAGCAGAACGAACAGCTTATCATTATTTGTTTTCAAAGGGCTGCTGCACTGTTGTGGAATGAGAACAAAAAGAGTACAAACTGTTTCCACACTGCTTCGTTGCCTGTGCGGCTTCAATAACCTAAAGGTGGTTCAGATGGCACAAAATTCTTTGCGTCTTGTAGAGGACAATTCGGTGGATAAAAGCAAGGCACTGGAAGCGGCGCTCTCCCAGATCGAACGTTCGTTCGGCAAGGGATCGATTATGAAGCTCGGTTCCAATGAAAACGTCATCGAGGTCGAGACCGTTTCGACGGGGTCTTTGAGCCTTGATATTGCGCTTGGGATCGGCGGTTTGCCGAAGGGGCGTATCATTGAAATTTACGGCCCGGAAAGCTCGGGTAAGACGACGCTGGCACTGCAGACCATTGCAGAAGCACAGAAGAAGGGTGGCATCTGCGCCTTCGTGGACGCAGAACATGCGCTCGACCCGGTCTATGCCCGTAAGCTTGGTGTCGATCTTCAGAACCTCCTGATTTCGCAGCCCGACACGGGTGAGCAGGCACTTGAAATTACCGACACGCTGGTTCGCTCCGGTGCCGTCGATGTGCTGGTAGTGGATTCCGTTGCCGCTCTGACGCCGCGTGCCGAAATCGAAGGCGAGATGGGTGACAGCCTGCCCGGTCTTCAGGCGCGCTTGATGAGCCAGGCGCTGCGCAAGCTGACGGCATCAATCTCCAAGTCGAAGACGATGGTGATCTTCATCAACCAGATCCGCATGAAGATCGGCGTGATGTTCGGTTCGCCGGAAACGACGACGGGCGGCAACGCTCTGAAGTTCTACGCATCTGTTCGTCTGGACATTCGCCGTATCGGTTCGGTCAAGGAGCGCGAAGAGGTTGTTGGCAACCAGACGCGCGTCAAGGTCGTCAAGAACAAGATGGCGCCTCCCTTCAAGCAGGTCGAATTCGACATCATGTATGGCGAAGGCGTTTCTAAGACCGGCGAACTTGTCGATCTCGGTGTGAAGGCCGGTATCGTCGAAAAGTCCGGCGCCTGGTTTTCCTATAACAGCCAGAGGCTGGGGCAGGGACGTGAGAACGCCAAGACGTTCCTGCGCGAAAATCCAGCCGTTGCAAATGAGATCGAAATGGCGCTGCGGCAGAATGCCGGCCTGATTGCCGACCGGTTCCTGGAAAACGGTGGACCGGAAGCCGACGCGGATGGTGTAGAGCCGGACGCTTAATCGAGAGGCTCCCGTCATTTTGCCGGGACATCGCGATAGTACCAAATGAAATGAGGCCGTGCGATCCGTTCGCGCGGCCTCGTTCTTTTTGCTGCCTCATTCTGGGCGGGCCCGGCGCTCTTTGGCTGGACAGGCAGCATGGCGAACGATAAAAGCCTGTGACTTTTTTATTATCGCTGCGTGAGCGTGGCAATGAAGGACTTCGTATGAGCGGTGTGAATGAAATCCGGTCGACTTTCCTCGACTACTTCAAGAAGAACGGCCATGAAATTGTGCCATCCAGCCCGCTGGTGCCGCGCAACGACCCGACACTGATGTTCACCAATGCGGGTATGGTCCAGTTCAAAAACGTTTTCACTGGTCTTGAAAGCCGCCCTTATTCCAAGGCTGCTTCGTCGCAAAAATGCGTCCGCGCCGGCGGCAAGCATAACGACCTGGATAACGTTGGCTACACCGCGCGTCACCACACCTTCTTCGAAATGCTCGGCAACTTCTCCTTCGGCGATTACTTCAAGGAAGAGGCGATCACGCACGCCTGGAACCTGATCACCAAGGAATTCGGCATCGATAAGAACCGCCTTCTGGTGACGGTCTATCACACCGATGACGAAGCCTTCGATCTCTGGAAGAAGATCGCCGGTTTTTCAGACGACCGCATCATTCGCATTCCGACCAGCGATAACTTCTGGGCGATGGGCGATACCGGTCCTTGCGGTCCTTGCTCGGAAATTTTCTATGACCACGGCGATCATATCTGGGGCGGACCTCCTGGCTCTGCCGATGAGGATGGCGACCGTTTCATCGAGATCTGGAACCTCGTTTTCATGCAGTACGAGCAGGTGACGAAGGAAGAGCGCATCAACCTGCCGCGTCCGTCGATCGATACCGGCATGGGCCTTGAGCGTATCTCGGCGCTGCTGCAGGGCAAGCACGACAATTACGACACCGACCTTTTCCGCGCACTGATCTCGGCCTCTGTCGAAGCGACGGGCGTCGCTGCCGAAGGCGAGAAGCGTGCGAGCCACCGCGTCATCGCCGACCATCTGCGGTCCTCCGCCTTCCTGATTGCCGATGGCGTTCTGCCGTCGAATGAAGGTCGAGGTTATGTCCTGCGCCGCATCATGCGCCGCGCCATGCGTCATGCCGAGCTTCTCGGTTCAAAGGAGCCGCTGATCTGGAAGTTGCTGCCGACGCTCGTCCAGCAGATGGGTCGCGCCTATCCTGAGCTTGTGCGCGCCGAAGCGCTGATCTCCGAGACGCTGAAGCTTGAAGAAACGCGTTTCCGCAAGACATTGGAGCGTGGCCTCTCTCTTCTGTCCGACGCCACATCCGATCTGTCCAAGGGCGGAATGCTGGACGGCGAGACCGCCTTCAAGCTTTACGACACCTATGGCTTCCCGCTCGATCTGACGCAGGACGCACTGCGTGCGCGTGAAATCGGTGTGGACATTGCCGGCTTCACCGACGCCATGGAGCGCCAGAAGGCTGAGGCCCGTTCGCACTGGGCCGGCTCCGGTGACAAGGCGACTGAAACCGTATGGTTCGAGCTGAAGGAAAAGTTCGGCGCGACCGAATTCCTCGGCTACGACACCGAGACCGCGGAAGGTGTGGTTCAGGCGATCGTCAAAGATGGCGAGTCGGTTGATGCTGCAGCTGAAGGTGAGACGGTCCAGATCGTTGTCAACCAGACGCCGTTTTATGGCGAGTCCGGCGGTCAGATGGGCGATACCGGTGTCATTTCCTCCGACACTGGCAGCTTTACGGTGACCGACACGCAGAAGAAGGGCGAGGGCCTCTTCGTCCATATCGGCAAGGTCGCCAAGGGCGGCGTGAAGCTCGGCGACGCCGTGCAGTTGACGGTCGATCATGATCGCCGTTCGCGTCTGCGCGCCAATCACTCCGCAACCCATCTGCTGCACGAAGCGCTGCGCGAAGTGCTCGGAACCCACGTGGCGCAGAAGGGCTCGCTTGTTGCGCCTGAGCGTCTGCGCTTCGACGTGTCGCATCCAAAACCGATGACGGCGGAAGAGTTGAAGACCGTTGAAGACATGGCGAATGAAATCATTCTCCAGAACTCGCCGGTCGTCACGCGTCTGATGAGCGTTGACGACGCGATTGCTGAAGGCGCAATGGCGCTCTTCGGCGAAAAATATGGCGACGAAGTGCGCGTCGTCTCGATGGGTACCGGCATTCATGGCGCAAAGGCCAACCGACCGTACTCTGTCGAGCTCTGTGGCGGTACGCATGTCTCCGCGACAGGGCAGATCGGTCTTGTCCGCGTCCTTGGTGAGAGCGCAGTGGGTGCTGGCGTACGTCGCGTTGAAGCGGTCACGGGACCAGGCGCACTTGCCTATCTCGCCGAGCAGGATGAGCGGGTGAAGACGCTCGCATCGTCGCTTCGCGTGCAGCCAGGCGATGTGATTTCGCGTGTCGAGGCTCTGCTGGACGAGCGCAAGAAACTGGAACGTGAATTGGCGGATGCCCGCCGCAAGCTTGCCATGGGCGGCGGTTCGGCAGAAGGCTCTGCCAGTGACGCGAGAGAGGTCGGTGGCGTGAAGTTCATGGCCAAGGCCATGTCCGGCATCGACGCCAAGGACCTGAAGGGTCTCGCTGACGACGCCAAGACCACTCTAGGCTCCGGCGTTGTGCTGCTGATCGCAGTCTCCGATGATGGCAAGGCGAGTGCTGTTGCGGCGGTCACTGAAGACCTGACGTCGCGCTTTAGCGCAGTCGATCTGGTGCGCACGGCCTCTGCCGCTCTCGGCGGCAAGGGCGGCGGCGGACGTCCAGACATGGCGCAGGCTGGTGGTCCGGATGGATCGAAGGCCGACGAAGCCATCGAAGCAGTGGCAGCGTCTCTCGCGGGCTGATCCTGCGCTAGGTTGGAAGGCGGCAAAGTAGCGGCCTTGCATATGACTGCTGATAGATTAGGGGCCGGAACATCGAATAGGATGTTCCGGCCCTTTCTATTTCCGGTCACGCGTCCCAGTGAGCGGAAGGCGCAACAATGCGGCGACTGGCTTCGAGGGAGCGCCCGATCGCTTATCGGCGATGTGTGACTTAGCCATGCTACCTCAGGGGGAGCATGTTTCCCTCGTAGGAGCCGTTCTGTAGCGTTTGCCGCATTCGAGTGCGACATCACCTTAAGGTCGCACGGCTGCGTGCTGGTGACGAAACATGGAAATCGGATGTGCGGTGCGTGGTTCGATGAATATCAACGGCTGATGCGCGACCCGCAGCATTCAGTCTTCCTCACCTGGCCCTTCCTCGCGGATGGTTTCTTGTTGCCAAGGAACTCGCGCGCGGCTGTCTGCATTGTCTTCTCAACAGAGGAGACCATCATGGAAAATTATGCAGGACTTCGACAGCAGATTGCACAGGATCTCGAGACGCTCAGTCGTGCCGAGAGCCCGAAATCCATCTTCGAAATTGCGGATGATTATCTACTCGGAAATCCGTCGCTGAAGCGCGAATTGGTGGAAGATATTATCAAGGAAGAGGCGGATAAAAGAAACATCCCGATCCATTGATTGGGTTATGGGGCCTTCGCGCAAAGCTTTGGAAAAATCATTTAGATAACTGAAGACAAAGAAAAACCCGCCGAAGCGGGTTTTTCTTTTGGTGCGGTCGAGAAGACTCGAACTTCCACGGGTTGCCCCACAGCGACCTCAACGCTGCGCGTCTACCAATTCCGCCACGACCGCATCGTGGTAGGTTCGACTTGCGCCGACGGGGGTGCATGTAGCAAAAGGATTTTGGGTGCACAAGAGCGTCGTGACAGTTTTTTGAAATTAAAAACAGGCCTTTCGCTCCCTATATGGAAGAAGCCCAGAAACGCTGGGCTTGCAGCCTCGATTCCGTTCTGCCAGAAGGCTGTGGAAAGGACATTTTCATGCTCACACGCACCGATCTCACCCAAAAAATGTATCCCGTCGCAGGCTCGCCGCCTGTGCGCTGGCGAATCTCCGACGGGCTGGTGCCTTATGAGCAGGCGATTGAGGAGATGGAGCGTGAGGTTGCGGCAATCGCTGCGGGCGAAGCCGGTGAGCTTGTGTGGCTGCTGGAGCATCCACCCCTCTACACGGCTGGCACAAGTGCCGATTCGTCCGACCTGATCGAGCCGGATCGCTTTCCTGTCTTCGCGACGGGGCGAGGCGGGGAATATACATATCACGGGCCGGGACAGCGTGTGGTCTATGTGATGCTTGACCTCAAGCGCAGACGCCAGGATGTGCGCGCCTATGTGGCCTCACTGGAGGAGGTCATTATCCGCACGCTCGACAAGATGAACGTCAGGGGCGAGCGGCGTGAGGACCGCGTGGGTGTATGGGTACGTAGGCCGGAGAAGCCGCTTCTGCCGGACGGCTCGATGTCGGAGGACAAGATTGCGGCACTCGGTATTCGCTTGCGCAAATGGGTGAGCTTCCATGGTCTTTCGATCAACGTGGATCCAGATCTGAGCCACTTTGGCGGGATCGTTCCCTGCGGCATCACGCAATATGGCGTCACAAGCCTCGTCGATCTCGGTCTTCTGGTGATGATCAATGACGTCGATGTGTTATTGCGCGAGGCTTTTGAGGAAGTCTTTGGCGATACCGCGAATGAGAAAACCGGCGCTGCGGCTTAACGAGGTTTCATCGCGCGCTTCGGCTCAGGGGCAACAAGGTGGCCCGGGCGCTTGGGCAAATTCGCCCAACGCTTCTGCTCTATCCAAGATGGTCTTGCAGCCCATGCGCAGCGATGGTGCGTGGTCAGGGGTTCTCAGGCTCAGCCGTCCGTGCCCGTTCGTCCAACAGCCACGTCGGCTACGCTTGTCTGGTCCTTGGCGTCTGCTATTGATGAACTGAGGGATCGCTCGACGATACTCAAGCGCCCCGTCGCTAAGATCCGATCGAGTGATGCGGGACGTCCGAGCAAGTAGCCCTGTGCTTCCCCACATCCTTCGGATTCAAGAAGGGACAGTTGTTCCTTCGTTTCTACCCCTTCCGCCAGTACCGGAATTCTGAGGCCCTTGCCGAGTGCCAGTACCGTGCGGATAATGGTCAGTGCTTCCTCATTGCTGTGGGCTTCATCAATAAAGGAGCGGTCGAGCTTGATCTTGCTGAACGGGAAGGACCGCAACGTATCAATCGACGAATAACCTATGCCAAAGTCGTCAAGAGCGACGGAGACCCCATAGGACTTGATCTGGCGAAGCATGTGAAAGGCGCGCTCACGATCCTTCAGGATGGCCGTCTCCGTGAGTTCCAGCTCCAGTCTATGTGGGGC
Organism: Rhizobium sp. 22-785-1; assembly: GCF_053521965.1. NCBI lineage: Bacteria > Pseudomonadati > Pseudomonadota > Alphaproteobacteria > Hyphomicrobiales > Rhizobiaceae > Rhizobium > Rhizobium sp. 22-785-1. The sequence goes on along the minus strand of NZ_JBNWDI010000001.1, from coordinate 373,827 downwards.
AAGTCCCGTTTCCAGAAGCACGCTCATGACGAGCTTGGGCAGATCGCCAGCGGCAAACTGGACTGCGGACAGGTTGACGGCGACTTTGCAGGCTGGTTCCCATGAGGCCGCGGCGGTGCATGCCGTGCGCAGCACCCACTCCCCAAGTTGCAAGATAAGGCCATTCTCCTCCGCGAGCGGAATAAAGTCTGAAGGCGGGATGAAACCATGCTCGGGATGGTGCCAACGCAAGAGGGCTTCGTAGCCTGTGACCTCTCCAGTAGAGACCGAGGTCTGTACCTGGTAGTGGATTGAAAGTTGATTGCGCGACAGCGCTTTGCGCAAATCAGCTGCCATGCAGCGACGTGCTTTGACGGCCGTGTCCATGCCTGCTTCATAGAAGCAGACGCGTTTTTCCGTTAGTTGCGACTTCGCCCGATACATTGCAAGGTCTGCGTTGCTGACGAGCGTTTCCTTGGTGGTCGCATCGTTCGGGTAGATGGCGACACCGAAGCTCGCGCCGGCAACAATTTGAGATTCGTCGACGTTGATCGGACTGAACATCACGGCTTCGAGACCTTTCAGGAACCTGTTGACGCCGGTTAGGTCTTTGTCCTCAATGCGGAAGAGGGCTGCAAACTCGTCTCCTCCAACGCGGGCGATGAACTCGCCCTTGTCTTCGCGAACGAGGTTTTTGAGCCGTATTCCAAGGTCGGTCAACACTTCGTCCCCCACATGATGGCCGCGTGTATCGTTGATTTCCTTGAACCGATTGAGATCGATCCCGATCATGGCGATCCTGATCTTTTGCGTATCGGCGACCGCAAGCTCACGATCCAGCTTCTCGTTGAAGTTCGCGCGGTTGGGGAGGCCGGTCAGAGCGTCGTACAAGGCCATTTGGCGAAGATGCTCAATGGTCTCGGCGCGTGTGCCGTTATCGATGAGGTAGCTGACCAGGCCGCAGGCAACGATGACGAAAGCCATGCCGGAAATCGCGATGGCCAGAGTCCAGAGGGAATCCGGATTGGAGAAGGATCCATCGACGAACATCGGCTCGATGCGGAATGCCGTCATGCCTGTGAAGTGCAAGACAGCAATGGCAAGGGTCAAGACCACTGCCATGAGGTTGCTGCCTTTTCGCATGCCAAAATGCAGTGCAGCCGAAGACAGCGCGACGGAGAGAAGGATGGAGGCGACGAGGTAGGTCGCGTCCCAGGATACGATGCCCTGCACACGATAGGCTATCATGCCGGTATAGTGCATGGTGGAGATTGCGAGACCGACGATCGCGCCGCCCAAGGCGGGCATGAGAAAATGCCGCTTGCTGATGGCTACTGCGAAACCGATTGCATTACCGAACACCACGGCCAGAAGCGAAACCACGGTCAACGGCAGATCGAAGCCGATCGGTACGCGCGCATCATAGCCGAGCATGGCGACGAAATGCGTGCACCAAATCGCCACGCCCGCGGAAAGTGCTGTCATTGCCTGCCAGCCCACGCGCTGTTTTCCGCTCGCTGTTATCGTCTTGCTGAACAGCCGCGATGTCACCCATGACCCAGTGCCGCACAGCAAGACGGCCATCAGCACCAGCCAGATGTTGTGGTCATAGACGATGCATCCAAGCACAGTCATCATTACAGTCGCCTCTCGTTGTAAGGCGCTGCGTCAGCGCGAACGCAGCAACCGTGTACTGCGTTCGCAGGCCCATTGGCACTTATTGGTTTTACAACACAACGAGTTAATGATTCATATGTGGTCGGGGTTAAATTTTATAATATCTACAATGACTTATCTCAATCTAAGGTTGGTTTTTGCAGCTTGGGCGACGCATCCTCTGATAGAGTATGGATATTCCGAACGTAATTGGATCAGCTTGTCTTCATCTGTTTGATGAGCGCGTCATCGATCTCCTGAGCTCGCGAGAAAGCTGGGCGCTGCGCAAGACGCGCGAGATAATCGGTGAACGCCAAGCGCTTCTCCAGCGTGCCAAATTGCAGTCCCCAACCAATATGCGAGCCCACATAGACGTCAGCGGCTGTGAAGGTTTCGCCGGCGATGAAAGCAGTCTGCGTTACGGCGTATTCCAGGGTGTCCATAAGGTCCTCGAAGCGTCCGCAGCCCGCCATGCGATATTTGTCTTCCGGAATTTCAAAGCCCATAGCGCGGTTGGTGACGCCCATTTCCAGCGGACCAGCCGCGAAGAAGAGCCAGCGATAGTAGAGACCACGGTTGGAGCTTGGCGGGGCAAGCCCCTTTTCGGGAAAAGCATCTGCCAGATAGGCGCAGATTGCCGCGCATTCCGTCACGACCACGTCGCCGTGCTTGATCGCTGGCACTTTGCCCATGGGATTGATCGCTTTGTATTCGCCAGCCTTCATATCGCTTTCAAAGCCGATGATTTTTGTATCGTACGGCGCCCCCACTTCCTCTAGCATCCAACGGATGATGCGTCCGCGTGACATGGGGTGGGTGTAAAATGTCAGATCGTTCATGTCTCTCTCCCTATTTGGTGATGGGAGTTTGCTCCGGCAGGACGACCTAATCAAGACAGCGCCCGGGGGCAAAAAGAAAACCCGGCGCGAAGGCCGGGTTTCCATCGATTTTGGAAGGGCAGGTGCCGATCAGGCAGCCATGGCCTTCTTGAGATTTTCGTCGATCTTGTCGAGGAAGGCGGTGGTGGAGAGCCAAGGCTGATCGGGTCCGATGAGGAGCGCGAGGTCCTTGGTCATGTAGCCAGCTTCGACGGTGTCGACGCAGACGGTTTCCAGTGTGGATGCGAACTTTGCCAGTTCTGCGTTGTCGTCCAGCTTTGCGCGGTGGGCGAGACCACGGGTCCATGCGAAGATCGACGCGATGGAGTTGGTCGAGGTTTCCTGGCCCTTCTGATGCTGGCGGTAGTGGCGCGTGACCGTACCGTGCGCTGCTTCTGCTTCCACCGTGCGACCGTCCGGAGACAGAAGAACCGAGGTCATCAGACCGAGCGAGCCGAAGCCCTGTGCGACGGTGTCCGACTGCACGTCGCCGTCGTAGTTCTTGCAGGCCCAGATGTAGCCACCGGACCACTTCAGCGCGGAAGCGACCATGTCGTCAATGAGGCGGTGCTCGTAGGTGATGCCGGCTTCGTCGAACTGCGCCTTGAATTCGCTCTGGTAGACTTCTTCGAAGATGTCCTTGAAGCGACCGTCATAGGCCTTCAGGATGGTGTTTTTCGTGGACAGGTAAACCGGCCACTTGCGCATCAGGCCGTAGTTCATCGATGCACGGGCGAATTCGCGGATGGAATCGTCGAGGTTGTACATGGCAAGAGCCACGCCGGCGCTCGGAGCGTCGAACACGTCCTTCTCTATGACCTGGCCATCTTCACCGACGAACTTGATCGTCAGCTTGCCCTTGCCGGGGAACTTGAAATCGGTTGCCTTGTACTGGTCGCCGAAAGCGTGACGGCCGACAACGATCGGCTGGGTCCAGCCTGGAACCAGGCGAGGAACGTTCTTGCAGATGATCGGCTCACGGAAGATGACGCCGCCCAGAATGTTGCGGATCGTGCCGTTCGGGCTCTTCCACATCTGCTTGAGGTTGAATTCCTCAACGCGGGCTTCGTCCGGTGTAATCGTTGCGCACTTGATGCCAACGCCGTGCTTCTTGATGGCGTGTGCCGCATCGACGGTTACCTGGTCGTTGGTCGCGTCGCGGTTTTCAACGGAAAGATCGTAATATTCGATATCCAGATCGAGGTATGGCAGGATCAGCTTGTCCTTGATGAGCTGCCAGATGATACGGGTCATTTCGTCGCCGTCGAGATCGACGACCGGATTGGCTACCTTGATCTTTGTCATGAATTCCTCACCTTCGAGAGCGGTTGCGCCCAATCGAGCGCCATAAGGGCAAATATCCCGTGGCGCTATAGCATTGCGAGCCGTCAGAGGCAAAGCCGTCGGCCGGTTTTTTTGGCTTCACCAAAACGCGTTTGCTGCATTGCCAAAATGCGCTTGCTGATTAAATTCAGGCGAATCGCTTACGTTGGGTAAGCTGAAGTTTCAGGACGTCATCATGCAGAAGATTCTGCTCGCCATTGCCGCAATGTTCATTTCCTCCAGCGCCTTTGCCGCCGACCCGACCGAGCCAGTGAAGAAGGTTATGGACATCACGGTGAAGAACTGGTCCGGCGAGGCGGACGACTGGAAATACATCTTCGACGAAGATCTACTGACGACGCTTTTCAGCAAGTCCTTCATCGCTCAGTACCGTGAAGCCTCCAAGAAACCTGCCTATGAAGCAGAGTCCGGCGAGAAGGGCGACCCTTTCGGTTACGACGTCGTGACCAATTCTCAGGACGGTTGCCCGTTGCAGGACGTCAACATCTCGGCAGCGCCGCCCAAGGACGGCGTGAGCGACGTGACAGTTAAGTTCAAACTCTGGGCCTGCATGGATGAGGCAGAGATGAAGACGACGGTCGATCAGGTCAATTTCGATGTGATCGAGGAGGACGGCAAGCCGGTCATCAACGACATACACCGCGTTGGCGACGAGGGTCGCGATTCCCTCCAGCAGGAGATGACCAACATCATCAAAGGCGAATAAGCCGTCTTTCGCGCCCGCTTGCCTTTGATTTGCGCGGAAAACTGTGCCAGTGAAGCCTAAAAAAATGGAAGGCGACTATGGCAGGTACAAATAGCGATCTCGAACTTATTGCCGAAGGCCCGGCCATCATCCTGGTCGAGCCTCAGCTCGGCGAAAATATCGGTATGGTGGCGCGTGCTATGGCCAATTTCGGTCTTGCCGAGTTGCGTCTGGTCAATCCGCGTGATGGCTGGCCAAGTGAGAAGGCCCGCGCTGCGGCCTCGAAGGCAGATCACGTCATCGATGCCACCAAGGTTTATGAGACGCTGGAAGACGCCATCCGCGACCTTAACTTTGTCTACGCAACGACTGCCCGCGAACGCTATGGTTTCAAGCCGGTGCGAGCGCCTGTCACTGCGACCGAAACTCTACGCGCCAAGTTCAAGGCGGGCGAAAAGACCGGAGTTCTCTTCGGTCGCGAACGTTGGGGACTGACCAACGAGGAGGTAGCGCTTGCCGATGAGATTGTCACATTCCCCGTCAATCCGGCATTCGCTTCATTGAATATTGCCCAGGCCGTCCTGTTGATGTCCTATGAATGGATGAAATCCGGCATGGAGGATCTTGCGGAGACGGCGTTCGATTCCGTTCAGCAACGGCCTTCCACCAAAGCGCAGGTTTTCGGCCTGTTCGATCAGATCGAAGAGGCGCTGGATGCGCGTGGATATTTTCATCCGGCTGAAAAAAAGCCGAAAATGGTGGACAATCTGCGGGCTGTTCTGTCACGGCGTGGTTTCACCGAGCAGGAAATCAGCGTGTTTCGCGGCGTGATCAAGTCGCTCGATGCCTTTCCGCGCCGCTGGCCGAAAGGGGCAGGCAAGGGCGCCGAAGGCGAGGGGACCTCAAAGAATGGCTCTGGCGACAACGACTGACGTTTCTCTATCCAAGCCGATTCTCGTTTTCGATTCTGGTATTGGCGGGCTGACGGTTCTGCGTGAGGCGCGGGTGTTGATGCCAGAGCGAGGCTTCATCTATATCGCTGACGATGCGGGCTTTCCCTACGGGGGCTGGGAAGAGGATGGTTTACGCCAGCGCATCCTTACCTTGTTTGCTGACCTGCTCGAAACGTATCAACCGGAACTGTGCATCATTGCCTGCAACACCGCTTTCACGCTTGCAGGCGCCGATTTGCGGGAGGCTTTTCCCGACATGACGTTCGTCGGGACGGTTCCTGCCATCAAGCCAGCGGCAGAACGTACACGTTCGGGCCTGGTTTCGGTTCTGGCGACGCCCGGCACGGTCAAGCGGGCTTACACCCGCGATCTTATTCAGTCTTTTGCCTCTCAATGCCATGTCAGGCTGGTGGGTTCTGAGAACCTTGCCAGAATGGCGGAGAGCTGGATCAGAGGCGAAACTGTCTCCGACGAGGCGGTGCTTGCTGAAATCTCGCCCTGCTTCATCGAGGACAAGGGCAGGCAAACAGATATCGTCGTACTTGCCTGTACCCATTATCCCTTCATGGCAAATCTGTTTCGCAAGCTTGCGCCGTGGCCGGTGGACTGGCTCGATCCTGCCGAAGCCATTGCCCGGCAAGCGCGCCGCAAGGTAGAGGTGTTGCCGGGCGTGGACCACCCGGAAGGCTTCGATTTTGCGGTTTTCACGTCTGGTCGTCCGGATTTCACCACACGACGGTTAATGCAGGGCTTCGGTTTGAGGACGGCGTCAGGCGAAGATCGCGCCTAAATCCGCCGGTTTTGTCGGTCATTCGGATGTCCTTATCCGTTGATGTGACATTTTTGCACTCAAAGACCGTTGATTGATGCAATTCGAGATTGAACCTCTTGCGGATATAGCACAGCTGTGTCACAAAAATCAGGCCCGTAACTCAAGAAACAGGAGGCGTTGAATGACCACATTTAAGCACACTCGCCTCTATGGGCCCGTTTCCTCCGTAGCTCCGGTATCTTCCGGACATTTGCTGCGCGAAAACCGACGCGGAATGGCGATTTAAGCTTTTCGCTGCCTTGTCAGGCGTTTCACTATACATCACGGTGTGTTGACTAGTCTTCTGAACGCGTAGACTTTTCTTCGCAGGCAGTTTCCGCACGCCTTTTTTCATCACAAGAGGACCTGGTTGCTTTTCTGCGCTGGGACGGATGACTTATGTCTAAACAACAATCTTTGAGTGTAAATGATCTATCGAAAGCCGTTGACGAACTGGTTCGGACCTTTGGCGTTGGAGCCACCTTGAAAGCGGTGCTGCTTGGTATGCTGACCCGTCAGCGGACAAAAAATCATGCGGCGCACCTGTCGGATCGCATGAGACGCGACGTTGGCCTCCCTGTCAGAGAGCCTGTGCCGGGCGAGCCACTCGTGCCGCCCTGGTTTCCGCGGTTCTAAAGCGATCTAGGCAAGAGTGCGACGCATCCTCGCGGTAAAGTGCGCTGGCGAACTGAAGCCGTCCACGTCGGTGGAGACTCTAAGTCATCGCTCGACGCTAAAGGATCGCTTAGTCAGAGGTCTCTCCGGTCAACGTCGGTTGGCTGGAGTTCCTCTGGCGAGGAGACAATCGTGTCGCGATCTTGCTTTCGATGTCTGCTTTTTTGGGCAGGTCGGCTTCCAAAACCACTGCATGCTTTTGCGGGACGTGCTTCAAGCCCTCACGCTATTCTTGCTGTGGCTGCGCGCCTTTCAATGCGGGATTTTTCAAGTCGATGCGGCTGGTTTCTTCCGGGAGGAACTGGGGACCGACAACACGGACCTTGCTGTTCTTCGGATCGTAATCGCGTTCTGGAACAGGGGCGGCCTTGGCTTCCTCTTGTGGGGATGCGGGTTGATCTGCAGGCTTTTTGGTCTCAGGCTGGGGAGAGGGAATGCGGGTGACGCCCGAGTAGGGCTGGGTGGACGGCGTCTCGTTGGAAGAGGAATGATTTGGCAGAGATTGAGGTGCGCTCGCCTGCTGCTCCTGCCGCTTCATTTCCTGATGATAGGCTGCCATGTTGCAACTGCATGACGCAGAGCGCGAAGACGGCGAGCCGTTTCGGTAGGCGAAGGCGGTCTGCATCGACTTATAGGGCTGGCCGGTCTTTGCCGACACCATGTCGGAGCTCTCCTGTCCCACCATGGCATGATAGAAAAGTTCCGTTTCGGTTCCCGGGCACATCCGCTCGCATTGGGCCGCCTGCTCCGGGAAATCCTGCGGAGATGCATTGGACGAGATCGGGAAGAAAGCCCCGTCGCATGTGCGTACACAAAGTGTCCTCAGCTCGCCTTGAACCTGTATGTCGGGACCGGGCGCATAGCCATTGCCCCAGCCATCATCGTCGCGAAGCGGGTCAGTATAGTCGCGCGGCTGTGTATCGGGCAGAGGATCTATGGCGGCATAATCGGACGGACGTCTGTCAAGGCAACCTTCTGCCTCAAGTGCCGCCATGATGCGGTCTTGTCGGTCCGCGTCAACGGTGCGCCGTTGCGAAAGCGCATGATTGCGGTCTTGCTCGATCATGTCCCGCTCGGCTTCGGCCTGCGTCAGCGCATCGGTGATTTCCAGGCACAGATCGGTGTTGGGGTTGCCATAAACGATGACGCTGCCGGATGAGCAGCCATAGCGTCGCAGATCGTTCTTGATGCGGCGTATGACGAGATTCTGCTGCGTCAGCGCATTGGCGAACCGTCGCACTTCCGACGTGTTGCCGATGACCTGCGTGGAGTTTGAGGGTTGTCTAAGCTGTGCCTCGAGCGTTTGGCAGATGTCCTGTGCCTGCGTCGTAAGCGGGGCAACGAGGCAGGCGGCCAGCACAGAGCCGATAAGCCGGATGCTGCGTGGCGAAACAGGTAAGGCGGATTTATGCAGGCCGGTCAGCATTCAGTCGGCATCCTTCTCAACATCAATCACGAACGCGCGCAGCATGATAAAGTTCAGGATAGCATAGGGCTGTGCCGCAATGCGGCAACAGCAGTTTCAAAATTGCGTTAATTGGAAATCACGCAATGTCGGGCGGCCAAAGTCCTCACGCAGAGGGATGAGACGCCTGCACGGCGGCGAGCGCTGCCATATTGACCACACCGCGAGACGTGACAGTGGGTGACAGGATGTGGGCCGGAAGCGCGGTACCGAGCAGGATCGGGCCGACATGCAGTCCTTCCGTCATGGTGCGAACGATGCCAAGCGAGATATTGGCCGAATCGAGGTTCGGAAACACTAGGAGGTTCGCTTCGCCGGAAAGCGCGCTGTTCGGCATGGCGCGTTTGCGCAGAATTTCCGAAAGCGCTGAGCCACCCTGCATTTCGCCATCGATTTCCAGATGCGGCGCTGCATCGCGAACGAGTTGCAACGCAGCGCGCATCTTGCGGGCGCTGGCAGAATCACGCGATCCGAAGTTTGAATGGCTGGCAAGCGCGATCTTTGGCGTGATGCCGAAGCGCTTGATTTCCTTGGCCGCCAGCATCGCCATCTCGGCAATGTCTTCAGAGCTTGGATCGTAGTTGACGAAGGTGTCCGTCATGAACAGCGCGCCGCGCTGCGTGATCAGCAGACTGAGGCCAGCGAAGGACTGCACGCCTTCTTGCTTGCCGATGATCTGGTTCACGTCACGCAAGTGCCGGTCGAACCGGCCTTCAAGACCGCAGATCAACGCATCCGCCTCGCCGCGCTTGACGGAAAGCGCGCCGATGACCGTGCTGTTCGTGCGTATGATGGTGCGGGCTGCTTCCGGGTTGATACCGGCGCGACCGACAAGCGCGAAGTAGTCGTCGACATATTCACGGTAGCGCGGATCGTCTTCGGGATTGACGACGGCGAAATCGGCATTCGGACGAATGCGCAGGCCAAAGCGCTTCAGGCGCGTTTCGATAATCTGCGGACGCCCGATCAGGATCGGAACACCTGTTCCTTCTTCGAGGAGAACCTGGGCTGCGCGCAGCACGCGCTCGTCTTCGCCCTCCGCGAAGATGATGCGCTTCTTTTCCGCGCTCTTGGCGCTGTTGAAGATCGGCTTCATGATGAAGCCGGAGCGCCACACGAACCGGTTCAGCTGGTCGAGATAGGCATCGAAATCCGTGATCGGTCGCGAAGCGACACCGCTTGCGGCGGCAGCGCGGGCAACCGCCGGCGCGATACGCAGGATGAGGCGCGGATCGAACGGTGACGGAATGAGGTAGTTCGGGCCGAAGACCGGAGTTTCCTCGCTGTAGGCCTTTGCTGCGACTTCGGAAACTTCCTCGCGGGCCAACTCGGCGATCGCACGAACGGCTGCCATTTTCATTTCTTCATTGATGCTGGTTGCGCCACAATCCAGCGCACCGCGGAAGATGTAAGGGAAGCAGAGGACGTTATTGACCTGGTTCGGGAAGTCGGAACGGCCCGTGCAGATCATCGCGTCAGGGCGGGCAGCGCGCGCTTCATCCGGCATGATCTCAGGCTTTGGGTTGGCCAATGCCAGAATCAGCGGCTTTTCCGCCATCTTGGCCAGAAGCTCGGGCTTGAGAACGCCAGCAGCCGACAGACCAAGGAAAACATCGGCGCCTTCGATGGATTCGGCCAGCACGCGTTTGTCGGTCTTCTGCGCGTAGATTTCCTTCCACTCGTCCATCAGTGTGTTGCGGCCTTCATAAACGAGGCCCTCAATATCATGGACCCAGATGTTTTCCCGCTTTGCGCCCATCTCAACAAGTAGGTTGAGGCAGGCGAGAGCCGCCGCACCGGCACCGGAGGCAACGATCTTGACGTCGGAAAGAGACTTGCCTGCAAGTTCCAGAGCATTGGTCACGGCTGCGGCAACGATGATGGCCGTACCATGCTGATCGTCGTGGAAGACCGGGATGTTCATCTTAGCGCGCAGCTGGCGCTCGACTTCGAAACACTCCGGCGCCTTGATATCTTCGAGATTGATACCGCCAAAGGTCGGCTCCAGCGCCGAAATGGTAGACACCATGTCGTTGATGCCGGGCGCCTCGATTTCGATATCGAAGACGTCGATGCCGGCGAATTTCTTGAAGAGGACGGCTTTGCCTTCCATGACGGGCTTTGATGCCAACGGCCCGATATTGCCCAGACCGAGGACGGCGGTGCCGTTGGAAATCACCGCCACAAGGTTGGCGCGTGCGGTATATTCCGCTGCCGTTTCAGGATTCTCATGGATAGCAAGACACGGGGCTGCGACCCCTGGCGAATAGGCAAGTGCCAGATCTCGCTGGTTGCCGAGCGGTTTGGATGCCTGGATTTCAAGTTTTCCGGGGCGAGGATAGCGGTGGTAGAAAAGCGCCTGCTCATCCAGATCCGCATTGCTCGTGCTCTTGCTTGGCGTCGTGCCCTTGTCCTGAGAACTCATCTTTTCACCGCTTATTTCAATTATCGTGAAGGTCTTTGCATACAACAAACATACCGGTGGTACAGCCGTTTATTTGGCGGGTGGTATGCAAAAGCGTAAATGTCGCTATTCGCAAAAAGCCAGGACCCCGGCCATCGAAGTGCCGCTTTGTCATCTTGCTGAAACACGAGTCTGGTTTTCCAAGAGCTGAAAGATTTCCAAACGCCTTTCCTGAGACGAGGGGACGAATTCATGGCTGCTGAGACCGAAACCAGACACTTCCGGACGCTCTTCATTTCCGATGTGCATCTTGGCTCGAAAGCAGCCAAGACGGATTTTCTCTTGGACTTTCTGAAGTATCACGAGGCGGATACGATCGTTCTCGTCGGCGATATCATCGATGGTTGGCGTCTTCGGCGCAGCTGGTACTGGCCGCAGGGCTGCAACGACGTAGTCCAGAAGCTTCTGCGCAAAGCGCGTAAGGGTGCGCGCATCGTCTACATTCCCGGAAACCATGACGAATTCCTGCGCGAATTCCCCGGTACGCATTTCGGCGGCATCGAAGTCGCCGAGCGAATGATCCATGAGGCTGCAGATGGACGAAAATATCTCGTGCTGCATGGAGACGAGTTTGATGTCGTGGTGCGCAACGCGCGTCTTCTCGCCTATCTTGGTGACTGGGCTTACGATGCCGCCATTGCCGTTAATGTCGCCATTGCTGCCGTGCGCCGCCGCATTGGCCTGCCATATTGGTCTTTTTCGGCCTGGGCAAAGCTGCAGGTGAAGCACGCGGTGAATTTCATCGGTGAGTTCCAGCGCGTCGTGGCGGATGAGGCGCGCCGCAACAAGGTCGATGGCGTGATCTGCGGTCATATTCACCATGCAGTGATGGAGGATATCGACGGTATCCGCTACATCAACACCGGCGACTGGGTGGAAAGCTGCACGGCGATTGCCGAAAACATGGACGGCACCTTCGAACTTATCACTTGGATGCAGACCAGCGACAAAACCGTAGAGCCGAAGCTTGGCCAGTTGGAGCCGGTCGCATTTCCCAAGATGATCAGTTCGAAAGCCGCATAAGAAGGTCTTCCCCGGCTCGCGTTTTTATCCCCAAAGTTCCGGCCGCGGAGGATGTACGAGCGATCCTTCATAGACAAGACCTGGTTCGCGTTCCCGTGCAAGCAGCAGCGGACCGTCGAGATCTGCGAACGCCGCATCCTGAGCCAGTAAAACGGCGGGCGCCATGGCGAGAGATGTGCCCAGCATGCAGCCAACCATAATCGTGTAGCCCAGCCGTTCGGCCTCCTGTTTCATCACGATCGCTTCTGTAAGACCACCTGTTTTGTCGAGCTTGATGTTGATCGCGTCGTAACGATCTTTCAGCGACGCCAGATCCTTTGTCAGATGAACGCTTTCATCGGCGCAGATCGCCACAGGGCGGCGGATTTTCGCCAGAATATCATCTTTACCAGCAGGCAGAGGTTGTTCGATGAGAGAGATTTCGAGTTCCGCGGCAATAGCCATGTGGCGCTCGATATTGTCTTCATCCCATCCTTCGTTTGCATCCACGATGATTTTCGCGTCAGGCGCCGCCGCACGGACGGCGCGCAGTCGAGCCTCGTCATCCTGCGTTCCCGTCTTGATTTTCAGCAAGGGGCGATGGGCGTTTTCTCTGGTCTTCGCCGCCATGGTTTCCGCATCCGCGAGCGAAATCGTATAGGCGGTCAGAATCGGCTTTGGCGGCCCCGGAAGAATGAGCGAGGAGGCAGGTTGACCCGTGAGCTTTGCGTCCAAGTCCCATAAAGCGCAATCCACGGCGTTGCGCGCGGCGCCCGGTTTCATCGCCTGCTGCAGGTGTTGTCTGTCCAGGCCCGATGCAATTGCCTTTGCGGCCGCGTCGATATCTGCCAGAACGCCTTCTATCGTCTCGCCATAGCGGGCATAGGGTACGCATTCGCCCTGACCTTTGATGCCATCCTGTGTAATAGCGCAGGTGACGACGTGGATTTCCGTGCGGCTTCCCCGGGAAATGGTGAAGCTTCCTGCAACTGGAAAGGTATGTGTTGTGGCTTCGAGGTAACGGCCCATAAAAATTGCCTTATAGTTGGGGGTAAATGCGTGGAACCCGCAAAATTTCTATCCATTTACGGAGCACCGCTGTGGCTTGCTGGTCCGGCAAACGATATGAATCGTTAAGAGAATCTTTCAATAAGCTGCATTCGCGCGGAGAAATATGCAAGAACAGCAACCAGGCAAGCAGGTGGAACCGGCTGCAATCTCGGCGGATGACGGCGCGGAACGCGGCGGCGCGCGCTATGTGCTGACCGGATCCTGGCGTAATGCCAATATCTCTGCCGTACTGCCTGAAATCGACAAGCTCGAAAAAGCTGCATCCGGTGCTATCAAGATTGACCTTTCCGGCATCGACAATATCGATACGACGGGCGCCTGGGTTTTGCATCGCCTGCGCAGTCGTTTGGAAGCATCTGGCTCTGAGGTGAACTTCGAGGGCAACGAGAAGGTCGAGGAGATCATTACCTCGCTTCCCGATGAAGCGCCGCTGCCGCCGAAGGATACGCAAAAGCGCAGCATTGCCAGCCGTATCTTCGATCCGGTCGGACGCAATGTCGTACAGGCAGGTTCTGACTTTCTGGCGGGCATGTATATTCTGGGTTCCGCCGTGCGTGGCGCGCAGATGAAGCTCGGCCGAGGGCGCGGCGTATCGCCTGCCGCCATCGTCAACCAGGTTGATAATATGGGCGTGCGCGCCGTGCCGATCATCGTGCTGATGTCGTTTCTGATCGGCGCGATCATCGCGCAACAGGGTGCTTTTCAGCTTCGCTATTTCGGCGCTGAAGTGTTCGTCGTCGATCTCGTCGGCATTTTGCAGTTGCGCGAAATCGGTGTCCTGTTGACTGCCATCATGATCGCTGGCCGTTCAGGCAGCGCCATTACCGCCGAAATCGGCTCGATGAAGATGCGTGAGGAAATCGACGCGTTGAAGGTCATCGGTCTCAATCCCGTTGGCGTCCTCGTCTTTCCGCGTCTCGTGGCGCTGACAATCGCTCTGCCGCTTTTGACGATCATCGCAAACTTTTCCGCACTGTTTGGCGCCGCGGTGGTGTCGCTGCTCTATTCTGGCATTACTTTTGAGGTCTTCCTGTCGCGTCTTCACGCCGCCGTCGAAAGCTCAACGATTGCGTCCGGCATGATCAAGGCGCCATTCATGGCACTGATCATCGGAATCGTAGCGGCTGTTGAGGGCATGAAGGTCGGTGGTAGCGCGGAATCGCTCGGCAAGCACGTCACGTCGTCCGTGGTGAAGTCGATCTTCGTGGTTATTCTTGTGGATGGCCTCTTCGCCATCTTCTACGCAGCCATCGATTTTTAAGGAGAAGGCTGTGGATCAATCAGAACAAGTCCCGGATAGCCAAGAGAGCAAGAAGGACCGCGAAGTCGTCCTGTCCGTCGAGGGCGTGACTGTCAGCTTCGGCGACAAGGTCGTGCTCGACAATCTCGATCTCGATGTCTATCGCGGTGAAATTCTAGGCTTCATCGGGCCGTCCGGTGCGGGCAAGTCGGTGTTGATGCGCACCGTGCTGCGGCTCTTGCCGCGCCAGGGCGGAACCATCAAGATTCTCGGGACTGATTATGACAAGGCATCGGACGAGGAGCGCATGTCGCTCGACACGCGTCTTGGCGTACTTTTCCAGCAGGGTGCTCTCTTCTCCGGTCTGACTGTGAAGGAAAACATTCAGCTGCCGATGCGCGAATATCTCGACCTCCCGCAGAAGCTCATGGATGAGCTTGCTGCGTTGAAGATCGAAATGGTGGGGCTGAAGCCGGATGCCGGTGACAAATTTCCATCTGAACTTTCAGGCGGCATGATCAAGCGCGCCGCGCTTGCGCGCGCATTGGCGCTCGATCCCGATCTGGTTTTTCTGGACGAGCCGACATCGGGTCTCGATCCGATCGGTGCTGCAGAATTTGATATGCTGATTGCGCGCTTGCGCGATTCGATGGGGCTGACCGTCTATATGGTGACCCACGATCTCGACAGTCTGTTTTCAGTCTGCGACCGCATTGCCGTTCTCGGCAACAACAAGGTGGCAGTCGAAGGTACACTCGAGGATATGTTCAACAACGACGATCCCTGGGTCCAATCATATTTCCGCGGAAAGCGGGCTCGCGCAGTCGTCCTTCCGGATGGCACGCAACAGATTCCGGGGAGTAACGGATAGGCATGGAAACCAAGGCGAATTACACCATTGTTGGTATTTTCACGCTGATCGTGGTCGCGGCAGCATTCGGCTTCGTCTACTGGATGGCCGAGTTCGGTCGCGGCGGTCCGACGGCTCAGTTGACGATCCGTATTCCCGGATCGGCAAACGGCTTGTCCGTTGGTTCGCCGGTGCGGTTCAACGGTATCCCGGTGGGTACGGTGCGTGGTCTTTCGATCGACCGGGACGATCCGGCCTACTCGATTGCCTATACGGAAGTGCAGGCAGATGCACCCGTGTTCCCATCCACCCGCGCCGTCCTTGAAATTCAGGGCCTGACGGGTGCTGCCTATATCGAGCTTTCCGGCGGTCGCAGCAATGAGGAACGCATTCTCCAGAAATCCTTCGAAACCGGCGTACCTGCCGAACTGACGGCGGATCTGTCGAGTGTGACGAACCTGTTGGCCACAGCCGACAAGATATTGAAGCGCGCCGATGGCGCGATCGGTGAATTGCAGGGCTTCGTTCAGGACGCTCGTGGCCCGCTAACGGAGACTGTTCGCAACGCCGAGAAGTTTTCCGCTGCGCTCGCTTCCAACTCCGATGGCATCGAAAACTTTCTGGAAAGCCTGAGTTCTCTTTCGACGACTGTTCAGTCCGTCTCCGTTCGCCTGGACGGTACGCTAACGGCGGTCGAAGATCTGGTGAAGGCGGTGGATTCGCAAAAGATCGATTCGATCCTGACGAATGTCGACAAGGTTACAGCCGATGTGGCTGCTTCCTCCAGCGGCATTCAGACAGTGATGGAAACAGTGCAGCGCACCTCAGCCAATTTCGAACAGGCAAGTGCTGACGTGCAGACCGTGATCAAGCGCGCCGACGCGTTGCTGGCCTCTGTCGATGCAGCGAAGGTAAGCAATACCGTGGAAGATGTTTCGGCAGCGACCGCCGATGCCCGCCAGGCCATCTCCACCTTCCGCCAGATTGCCGATGACGTGGGAACACGTCGTCAGGATATCGATCAGGCTATTGCCGACTTTACCGACATGTCTCGCAAGCTGAACATGGCATCGAACCGCGTTGACGGAATTCTGGCGAAAGTCGACGGCATGCTCGGAACCGATGACGCCAATTCGCTTTTTGCCAAGGCGCGCGAGACACTCACCTCGTTCAAGGCTGTGGCCGACAACCTCAATGCGCGGATCGGTCCGATTGCCGACAATCTGGCTCGGTTCTCGAATGGGGGGCTGAGGGATTTGCAGGCGCTGATCAGCAGCACACGGCAGACGGTGGACAATCTGAACAGCACGATCACCAATTTCGACCGCGATCCGCAGCGTCTGATTTTCGGTGGCGAGAACGTAAAACAATATGATGGCCGGACACGGCGCTGATGGGGGTTAGTGATTCCATGATTTTGCAGATGCCTCGCCGGAAAAACGCCCCGGTCTCGACGAAGTTTGCCGTGATGATGCCTCTGCTGGGAGCGCTTTTGGCTGGATGCGGCGGCGGTGCGACGAACGATACGTTCGATCTCTCGGTTTCACCCGCGCCAGTCACGCAGGCGCCATCACTGAAATCGCGCCAGTTGCTGGTCGCTGAGCCGACAGCTCTCAAGGCGCTCGACAGCGAGAACATCGTCGTGAGGCTGTCGAACTCCGAAGTCCAGTATTTGGCCAAGTCGCAATGGAGCGACCGTCTTCCGCGCATGGTGCAATCCAAGCTGGTCGAAGCCTTCCAGGATACCGGCAGGCTGGGCGGCGTGGGACGTCCGGGGCAGGGGCTTGCAATCGACTATCAGGTTGTGACGGATATTCGTGCCTTTGAAGTCGACACAAAGAACAACGTCGCCAATATCGAGATTTCGGTACAGTTGTTGAATGATCGCAACGGGACGGTTCGGGCACAGGATGTGTTCCGTGCAAGCGCTCGCGTCAGCGGTACGGGGAACGCCAACTTCGTCAAGGCCCTGGACGCGGCCTTTGCATCTGCATCTCGCGAGATCGTTGCCTGGACGTTGAAGGCTCTGTAATCGGCACCTGAGGTCTCAGAATTAACGCCGCGACATCATCCGATGCGCGGCGTTTTTCCGTACAATTCCCTATACGGTAAGCCCGAAAGCATTACTTGGCCGCGGCTTCCTTCTGCCATTCCGGCAGGGGAAAGATCGCATCATAGGCCCAGTTGAAGACGAAGGCGTAGACCACGTAGAACAAGGCAAAGGACACGTCCATGATCAGCGCGTGGATAATGCCGATGCCGAGGTACCAGGCGATAAAGGGCATCAGGACGATCAGAAGTCCGAGCTCGAAAAGAGCGGCATGGACAACTCTTATGGGTGTCGTCTTCAGCGTGGTGCCACGCAGGCGCTGCAAGATATGATCGAAACCCAGATTGTAGAGATAATTCCAAGCCGTCGCGACGGTTGCGCTGACAACACCCACGATGCCGATGTCGCTCATTGGCATGCCGAAAACAAGCGCGCCGAGCGGGACGACCAGAGCAAGGCCAATAATTTCGAAGCTAAGAGCGTGGCGGATACGATCGCCTATGCTGCGCATGGGAAACTCCCGAGATAATCACCGGGCCGTCCCGAATGCTTTTGCCGACATGGCCGAGGTCGTCCTCACAGGCCCGATATAAGGGCAAGCGGTTTTTGCTTCAAGTCTCTGCCTGTGCGGCGAACCACTCTGACAGCGTCAGAAACATAAAAAAAGCGCCCCATGAGAGACGCTTTTTTGTTTGGATTGTCCGAACGGTTTAGCGCTTGGAAACCGGAAGATAGTCGCGCTTGGGTGCGCCGGTGTAAAGCTGACGCGGACGACCGATACGCTGCTGCGGATCTTCGATCATTTCGTTCCACTGAGCGATCCAGCCGACTGTGCGGGCAAGAGCAAAAAGAACGGTAAACATGGTCGTGGGGAAGCCCAGAGCCTTCAGCGTGATGCCGGAATAGAAGTCGACATTCGGATAAAGCTTCTTCTCGACGAAGTAGGGGTCCGAGAGAGCGATCTTTTCCAGTTCGAGTGCGACCTGCATGATCGGATCGTCGGAATTTCCGGTCGCTTCCAGCACTTCATACATCGTCTTCTGCATGAGCTTGGCGCGAGGATCGTAATTCTTGTAGACGCGGTGACCAAAGCCCATCAGGCGGAACGGATCGTTCTTGTCCTTGGCGCGAGCGATGTATTCCGGAATACGATCAACGGTGCCGATTTCGTTCAACATGTTGAGCGCTGCTTCGTTTGCGCCGCCGTGGGCAGGGCCCCAGAGGCATGCAATGCCGGCTGCGATACATGCGAAGGGATTTGCGCCCGAGGAACCGGCAAGACGAACGGTCGAGGTGGACGCGTTCTGCTCGTGATCGGCATGAAGAATGAAGATGCGATCCATGGCGCGTGCCAGAACCGGATCGACCTTATATTCTTCGCACGGCACCGCAAAGCACATGTGCAGGAAGTTCGATGCGTAATCGAGGTCATTCTTCGGGTAAACGAAGGGCTGGCCGATGTGATACTTGTAGGCCATGGCCGCGATCGTCGGCATCTTGGCGATCATGCGCAGCGAAGCGACCATGCGCTGGTGTGGATCGGTGATGTCTGTCGAGTCGTGGTAGAATGCGGACAGAGCGCCAACTGTGCCGCACATGACGGCCATCGGGTGGGCGTCGCGACGGTAGCCGGTGAAGAAGCGGCTCATCTGCTCATGCACCATGGTGTGACGCGTCACACGGGTGTCGAAGTCCTTCTTCTGTGCGGCTGTCGGCAATTCGCCGTAAAGCAGGAGATAGCAGGTTTCGAGAAAGTCGCCCTGTTCGGCAAGCTGCTCGATCGGGTAACCACGGTGCAGCAGAACGCCTTCGTCACCATCGATGTAGGTTATTTTGGATTCGCATGAAGCGGTCGAGGTAAAACCGGGATCGTAGGTGAAGGAGCCGGTGTGTTTGTACAGGGTGCCGATATCGACGACGTTCGGACCGATCGTACCTTCTCGTACTGGCAGATCGACCGTCTTGTCGCCGAGGGTCACTGTCGCGCTTTTTTCCGTCATACCATACCTCCGAATATGCAGGCGATGCGGGAGTGACGCATCGGCCAATTAAGCGTCAGGGATTTAGCTATATGATCCGCGCCAAGATGCCAAGCTATCCAAAAGGCAAATTGTGCATTGCAGAATTGGAATATGCTGATCTAATCGTTTTGCGCCTCAACTGTTTCATTTTAAGTCAATGCTTCCTTAATCGCTGCAGGCGATTGCAATCCGAATCTGCAAGCTGCAAACTGCTTGCAGGGGCTTAAGAGGGCGGCCATTGCAGGATTTGGGGGAACGGCAGCATTTTCGCTTGCTCGACACGCGCACGCCCGCAACGGGCGCGCCGGACGCATCGAGCTTACCCGAGACGGTGACGCCCAACGATATCGGGTCTTACGACACGGTGCTCAGCCCGCCGCAGAACCCAGTCCATCGTATCGGCGCGGCTTTGTCGCGTTATGTGATCGAGGAGCTACAGTACCGGCATGTCTTTCTATTCGTCCCGGTCTTCATTGCGGCCGGAGCGGCGCTTTGGTTTTCTTTGCCGGTTGCGCTCTCAGGTATCGCCCTTTTCACAAGCGGTCTCTTCATCATACCGGCTGCGGTCGTCACACGTCACCGTCAGAGCGTTCTGTCATATCTGCTGGCTGCAGCAGCGCTTCTGTTGCTTGGAATGATACTCGCCGACCTGGAGACGCGCCGGGTGGGAACGGTCGTTCTGGACGGTGCCGTTACCACCACGATCAGTGGCACGGTGGAGCGGCGCGAAGTCGATGCAAAGGGTCACTGGCGCTATGTCATCGCACTGAAATCCACCAGCGATCCGATGCTGGCGCGATTACCTGACCGAATCTCCGTTCTTTCTCGCAGCCGGCATGAGCCTGTTCCGGTCGGTGCAGGTATTAGCGGAAAGGCGCGCCTCTCTCCACCGTCCGGTCCGGCTCTTCCCGGCCTCAATGATTTCGCTTTCTCCGCCTATTTCGATGGCATCGGTGCCACTGGCTTCTTCTACAGCGCACCTGAGGCGTTGCCGCTGCCGGCAAGCGTCGAGGGGAGGTCGCGGTGGGTGCATGACGTCTCCTCCTGGCTCTACATGCTGCGTTCGGCCATTGCTGATAGGATACGCAGCGTGATCGGCGGCGATGCCGGTGCGTTCGCGGCCTCCGTTATCACCGACGAGAGAAGGGCAATCTCGGAGGAGACGATGGAGGCGCTGCGCGTTTCAGGGCTGGCGCATATTGTTGCCATTTCCGGGCTGAACATGGCGCTCGCATCCGGCATTTTCTTTGTCGGCATGCGTATGGCGTTCAGTCTATATCCGGCTTTCTCGCAGCGCTGGCCAGTCAAGAAAATCTCCGCATTCGCAGCGCTCATGATGACGCTTGCCTATTACCTGATCTCCGGTTTTGCAGTCTCTGCCGAACGGGCGTGGTTGATGATGTCGATCATGCTGGCGGCCGTCCTCGTCGATAGGCCGTCGATCAGCCTGCGCAATGTGGCGCTGGCGGCGATCGTTATTCTCGTGATGTCTCCGCATGAGATTATGGGGCCCAGTTTCCAGATGTCCTTTGCCGCGACACTGGCGCTGGTTGCCGCATATGCGTTCTGGAGTAGATGGCGAGGGGACGGGGAGCGGCGTTTCATCGCGAGGCCACCGTTATGGATGGTGCTTTCCTCCAAACTCGGCGCTATCGTCGGCGGCGTCATCATAACCTCGCTGATCGGCGGGGTTTCCACTGCGATCTACTCCGTGGAGCATTTTCACCGCGTCACGACCTATGGGCTTGCCGCCAATCTTGCGGCCATGCCTGTGATGTCGCTCATCGTCATGCCGTTTGCTCTGGTGGCGATGCTGCTCATGCCATTCGGGCTCGATGCGCCTTTCCTGGAAGTGATGGGCTACGGCATGGCAATCGTTATCGATATCGCCAAAACAGTCGCAAGCTGGGGCGGAGATGCCACTATCGGGCGCCAGCATTCCTGGTTTCTCATCGTGTCGACAACGGGCTTTCTTCTGCTCACGTTGCTGCGCACGCGCCTTGCGCTTCTGGGGCTGCCTGTTCTCATCATAGGTTTTGGCCTTATGATCGTCGAGCAGCGCAAAACCAAGCCCGACCTGTTGATCTATGAGGACGGCGCGCTTGTGGCTTTTCGCAACGACGATGCCATCGCCACGACCAAGAGACAGGCAAGAGGTTTCGTCTACGACCAGTGGGAAAGAGCAGTGCCTTTGCCGCAGAAGCACATTGCCCCGCTTGTGCTGGATGACAAGGTTGCAAGGGCAGGCAACGACACGCAGCAGAAGGCGACACGTCGCCCGAAACCGCTGAGCGGCGAAGAGAGACAAAGCGCCCAGGCCAGAATGGTCACCGCTTTCGATCGACGCAATCTCTTCACCTGTCAAAAAGACGCATGGTGCGCCGGACGCCATGGCAGTGGTGTCAAGGTTGCAGTTGTATCCGATACGGCCTTTGCCGGAACGGCTTGCGATGCAGCAGATATTGTCGTCACCATGCGCTTCGTGCCTTTCACCGAGTGCCGCTCAGGCGCGCTGCTGATCAGCGCAGCCACCTTGCGAAAAACGGGATCGCTAGAGCTTTGGCTGAACGCCAGCGAAGCGCCCGTCGCCAAGGCCCGGGCGTCGATGAATAGCCTGGAAAGAGCGTGGTCCGTGCATCGCGCTTATGACTGGCGCAGCAAGACGTTCGATACGCAGTTACCGGACCATATCCGAAAGATGCTTGAGAAGCAGCCCTAGGTCCTTCGGTGTCAATTTGGAGATGAGCGCAAATCCTGGATGATTTCGCCTGACGCCAGGACTTCCTCTTCATGATCTGGATCACGCCATTGCTCGGAGAGCGCTGCTTGTTCCCATGCTTTCATCGCTGGCAGTGCGAGAAGGCGGGCTTTGTAGGCCTCAGCCTCCGGTGACAGAGCCGTTTCATAGGTCTTGAAGCGAAACGCGACTGGGCAGAAGAAGGCATCGACGGCTGTGAAGTTCTGGCCCGCCAAAAACGGTCCCCTGAACGTTTCAAGCCCCTGCTGCCAGAGGGCGTCGATGCGCGCTATGTCCTTCGTCAGCGCCTCGGTCTGCGCTTTTGATCTCACCCGCAGGCCAACATTCATGGGATGAAGATTGCGCAACGCTTGAAAGCCTGAATGCATCTCAGCAGTTGCAGAGCGCGACCATGCCCTGGCATTCGCATTGCTTGCCCACACGCCGTCATGACGCTCGGAAAGGTATTCGACGATCGCAAGCGAATCCCAGACGGTGATATTTCCATCCACCAGACAGGGTACCTTACCTGTGGGCGAGAAGTGGGTGAAGCGGTTCACTGGATCGGGATCGTTGAAGGGCACGAGCCTCTCTGCGAATGCGATTTGCAAGGTCTCCATCAGCACCCAGGGCCGAAGCGACCAAGACGAGTAGTTCTTGTTGGCTATGTAGAGTTCGTACATCCTTTTGTCTCCAAATGGTGATGCGTTTGTTCGCATGGCTTGATGGCTTCCGGCGCTGGTTCACGTTGAAGCGCGTCCCAATCATTCAGATCCGCGCATATGCCCTCGTTCGATATTAGAGCGCCTCTCACTGCTGCATACCGTTGCGCAGTCTCATGCGGACAATGCTTGGGTTTTCGCGGGTGACAACATTTGTCAGTAATCTCGTAGCGCGGTCCCACAGGGAGTTACAGGCCGGATCACGAATAGCGGTCTTCACATTATTTGATGTGTCGGTCTGTCGAAGAGCAAAGACAGTCGCCGTGAGTGGTGGGATTTGAACTTCATTCGAAGTTCGGTGTTCGGTGGCTAGGTATCGTGAAGTAGGAGGAATAACATGGTGGTGAGGTCTGCCGGCTGTGCCTGCGGCAAGGTAAGGCTATCTCTCGTCGGTCAGCCCTATCGTGTCGGGATTTGTCATTGCATGGATTGTCGCAAACATCATGGTGCGCTCTTTCTCGCCTCGGCAATTTTTCCAGAGGATGCCGTAACGATCGATGGAGACACTCGCAGCTACAATGGCCGCTTTTTTTGCCCCGATTGCGGTTCACCGGTTTTTGGCCGGAGCGGCGACGAAGTAGAGGTCAATCTCGGTTCACTCGATGAGCCGGATCAATTTGAGCCGACCTACGAGCTTTGGACAATCCGCCGTGAGGCATGGCTTCCGGATTTCCCCGCATTGCGCCGTTTCGATCGCGATCGGAAATCGACAGGCCGAACCGAAGAAGGGCGATAGACCCGTGCAGTTTCATTGTCCCATCATTGCTTCTGTCTCCGTTGACGCGCGGAATACAAAAAAAGCAGGCGATGACCTGCTTTTTTGGTTTTGTTCTGAGATTACTGCGCTCAACCGGTCCGATGTAGGGGTGCCTTCAGTCACCGGTCAGTGATAACGGCGAATGAGACCCACAAGTTTGCCCTGAATTTTGACCCTGTCGGGCCCAAAGATACGGGTTTCATAGGCCGGGTTCGCGGCCTCCAGGGCTATCGAAGCACCCTTGCGGCGGAACCGTTTCAACGTCGCTTCCTCATCATCCACAAGAGCGACGATGATGTCTCCAGGATTGGCCGTGCTGCCGTTGCGTATGATCACGGTGTCTCCATCGAAGATGCCGGCCTCGATCATGGAGTCACCCTTGACTTCCAATGCGTAATGTTCACCCGTTCCGATCATGTCCACCGGCACGGCAACATCGTGGGTATTGTTCTGAATGGCGGAGATCGGAACACCGGCAGCGATGCGTCCCATCACAGGAACGGTGACCGCGCTTGAAATCGCATCATTTACTGGCTTCGGGGCAGGAGCAGGTTCCGGCGCTTTCGGCTTTCCGAGGCTGCCCTCGATCACGCTTGGGGAGAATCCACGTACGGGCTTCTGCGCGGGTGCGGAATAGGCTTCCGGGAGTTTGATAACCTCCAGCGCTCTTGCCCGGTTCGGCAGACGGCGGATGAAGCCGCGCTCCTCCAAGGCGGTGATCAGACGGTGAATACCGGATTTGGAAGCGAGGTCCAGGGCATCTTTCATCTCATCGAAAGACGGCGGCACGCCGGACTCTTTCATTCGTTCATGAATGAATAGGAGCAGTTCCTGCTGTTTGCGCGTGAGCATGAGAAAACCCTTGGAATGCGTTGCGAAGATTCGCGAAACAAATACAGAACGAACACTATATGTTCCATATGTGTTCTGCAATCCCTTAAAATTCCGCAAACGTTCGGGCTTGCCGTTTTGCTGTCCTGTTTCCGCGCAAATGTGGAAGCTTGCCGCTAGGAATATGACAGCATCCTCCTGAACACGACGATGGCGAGCAGCAGGTTGATCGCTCAGCTTGGTTAGAAGCGCGTCTCGCAGGACGAGTAAGGAGCAGGCCGAAGCCAGCGTGCGAAGAAGGCCTGGAAGGCATCGTAACCGGCCCAACTTTCTCTGGAGGTGAGAACAGCGAGAATGTCTGTCGCATGTTGCTGGCGCAAGGTATCAAGCCTGAAAAGCTGGAAAATTGATTCCGATTTTCGGGCTGATGTTGTAAGGCCTTTGCATGCTCGCAAAGTTGCGGTTGCCGGCGATGTCCGGCGCATGAGTCGTGAGGAATGAGATGACTGTAAAGAACAATTTGAAAGTGGTCGCTGGCGAGGGAAAAGGCGCTGTATCCTTCTCCAACACGGAGCGGTTTTCGCTGATTGCCGGCCCGTGCCAGATGGAAAGCCGCGACCATGCTTTCATGATTGCCGGCACACTTCACGAATTGTGCGCCAAGCTCGGCATCGGGCTGGTTTACAAGTCCTCTTTCGATAAAGCGAACCGTACTTCTCTTTCCGGCAAGCGCGGTATCGGCCTCGACAGGGCCATGGAAATCTTCACCGACCTCAAGAAAGAGTTCGGCTTTCCGGTGCTGACCGATATCCACACGGAAGAGCAGTGCGCCGTTGTAGCGGAGACCGTCGATGTCCTGCAAATCCCGGCGTTTCTCAGCCGTCAGACCGATCTTCTGGTGGCCGCCGCAAAGACCGGACGGGTCATCAACGTGAAAAAGGGGCAGTTTCTGGCGCCCTGGGATATGAAGAACGTCCTTTCAAAACTCAATGAGAGCGGCAATCCCAATGTTCTTCTCTGCGAACGTGGCGCGTCTTTCGGCTACAATACGCTGGTGTCCGACATGCGGTCGCTGCCGATCATGGCCTCGCTTGGTGCGCCCGTGGTTTTCGATGCGACGCATTCCGTGCAGCAGCCAGGAGGGCAGGGCGGTTCCACCGGCGGCCAGCGCGAATTCGTCGAGACATTGTCGCGTGCGGCTGTCGCCGTCGGCATTGCCGGCCTCTTCGTCGAAACTCATGAAGACCCGGACAACGCGCCGTCTGACGGACCGAACATGGTTCATCTGAAGGATATGCCGAAGCTTCTGGAAAAGCTTCTGGCGTTTGATGCCATCGCCAAGGCTGCCTGATTTTGGCCTAATCGATTTTTATAGGTGGGGCGGCGCGTAGGACGACGCGTCGTCATTGTAATTTCTCACGCTTCGTCTACAGCGAAGTGGCAATGACCTTTCACATATTTCAGTATCGCTTAACCGCTATCCGGCTCAAAAACGGCTTCACAGCTTTGCCGATGCGCTCTAAGACAAGCGACTGAAATCCTCTGTTCCAGTCCCAAGGGAGAGACCATGACAGCCATTACCGACATCATCGCACGCGAAATCCTCGACAGCCGTGGCAATCCCACGGTCGAGGTCGATGTGTACCTCGAAGACGGCTCCTTCGGTCGCGCCGCCGTTCCATCTGGCGCATCCACCGGCGCTCACGAGGCTGTCGAGCTGCGCGATGGCGGACAGCGCTATCTCGGAAAAGGCGTTGAAAAGGCTGTCGAAGCCGTCAACACCGAAATCTTCGATGCGCTTGGCGGTTTCGATGCTGAAAGCCAGATCCATGTCGATCAGACACTGATCGCGCTTGACGGCACGCCGAACAAGTCCCGCCTCGGCGCCAACGCCATTCTCGGCGTTTCGCTTGCCGTCGCCAAGGCTGCTGCCGAAACCACTGGCCTGCCGCTTTACCGTTACGTCGGTGGCCCGAATGCCCACCTGCTGCCCGTTCCAATGATGAACATCATCAATGGCGGTGCGCATGCCGACAACCCGATCGACTTCCAGGAATTCATGATCATGCCGGTCGGCGCGGAAAGTATCCGTGACGCAGTGCGTATCGGCGCGGAAATCTTCCACGTTCTCAAAAAGGAACTGGCAGCCCAGGGCCACAACACCAATGTCGGCGACGAAGGCGGCTTTGCGCCAGGCCTGAAGAGCGCGCCGGAAGCGCTGGACTTCATCATGAAGTCGGTTGAAAAGGCCGGTTACAGGCCGGGCGACGACGTCGCGCTTGCTCTCGACTGCGCCTCGACCGAGTTCTTCAAAAACGGCAAGTACGAGATGGAAGGCGAAGGCCGCACGCTCGAGCCGGAAGCCATGGCCGATTACCTCGCAGAACTTGCGGCAAAGTACCCGATCATCTCCATCGAAGACGGCATGGCCGAAGACGACTGGGATGGCTGGAAGTACCTGACCGACAAGATCGGCTCCAAGGTCCAGCTCGTTGGCGATGATCTTTTCGTCACCAACTCTTCGCGCCTGCGCGACGGTATCAAGATGGGCGTTGCCAATTCGATCCTCGTCAAGGTCAACCAGATCGGCTCTCTGACCGAGACGCTTGATGCTGTGGAGACGGCACACAAGGCTGGCTATACCGCGGTCATGTCTCACCGCTCTGGAGAGACGGAAGATTCGACGATTGCCGATCTCGCAGTTGCTACCAACTGCGGTCAGATCAAGACCGGCTCGCTGTCGCGCTCCGACCGTCTGGCCAAGTACAACCAGCTGATCCGCATCGAAGAGATGCTGGGTCCGCAGGCTGCCTATGCCGGTCGTTCGATCCTGCGCGGCTGATTTGAAGCTCCGATGATCTGGAGTGGCTTTCCATAAGCCCGTTAACAGAAAAACCCGCCGATGGACTCGGCGGGTTTTTTCGTGAGCGATGCGGTCTTTCTTCTCGACGATCGGAACGTCGAGATTCGCACTTACATTGCCTGTTTGATCTTCTCGGCGTGAGCCTTCAACATCTCCACATCCGCCATTGCGCCGCTGTGCGGCTTTAATGGCTCGCCGTCCTTGCGCGGGACAACGTGGAAGTGCAAGTGGAAGACGGTCTGGCCAGCGGCCGGCTCGTTGAACTGCGAAATGTAAATGCCATCCGCATCGAAGGCTTCCTTAGCGGCAACCGCGAGCTTCTGGACGACCGGAATCGTCTTCATCAAAACTTCGGGATCGGCGTCCAGAATGTTGCGCGAACCGCTTTTCGGGATCACCAGCAAGTGGCCGGGTGCCTGGGGCATCACGTCCATGAAGGCTAGCGTGTGGTCGTCTTCGTAGACCTTGACGCAAGGGATTTCCCCACGCAGGATTTTTGCGAAGATGTTGTTGTCGTCATAGACGGCCATTGAGCGCTCCCTTACAATTTTCTAGACGTCGTCTTCCTGCCGTTCGCCTTTGCGAAACGGGCTGTGGTCTTCAAGATAGTCGTTGATTTGTTCGACCTCGCTACGCTCACGCTCCAGATAATCGGCAATGGCGTGGCGAAGGCCGGGATGGGCGATGTAGTGGGCGGAGTGGGTGGTGACCGGCGTGTAGCCGCGGGCCAGTTTGTGCTCGCCCTGGGCGCCGGCTTCCACACGCTTCAAGCCTTTGGAAAGCGCGAAGTCGATCGCCTGATGGTAGCAGACTTCAAAATGCAGGAAGGGATGATCTTCAATGCAGCCCCAGTGGCGTCCGTAAAGCGCATCCCCACCGATGAAGTTGATGGCGCCGGCGACGTACCTGCCGTCGCGCTTTGCCATCACCAGCAGGATATCGTCTGCCATCCGCTCGCCGATGAGGGAATAGAAATTGCGGGTGAGGTAAGGCTTGCCCCATTTGCGGCTGCCGGTATCCATGTAGAAGGTGAAGAACTGATCCCAGATATCTTCCGTCAAATCGCTGCCGGTCAGCCAGTCGATTTCGATGCCGTTTTCCAGCGCTGCGCGCCGTTCCTTCTTCAGGCTCTTGCGCTTGCGCGATGACAGGGCATCAAGAAAATCGGCGTGATCTCGGTAGCCTTGATTGATGAAATGAAACTGCTGGTCGGTGCGATGCAGAAAACCTTCATCCTGCAGCGCTTCGATTTCGTCTTCCGGCGCGAAGGTGATATGCGCGGAAGATATTCCGAGTTTCTCTGTCACCTGCCGGAGACCTGATGCGAGGACCTGCTGAAACGCGGCTACGTCCACGCCACTGGTCAGAAGGCGTGGGCCGGTTGCAGGCGTGAAGGGGACGGAGCACTGGAGCTTAGGGTAGTAGCGCCCGCCCGCTCGCTCGAAAGCATCGGCCCAGCCGTGGTCGAAGACATATTCGCCGCGGCTGTGATTCTTCAGATAGCCCGCAACGGCGCCCATCAATTCACCATCGCCGCGCTCCAGCAACAGATGTTGACCGAGCCAACCGGTCTTGGCCGTGGCCGAGCCGGAATCCTCAAGCGAGGCGAGGTAGGCGTGGGAGGTGAATGGATTATAGGGATTGGCGATAGCCGATCTGGATGCTCCGGAAAGCCTGTTCCAGCTTTCCGGAGCAATGTCCTTGAAGGACTGTGCAACGCGAATGGTGTATTCGTCGCTCATGCGGTAGCTGGCCGGTCCTTCACGTCGGGAACGAAACCCTCGAATGTTATCTGATCAGCATAAGTATAGGACTTCTCCAAGGCATTTTCATCCCGTACCGTCCAGGTAATTACCGGTACGCCAAGCTTCCGCTGCGCTTCAATGAAGCTGTTCGGTAGGTGGCCCCAGAAATAGGAGATGAAATCGAGGCCGATCTGCATTGCCTCGTCGTGTTTGAAGAAGTCTTCCGGATCAGCGCCTTCTGCGGTCAGCCCCAAAGGCCAGGGGGAGCCTGCAGTCTTCAAAGCCTTCAGCAGATGGTGGTCGAAGCTCATCAGCGCCACTTGGCCCCGGTAGCCTTCGAGATCATCCAGAACGGCTTCGGCGAAGCCATCATCGACGCCTTCGCCCTCCCGACCTTTCAACTCGATGACAAGCGGCACCTTGCCAGCACACAGCTGTAGTAGCTGCTTCAGCGTCGGTACGCGATCTCTTGTCTGACCGATCGACAACATCCCGAGTTCGGCGGAGGTGCGTTCGCGCACATCGCCCCTGATGCCCGTAAGACGGGTCATCTCATCGTCATGAAAAACGACCGGAACGCTGTCTGCGGCCAGTTGCACATCGCATTCGATGGCATAACCGCCCTCGATGGCTCGGGAGAAGGCTGAAAGCGTGTTCTCCCAGACTTGCTTGTTCAGATCGTGGTAGCCGCGATGGGCGACGGGCTGCGCCGTCAACCAGGACAGTTTCAGTGTCATACGTCGATTTCCACGATGGCGTCGATTTCGACGGCGGCATTGAAAGGAAGCGATGCCATTCCGACCGCTGCGCGCGCGTGCTTGCCTGCGTCACCCAGAACATTGGCGATCAGGTTAGACGCGCCGTTGATGACGAGGTGCTGTTCCGTGAACTCCGGGACGGAGGCAACGAATCCGTTCAGCTTCAGCACACGACGGACCTTGGACAGATCGCCGTTCAACGCCGCTTTGACCTGCGCTAGAATATTAACGGCGCAAAGCTCTGCCGCCTTTTGCGCGCTGGCAACATCAACGTCGCGACCGACGTGTCCGGTGACCGCAATCTTGCCGGATTCCATCGGCAATTGGCCAGAAATATAGAGCAGATTGCCGCTGATGGTGAAGGGAACATAGTTGGCGGCAGGGGCTGCTGCGGCGGGAAGAGTGTATCCGAGTTCCTTGAGGCGGGCTTCGATTGCGTCCGACATTTTTTCCGTTTCCGCTTTGGTTGTAAAACTTTCAAAAATCCGGCATTCAGGGCATGATGTCCAAAAGCCGGACGGTTGCTTGTACAGTATGAGCGATGAGTCCAACAGGAGATATTGAATGATCGTCAGGAACCTTGCTCTCGTTCTTGCCGCTGGCGTGGGCCTCATGCCCTGCATCGCAAGTGCCGTGCCTGCCAGCGTTCCCAATCTGATCTCCCACCGCGCCGTCTATGATCTTGAGCTGAAGGACGCGTCCGACCGCTCCGGCATCGAAGGTATGACCGGACGTATGGTCTATGAATTCACCGGCTCGTCCTGCAAGGGCTACAAGACGGATTTTCGTTTTGTCACCCAGATCAATACCGGTGACGCGGTGCGGATGACCGACCAGCAGACGACGACCTACGAGGACGCGGCATCGAAGAAATTCACCTTCGAAACCAAGTCCTTCACCGACGACAAGCTCGACAAGGAAGTTATCGGTTCTGCCGCTGACGTCGAAGGCAAGATGAAAGTCGACCTCTCGAAGCCGGATCCGCGTGAAATCGATCTCGTACCTGGTGAATTCCCTACGGAGCATATGTTCCAGGTCATCGAGAATGCCAAGATGGGCAAGCGTATCTTCGAATCGCGCGTCTTCGACGGTTCCGATGACGGTGATCAAAGCCTGATCACATCCACTCTCGTCGGAAAGCAGCAGACTCCCAAAGACGGCGATGCCGATGCCAGTATGGCGGGAGACTTTGCCAAGGCGCCATTCTGGCCAGTCACGATTGCCTATTATAACGACAAGACGGGAACGGACTCGCTGCCGATCTATCGCATGTCGTTCAAGCTTTACGAGAACGGAATCACCCGAGACCTGACAATGGACTATGGCGACTTCGTCTTGACCGGCAAGCTTGCAAAGCTCGATGTTCTCAAGCCTGAAACCTGCGAAGCGCCACAAGTGCGCTGAAATCTGACGATGCCGGCGTTTTTTCATGCCGGATGCTTGCAATTTGGGTGAGCTCGCTGTATGCGGCTCACCATTCCACACGCGAAGCTTGGGGTGTTCCGGGAGAAATCCGGTTCATTCCGCCCGGTGGTGCCGCTCAAACGGCGCTGTTCGCTTCGCGGGGGTTCAACCGGAAAAGGAGTAACTAGGCATGGCATTGCCCGATTTTTCTATGCGCCAGCTTCTGGAAGCTGGTGTTCACTTCGGCCACCAGACACATCGCTGGAACCCGAAGATGAAGCCGTACATCTTCGGCGATCGTAACAACATCCACATCATCGACCTGGCTCAGACCGTTCCAATGCTGTCGCGCGCGCTTCAGGTCGTTTCCGACACCGTTGCTCGTGGTGGCCGCGTTCTGTTCGTCGGCACGAAGCGTCAGGCTTCCGAAATCATTGCAGACAGCGCAAAGCGCTCCGCTCAGTACTACGTCAACTCGCGTTGGCTCGGCGGCATGATGACCAACTGGAAGACGATTTCGAACTCGATCCAGCGTCTTCGCAAGGTCGACGAAATCCTCAACTCGGAAGCTTCTGGCTACTCCAAGAAGGAGCGTCTGAACCTCGAGCGCGAGCGCGAAAAACTTGAAAAGGCTCTCGGCGGTATCCGCGATATGGGTGGCGTTCCGGACCTGATGTTCATCGTCGATACCAACAAGGAAAAGATCGCGATCGAAGAAGCCAAGCGTCTTGGCATTCCGGTTGTCGCCATCATCGACTCCAACTGCGATCCGGACCACATCGACTTCCCGATCCCCGGCAACGACGACGCTTCGCGCGCCATTTCGCTTTACTGCGATTTGATCGCCCGCGCTGCCATCGACGGTATCGCACGTCAGCAGGGCGCTTCCGGCCGCGACATCGGCGCTGCTGAAGAAGCTCCGATCGAGCCTGCTCTCGAAGACGAAGCCAACGCCTGATATTGGCCTTCGGCGGCGCTCACCGCGCCGCCTTCTCATCAGGATAAGACAAGGCCGTTCTGGACTGCACGTTCGACGGCCTTGTTCGTTTCAAGCCGCAGCACACCGTTGACCGAGCAATTGGCCCAAACGGGAACAGCGGCTGGTTTCACAAGTTTCGTGGCGGCTGTTTCATCAGCTTGTCACAGTTCCGGGTACATTCGTTCCCACAATCCGATTTCGGCCTGGCAAGACTGCCGTGACCGACCGAACCGACAAGAGGCACACAATGAGCGAAATCACCGCCGCAATGGTAAAGGAACTGCGCGAAAAGTCTGGCGCAGGCATGATGGATTGCAAGAAGGCCCTGGCTGAAACCAATGGCGACATGGAAGCGGCAATCGACTGGCTGCGCGCCAAGGGTATTGCAAAGGCTGACAAGAAGTCTGGCCGTACCGCTGCTGAAGGCCTCATCGGTATTGCGTCTGCCGGCCACAAGGCTGTCGTCGTCGAAATCAACTCCGAAACCGACTTCGTTGCTCGCAACGACGCCTTCCAGGACATCGTTCGTGGCGTTGCTTCTGTCGCTCTGACGACCGATGGCTCCGTCGATGCGATCGCTGCCGCCACCTATCCTGCGACCGGCAAGTCTGTTTCCGACACGATCAAGGACGCTATCGCCACAATCGGCGAAAACATGGCTCTTCGCCGCGCAGCTCTGCTCGAAGTCGAGCACGGCGTTGTTGCGACCTACGTTCACAACGCTGCTGGCGACGGCATTGGCAAGCTCGGCGTTCTGGTTGCTCTGAAGTCTGAGGGCGACAAGGCTGTTCTGACCTCGATCGGTCGTCAGGTTGCCATGCACGTTGCTGCAACCAACCCGCTCGCGATCCGCGCTGAAGAAGTCGACGCAGCTGTTGCTGAGCGCGAACGCAACGTCTTCATCGAACAGGCTCGTGAATCGGGCAAGCCGGAAGCCATCATCGAAAAGATGGTCGATGGTCGCATGCGCAAGTTCTTCGAAGAAGTTGCTCTTCTGTCTCAGGCTTTCGTTATCAACCCCGACCTCACGGTTGAGGCTGCTATCAAAGAAGCCGAAAAGGAAGCCGGCGCCAAGATCGAAGTTGTGGGCATGGCTCGCCTGCTTCTCGGCGAAGGCATCGAGAAGGAAGAAAGCGATTTCGCTGCAGAAGTTGCGGCCGTCGCAAAGGGCTGATCCCTTTACCCAAATATTGGAAAACTCCGGGGCATCGCGTGACAACGCGGTGCCCTTCGTGTATCGGCGTTCCGGTTATCGTTCGGTTTGCCCGCAAAATCTTTACAGATGTTCTTGCGATGTCGAACCAAGTATGTTTCGCCTGCCATTGCCGCTAAGCCGCTCCTGGCTTTTGCGTTGCCTGCTAAAGGAGTCATGATGTCTTCCAAGCCGCTCTATAAACGTGTTCTTCTCAAGGCATCCGGCGAAGCCCTCATGGGCGACCAAGGCTTCGGCATCGATGTCGCCGTCGCGGATCGTATCGCGTCTGATATCGCCGAAGCGCGGGCCATGGGCGTTGAGGTCGGGGTCGTTGTTGGCGGCGGAAACATCTTCCGCGGCGTGGCCGTTGCCTCCAAGGGTGGCGACCGCGTGACCGGTGACCACATGGGCATGCTGGCAACCGTGATCAATGCTCTGGCGCTCGCCACGTCCCTTCGCAAGCTCAACATCGACACCGTCGTTCTTTCCGCTATCGCCATGCCGGAGATCTGCGAAAGCTTCTCGCAGCGTGCTGCGATCCATCATCTGTCGCAGGGCAGGGTGGTGATTTTTGCCGGCGGCACCGGCAATCCGTTCTTCACCACTGATTCTGCCGCAGCTCTACGCGCTGCGGAAATGGGAGCAGAGGCAATCTTCAAGGGCACGCAGGTCGACGGCATCTACTCAGCCGATCCCAAGAAAGACCCTACAGCAACGCGTTTCGATGAACTCACCCACTCGGAAGTGCTGGCAAAGGGCCTTGCGGTGATGGATGTAGCGGCTGTTGCGCTGGCGCGGGAAAATCACATTCCTATCATCGTGTTCTCTATCCACGAAAAGGGTGGTTTTGCGCAAATATTGACGGGCGGCGGTCTCAAGACCATCGTTCACGACGCATAATTGCCGGACGCTTTATTGCGCCGGTAAAGATAATGGGCCGCCAAGGCCAGAACGAAAATGGAGTATGAAGATGAGTGGTGTTGACCTCAATGACATCAAGCGCCGCATGGACGGTGCCATCAACGCGTTCAAGAACGATATCGCGTCGCTCAGAACCGGACGCGCTTCCGCCAACATTCTCGATCCCGTCACGGTCGATGCCTATGGTTCCCGCGTTCCGCTCTCCCAGGTGGCCAATATCACCGTGCCGGAGCCGCGCATGCTTGGCGTCAATATCTGGGACAAGTCTATGGTCGGCGCGGTCGACCGCGCCATTCGCGAGTCCAATCTTGGGCTCAACCCGATTGTCGACGGCCAGAATCTGCGTATTCCTCTTCCAGAGCTCAACGAAGAGCGTCGCAAGTCGCTCGTGAAAGTTGCGCACGACTATGCCGAGAAGGCCAAGGTCGCCATCCGCCACGTTCGCCGCGATGGTATGGACGGTCTCAAAAAGGCCGAAAAGGATGGAGACATCGGGCAGGACGAAAGCCGTGCCAAATCCGACAAGGTTCAGAAAATGACGGACGACACGATTTCTGAAATTGATCGCTTGCTTGCGGAGAAGGAAAAGGAAATCATGCAGGTATAATCGGTTTAACCGATCACTGCCTCTGTCATGGCATAGACTTGCTGTCTTGAACTCCGCACACCCTGAAATGGATTGAGATGTCGGAAATCGCACCTTCACCGTTACCTGAGCACGTCGCTATCATCATGGATGGTAACGGTCGCTGGGCCAAGCAGCGTGGCTTGCCACGCATCATGGGCCACAGACGGGGCGTCGATGCCGTGCGCGAAACGGTGAGGGCGGCTGGCCAGTGCGGCTTGAAGTATCTGACGCTCTTCGCCTTCTCCTCGGAAAACTGGCGCCGGCCACAATCTGAGGTTTCCGACCTTCTTGGATTGCTGAAGGCTTTCATTCGTCGCGACCTTGCGGAGTTGCACGAGGAAAATGTTCGGGTACGTATCATCGGTGACAGAGCAGGACTGAAGGCCGATGTCCGAGCCCTGCTTGAAGAGGCGGAGCAGACGACACGCGATAATACGGCGCTGACACTGATCATTGCCTTTAACTACGGTTCGCGTAACGAGATTGCCCGCGCTGCCGCGTCGCTTGCGCTGGATGTTGCAGAAGGCCGGCTCGACGCTTCCGCGATCACGCCAGAGGCGATTTCCGCTCGGCTTGATACGGCAGGTATTCCCGATCCAGACCTTATCATCCGAACCAGCGGCGAGGAGCGGCTGTCAAACTTCCTGTTGTGGCAAGCCGCTTACTCTGAGTTTCTCTTCATTCCGGACTACTGGCCTGATTTCAATCGCCAGACACTGATGGCTGCGATCGATCAGTACATGACGCGCGATCGTCGCTTCGGTGGCCTCTCCACTCAAATTGCGATGGCGGGCGCCTGATGAGCCGCGAATTGAAGCTGCGGATCATTTCGGGCATCGTGATGGCCGTCGTCATTTTGACGGCGACATGGTATGGCGGGATCATGTTCCGCGCTATCGCCGGACTTCTGTCGCTTCTCATCTTTTATGAGTGGAGCACGATCACCCGACTTTCTGACACCAATCCGACGGGTTATGCCTGGGGCTGGTTCTCTGTCGCGGTGATGAGTGGCAATACGATCTTTGGCGAAAGCTCGCTTGATCTTCCTCTGCTATCCGGCTTTACGATCACTGCTGCTCTGTTTCCGATCCTGCGGGGTCCAAACTGGTGGCTTGTTGGCGGCATCGTCTACTCTTCTCTCAGCGGCATTTCGCTCGCGGCCATTCGTGGCGAGGAATCGACTGGCCTCGTCGGCATGCTTTTCGTCTTCTCGATCGTCTGGGCGACTGACATTCTTGCCTATTTCGTCGGGCGCGCTGTCGGTGGTCCAAAGCTCGCGCCATCGATCTCTCCCGGAAAGACCTGGTCGGGTGCTGCTGGCGGCACGTTTTTTGGCCTGGTTGCGGGCGGCGCTGTAGCGCTGGCCTATCATGGCGCCATCTCGCTGACCGTACTTTCGCTGGCGCTTGCGCTCTCCATCTTCAGCCAGATTGGCGATCTGTTTGAATCCTTCATCAAACGCCGGTTCGGGGTGAAGGATTCCAGTCATCTTATTCCGGGTCATGGCGGTTTCATGGACCGGGTTGACGGTCTTGTTTTCGCCTGCTTTACCGTATTCCTGATTGCGGTGGTTCACGCAGCAGTAACTGGTGATGTGCCAGGATCGGGCGATGGTATCTTGCTCGGTTTCTGATCTGACCAGACGGATGACAAGAGACGCTATATAGGGAATCGGGAATAATATGGACACTGTGATGGCTGCGGTTAATTTTCTAACCGGTTATATGGTGCCATTTATCCTCGTGATCTCGCTGCTGGTCTTCGTCCACGAAATGGGCCATTACCTCGTCGGACGCTGGTGTGGGATTCGCTCGACCGCATTTTCCGTCGGCTTTGGTCCGGAACTGATCGGCTTCACCGACAAGCGTGGGACACGCTGGAAGATCTCGGCTGTGCCACTTGGTGGCTACGTCAAATTCTTCGGCGATGAGGATGTGTCCAGCAAGCCGGACAGCGACGGCCTTTCCGGTCTTACGCTTGAGGAGAGGGCGCAGACGCTCGCCGGTGCGAAGCTCTGGAAGAGGGCTGCGACGGTAGCGGCCGGTCCCATTGCCAATTTCATCCTGGCGATCCTGATCTTTATGATCCTTTTCACGGTCTACGGCCGGATGATTTCCGATCCTGTCGTTTCCGAAGTGCGCCCTGACAGCGCCGCCCAGACGGCAGGCATTCTGCCGGGTGACCGGCTGATCGCAATCGATGGCGAAAAGGTGCAGACGTTTGAAGACGTCCGCCGCTATGTCTCCATCCGTCCGGGCACGCAAATCAATGTCACCGTCGAGAGAGATGGCCGCGATCTGTCGCTGCCTATGGTTCCGACGCGAACGGAAACGACCGACCAGTTTGGTAACAAGATCGAGCTTGGAATTATCGGCATCACCACGGATCAGACGCGGGGCAATTTCCGTCATGTGAGCTACACGCCTGTGGAAGCGCTGGTCGAGGGTGTGCGAGAGACCGGCCACGTCATCACAGGAACCTTCAACTATATCGGCAACCTCGTCACGGGACGGATGAATGCTGATCAGTTGGGCGGGCCGGTGCGTGTTGCGCAGGCCTCCGGGCAGGTTGCTACACTGGGATTCGGAGCGCTGATCCAACTGGCGGCGGTTCTGTCAATTTCCATTGGACTACTCAATCTCATGCCCGTGCCTATTCTGGACGGCGGCCATCTTGTGTTCTATGCGATAGAAGCGGTGCGCGGCAGGCCGGTTGGATCCAGTGCGCAGGAGGTGGCCTTTCGTATCGGGCTGGCGATGATTTTCAGTCTGATGGTTTTTGCCACGTGGAACGATATCAGCAGCTTGATCGGCTAAAGAGCCATTTCGAGCTGTTTTTTTAAGAGGGTGTTTACCTTGTTTTGAAGCCAAAGTGGCGATTGGGTCACGGTGGCTTGCGAAGTAAACAGAAATTAACGGTCGGGCTTGCTTGTAGAGGAAAAGCAGGTAAAACGACGCAGATGGCCGGAGTCGGGTTCCGCCCGCTGAGGGACAACGGGAAAAGGTAAGAATTGAAATGAAGGCTGGTTCAAGATTTTTGAACGCGGTATCGGCGGTTGCGCTGTCTGCTGGTGTTTCTTCGATTGCAGCTATGGGGGTGCTTGCTTCTGCCGGTGTTGCCAATGCAGCTGTAGTCAGCAGGATCGATGTTCGCGGCGCAGAGCGCGCTGGCGCGGATGCTGTTCGCTCCAACATCACGATCGCTCCCGGTCGTAACTTCTCCAATTCCGATATCGATGAATCGGTGAAGCGCCTTTATGCAACGGGCTATTTCTCCAACGTCAGCATGCGTGTCGCAGGCAATGCGCTCGTGGTGACCGTCAGTGAGAACAATCTCGTCAATCAGGTGGTTTTCAACGGCAACCGCAAGATCAAGGACGACAAGCTGCAGGGCATCGTCCAGACGCAGTCTCTCGGACCATACGATCAGACAGTCGTGACGGCGGATATCGCCCGTATCAAGGATGCCTATGCTGCCATCGGTCGCAGCGACGTCCAGGTAACCACGCAGGTCGTTCCTGTTGCCCAGGGTCGCGTCAACCTCGCTTTCCAGATCAATGAAGGCGAGCGCACCAAGATCGCGCGTATCGATTTCGTCGGCAACAATGCCTACAGCGATGGCCGTCTGGCTGCCGTCATCAATACCAAGAAGTCCAACATGCTGTCGTTCCTGACACGCAAGGACGTCTATAATGAAGACAAGCTGCGCGCCGATGAAGAGGCGTTGCGCCAGTTCTATTACAACCGCGGCTACGCCGATTTCCGTGTCGTGTCCTCCAACGCCGTCCTCGATGAGGCGACCAATGAGTACACCATCACCATTACGGTTGATGAGGGTCAGCGCTACAATTTCGGCAATGTCGCAGTTGAATCCACGGTGCCTGGCATTGATGGTTCGCAGCTTCAGGGTCTCGTCGATACGCGCTCCGGCTCCTATTACAGCGCCAAGGAAGTTCAGCAGAGCATGGAAGCCATTTCCAAGCGTGTCGCGGCAGAAGGTTATCCTTTTGCCCGCGTGACGCCGCGTGGCGACCGCGATCTGGCTGGCAACACGATCGGTGTCACCTACATCGTCGATCAGGGCGAGCGCGCCTACGTCGAACGTATCGAAATCCGTGGCAACACGCGTACACGTGACTATGTCATTCGTCGCGAATTCGATATCAGCGAAGGCGATGCGTTCA
Source organism: Rhizobium sp. 22-785-1 (assembly GCF_053521965.1). Taxonomy (NCBI): domain Bacteria; kingdom Pseudomonadati; phylum Pseudomonadota; class Alphaproteobacteria; order Hyphomicrobiales; family Rhizobiaceae; genus Rhizobium; species Rhizobium sp. 22-785-1. The sequence continues at coordinate 334,960 of NZ_JBNWDI010000001.1, read as the reverse complement.
ACCAGACGGTCGTCAGCGCTGCCAAGCGTCGTCTTGAGGCTCTCGGTTACTTCTCCAAGGTCAATATCAGCACCTCTCAGGGTAGCGCTGCCGACCGCGTCGTGATCGTCGTTGATGTCGAAGATCAGCCAACGGGCTCGTTCGGTATCGGTGCAGGTTACTCGCAGAACGACGGTGCTCTTCTGGAAGCGTCCATCGAAGAGAAGAACTTCCTCGGTCGCGGTCAGTATATCCGTGTTGCCGCTGGTGCAGGCCAGGATGATGCGCGCAGCTACACGCTGTCCTTCACCGAGCCTTACTTCCTTGGTTACCGTCTCGCCGCAGGCTTCGACCTGTTCAAGAGCCAGACGAAGAGCGAAGATTATTATAACTATGATGAACAGGGCTTCGCGCTTCGCGTCACCGCGCCTATCACCGAAGAGCTCAGCACCACGTTCAAGTACACCTACAAGCAGATCAATTATGACGGTAAAGGCGATTATCAGACCAATCTCGCTGGTCCGTACGTCGATCTGATCGATCGTAACAATGGTGATTGGACTCAGTCGATCATTTCCAACACGCTGAACTACAACACGCTTGATGACCGTAATATGCCACGCGAAGGCTGGCAGGCTGCGTTGACCAACGAGTTTGCGGGTCTGGGTGGCGATTCCGAATACTACAAGATCTTCGGTAAGGTTCGTTACTACCATACCCTTTCCGATGAGTACGATATCATCGGCTCTCTCACGGGTCAGGCAGGTCATGTCGTTCCGACGGGCGACAATCTCTACGTCTTCGATCAGTTCAAGATCGGCGGACGTGTGATCCGTGGCTTCAAGAATGACGGCATCGGTCCGCGTATTGGTTCGGATGCGATTGGCGGTACGACATATTTCGCAGCTTCGGCTGAAGTGACTGCACCAATGCCGCTCGTTCCGGAAGATGTCGGTCTGCGCCTTGCTGGCTTCGTCGATGCCGGTACGCTCTACGGCAGCAAGGTCTCGAATGCAGCCGGCGTCCAGGATGACAGCTCCATCCGTGCGTCTGCGGGTATCGGCATCATGTGGGCTTCGCCGTTCGGTCCGCTGCGCGTCGACTATGCAGTTCCGATTGCCAAGGAAAGCTACGACGAGGAACAGCGTTTCCGGTTTGGCATGTCCAACACTTTCTGATATCGGCAGTCCAGAACTGCGAGTTTGAATGTTCTGGAGTTTCCGCGTCATGGAATACAATGCTTTTTTTCCGCCCCACGAAGGCCTGCGATTGCAAGACATCGCAGCCCGTCTTGGGGCGGAACTGTCTGATCAAGCTTTTGCTGACCGTATGGTGCGTTCCATCGCTCCTGTGTCGCGGGCCAAGCAGGACCAGCTCTGCTATATCTTGTCCCGCAGGAACAGGGATGAGTTGCTGACATGCGATGCAGCCGCCGTCATCTGCGACGAGTCGCTTAAGAGCATCGTGCCGGGGCATATTCCGGCTCTTATCTGCAAGAACCCCCATACGATCTTCGCGCAGGCCGGTGAGCTTTTGCATCCGTCGGCGATGCGGCCTTCTGCCGTCGCCGAGGGCACATCTGTATCGGCCTCCGCTCACGTCGATCCGACTGCTAGTCTGGAACCCGGTGTCATCGTCGAGCCTTTTGCGGTTATCGGCGCGCATGTGCAAATTGGTGCGGGCACACGCATCGGGCCCGGCGCCATTATCGGAGCCGAGGTTCAGATCGGTCGTGACTGCACCATTGCCGGCGGTGCCAGTATTCTCTCTGCCCTCCTTGGTAACGGGGTGATCATCCATAATGGTGTGCGGATCGGGCAAGATGGTTTCGGCTATGCCCCCGGACCGCGTGGTATGATCAAGATCGTGCAAATCGGTCGTGTTATTATTCAGGATCACGTCGAGATCGGCGCCAATACGACTGTCGATCGTGGCACGATGGATGATACCGTCATTGGCGAGGGCACCAAAATTGATAACCAGGTTCAGATCGGTCATAACGTCCGGATCGGTCGTCACTGCGGCATCGTCAGCAAGGTCGGCATCGCAGGAAGCACGCGCATTGGCGATGGCGTGATGATTGGCGGTGCGGCCGGTATCAATGGTCACATCACGATTGGCGATGGCGCGCAGATTGCGGCTATGAGCGGGGTTGTGTCCGACGTGCCAGCGGGCGCTAAGGTCGGTGGTACGCCTGCCCGTCCAATCAAACATTTCCTGCGTGACATGGCCGACATTCTCGCCCGCGCAGAAGAACGCGATAGAAAAACAGGAGACAAGAATGTCTGAAGAGACGAAGACGACGCTTGGCGCGGCTGACATCCTTGAAGTGATGAAGCTGCTGCCGCATCGTTATCCCTTTCTGCTGATCGACAAGATCATCGACATTGATGGCGATAATTCTGCGATCGGTATAAAGAACGTTACCGTCAATGAACCGCATTTCACTGGCCATTTTCCTGACCGTCCCATCATGCCAGGTGTTTTGATCGTCGAAGCCATGGCGCAGACGGCTGGCGCGATCTGCGCTCGAAACCAGGACGGCGGAGGCTATCTCGTCTATTTCATGACGATCGACAATGCCCGCTTCCGCAAGCCCGTCGTGCCGGGTGATCGTCTGGAGATCCACGTCGTCAAGCAGCGCCAGCGCGGCAATGTCTGGAAATTCCATTGCGAAGCCAAGGTGGATGGCGCTCTCGTGGCCGAGGCTGATGTCGGTGCGATGATGATCCCAGAGGATCAGCAATGAGTGCGGTTTCGGCTTCTGCCAAAATCCATCCCATGGCGATTGTTGAGGATGGCGCGATCATCGGCGAGAATGTCGAAATCGGGGCATTCGCTCATGTCGGCGCAAAGGTGACTTTGCGCGACGGTGTCAAGCTGTTGAACCACGCTGTCGTGGCAGGTCGCACAGTGGTGGGTGAGGGTACCGTCATCCACCCAATGGCTATTATTGGCGGTCAACCGCAGGCGATCCGCCACGATGGCTCTGAAACGACGCTCGACATCGGCGCGCGTTGCACGATCCGCGAAGGCGTGACGATGAATACCGGCAGTTCGGATGGCGGCGGCAGAACGGTGGTTGGTGACGACAACCTATTTCTTGCCAACTCCCATGTGGCGCACGATTGCATTCTCGGCAACGAGATTATCCTGTCGAACAATGTGATGCTGGCTGGCCATGTGCACATTCAGGACAAGGCTATTCTGGGCGGTGGCTGCGCGGTGCACCAGTTTACCCGCATCGGTCGCCAAGCCTTCATCGGCGGCCTGTCTGCTGTGAGCTATGACGTGATTCCCTATGGTATGTTGAACGGTAATCCGGGGGTATTGAGCGGGCTTAACGTTGTCGGCATGACGCGTGCAGGCATAGAGCGCGCAGATATTCACACTGTTCGCCGCGCCTACAAGCAAATCTTCGAAAGCGAAGGCAACGTACGCGCCAACGCTGCGGCCATCCGCGAAGACTATCTCGATTGCCCACAAGCGCTGGAGATCGTCGACTTTATAGCCGCCGCCAATGACCGGGCGATCTCATCGCCGAACCGCGGCAAGTAACGCGGTGGCTGCGGGCGCCCAGCGTCTGGCGATCATCGCCGGTAGCGGTTCTCTTCCCCTGTATGTGGCGATTGCCGCACGATCTGCGGGAGAGGACCCGCTGATCATCCGCCTGAAGGATGAAGCCGATCTGGACTGGTCACAGTTCGAAAGTGCCTCGATCAGTGTTGGCGATGTCAAAGGGCTGGGTCTCCTCCTGAGCCATCATGGCATCGATCGCGTGGTTCTGTCGGGTGGTGTAGCACGGCGCCCAGAGTGGCGGGAAATTCGCCCGAACCTGAAAATGATCGCCAAAATGCCCTCGATTATCCGCACGCTGTTGTCGGGCGGTGATGACACGGTGCTGCAGATGGTGATCGGCTTGATTGAAGCGCAGGGCGTGCGCGTTATCGGCGCTCACGAGATTGCACCTCGACTTCTTGCGACCACGGGTCCGCTAGGCAAGATCAAGCCGACTGATGATGACCGCAAAGATATCGTGAAAGCCGCACGCGCGGCGCTGGCACTCGGTGTGCTGGATGTTGGCCAGGGTGCTGTTTCTGTCAGTGGACGCATCGTTGCTCTGGAAGGGGTTGAGGGTACCGATGGCATGCTGGAGCGGGTGGCTGATCTTCGTACTGCCGGCCGCATCTCGCAGCGCCGCAAGGGCGTGCTCGTCAAACTCTGCAAGCCGCAGCAGGATATCCGCGCCGATCTCCCCACGATCGGCCCCTCGACCGTCGAGAACGCCTCAAAGGCCGGACTGGCCGGCATAGCCGTAGAGGCGGGCAGGGCCTTCATTCTTGATCGAGAAGCGATGTTGAAAGCTGCTGATGAGGCAGGCCTTTTCGTGTGCGGCATAGATACGGCGCTTGAAGGAGATATGATGTGACAGACGGCGTGCTGAAACTTGCTGTCGTGGCGGGCGAGGTGTCCGGTGATCTCCTCGGTGCTGACCTTGTACGCGCGCTTAAGAAACAGTATCCGGGGCAGGTGGAACTCTTTGGCGTCGGCGGTGAACAGCTGACGGCTGAGGGACTGAGTTCTCTGTTCGACTATTCCGAACTCTCGATCATGGGCTTCACTCAGGTTCTGAAGAAACTGCCGCAACTAATTTCCCGCATCAGGGAAACGGCAAATGCCATTATTGCCAATCGGCCGGACGCGCTGCTAATCATCGACAGCCCCGATTTCACGCATCGCGTCGCCAAGCGCGTGCGAAAAGTGCTGCCAGATCTGCCGGTGGTAAACTATGTTTGTCCGAGTGTGTGGGCTTGGAAAGAGTACCGGGCGAAGGCGATGCTCTCTTATGTCGACCACGTGTTGGCGCTGTTGCCGTTCGAACCGGAGGCGATGCAGCGGCTCGGCGGTCCGGCAACGACTTTCGTCGGCCACCGTTTAAGTGTCGATGCGGATGTGCTGGCGGTGCGTACACAACGGGCTTTGCGTCCTGCGCCTTCTGCTGGTGATAGGCGGACAATCCTTCTCCTGCCGGGCTCTCGCTCGACGGAAACGAGCCGCCTGATGGAGCCATTCGAGCAGGCTGCAAGCGCATTCGTGGAGCGGAATGGGCCAACGCGATTCGTCCTGCCAACTGTGCTGCGACAGGAAAAGAGGATCAGGGACCTTGCGGCCTCTTGGCCGGAGGCTATTCGCCCCGAGATCGACACCGATCTTACGTTCAAGTGGCGCTGCTTTGCTGATGCGGATGCAGCGATTGCGGCCTCCGGCACGGTCATTCTGGAACTCGCGCTGTGCCATGTTCCGGTCGTGTCCGTCTATAAGACCGACTGGATTTTCACGATGCTGAGCAAGCGAGTGAAGACATGGACAGGCGCGTTACCCAATTTGATCGCCGATTACGCCGTTGTGCCCGAATATTTCAACGAGGTCGTCCGCGCCGGCTCGATGCTACGCTGGGCGGAGCGGTTGTCGTCCGACACCATCCAACGCCGCGCCATGCTGGAAGGGTTCGAGCTGGTGCAGGAACGGCTGAGGACAGACCTGCCGCCTGGCGAACGCGGGGCAGCGATACTGCTTGAGACGATTAAAGAAAAGAGCGGCCAGAACGATCACTAAGGCGTGACGGGTGGATGAATTCCTTCCGCATTCAGAATATCGCCCCTCGTTTTTAACCCGCACTCCTCGATCTATTTATTCCAACCGCTCCGATCCGCATGTTGATACATGTGAGGCAAGACAGGCAGTTTGAAGTAAGCTATTTTTCTTTGAATACGAAGCAGCCGATGCTTAATAAGATCGCCTTCAACGAAATCATCGACATCCGATAGCTGGTCATCATGAATTTTTTTCGTAGATTTTTCGGCGGTCTCAAGCAGCAGGCGGAGCGCGGCGTCTATGGCGGAGAGCTGATCTATCAAATAGATATATCACACAACCAAAGTCGCCGGGGTCTCGTTCAGTTAATCAGGTTGCCCAATTTCACCTACACCGGACGGATTCGACTGCACCTCAATGAAGCTTCCTTTATATACGGTATGTCTCTCGTGGAGTTAAAACACCTATCGCAGGAAATAGTGAAAGCGCTCGACGCCGTCGAAAAAGACCGAGCTTTGATGGCTGAAGAAAGAACTGAGGGCAGTTCTTCCAGCACTCGATGAGAAAGTAGCTCGTTCCAAGCTTGCGTTATTGGCAGGCTATCGCATCGACAGCGCCTTTTCGCGCTATTTTGCATCGCGTCGGAACAACGAGCGAAATCAAAAAGTAAGCTCACTGGTTTTCTACGTGGTCTCGCTTACTAATCTCCGTCCGAAACGAGGCGAGCCTCGATTCTTCACCGCTCAACCTCGATGACATCGGCCTGATCTCGCCTTGGACACCGCAGAATTTTATCGCCATCAAACGAAAAACCCCGAGATTGGCTCTCCAATCTCCGGGTCTCGATTCTACTGCGTGTGCTTCAAGGCTTAGAAAAAGCCTTTACGCTGCCACCAGCCGCCCTTGCGCGGCTTCGGTTCTTCGCCATCGGCGCTGTCGCTCTTACCGGACGAGGTGACAACGGGCTCGGACGAGGAAACGTTATCGCCGCGGTTGGCGCGGGCTGGCTTTGCAGCGTCGTCCGCTTCTTCTCGAGCCGGTTCGACAGCGGGTTCAGCAGCCTTTGGAGAAGGTGATGGCACTGCAGGTGCTTCGGCCGCGGGTGCTTCCTGCGGAGCAGGGGCAGCGTCTGTAACGGCTGTCTGAGCGGCGGGAGCTTCTGCCTCGACCTGCGCCTCGGCAACCGCTTCAGTCTTCTCCTTGGCCTTGCGGGTACGGCGTGGCTTCTTCGGCTTTTCAGCCTCTTCAACCTCAGGCGCTTCGGCTTCGCTCGCCTCGACAGCGGCGGTCGGCTCTACGCCTTCGACAGCAGCAGCAGCTTCACCATCTTCAACGCCGTCATCAGAACCATCCTGATCGCCGTCACCATTTTCGGCATCCAGCAGTTCACCGTTTTCGTCGCGGTTGCGACGACCGCCACGCTTGCCGCGACGACGACGCTTGCGCTTGCCTTCGTCCTGGCCAGCATTGTCGCCTTCGCCACGTGCTTCCGTAGCCTCAGCTTGATCTTCGGAGGCATCGTCGCCATCCTCGTCATCGCCTTCGCCGGATGTGTCGTCATTGGCATCAGCCTGAACGTCGCCGTTCTGGCCGTTGCCCTTTCCACGACGGCGGCGGCGGCGCTTGCGCTTGCGCTTGCCGTCTTCGCCGTTCTCAGCTTGAGGCTGCCGAGGCTCGTTGTTCTGAGCCTTTGCTACGACTTCTTCTTCGTCTTCCTCTTCCTCGGCTTCGATGACGATGTCGTCCTCGTCTTCTTCGAAGGTTGGAAGAGCCTGCAGAAGGCTTTCGATTTTCACTGGGTTTTCGACGGCCTCACCACGGTCGATAGCGAAGTGCTGGGCACCGACGCTGGCATCTGCCGCGATGATGATTGCGACGCCGAAGCGCTCTTCATAATCGACGATCGTTCCACGCTTGTGGTTGAGCAGGTAGAGCGCCGTTTCAGGCGTCGTGCGCACTGTGATGTTGTGGGTCGTGTTGCGCAGCAGGTATTCCTCGACACCACGCAGCACGTGCAGCGCGATGGAGGATTCCGAGCGCACATGGCCCGTGCCGCCGCAATGCGAGCAGATCTGAGTGGTGGATTCGAGCACAGAAGCGCGGATGCGCTGGCGCGACATTTCAAGAAGACCGAAATGCGAGATGCGGCCGACTTGAATGCGAGCGCGATCGTTTTTCAGGCAATCCTTCAGCTTCTTTTCGACAGAGCGATTATTACGCTTCTCTTCCATGTCGATGAAGTCGATGACGACCAGACCGGCAAGGTCGCGAAGGCGAAGCTGACGGGCAACTTCTTCTGCAGCCTCGAGATTGGTTGCGAGTGCCGTTTCTTCGATCGAATGTTCGCGGGTCGAGCGACCGGAGTTCACGTCGATCGAAACCAGGGCTTCGGTCTGATTGATGATCAGATAGCCACCGGATTTCAGCGTGACCTGCGGCTGAAGCATGCGGTCGAGCTGCGCTTCGATTCCGGAGCGCGAGAAGATCGGATGAATGTCGCGGTAGGGCTGAACCACCTTGGCGTGGCTCGGCATCAGCATCTTCATGAAGTCTTTCGCTTCTCGATAGCCTTCCTCACCGGAAACGATGATTTCGCTGATGTCCTTGTTGTAGAGGTCGCGGATCGAACGCTTGATCAGCGAGCCTTCCTCATAGACGAGGCAAGGTGCCGTAGAGCTCAGCGTCAGTGTGCGGACGTTCTCCCACAGTCGCATCAGATATTCGAAGTCGCGCTTGATTTCGACGCGTGTGCGGTTGGCGCCAGCGGTGCGCAGAATAACGCCCATGCCGTTCGGAACCTCAAGATCGCGGGCGATTTCTTTTAGGCGCTTGCGGTCTGCAGGCTGTGTGATCTTGCGCGAAATTCCACCGCCACGTGCCGTGTTTGGCATCAGAACGGAATAACGTCCGGCGAGCGACAGGTAAGTCGTCAGCGCAGCACCCTTGTTGCCGCGTTCTTCCTTGGCAACCTGCACAAGCAGGATCTGGCGGCGCTTGATGACTTCCTGGATACGATATTGCTTGCGCGGCTTGCGCATGGCGCGGTCTGGAACTTCTTCCATCGCGTCTTCAGCGCCGACAGACTCGATGACCTCCTTCTCGTGATGATCGTCGTCGTCATCATCGTCGTCGCCGACGCGTTCGACGTCCTCGGAAATCGTGTCGGTGTCGACCATGGCCGCCATTTCGCCACCCTTGGAGCCGTCCTCGTCGGAGGCTTCTTCGGCCGGCGCTTCGGCAGAAGCCTCTTCGGCGTCAGTCTTCTTCTTCGCGCGAGGACGACGGGTGCGCTTTTTTGGCTTTTCTTCTTCCGCAGGCTGCTCTTCGGCAACCGCTTCTTCCGCAACGGCGACGGTCTCTTCCGCGATTACGACGTCTTCGGACGCCGCAGCTTCTTCGGCCTTTTCCTCAGATGCCGGCACGATGCCAATATCCGGCTGGTCCGCCTTGGAGAGATCGATCGCAGGCTCGTTGGGCGCATCGGCTGGCTCGAAGTCATCGCCGCGGCGATGCTCCTCGGCTTCCGCCTTCAGAAGCGCTTGCCTGTCGGCCAGCGGGATCTGGTAATAGTCGGGGTGGATTTCGGCGAAGGCCAGAAATCCGTGACGATTGCCGCCGTAATCAACGAAAGCTGCCTGAAGCGACGGTTCGACGCGCGTCACTTTTGCCAGATAAATATTGCCGCGTATCTGCTTCTTATGTTCGGACTCGAAATCGAATTCTTCTATGCGATTTCCGCGAACAACGACTACGCGCGTCTCCTCTTCGTGGGAGGCGTCGATAAGCATTTTGTCTGCCATGTAAGCTGTGCTCCTCGGCGCAGCCTTGTCCCATACGAGAACAGGCCTGCCGCAGGGACAGGCCTTTCATATTTTTTCAAGGGTGTGCCGGAAATGAAGTGTCCTGCCCGACGCATGTAAACTGGCAGCATCCGGACAACGTACAGGGCAATTTGCCTGCTTCCTGTGTCCGGTTCGTATGAAAGCTGCTGCAACGACATCATTGGCCAAGCTAGAACGACTATAATAAATAGACTCCTGAGAGTCCGATGAAAATGCTCTCCACAGAGCGATCGGTGGCATGCCACCGGGTATGTCTCCCGCCGCGGCCGGATTGATCCAGTTTCAGGATAAAAATGAAGCGACGGCAGATGATTGCCCGTAATTCAGCGCCAGAGTCATTCTCGATTGGCAGCCGGCGGGAATCTATCCCGTCAACATTTTTAACCCTCAATCGTGTTGTATGGTTTATCCGTCACAATAGCAATAGGCAGGCTAAATATGCCATATCATTGATGGAATTTCGCAGTTAAGAATTGCTTCATCAAGGCTTGCGAATGTTGCCCCAGGGCTCAAGTAGGGTCATTCTTATCTGAGGAAATGCGCGTTTTGTCTAACTAGCCGGCAAAGTTCGTGCGAAACGATGAAAATTTAAAGATATTGACGACGATGAAAAATTGGCTGGCTACGGTGGCAGAATTGAACCGGGAGAGCATTCTCCCACGAATCACTCGTTATGCGGGTGTTGTTGTTCCGGCTCTGCTGATGACGTTTATGTCGAGCATTCACGTTCATGCCGCACCTGAGTTTGTCGCGAAGGCCGCGCGTATCATTGGCGATGAGGCTCGCACACGCGTCGTTCTCGATTTCAACGCCGAACCCGAGTTTGAGGTTCACTATCTAGATTCGCCAGTGCGTGTCGTGATCGACATGCCAGCGGTCAACTTTGCCTTTCCTGCCCATGAGTTGAAACCCACGGGCCTCTTCAGCGATATCCGTTTCGGCAGTATGGGCGAGGGGAGTGCGCGGCTGGTGCTGACGGCCCGAAAGCCGGTCCAGGTTGCGATTGCCAAGGTTGAAGCGGAAGAGAATGGCAAGCTGTTCCGTTTCGTTCTCGATACGGAAATTGCTTCCAAACAGAAATTTGGGGACCTTTTGAAGCAACAGGACTGGCAATCGCTGGCGCCTGCCACGACTGCATCCGTCACGCCGGATATCATCGAAAAATCACCACGGCAGTCCGATTTCGTCATTGCGGTTGATGCCGGTCACGGCGGTATCGATGCGGGGGCTACAGGTGGCGTCAGCGGCACGGACGAAAAGGTCATCACCTTGGCATTTGCCAAGCAACTGGCTGATCGTCTGAACAAGATTGCCGGTATAAAAGCGTTCCTGACCCGAGATGACGATACGTTTCTGGCGCTTTCCGAGCGCGTCACCATTGCTCGCCAGCACAGCGCCAATCTTTTCATTTCCGTTCATGCCGACACACTGAGCCAGAAGGGCATTCGAGGTGCCACGGTCTACACGATCTCTGACAGGGCTTCTGACAGAATGGCGCAGAATCTGGCGGAGCGCGAAAACCTCTCCGATCAAATTGCAGGTGTGACGGTCTCGAACGCGCAGCCCGAGGTCGCCGATATCCTGCTCGATCTGACGCGGAGAGAAACTCAAGCTTTTTCGGTAACGCTTGCGGAGAATATAGTCTCCTCATTCGAGGGGCAGGTAGGGCTGATCAACAATCCCCATCGTTATGCGGGTTTCCAGGTTCTGCGTGCGCATGATGTCCCTTCGGTCCTCGTCGAACTCGGCTTCCTTTCAAATCCGGAAGATGAGAAGCTTCTTCTTGATGAGAAATGGCGCGACAAGGTGGCCGAGAGGTTGTCGGAAGCGGTCACCAAATATCGCGCTCAGGCTCTTGCCAATGGTGGTTAATCGCTGATGGGTCAGTCTACCCGGCGGGCCAGTCCTGCATGGCTGTGTTGCTTTTGTGACGGTTGCTGGAAAGCGACGTCTAGCAACCCTAAAGCTGCGGGATTTGTCAGCAAGAGCCCTATTTTACTCACATTCCCCGCGTTACTGCGATAGATGGATTCGGTATGGTAGCGGGCTCTTTACCCGTTGCGCGAACTCCATCTCCCGGTAACATGGACGCGAATGGTAATATCCGCGACTTGTCATCGGTTAAGCGGTGTGCAAAACGGCACGCTCCATATAAATTTGCGCGCCTACGGGCAGGCGCAAAGTGCGATTCGAAGTATCGGTAGCCTCATATGATCAGACTGATTGGATATTTCTTCGGCTTGGCGAGCACGCTGTTTCTCGTGGTCGCTGCTGGCGTTGCCATTTATCTGGTGACGATAACGAAGGACTTGCCTGACTATGCGGTTCTGAACAGCTACGAACCGCCGGTGACGACGCGCGTTCACGCCGGCAATGGCGCGCTCATGACGGAATATGCGGAGCAGCGGCGCCTGTTCCTGCCGATCCAGGCCATTCCCGACCGGGTGAAGGCTGCCTTCCTTTCGGCGGAAGACAAGAATTTCTATCAGCATCCCGGCATCGACGTGACTGGTTTCGCGCGTGCGGCACTCGCTTATGTGACTGGCGGACCGACGCAAGGCGGCTCGACGATTACCCAGCAGGTGGCGAAGAACTTTCTGTTGACGAACGAGCAGACGATGGAGCGTAAGGCCAAGGAAGCCATTCTCTCCTTCCGTATCGAGCAGGCCTACAGCAAGGATAAGATCCTGGAGCTTTATCTCAACGAGATTTTCTTCGGTCTGAACTCATACGGCATTGCCAGCGCCTCGCTGACCTATTTCAACAAGTCCGTGACGGAATTGACCATCGCGGAGACGGCCTATCTTGCTGCTCTGCCGAAGGGGCCGGCCAACTATCATCCTTTCCGTCGCGAAAAGGCCGCTGTCGAGCGCCGTAACTGGGTGATCGATCGTATGGCCGAGAATGGCTATATTACCAAGGCGGATGCCGAAGAAGCCAAGCAACAGCCGCTTGGCGTCAACGTCCGTCGCAGTGGCCCACAGCTTGCCGGTTCGGATTACTTCGCAGAAGAAGTGCGTCGCCAGATCGTCGATCAGTTCGGCGCAGACAAGTTGCTCAAGGGCGGCCTTTCGGTGCGCACCTCTTTCGATCCTGAAATCCAGATGGAAGCGCGTAAAGCGCTGCAGGACGGTCTCATCGATTATGATGAGCGCCGTGGTTTCCATGGCCCGATCGATCAGATCGACATCAATGGCGACTGGGCGGCGCTCCTTTCCAAAATGAAACCTCTACGCGACGTTCCCGAGTGGAGGCTTGCCGTGGTGCTGGATGCGAGTGCCGGTGGCGTCGATATCGGCCTGCGTCCGGATCCCGACAGCGACACCCCTGATAAGGGGAGCCGCGGCTCCATCAAGCCAGAGAACATGAAGTGGGCTTATCGCGACTCCAAAGGGCAGCGCAGCACAGCAAAGTCTCCGACCGGAGTGCTGAAACCCGGAGATGTCGTTTATGTCGAGCCCATCGCAGCACAGGGTACGTCCTATCGTCTTCGTCAGCCACCGAAAGTGCAAGGTGGAATGGTTGTGATGGACCCGCATACGGGTCGTGTTCTGGCAATCGTCGGCGGTTTTTCCTACGCGCAGTCCGAGTTCAACCGCGCCACGCAGGCCATGCGTCAACCGGGATCGTCCTTCAAGCCGTTTATCTACGCAGCAGCACTCGATAACGGCTATACACCGGCATCCGTTATTATGGATGCGCCACTTGAAGTGGTATCCGGGGGCGAGGTCTGGAGACCGCAGAACTATGGTGGCGAGGTTGCCGGCCCATCCACGCTGCGACTTGGCATCGAAAAATCGCGTAACCTAATGACGGTGCGTCTTGCGCAGGACATGGGCATGAATCTGGTCGCGGAGTATGCGGAGAGATTCGGCATCTATGACAAGATGCCGCCTTTGCTTTCCATGTCGCTCGGTTCCGGTGAAACCAGCGTCATGCGTATGGTCTCTGCCTATTCGGTCATTGCCAATGGTGGCAAGCAGATCAAGCCGACAGTGATCGACCGCATTCAGGATCGTTATGGCAAGACCATTTTCCGCCATGAGGATCGCGCCTGCGAAGGCTGTAACGCGACGGTGTGGCAAGATCAGAACGAGCCGACCATCCTCGACAAGCGGGAGCAGGTTCTCGATCCGATGACCGCCTATCAGGTCACCTCGATGATGGAAGGCGTCGTTCAGCGCGGCACGGCTGCTGGCAAGATCAAGGTCGATCTCCCAGTTGCAGGCAAGACCGGCACTACCAATGACGAGAAGGACGCCTGGTTTGTCGGTTATACGCCAGACCTGGTTGCCGGGCTCTACATCGGTTTCGATAGCCCGGCACCGCTTGGTCGTGGCGGTACTGGCGGCTCGCTTGCAGCACCAATCTTCGGCGAGTTCATCTCGCAGGCTGCCAAGCACCTGCCGCACAGCAAGTTCATTGTGCCGAACGGCATGAACTTCGTTGCCGTCAACCGCAAGACGGGTATGGCGGCGATGGAAGGCGAGCCTGATACGATCATGGAAGCCTTCAAGCCCGGTACCGGCCCCGCATCGAGCTTCAATGTCATCGGCATGGACGGCAACATGTCTCAGGAAGACATTTTGCGGGAATCTCCACAGGCGCAGCAGGCCATCACTGGCGGCGGCGGCGGACTTTACTGAAATCAATTCCGTACGAAGTCGAGGGGCGCGGGTCTTTACATCCGCGCCCCTCGCATTTATTCACCCAGGCAGTTTTTTAAAAAGGCGAAGAATCTGCGAAATGCGCAATGAAATCGTAAATGTAGTCGACGAAATCAAGCAGGCCATAAGCCTGCTGAGGAGGCATCTTTGACTGGGACCAGGCGATAAGACGACTGGACTGGTTGAACAACAAGGCAGAGGATCCGACCCTCTGGAACGATGCCGGTGAAGCGCAGAAGCTGATGCGCGAACGCCAGCAACTGGACGAATCCATCACGGGCGTTCGCTCGCTCGAGCAGCAGGTCAACGACAATATCGAGTTGATCGAGATGGGTGAGGCTGAAGGCGACGACGAAATCGTACGTGAAGCGGAAGAGGCGCTTAAGGCGCTCAGAAGCGAGGCGAACCGTCGCCAGGTGGAAGCGATGCTTTCCGGCGAGGCCGATTCCAACGATACTTATGTCGAAGTGCATTCCGGTGCCGGCGGTACGGAAAGCCAGGACTGGGCGAGCATGCTGCTGCGCATGTATACGCGCTGGGCCGAGCGCCAGGGTTTCAAGGTCGAAGTTCTGGAAGTGCATGATGGCGAAGAAGCCGGAATCAAGTCTGCGACTATCCTCGTCAAGGGCCATAATGCCTTTGGCTGGATGAAGACCGAGTCCGGTGTTCATCGTCTTGTGCGTATCTCACCTTACGACAGCAACGCACGCCGCCACACGTCGTTTTCTTCCATCTGGGTCTATCCGGTGGTGGATGACTCGATCCAGATCGACATCAACGAAAGCGATTGCCGTATCGACACCTACCGGTCGTCCGGCGCCGGCGGTCAGCACGTCAACACGACCGACTCGGCGGTGCGTATCACTCACATTCCGACCGGTATTGCCGTTGCCTGCCAGCAGGAGCGGTCTCAGCACAAGAACCGCGCCAAGGCGTGGGAAATGCTGCGGTCGCGTCTTTACGAAGTCGAGCTGCAAAAGCGCGAAGAGGCCGCCAATGCGCAGGCCGCGTCCAAGACGGATATTGGCTGGGGTCACCAGATCCGCTCCTACGTTCTGCAGCCCTATCAGCTGGTCAAGGATCTGCGCACCGGAGTGGAAAGCACCTCGCCAAGCAGCGTTCTCGATGGCGATCTCAACGAGTTCATGGAGGCAGCGCTTGCTCACCGCATCAGCGGCGGCGCGGGAGTGGAAGTTTCCGATATCGATTGATCGTTGCTTTAAAGGGCTATGAGATCATGACCTCTCGCGGCATACGCTGCGGGAGGTTTTTTACGGCAGCTGGCTGGTAATCTCCTACCATCTGCCCGGCGATCGGAATTTTTGAAAAGCTCGATGAGCCGATTAGTGCGTTCTATATGATACGGAAACGTCTTAAGAGTTCCGTGCGGACGAATGGTGCTTAGCCGCACCGTAGTTTTGCAGGGCGCATATTGGTAGATCCAGGCAACTTGGCAGGAGATTGACGTTGAGACAGGCTCTTTACATCGTCGATGTTCAACCGAGCTTCAATCCCCCACAGCGCCTCGTCGAGGACATCGCGGCTCTTGCTCTGAAAATGCCGAGCATTGCAAGCGTCGAGCGGCATGATGAAAAGATCACACCCTTTGAACGGCAATTGGGTTGGAAACCGGCCAAAGACGATGATTCGCTGGTGGCTGCGGATCGAGTCTTCGTCAAGCATGGCTATTCGCCGCCAAGGGACGCCATCGACTATCTTCTGTCGCTGGAACTCGATCGGGTTTTGGTTTGTGGTATCCAAACCGATACTTGCGTTCTGGCTGCCGGATTCTGTCTATTCGACGCCGGTCTTTCGCCCGCTCTCTTGCCGTGGCTGACCGTTGGTTCCAGTCTGGACCGGTCGGGCGCACTGGGTGTAAGGCTGTGGAAGCACCATTTCGGCGCAGTTCTAAGCGGACCCGAAGAACTTTAGGCGCTCTCTATCGGGTTCCGACAGATTGTGACGAAAGCGGCCATTATGGTCCTAAGCTGCATTTAGGCAAGGGGCGAGACACAGCGAGCCGTTCTAATTGGACGCCTTTTCGATCTTCATGTCACCCAGTTCGTCGATGAGGATGGTCCATGCATCGGGCTCTTTCTGAGCCGGATCGGTCTTCAGATGCACCGTGACGAATAGGCCAGGCAAGCTGGATGCGCCTGCTGAGCTTTCCGGACGGATGTCGGTGACGTAAGCTTTCATCTGGGTAAACTCTTCCAGCTCGAGCGTATCGACCAAAGCGGGGCCATCTGCAGTGTAGGCGATCTGTTGGAGGTAGATTTTCGCCGTACCGTCTCCCTGACGCATGGCGACGACCTTGTAATAGCCGCGCGTGGGCTCGGCGCGCGCAGTCGGGTTGTTTTGCGCAGGCTCGCTCGGCTTGGCTGCGTCATCCGCTGGTTCACGCTCCCACATGCCGCTGCTGGTGACGAAGATCGTCGAGACGGGCAGGGCTTCGATGTCCGGAGTTTGAGCGAAGGCCTGACTGAAGCTGCCAAGCAGGAGCGCTGCCGCAAAAAGAGCTTTCATGGTCACGTCCTTTATCAATTGGTGAACTGCTCTGCGAGAATGCGGTCAGACCAGGAACGATCCGGATCCGAAAGAATTCTTGCCGTTCTGTCCTGAGAAAGCGCAATTTTGACGCTGCGAACGGATTTGACCTCACGATGATCAGCAACCGCGTTAACGGGGCGCTTTTCAAATTCATGGACATGAATATCCACCGTGACCTGGTTGGGTAACAGCGCACCGCGCCAGCGTCTTGGGCGGAAGGCGCTTACGGGGGTCAGCGCAAGAAGCGGAGATTCGAGAGGCAGGATCGGACCATGGGCAGAGAAGTTATATGCCGTTGAACCCGCAGGCGTAGCAACCATCACTCCGTCGCAGATCAACTCTTCCAGTCTCGTCTTGCCATCTATATCGACGCGAAGCTTTGCGGCTTGGTGAGATTGGCGAAATAGGCTGACCTCATTCATTGCAAGTGCCGAAACTTCATTGCCAGTATCGTCCACTGCGGTCATTTTAAGGGGGTGGAAATCGTTGCCGGTGGCAATCGCGATCCGCTCATGCAGCCGTGCCACTCTGTAATCATTCATCAGGAAGCCGACCGAGCCACGGTTCATACCATAGACGCGCTTTCCGAGGTTCATCGTTTCGTTCAGAACCTGTAGCATAAATCCGTCGCCCCCAAGTGCGACGATCACCTCCGCCTCCTCGAAAGAGGCATTGCCATATTCGCGGATGAGGTCTTCTCTTGCTGCCTGCGCGTGATCTGCGGGGGATGCAACGAAGGAAATTTTGTATACTGAGCGCGACATACGGTCATCCCGATTGATGCTCTCTGGTACATGAAGAAATGCATCATGGACAAGCTCTTTCGGACCGCAAGCGCCAACTCGCGATTCACACCTCCACGGACTGGTAATTGTTTTTCTTCGGTGCGGGAGAAGCGGTGGCGCGAGCCATGCCTTAAATATTAACGACGGACCATCGACGGTTGGAACAAAAGGAATTTCTCTCCGTTCTCTCCGCTCAATGGAGATTGTAACATGACGTCGCAAGGTACTTCCGGTCGCCGAAGAGTTCTTGAGGCCGCAAACAAGGCCTCCGCTACTACCTATAAGCCGATCATCATGCCGCTTGCTGGAACCTATGTTGCCATGATCTTCCGCAGGGGGATCAGGAGTGCATCTAAACTGGTGAAAACTTGAACATAGCCGCGCGTTACTATGCGTTGCCGATGAGCGGCAGCGCGACGCCACACACTTACAATCCACGGATCTGATTTCAGGAAAATCGGCCGTCGATCACCGCGAGAGGAGAATGACATGAAGGAAATTCTCATTACCGCCGCAGCATTGGCTCTCACTGCCGGTTCGGCCTTCGCTGACTGTGTCAAAAATATCGAGACCACGGCGGTGCCTCCTGGTATCGACCGCGAGTTTACGACAGCGAGTATTTCGGCGTCGTCGGAGATGCATCAAAAGACCGCTCTTGTGTTGAAGAAGACCGATAGGCTTCCTGGAAACGCCGAAACAACTGTTGCCTCACCAGAAAGCGCAGTGGCAAGAATGCAGTAAGAGTGCGATTCCGAAGCAAAAAGGCCGCGCTACGGACGAACGGGCGTGGCCTTTTTTCGAGTCTGAAAGGAACGGCGCCTTTTGCCAGACCTTACGAATCAAGCCGTAGCGTGAGCTGACGGCTACTCTTTTTCTTCAAGTTGTATAGGGGCTTCGTCGTCATCATCTCCGTCTTTCGGCGGAGGTCTCGTCGGCGCTCTTCTGCGCGCTCTCTCAAGCTTCTGGATTGCGCTACGAGCGCAAGTGCCTGTTCTATCGATCTTTCTGACGTCGTCATCCAAATCTCCTTTGTTCACTTTATGTTCTTTTTTGAATGATTCGTCAATATCGTCCAGTTCAGACGTTTCAGTGGGTCTACGCGAAGCATCATCGTACCCTCCAGTCTGAGGCCTAATCTTCGTCGTCGCTCTCACCCGCGGCGGGCGGTTTCGCGAGCAAACGAAAAAAGGCCCGGCAGAGCCGGACCTTTTTTAATAAAGATAGCGTTTTCGTGTCAGGAAAGAGCGCGTTCTTCTGTGAAGCTATCCGCAGAAAGCCGACCGCTTGCGAGCGCCACGATGGCGAGCGCGGCGTGCTGGCGGTCCCAGCCAGCACTTTCGGCTATTTCAAGCAACCCATTGATGGAAGGCTCGAGAGCGAACTGGCATTCCGCCTGGTAGTCCATTGTGTCGATCGTGAGCGAAGGCGGATTGATCAAAGCGCGCATGCAGCACTCCATTATATCACATATCCTGCTCCCCATTGCAGAACATGCGCGAAATTCATTAGCTTTTTGAAGCCGAACGTCGTTACGACGTCAAGCAGTATCAAGCGACGAATCCCCAGCGTCGGGAGATTCTTTTATCTTAGCTGCTATGTCAACCAGTCGGGAGGACTATGCATCTTTTCGATTGTGCCTGAAGGGTCGCTTTCGCCAGACGAGAAGCGCCATGAGATAGAGCGCGAAGGTCACGAACCAAACGAGCGGAAACGCCAGGAACACAGCCCCATACCCGCAGCCGCCGTCGAAACAGGTTCCGAAGGTCGCGGCTTGCACCACAGTCCTTCCTATGAAGAAAGAGACGAGGCCGGTTCCCACGACGCCTCCAAGCAACAACACGATATTGGTGAACAGTCTCATGGTGCCGGAGTATGATCAAGAATAAGACGTCTTTGCGGACATCTAGAAAGAAGCAGCTCCAGCGGCATTATTTTGATGAAGTCGGTGGCGATCACTCGGGCCTGTGGCATCGTGAGGCCCTTTTAGCCCTCCAACGCTCGCTCACAGTCCGGTGGGGCTCGTCTGAAGACTCACTTAGAGGAGCGGTGCAGCCTGTGCCTATTGTCTTGCTCGGTGCCCTCTAAACCAGGGTAAGAGCCGGGACTTTTGTGTCGTGCGTTCTTCGATAAAAATTATCGAAAGTTTGTTCAAGCATCGCGCAGCCGTTTTGCTTGCCTGAACCGTATCCGCCTATCTTACTCGATACAGATTGTAATGCGCGTAGTTTACGACGTTCTCTGCATCGCGCGAGGCGCTATATCTTGCGCAAATACATAACTTGATGTTTGAGAAACAGGCTGTAAGCCTTTGAAAGAATGGTGGGTGATGTAGGGCTCGAACCTACGACCCGCTGATTAAGAGTCAGCTGCTCTACCAACTGAGCTAATCACCCGACCGGCACCGTGTGGCGGTGTGAGGGGGCGTATAAAGGGGTTCATTTCCCTTGTCTAGCGCCAAAGACGAAATATTGCGATTTTTCTTCTGGGAGTGATGCTCTTTCAAAGAAAAAGCCCGGAAAACCGGGCTTTTAAAAAGAAAGTTTTTTTGACGCGTTTCAGCGCCTTATGGCTCTGGCAACTGCAATGAGGATGCAGGCGCCGATGAAACCAGCGATCAGATAGCCAATCCAACCTCCCAGAACGATTCCGAACACCGACAGGATGGCGTTGGCGATCACTGCGCCCACGATCCCGAGGATGATGTTCATCAAAACACCCATATTGCTCTTCATGAACTGCTCTGCGAGCCACCCGGCGATGCCACCGATGATGATTGCTGCGAGCCAACCGATACCTGCTGCTTCCATGATTACCCTCCATCTATGGACACTATTTGCTTGTGCACACTCTAATGGCTGAAACCGAAAGAAGTTCCACATCTTAGGCGTAACGCCGCTGTTGAATTGCCTTATAGGTCCATTATCTAGGCCCCATGATTCGACAGGAGCAGAAGGGTATCCGTGATGAGGTTTTCGATGAGTGGCACGCGCTGGGTTCGGCCTCTGCCTCTTCTGCCTGTTCTGTTGCTTCTGCTGTCATCGTTCGTTTTCGCTCAAGATCAGGGGCAAGGTTCAGCGCCGGTTTCCAATGGGTCTAACACAGCGGCGCAGCCGGCTGCGGCAACACCCGTCGTCGAGCGCTCTACCAAAGAGCTCGACACGGCTAAGGCCTCGCTTTCCGATATAAGCCGGCAACTCGAAGAGGGCGGTAGAGACGATGCCCGTCTCGTCGATCTGAAAGGCAGGGCGGATGATCTTGCGGCGTCCGTGAACGGCGTCCTCGGCAATCTGCGCGGCCGGCTGGATGAGATCAACGCCCGTATCATATCGCTCGGCGCGCCGCCCAAGGAAGGCGCACCGCCCGAGGCAAGCGTCGTGACGGACGAGCGTGACAAGCTCAATTCTGAAAAGTCCCAGATCAATGCGGTTCTGGGCGAAGCAGAAGCCGTAGCCGGGCGAGCCAATGCTCTGTCCAACAACATCACGTCGATCCGGCGTGCGCTGTTTGCCGCAACTCTGTTCAAGAGAACGGAAATTTCTCTACCGGTGCTCGCGGAGGCTGGCAGGGAGTTCATCGACGAGATCTCGATGGTCAGCAGTTCGCTGACAAGCTGGTCCATATTCGTCTGGAATTACAAGCGGCTTTCGATGTTCGGTGCCGTATCGCTTTCGATACTGGCAGCACTTCTGTTTCTTGTCGGCGGTTATCGGCTTCTTGGACACCGCATGGAGCGACGCGCTTTTTCCGGCGAGCCGTCCTATCTGCGCCGCCTGTCCGTCGCCTTCTGGTCGACGACGGTGCAGTCGATGTCGGTCTTCCTCTTCATGGTGACGTCGGCCTTTTTCCTCGATAATTTTGGTGTGCTGAGACCGGATATCGCGCCCATCGTCTTCGTGGCGATGTCAGTGATTGCCTTCGTGTATTTCATCTCTCGCCTGACTTACGCAATTTTTGCCCCCACACAGCCGGAATGGCGTCTTCTGCGTGTGTCCAACAGCGGCGCGCATACGATATCGTCGGCGATGCTCGTCATGGCGATCGTCAACGGCCTGGATTACCTCTTCAGCACGATCAGCGAGACACTAAATTCGCCGCTCATTCTGACGGTGGCGAAGAGTTTCGTGGCCTCGATTGTCATCGGCGTTATCCTTTTTGGGATTTCCTTCCTCAAACCCGTGGTGGGAGAAGGTCAGGATGCCGAAACCGGCCACAAGCGCATGCCGCGCTGGCTCGCGATTTTGCTGCGAGTTGGCGGTTTGGTGCTGATCGGTGCCTGTCTGACAGGCTATGTCGGGCTTGCCCGGTTTCTTGCTACGCAGATCGTAGCGACGGGTGCGGTGGTGGCGACCGTTTATATCGGCATCCTTTCCGGCAAGGCGATCTCTCGTCAGGGAGCCTTTGGAGAAACGCTTGCGGGACGGTATCTCGGCCGTCGATTCTCTCTCGGCCCGGTAGGTCTGGATCAGACCGGTCTCGTTGCAGGACTTGGTATCTATGCGATTGCGCTTGCCTTTGGCGTCCCGCTTGTTCTGTTCTCCTGGGGGTTCCAGCCCGGCGATATCGAAAACTGGGCATACAGCCTGCTGACAGGCTTTAAGGTCGGCAACACTTCGATCTCGCTGATCAGCATTTTCAGCGGTATTCTGGTCTTCATCGTCGGTTACGCGGTGACACGGTGGTTCCAGAAATGGCTGGATCGCAATGTCATGGCGCGAGGCCAAGTCGATGCTGGCGTGCGAAACTCGGTCGGCACGGGTATCGGCTATCTAGGGATCGTTGTTGCCGCAATCTTTGGTATCTCGTCTGCCGGTCTTGATCTGTCCAGCCTTGCTCTCGTGGCGTCGGCCCTGTCTGTCGGTATCGGTTTCGGCCTGCAAAACATCGTCTCCAACTTCGTTTCCGGTCTGATCCTTCTTGTCGAGCGTCCATTCAAGGTGGGAGACTGGGTGGTGACGGGCGCAGTCGAAGGCACCGTAAAGCGGCTTTCCGTTCGCGCCACCGAGATTGAAACCTTCCGAGGCCAATCGATCATCGTGCCGAACTCGGAGTTCATCAATTCCTCCGTCGGCAACTGGACGCATCGCAATCGCATTCAGCGTGCTGAAATTCCGGTTTCGGTCGCCTATGAGACGGATCCGCAGAAGGTGATGGATATCCTGCTTGAACTGGTGAAGAAGCAGACGCCGGTCTTGAGAAATCCGGAGCCGCATGTGGAATTCTTGCGCTTTGGCGATTTCTCGCTCGATTTCGAGCTTCGCTTCCATCTTGCCGATCTTTCGCATGGACTAGCCGTCAAGAACAATCTGCGGATGGAAATTCTGAAGCGCTTCCGAGAGGAGGGGATCAGTATTCCGATGCCGCAGCGTAATCTCAACATCCACATGGAAGGCGAGACGAACCCGCAAATCCTCGCGGCACTTCTTTCGGAGGAGGGTGACAAGGCGGTGGTTTCCCATACCGCTGCCGCAACTGCTCCCAAGCAAGAGGTAGCGAAGTCCGAGGCTCCCAATGTGCAGACCGAGGAGGAAAAGCCGGGAGAGGCAAAGGTTGGGGAGCTTAAAGCATCAGCTGCAAAGAAGCCAAGCTGAGCATTCTCGCTGCTTGAAAATCGTCAAAAGGCTCGCCGTCGCGGCGAGCCTTTTGCATGTCGTAATCAGGCGTTTGGGCGGCGATGCGACATTGCATAGTCTGCGCCATAGGTTCGGAAAAAGCCGCGTTCATGCGGATGACATGCCTCAAGGGGAACTATGACTATGAAGACACATGCGCGGGCAGTGGTTATCGGTGGTGGCGTTGTCGGCGTTTCGACGCTCTATCATCTGGCCAAAAAGGGCTGGACGGATTCCGTTCTGATCGAGCGCAAGGAGCTGACATCTGGCTCCACATGGCACGCGGCGGGCCTCCTGCCGCTGTTCAACATGAGCTACTCGGTCGGCCAGATTCATAAGTACTCGGTCAAGTTCTACGAGGAATTGCAGCAGGAAACCGGCATGAATGTCGGCTTTTCCAAGGTTTCCAACATTCGTCTCGCCCGCACCAAGGATCGCTGGGACGAGTATATGTATTACACCGGTATCGCTGAAACCATTGGCGTCAATGTGAAGATGCTGACGCCGGAAGAAGTCAAGGAAGTCTGGCCGCTCTGTGAGATCGATGGCCTTCTCGGCGCGATCCAGCATCCGGATGACGGCTATATTCAGCCGGCTGACCTCACCCAGGCGCTGGCCAAGGGCGCGCGTGACAAGGGCGCGACTATCTACAGAAACACAACCGTTACTGCGATCGAGCAGACCGAAGACGGTCACTGGAAGGTGACGACTGACAAGGGCGAGATCATTGCCGAGCATGTCATTTCCTGTACGGGTTCATTCGCCCGCAAGACAGGCGAGATGGTCGGCATCAACATTCCGGTCATTCCGGTCGAGCACCAGTATATCGTCACCGAACCGCATCCAGACATTCTGGAGCGCCGCAAGCAGGGCCTTCCGGAAATGGGCGTTCTGCGCGAATCGGATAGCGCTTGGTATATGCGCGAAGAAGCCGGTGGCCTGATTCTTGGTCCGTACGAAGTTGGCGCGCCTGTCTGTTATGTCGACGGCCCTTCCGACGACAGCGAATACGAGTTGTTCCAGGAAGAGCTCGACCGTCTGATGCCGCATATCGAAAGCGCCATCGAGCGCGTTCCGGCTTTTGGCGAAGTCGGCATCAAGAAAGTCTATAACGGCGCGATCGCCTACACCCCGGATGGCAACCCGATCGTCGGTCCAGCGCCTGGTCTGAAGAACTTCTGGCTGAACGAAGGTCACTCCTTCGGCATCACCGCTGCAGGCGGAGCTGGCTGGCAGCTGGCAGAGTGGATCGTCGATGGCGAGCCTACTCTCGATCTAACGGGTGTCGATCCGCGTCGTTTCGGCCCTTATGCAACCGAAGGCTACCTGATTGCCAAGAATGAAGAGGCTTATGCCAACGTCTTCACCATGCACTATCCGGATGAGGAGCGCTCTGCTGCTCGCCCGCTGAAAACGACGCCGGTCTATGATCGCCTCAAGAAACTCGGCGGTGTGTTCGGCTCGGTTTATGGGTGGGAACGCGCCAACTGGTTTGCACCCGAAGGTTATGCGTTGAAGGAAGAAGAACTTGGTGTTGGCGCAGACGTCATTACCAACCACAACTACGCACCACCGCTCGAAGGTGGACGCATTGTTGAAAAGTGGTCGTTCCGCCGGTCGAACTACTTCGAGCACGTCGGGAATGAAGTGAAGAACGTTACTCAGAATGTCGGCGTTCTGGACATGTCGGCTTTTGCGAAGATGGAAGTCTCCGGTCCCGGCGCTCGCGCATGGCTCGAGTCGATCCTGGCGAATGCCATTCCGAAGAAGCGTGGCCGTATCGCGCTGACGCATCTCCTGACGCCGAATGGTGGCGTCAAGGCGGAATTCACGGTCTATGAGTGGGCACCCGGTCGCTTCTATCTGGTTTCCGCAGGTGGTCTTGAATCGGTCGATCACGACACGCTTCGCCGTCTTGCGCCCACCGATGGCTCAGTCACTCTGCAGCAGATCACTCAGAAGTACGGCGTTCTGGCTCTGGCCGGTCCGAAGTCTCGCGAAGTCCTGAAGAAGCTGACGCGCACCAGCCTCGAAAACAAGGATTTCCCGTGGCTCACCGCCAAGGAAATCTCCGTTGGCGTCGCAACCGCACATGCGCTTCGCGTCAACTTCGTCGGTGAACTTGGCTGGGAACTGCATCATCCGATCGAAATGCAGACTTACATTTTCGACCGTCTGATGGAAGCCGGTGCCGAATTCGGCATCAAGCCATTCGGCATTCGCGCCATGGTGTCCATGTCGCTGGAAAAATCTTACCGCAACATGGGCCGTGAACTTTCGGTCGAGTACAACGCGTACTCGTCCGGTCTCGACCGCTTCATCAAGCCGGAGAAGCAATTCATCGGTCGTGACGCAGTGGTTGCTGGCAAGGAAAAGGGTCTGCCGTGGATCTTCTCCACGCTGATCGTCAGCGGCAACACTACCGTTGATGCACGCGGTTCGGAAGCCATCCTGAACGATGCGGGCGAGGTTGTCGGTCGTGCAACAAGCGGTGGTTTCGGCTGGCGTATCGGCAAGTCGGTGGCGCTCGCTATGCTCGCACCAGACTACGCCACGATTGGTACCAAGCTGAAGATCAAGATCCTTGGCGATCTTTATGATGCGGAGGTCGTGGTCGAAAGCCCGTTCGATCCGGACAACGCAGTGCTGCGTGCTTAAGGCGTCAGGTCGCATCTATCAAACAAGGATGGGCTCCGTTACGACGGAGCCCTTTGCATTTATGAGACTATTGTCTTCAGCCTCTTAGCCTGATTGCTGTGCATTCCGCCCCGGCGGGCAGTTCAGGCGCGTGCGGTGGGCGGACGATCAGGCAATTGGACTTCGCCATGATCTTCATCATCGACGAGTCCTGCTTGGTGAAGACTTCTGCGATGGGGAGCCCATTGTCTGTGCCAGTGAAGCGGGCGCGCAGATAATCCTGCCGCATGTCATTGGCCTTGAGAGCGGTTGCCGTCTTGACCGTGATCTCGCGGGATTGGTGTTGCTGGTGGCCAAGCTTGTGGATGAGAGGCTCAAGGAACAGCAGGCTGCAGACAAGACTGGCGACTGGATTTCCCGGCAGGCCCAGCACCTGCATCGCGCCGATAGTACCGACCATAAGCGGTTTACCCGGCCGCATAGCGATGCGCCAGAAGTCCAGTGTCATACCTTCTGCCTTCAGCGCGGCCTGGACGAGATCGTGATCGCCAACCGAGGCGCCACCAAGCGTGACGAGAATATCGGCCTTGGCGGCGATGGCCTTGCCGATTGCGGCGCGGATCAGCGCGTCGTCATCCTTGACGATCCCTAGGTCGAGAATATCCGCGCCGGCCTGACGTGCGAGTGTTGAAACGCCAAAGGTGTTCGATGCGATGATCTGTGCCACCTGCGGATCACCGCCCGGCGGGACGAGTTCATCGCCTGTTGCGAGCACGGCGACAAGCGGCTTGCGATAGACCGTGACCTCGGCATGATTCATTGCGGCAGCAACGGTCAGATCGGCGAAGCTCAAGCAATTGCCTGCATCGAGAACGGCTTCGCTTTCCATGAAGTCCTGGCCGCGCGGGCGGATATGTCGCCCTTGAGTGACATCGAATGTGGTACGGATGTGGTTAGCATCCAGAATCTCAGCATCCTCCTGAATCAAGACTGTGTCCGCCCCCTTAGGTACTGGCGCGCCGGTGAAGATGCGAACAGCTTGCCCCGGTCCCACCGAACCTTCAAAAGCGTGCCCCGCAGAGGCCGTGCCGATAACAGTCAGTTCGGAGCCGACCGTCGGAGCATCCGCGGCGCGCAGTGCGTACCCGTCCATGGCTGAGGAATCGAAGGGCGGCTGTGTAATCCGTGCCGCAAGGTCAGCGGCCAGGACGCGCCCATCGGCATTGGTGAGGGTGACGCGCTCTGTGACAGTGAGAGGCTGTGCCGCACCTAGTAATCGTTCAATAGCTTCGTTGACAGGCAGAAGGGGTTTCATACGCTTCCTTTTCGGTCACAAGCACGACCTTCAGATATTACTGTATCACAGGGATGAGAATCAGGATGATCAGCAGAGGCCAGTCGGGCTTTTCAAGAAGAGTTGAGTCGGAGACTCAGGCCCGGTAATCGCCGGACTTTCCGCCGCTTTTTTCAAGCAGCCGGATCGAACCGATTTCCATGCCCTTATCAGCGGCTTTGGCCATATCGTAGATCGTCAGGCAGGCAATGGAGACAGCCGTCAGCGCTTCCATTTCCACGCCCGTCTTGCCGGAAAGCTTGACGGTTGCCTGAACACGCAAACCGGGTAGAGCGTCGTCTTCACAGATATCGACGGACACTTTGCTTAGCATCAGAGGATGGCAAAGAGGGATGAGATTGGATGTCTGCTTGGCAGCCATGATACCGGCGAGGCGAGCGGTGCCGATGACGTCACCCTTCCTGGCGTCGCCATCGCGGATCAGCGCCAGTGTCTCCGGTTTCATCCTGACAAAACCCTCAGCCACGGCGGTGCGGACGGTATCCAGCTTGTCGCCGACATCGACCATATGCGCCTCGCCGGAGGCGCCGATATGAGTGAGCTTCGGGGATGAGCTCATTCGGCTGCCATAATGCCGCTCCGGCCCGTGAGCAGGGCGCGTGTCGCAGCAGTGACGTCGTCCTTGCGCATCAGGCTCTCACCAACCAGGAAGGTGCTAATGTTGCATTTTTCCAGCCGCAGGCAGTCCTCATGGGTGAAGATGCCGCTTTCGCCGACCAACAGCTTGTCCGCTGGCACCATCTTCGCCAGCCGCTCGCTGGTTTCGAGGCTGACCTCGAATGTGCGTAGATTGCGGTTGTTGACGCCGAGCATGGGGGAGGCGAGTTTCAGCGCACGCTCCGTTTCCTCTTCATCATGCACCTCGACCAGCACATCCATGCCGAGGGCGAAGGCTTCGGCCTCAAGACGTTTTGCCTCATCGTCGGTAAGCGATGCCATGATCAGCAGGATGCAGTCCGCGCCCCAGGCGCGGGCTTCATGCACCTGATAGGTTTCGAACATGAAGTCCTTGCGCAAGGCGGGTAGGGAGCAAGCGTTGCGGGCAGCGGTCAAAAACTCCGGCGCTCCTTGGAAGCTCGGTGTATCGGTCAAAACCGAGAGACACGCTGCGTTGCCTGCTTCATAGGCTTTTGCAAGCGCCGGTGGATCGAAATCCGGACGGATGAGGCCCTTAGATGGGCTTGCCTTCTTGATCTCCGCGATCAGGCCATAGGTGCCTTCCGCCTGCTTGCGCTTTAAAGCGTTGTAGAAGCCTCGAGGGGCGGCCTGATCGGCGGCCATCGCCTTCAGATCGGCAAGAGACACCTTGGCCTTGGCGGCTGCGATTTCCTCGCGCTTATAGGCTTCTATCTTTCTCAGAATGTCGCTCATCTTCGCTTACTCCTCGTTGGAGACTGCAACCAGCTTGTCCAGTGCAGCAGCAGCCTGGCCCTCGTCCAGCGAAGCGCTGGCAATCTTCATACCGTCGCTGAGCGTTTCGGCCTTGCCGGCAACGACGAGTGCCGCTGCCGCATTGCAAAGAGAAACGTCTCGATAGGCGTTTTTATGACCGGAGAGCACGCCGCGAAGTGCATTGGCATTGAAGATGCCGTCTCCGCCCTTGAGGTCGTCGATCGTCGCGGATGAGACGCCGAAGTCCTTCGGCGTCAGGTCGAAGGTGCGGATCTTGCCATCTTCCAACGCTGCGACGTGGGTAACGCCTGTGGTGGTGATCTCATCCATGCCATCGCCGTGGACAACCCAGATCGATTCCGAGCCAAGATCGCGCAAGACCTCGGCAATTGGCTGAAGCCAACGCGGTGAAAAGACGCCGAGCAGTTGACGCTTCGCGCCTGCGGGGTTGGATAGCGGGCCGAGAAGGTTGAAAATCGTGCGGGTGCCGAGTTCCACTCGTGTTGGGCCGACATGGCGCATCGCAGAGTGATGCAACTGCGCGAACATGAAGCCAAGGCCAGCTTCGTTTATGCAGCGGCTAATGAGCTCAGGTCCAATATCGAGTTTGACGCCCAGGGCCGAAAGAGCGTCGGCGGTACCGGACTTCGAGCTCAAGGCCTTGTTGCCATGCTTGGCCACGGGAAGTCCGGTGCCTGCAACGATGATCGCGGCGAGGGTGGAGATGTTATACGTGCCGAGACCGTCACCACCCGTTCCGACGATATCTACCGCATGGGCGGGCGCGGAGACAGGAAGCATCCGAGCCCGCATCGACGAGACTGCACCGACGATTTCATCCACGGTTTCGCCACGTACCCGCAGCGCCATGAGAAAACCGCCGATCTGAGACGGCGTGGCCTCGCCGGACATCAGGATATCGAAGGCCTGGCGGGCCTCCTCCCTGTTTAGGCTTTCACCATTTGCAACCTTGGCGATTAGCGGCTTCAGTTCGGCCATGTCCCGTTCCCTATCAGTATGCAGTCATCGCCTGATCTGCGAGCGCCTGATTGATGCTGACACCATAGTCGTTCTGCAGACGGCTGACCATCTGATCCAGCATGTCCTCACCCGCAGCCTTTGCCATGGCCGTGATCTGACGATCGTCGTTGTTCAGGGCATCGACAGGGGCATTGGTGTTGACTTCCGTCACCTTGAAGAGAATCCGACCGGAACCATCCGCATTGACGGCGGTGCCGGCCAAGCCCTCAGCGCCTGCAAAGATCGCCGAAACGGCCTGCTGACCGAAGAGAGCATCGTCACTGTTGCGACGCAGCCCCATCTTGGTTTCAACAGCAAGACCCATTTCGCCGGCAATCGTCTGAAGGCTCTCGCCTTTTTCAATACGAGCCTTCAGCTCTGCTGCCTTGGCTGTCAGTGCATTGCGCTGCTGCTCGGCCGTCCATTCAGCGACGACTCGTTCGCGAACCTCATCCAGCGTGCGGTCACGCGGCGGGATGATCTGATCGACATCGAACCAGACGTAACCTTCGCGACCGATGTTAACCGCTGGTGCTTCTGTGCCGGGTTCCGTTTTAAATACCTCTGTCAACAGAGCAGGCGTAGGAAGGCCTTCGACTGGGTTGCCCTTTTCGTCCTCGCCATTCGCGTCGATGGCGTTGATGGTCACTGCCTTGAGGTTCAGCTGGTTTGCCGCATCCGCAAGCGACGAGCCGCCGCCACGCAGGTCCTCGTAGCGATCGTGAACACTGTTGAGTTGTTCAGCAGCATTTGCGGTCGCAAGTTGCGTGCGAATTTCTTCCTTTGCCTCATCCAGCGTCTTCATGCTCTCACCCTTTATGCCGGTGACGCGAAGGATGACTGGGCCAAAGGCTCCATCGACCACAGGCGAAATGCCGCCGTCTTTCTGAACCGCAAAGGCTGCATCGGCGATGGAGGGATCAGGCATCGTTTCCTTGGTAAACTCACCAAGCAGCACGTCTGCCGGCTGCTTGCCCTGATCCTTGATGACCTGATCGTAGGTCGTCGTTCCAGCGCGGATCTGAACAGCAGCAGCTTCCGCCATCTCCTTATTCGGAAAAACCAGCTGCTCGACCGTGCGGCGGCCTGCGGTGCGGAACTTGTCTTTGTTCTTTTCGTAGTATTCGGCGACCTGAGCGTCGGTGATGTCGCTCTGATTTGCGATATCGGACGGCTCAAGCTTCACATATGTGAATTTGCGATATTCGGGTGCGCGGTACTGCGCCTTGTGACTTTCGAACCAGGCAGCCAACACATCCTCCGCCGGAGCTTTCACCGGATCGATATTGGCGTTGGACAGCAGGAGATAATCGACCGAGCGCTGCTCGTTGCGGTACTGCTTCAATGCATCGACCAGAACCTGTGGCGGCGTGAAACCATCGGAAACGGCATCGACGATCTGGCTGCGGACCGCGACCTTGCTGCGCTCCTTCACATAGTCGTCCTCGTTGAAGCCAGCGCCGCGTAGACGCTGGCTGAAGAGCTGTCGGTCAAACTGGCCAGTGGGCGACTTGAAGGCTGGGTCTTCGGCAATGAGATTCGCCAGACGGTCCTCGGAAAGCCCAAGGTTCATGTTCTCCGCGAGTTGATCAAGCGAAGCGCCCGCTGCAAGCTGGCTGAAGACCTGCCGGTCGATGCCGAAAGCTTTCGCCTGTTCCGTGGTCAGACGCGTACCGAACTGTTGGCCGATCTCTGCCATCTGCCGCTGGTAGGCCATGCGAAACTCATTCGGTGTCACCGTCTGATCACCGACCGTCATCACGGCGTGTGAATTGCTCGAAACGAGTGATGCCGACACACCCCATATGCCGAATGAAACGACAAGAAGAAGAAGGAGCAGCTTTGCCGCCATGGTTCTGGAAGCGTTTCTCAGGGAATCGAGCATCGTTATGCAAACCTCACAATATGCGCCCGTTACGCCGGGTCTATCGGGGTTCCTTAGAGCGTTTTATTGGTAAATGGAAGCTGTTCTGTTGAAACCTGAGGGTCAACTGATTGTGCAGACCTCATGAAGATGCCATGGCCTGAGACGCACAAAAAAGCCGCCTGGGATAAGGCGGCTTGGTGCGGCGATGGAGTAGTGATCGTGACGCTGTCAGAACGACTTGCTACGTTCCAGCATATCTTTCAACTCCTCATCTTCCTTCTGTAGTTCGGAAACCACCGAAACGACCGATGCCACAAACATGACGCTGATCAAGGCAGAAAGCACTGTCAAAACAAAAATCATGGCGTATTACTCCGGTCTTTCTGGGTTTCCCCTGCCGATCAGTAGTAGTTCATATACTGATAGCGGGATGTAAGCTGAGGAAAGCTTGCTTCCTGTTGCTGTGGCTTCTGAGCGTAGAGGCTGAACGTCGTCGCAACCATCGCGATGAGCAGCATTGTCCAGGCGGTGCTGATCACACCGATTTTCGCCGAAGTAGACTGCTTTTCTTTTGCAAACATTTGTCCGTTCCTTTGCCTGCGAATAGAACGCCTGACTTCAAGTCGGGTTCCGAAATACTATTAAAAATCGATTAGCATTGCGCCTGTGAAGCTTCCTTGAATGCCGCGTTCATCTGGCGTTCAGGAAATTGGCAGTTTGCGTCAATCCATGAATAGCTGTTCCACCACGAATGAGGTGGCTACCGTCAGGATCACCATGAATGCCAGCATTTCCGTCTCCATTGGGATGTCAGACCCGATGCGTTGTCGATGGTTCAACTTATAAAGAGTGGCTTTGAAGCTGTGCTGAATGCTGCATTCATTGGACATTCACTTAAGCGATCGAGGTATAAGTCTTGCAGATGCGATGCTGACGTGACAAAAGGCCCACCGAGACGGAAGTATCGAGAGCGGTATGACGATTGCCTTTTATCCTGGATCCTTCGATCCGATGACCAACGGACATCTGGATGTTCTCATCCAGTCATTGAATGTGGCATCGAATGTGATCGTCGCCATTGGCGTTCATCCAGGTAAGGTACCCATGTTCGGCTTCGAAGAACGTGCGGATCTCATCAGACAATCTCTCAACGACGTGTTGCCGGACGCTATGGACAGGCTGCGCGTCGTTTCCTTTGACAATCTCGTTGTCGATGCGGCCCGCAATCATGGTGCGACGCTTCTGGTTCGAGGCCTGCGCGACGGTACCGATCTCGATTATGAGATGCAGATGGCGGGAATGAACCGGCAGATGGCGCCAGATATACAGACTGTTTTCCTGCCGGCGGGAACTGCGTCGCGGCCTATTACCGCCACATTGGTTCGTCAGATCGCAGCCATGGGCGGCAATGTCGAGGCCTTCGTGCCCAAAGCCGTGCTTGAAGCCCTTAACACGAAGCTGAAACGATAGTTTCGGCATATAGGTGGAGCCAATCCGAATGAAGTTGCTGAAATTTGCCTTTGCAGGCGCCATGTTCGTCAGCGCGATTGCCACAAGCACGATCGCCTCTGCGGCCGATCTTCTGACGATCCAGTTGAAGGATGGCCCGGTCGTCATTCAGCTTATGCCCGAGGTTGCGCCGAAGCATGTGGCGCAGATCGAGGCTCTCGCCAAGAAGGGCGCCTATGATGGCGTTGCCTTCCACCGCGTCATCAACGGTTTCATGGCGCAGACCGGCGACGTGCAGTACGGCAATATGAACAAGGGCTTCGATGCGCGGCGTGCCGGTACCGGTGGTTCCGACCTTCCGGACATCCCCGCCGAGTTCTCGAAAGTTCCCTTCGAGCGTGGCACCGTCGGCATGGCCCGGTCGCAAAACCCGAATTCTGCAAACTCGCAGTTCTTCATCATGTTCGATCAGGGACCTTTCCTCAACGGCCAGTATACCGTGGTCGGCAAGGTCGTTTCGGGCATGGAATTCGTCGACAAGATCAAGCGTGGCGCCGGCGGAAACGGCGAAGTCTCCGATCCTGACCGCATGGTCAAGGTAACGGTGACCAAGAAGTAACATCGCGACAACCACGTCAAACGGGCGTTCTGCCCCTCTAGCCTAACCCTAGCAAGGAGAGATATCATGGCCGAGATCAAGGATCCGGAAAACACCCTCATCATGGAAACGACGACCGGCAAGGTTGTCATCCAGCTTCTGCCAGAAGTTGCTCCAGGCCATGTTGCCCGCATCAAGGAACTGGTGTCCGAGCAGGCTTATGACGGCGTCGTATTCCACCGCGTTATCGCAGACTTCATGGCACAGACCGGTGACGTTAAGTTCGGCAAGAAGGGTTCTGCCGATTTCAACCCGGCGCGTGCCGGCATGGGCGGTTCGGAAAAGCCAGACCTGAAGGCTGAATTCTCGGCCATTCCGCATGTTCGCGGCACCTGCTCCATGGCCCGTTCGCAGAGCCCGAACTCCGCCAACTCGCAGTTCTTCATCTGCTTTACGGATTCTCCGTGGCTGAACAAGCAGTACACGGTCTGGGGCCAGGTCATCGAGGGCATGGAAGCCATCGACAAGATCAAGAAGGGCGAGCCTGTGAAGGACCCCGATTCGATCGTGTCGATCCGTCTGGCGTCTGCAGCCTAAGGAGTTCTCGCCTTGCCGAGAGGCAGGGCGGGCCGCCGACGTTTTCTATCCTCGGGGCACTCTCGGGCTTAACCCGAGGACCAAGGACGACGTCGAGGAAAAGGCATCCTTCGTGCCAACCATGACCCGCCGGCAGTTCGCTGCGAGGCGGGTTTTGATATTCTGAGCTTTTCGCTTTTCTCTGCGGCGAGAGAGGTGAAAGTGACAATAGACGAATTTTATAAGAGCTTCCGAATGCGTGTTGACCTGTTCGATTTCGATCTCCCCGAGGAAAATATTGCGTTGCGCCCGGCCAATCCGCGTGACAGCGCCCGACTACTCGTGGTCGATCCCAATACGGACCGGATGACGGACCATCAGGTCTTTGATCTTGCGAGCTTCCTGAAGCCTGGCGACGCGCTGGTGTTCAACGATACACGCGTCATTCCCGCACAGCTCGAAGGCATACGCTTGCGCGAGGGTGCGCAGGAGACCTCGGTTTCCGCGACACTGCACATGCGCGCCGATGCCAGCCGGTGGAAGGCCTTTGCGCGACCGGGCAAACGCATCAAGGCGGGCGACCGCATTCGCTTCGGTTATGAGCGCGACAATGCCTGCGGTCTTGCCTATCTGGAAGCGACGGTCGAGGAAAAGGGCGAGGAGGGTGAAATCACCCTGCTGTTTGACGTATCCGGTCCCGCACTCGATGAGGCGATTGCTTCTGTCGGGCATATTCCGCTGCCGCCCTATATCGCTGCGAAGCGGCCCGAGGATGCGCAGGACCAGGAAGATTACCAGACGATCTATGCGCGGGAAAAAGGTGCCGTTGCCGCACCGACGGCTGGCCTCCACTTTACGCCAGCACTCTTCGACGCGCTAGACAAGGCTGGCATCGAGCGCCATTTCGTTACGCTGCATGTCGGTGCCGGAACATTTCTGCCGGTCAAGGCCGATGACACTGAAGACCACAAGATGCATCTCGAAATCGGCTATGTGTCGGACGAAACGGCGCAGAAGCTGAATGCGGTGAAGGCGAGGGGCGGACGGATCGTCTGCGTTGGTACGACATCGCTGCGGCTGATCGAAAGTGCTGCCGGCGACGACCGGCAGATCCGCCCATGGTCAGGTGCGACCGGCATCTTCATCACGCCAGGCTATCGCTTCAAGGCGGTCGATATTCTGATGACCAATTTTCACCTGCCGAAATCCACTCTTTTTATGCTGGTTTCGGCCTTCTGCGGTCTGGAGACGATGCGAGCGGCGTACGCCCATGCCATCGAAACAGGCTACCGTTTCTATTCCTATGGCGATTCCAGCCTGCTCTTCCGGAAAGTCTGATGCACGAAAACTTCACCTTCACCCTTAAAGCAACCAGCGGCGGCGCGCGCCTCGGCGAAGTGGCGATGCCGCGCGGCGTGATCCGCACGCCCGCCTTCATGCCGGTCGGCACAGTCGGTACTGTCAAGGCCATGTATCTGGATCAGGTGCGCGAGCTCGGCGCCGATATCATTCTCGGCAATACCTATCACCTGATGCTGCGCCCCGGCCCGGAGCGGGTGGCGCGCCTCGGCGGCCTGCATGAGCTGATCCGCTGGCCGCATCCGATCCTGACCGATAGCGGCGGCTTTCAGGTCATGTCGTTGTCTGGTCTGCGAAAGCTCGATGAAAAGGGCGTGACCTTCAAGAGCCATGTCGATGGTTCGCTGCATCATATGTCTCCGGAGCGCTCCATCGAGATCCAGGGTCTGCTCGATTCGGATATCCAGATGCAGCTCGATGAATGCGTGGCGCTTCCCGCCGAACGCAAGGAAATCGAGCGGGCCATGGAAATGTCTCTGCGCTGGGCGGAACGCTGCCGTGTGGCCTTTGGCGAGCAGAAGGGCAAGGCAATGTTCGGTATCGTCCAGGGCGGCGACCAGCCGGACTTGCGCATCCGTTCTGCCGAGGGATTGAAGCAGCTTGATCTCAAGGGCTACGCCGTTGGTGGCTTGGCAGTCGGCGAGCCGCAAGACGTGATGCTGGCCATGCTCGACACGACGCTGCCGGTTCTGCCGACGGAAAAGCCGCGCTATCTGATGGGTGTGGGTACGCCGGACGATATCCTGAAATCCGTGGCGCGCGGCATCGACATGTTCGACTGCGTGATGCCGACTCGGTCTGGCCGCCACGGCCTTGCCTTTACCCGCAGGGGCAGGGTCAATATTCGCAATGCGCGCCACGCCGAAGATATGCGTCCGCTTGATGAGCAGTCCAACTGCCCGGCATCGCGCGATTATTCCCGCGCTTATCTGCATCATCTGGTCCGATCCAATGAAGCGCTGGGCGGCATGCTTCTGTCCTGGCACAATCTCGCCTATTATCAGGAGTTGATGCAGGGTATTCGCAAATCGATTGAAGAAGGTCGCTTTGCGGATTTCTACGCGGAGACCATTGAAATGTGGGCGAAAGGCGATATCGATCCGGTGTGACAAACATCATCGGATCGCCGAATGCTAGATGCGCCCTACGTTCTTTTTCGTGACGATACGACCGGCACCGTAACGCTGTTTACGGAGCCGGAGGAGATTATAGTCGCGCATGAGGTTGACGCGTTCTTTCCCGCCCTTGCGCGGATGCAAGCCGCCAAGGCTGAGGGTAAGTATTTAGCCGGCTATATGTCCTATGAGGCAGGATACCTTTTCGAGCCGAAGCTTGCACCCTTGGCAGAGGGGAGCCGGCAGACACCGCTCCTGTGTTTTGGTGTCTTCAGCTCGCCAGTCGGTGATATGATCTCTATGCCTAAGCCATTGAATATCCTGGCGGCTGACGCTTTGTTGAGCGATCTCAAACCCTCCTGGTCTTTCGCGGATTATGAAAAACAGTTCAACACATTGCATCAGCATCTGCGCCAGGGAGATTGTTACCAGGCTAACCTTACTATGCCAGTCACCGCTTGGTGGCATGGTGATCCGCTTGCCGGTTTCTGGTCTCTGATCGACCGTCAGCCGGTAAAATATGGCGCCTTGATCGATCTTGGCGGGCCTGTGATTCTGTCGCGCTCTCCCGAACTGTTTTTCTCGGTCGATGCGGAAGGCTGGATCGAGACCCATCCGATGAAGGGTACCGTCAAGCGCGGAGCGTCAGCGGACGAAGATGCCGCTTTGATTGAAGCCATGGGCAAGGATGAGAAGACGCTTGCCGAAAATCGCATGATTGTCGATCTGCTGCGCAATGATATTTCGCGGATCACGGAAGTCGGCACGCTGCATGTACCGAAGCTGTTTGAGATAGAGACCTATCCGACGGTTCACCAGATGGTCAGCCATGTGCGGGCCAAGCTTTTATCCGATGCGAGCATTGGCGATATCTTCGCCGCTCTCTTTCCCTGCGGTTCGGTGACGGGTGCGCCGAAAATACGGGCGATGGAAATCCTGCACGACCTGGAGGTTGGTCCGCGCGATATCTATTGCGGCGCCATCGGACTGATATCTCCAGGCGGAGACATGCGGTTTTCCGTAGCAATCCGCACCATTACTTTGTTCGACGATGGACGAGCGATCTTCAATGTCGGCGGTGGGATCGTTTTCGATTCCACTGCGCAATCCGAATATGACGAGTGCCTGCTCAAGGCCAAGTTTGCGGCTGGCGATCGAAAGCTCCTCTAAGCCTGTCAAACGCATGAAGGTCGGATGAAGAGACGGCATCGCCGTCATGCAAGTGTCATATCCTCCTCTTAGAGACAGTGCGCAGACGGTACGCTTCGACATGCACCAAAACCACGCGCGGTTGCGCGATGGGACATGTCGAAGAGATCACCTTTCTTTGTTTCCTCAAGGGTATCTATCCATGACATCATTCCGTTCCGTGGCTTCTCGCAGGCTTGCCGCTGCGCTGGCGACATCGATCTTCATCTTTCCTGCCGCTGCTATGGCTGAAAGCAGCGCCACCGCGAATGGCGTCAGCTATGCTAACAAGGGTCTCGTCGCCATCGGGCGCATTCCCGCCAGCCAGCGCGACAAGTTCGGTGAAACCTTCGGCTCAGGTTCCGGCATGGCGATCGATGTCACCAGCTGGAAGAAGGATGGCGATGCCTATCGCGGTTCGCTGTGGCTGTTGCCGGACCGCGGCTACAATGTCGAAGGCACGACGGATTATAATGCCCGCATCAACAAGATCGATGTCACGCTGATGCCCGCAACGGGCGGCGATGTGGCTGCGGAGAAGCAGCAGACGGGTGTTCAGGCGAAACTTGCCGATACGCTGCTTTTGACCGATGAGCAGGGCAAGAACATGACAGGCCTCGACCCGGAGGCAGGTACCCGTCCGGCGAGCGGCGCAACGCCAGTGCTGCCTTTTGCCTCTACCGGTAAGGTCTCTCTCGATGCCGAGGCTGTTGTGCGCCTAGCGGATGGCTCGTTCCTCATCAGCGACGAGTACGGACCCTATATCTATCATTTCTCTGCCGACGGTAAGATGCTCTCGGCCACGCAGCCGCCGAAGGCGCTGCTGCCGATGCGCAAGGGGGAGATCAACTTCTCGTCCAACAATGTCGGCGAAGGCGGCAAGAAGCCCGATCCAAAAGACCCTGAAACCGGTCGTCAGAACAACCAGGGCCTGGAAGGCATGTCACTGACTCCGGATGGCAAATACCTCATTGCAGTTCTGCAATCGGCGACCCGTCAGGATGGTGGTGATTCCTCGTCGACTCGCGATCATACCCGCGCACTGGTCTACGATGCGAGCGATGTCGACCACCTGAAGCTTGCGCATGAATATGTCGTGCCGCTGCCGAAGTTCGAAGGCAAGGACAAGAAGCTCGTGGCAGCCCAGAGCGAAATTTTGGCGCTGTCCGACAAGGCCTTCCTGATGCTGGCGCGTGACAGCAACAACGGTCAGGGCCTGAAGGGCGATACGTCTGTCTACCGTAAAATCGAACTCGTTGATCTTTCCGGCGCCACTGATATTGCCGGCGGCGAGTATGATGACGTGAAAGCGGTTGCGCCCAAGGGCGTTCTGGACAGCGCCGTCAAACCCGCTACTCTGCATGACTTCATCGATCTGAATGACAGCAAGGAGCTTGCTCGTTTCGGCCTGCACAACGGCGCGCCGAACGACAAGAACAACCTGTCGGAAAAGTGGGAAGCCATGTCAATTGCCAGCGCCATCGACGCGTCCGCACCGGACGACTACTTCCTCTTCGTTGCCAATGACAACGACTTCCTGACGCAAGACGGATTCCAGGTCGGAAAGTCCTACAAGGCGGAAGGTGATGCGGATGTGGACACCATGTTCCAGGTGTTTCGCGTGACGCTGCCGGGCGTTACCAAGCGCTAGAGACAGATCGCTTTACAAGGGCCACGCCGAACACAATCGGCGCGGCTTTGTTTATGCGTCTCAGTCGTCTTCGACGTCGTTGAATTCCTGCGTGCCGGATGCAGTGGAATGGAACACCGGCACAAAGAGCCGCATATAGACGAGCTTGACGCTCCAGCCCTGTTCCAGGGCGTCCGCCCATGCTTGCTTGCGACCGGGCTTCTTGAAGCCTTTGGCAATCGCTTTCTTCTCGCTCTTGGCGAATGTCTTCGGTTGGAGAATGTTTTCAGGTGAGCAAAGGGCAAAACCCTTCTGAAAGGCCGGTGGCGGATTGGGTGTGATTGTCATGTCTATCAGCCTGCGTGGAGGAAGCGGATGGCTTCGTCCCTGCGATGGAGGTAAAGCAGGGTTCTCAGGTTCCTGCCGCGCTCGCTGACGAGCTCGGCATCTTTTTCGATCATATAGGCGGCGTCCTTGCGGGCGATTTCAAGCAAGTCTGCATGGGCCTCGAGACTGGCGATACGAAAGCCCGGCGTTCCGGATTGGCGCGTGCCGAGAAGTTCGCCTTCGCCGCGCAGCTTCAGATCCTCTTCGGCAATCAGGAAGCCGTCTTCACTGTCGCGCAAGATGGAAAGCCGCGCCTTGCCGTTTTCGCTGAGTGGACCCTTGTACAGCAATATGCAGGTGGAGGCCTCGTCGCCACGGCCGACACGACCGCGCAACTGGTGAAGCTGTGCAAGGCCAAAACGTTCGGCGTGCTCAATGACCATGATCGTTGCATCGGGCACATCCACGCCCACCTCAACGACGGTGGTTGCCACAAGCAGGCGCGTTTCGCCACTCTTAAAGGCCAGCATAGCGGCATCCTTTTCAGGCCCGCTCATGCGGCCATGGATGAGGCCGATATTTGCGCGCAAGGATTGCGATAGCACCGCATGTCTTTCCTCCGCCGACATGAGATCGGATTCCTCCGATTCCTCCACCAGCGGGCAAATCCAGTAGGCTTTCTTGCCTTCGGCCAGAGCGCCTCGCAGCCTGTCGACAATATCGCCGATCCGCTCATTGGGAATGGTGACCGTCTGGATGGGCTTTCGGCCTGCGGGCTTTTCCGTCAACTTGGAGACATCCATGTCACCGAAGGCGGCGAGAACGAGCGTTCGCGGGATGGGCGTTGCCGTCATCACCAGCATATGCGGTGTTATGCCCTTGGCGGTGAGGCGCAGCCGCTGATGTACGCCAAAGCGATGCTGCTCATCCACCACGGCCAGAACGACGTTTTTGTAAGTGACGCTGTCCTGAAACAGAGCGTGCGTGCCGATAACAATCTGCGCTTCGCCGGATGCGATGCGCTCCTCGATTTCGCGGCGCTCCTTGCCCTTGGTTCTGCCGGTCAGAACCTCGCAGGAGATGCCCGCAGCCGCGGCATATTTCGAGATCGTCGCGAAATGCTGGCGCGCCAGAATTTCCGTCGGCGCCATCAGCACGGCCTGACCGCCAGCTTCAACGGCGGTCGCCATGGCCATCAGGGCCACCAGCGTCTTCCCCGCGCCGACATCGCCCTGCAGCAGCCGAAGCATGCGGTCCTCGCCCGCCATATCGGTCAGAATATCCTTCACCGCAGCACTTTGGCTGTTGGTGAGCGAGAAGGGCAGACCCGCCAAAATTCGTGCGGCATAATCACCCCTGGCGCGGATCGGCTGGCCCGCGACCTTTCGCAGTCTTTGGCGAACGAGCGTGAGTGAAAGCTGGCCTGCCAGAAACTCGTCATAGGCGAGCCTGCGGCGGGCAGGGGCTTGCGGATCGATATCGGCCCCATCGCGTGGATCGTGCAGTTCTCGGAAGGCATCCGCCACATGCGGAAAGCTCTGGCGCGTGGCAAGCGTCTCGTCGATCCATTCGGCAAAGACCGGCAGGCGCTGCAAAGCCGTATCGATGGCGCGTTTCAGTATCTTGGGCGAAAGCCCCCCCGTCATCGGATAGACGGCTTCCACCAGCGGTAGATTATCCGCCTCCGATACCTTTACCATGAAGTCCGGGTGAACCATGGAGGCGCGGCCATTGAACCAGTCGATCTTGCCGCTGACCATCACCTCCTCATCGATTGGAAGCGCTTTGGATAACCAGTCGCCTCTGGCCCGGAAAAAGGTCAGCGCCAGTTCGCCGGTCTCGTCATGCAGGAAGACGCGGTAGGGTGCGGAGCGATTGCCGGGGGGCGCAGGCTGATGCCTTTCGACACGTCCCTGAATGGTGACAAT
This sequence comes from Rhizobium sp. 22-785-1, assembly GCF_053521965.1. Taxonomy (NCBI): domain Bacteria; kingdom Pseudomonadati; phylum Pseudomonadota; class Alphaproteobacteria; order Hyphomicrobiales; family Rhizobiaceae; genus Rhizobium; species Rhizobium sp. 22-785-1. The sequence continues at coordinate 293,493 of NZ_JBNWDI010000001.1, read as the reverse complement.
AGCCCCTTGGGGTGCAAGCGCGATACCCGGACGATTGCGCCGGTCGATGATGTTGGACGGCGCATGAAACAGAAGGTCGATAACACGCGTGTCCTCGGCGTTCTCCCGGCCCAGAAGTTTCGCCAAGAGATCGGCAAGCTTCGGGCCAACGCCTGCAAGCGAAGAGACTGTAGCAAAAAGGGGATCGAGGATGGCGGGGCGCATGGGCTGCAAAATCGGGTAAGGCTGCGCCCATTGCAAGAGTGCGAGACGGATAAAGAGCGTTTATCACCGGTAGTTTTTATGCCCAATGCCGCATATTTGCACAAATAGCGGTTCCCAAGCGTTCCTGTCCTGTTCTATAGGAATGCGAAACCAACAAACAGGTGAATGCGATGACTGGACTGGTGCGCACGAGTGCCGACCTCGAACCGAGGCGCCGGCGGATTCTCTATCGTTGCTGGCATCGCGGGATTCGCGAGATGGACCTGGTGCTGGGGCAGTTCGCCGAAGACAATATCGCCGATCTTTCGGACGCGGACCTCGATGAGCTGGAAGTCATCATGGCCGAGGAAGATAACGACCTCGTCAAAATGGTGACGGGCGCTCTGCCGATCCCTGAAAAATTCCAGACACCTCTCTTCATGAAAATCGCCTCTTATCGCCCGGACTTCGATCCGGTCACATCCGAGACAACGAAAGCCTGATTTATGATCGCCGGGATTGATGTGAAGCTGGTGGCATCGGCCGATACGCCGCTGACCATTGGAAATGTGCCATCCGGAATGGAGGCGCTTCTCCTGGCGGATATGGCGCGGGCAGGAACATCCGTCGCCTATGTCATATCGGACGGGCACCGTATTGCCGATCTCGAGCAGATCCTGGGCTTCGTTGCGCCGGAAATGCCGGTGCTGACACTACCCGCCTGGGACTGCCTTCCCTATGACCGCGTGTCACCGAGCGCGGACACCTCTGCGCGCAGGCTTGCGGCGCTGTCGGGGCTGATCCAGCATCAGAAGAAGCCGCATCCGGCCATCGTTCTCGTCACCGTCAACGCCATGCTGCAAAAGATGGCGCCGCGCGACATTATCGAGAGTCTGGCCTTTTCCGCCAAGCCGGGCAACCAGATCCGCATGGAAGACATCGCCGCGCGCCTCGAGCGTAACGGCTTTGATCGCGTGGCGACGGTGCGGGAAGTCGGCGAGTTTGCCGTGCGCGGTGGCATTCTCGATGTCTTCGTCCCCGGCACGGAAGAGCCGGTGCGTCTCGATTTCTTCGGGGATACGCTGGAGAGCATCCGCACCTTCGATCCTGCCAGCCAGCGCACCATCGGTCAGGCCCGGTCGCTCGATCTCAACCCGATGAGCGAAGTGACGCTGACGCCCGATACGATCAGCCGCTTTCGCAAGAACTACCTGTCGCTCTTCGGTGCCGCGACGCGAGACGATTCGCTCTATCAGGCCGTCTCCGAGGGCCGCCGCTATGCGGGCATGGAGCACTGGTTGCCGCTTTTTTACGAAAAGCTGGAAACCGCCTTCGACTACCTCCAGGGCTTTCGCATCGTCACCGATCATACCGCCCGCGAGGCCGCCGTCGAGCGCTCCAAGCTGGTGCATGACTATTTCGAGGCGCGGCGCAATTCCGGCCAGACCAAGGGCGCGACGCAAGGCGCACCCTACAAGCCGGTATCACCCAGCCAACTCTATATTGGCGGCAAGGGCTTCGATGAGGCGTTGAACGCGGTCAATGCCGTGCGCCTGACGCCGTTCAACGAGCAGGACACCAACGACAGGCCGGTTGCAACGCTCGATGCGCATGTTGGGCCCCGTTGGGCGAAGCCGGCTGCTGAAGGTGGTAGCGAAGACCGGGTCAATGTCTTCGATCTCGCGGTCAAGCACATTGCCGAGCGGCGCTCGAAAGGCTGGAAGGTGCTGATTACCGGCTGGTCGGAAGGATCGCTCGACCGCCTGATGCAGGTTCTGAACGAGCATGGGCTGGAAAAGATCAAGCCGATCGCTTCGTTGAGAGAGGTGGAGAAGCTCGGCAAGGGGGAGGCGGCCTCCGCCGTTCTCAGCCTTGAGGCTGGCTTCGAGACGAGCTACGGGGCAAGCAATCTCGCTGTTATCGGCGAGCAGGATATTCTTGGCGACCGTATGGTGCGCCGCTCCAAGCGCCGCAAGCGCGGCGCCGATTTCATCTCGGAAGTTGCCGGGCTGGATGAAGGGTCGCTGGTCGTTCATGCCGAACACGGTATCGGCCGTTTCGTCGGACTGCGCACCATCGAGGCTGCCGGTGCGCCGCGCGACTGCCTCGAACTGCACTATGCCGATGATGCGAAGCTTTTCCTGCCCGTCGAAAATATCGATCTTCTCTCCCGCTACGGATCGGATGCCGCGGAAGCGCAGCTCGACAAGCTTGGCGGCGGCGCATGGCAGATGCGCAAGGCGAAGCTCAAGAAGCGCCTACTCGATATGGCAGGCGATCTGATCCGCATCGCAGCTGCCCGCCTGATACGCCAGGCTCCAGTCTTGACGGCACCCGACGGTCTCTATGACGAGTTCGCGGCACGCTTCCCTTACGATGAAACCGAAGATCAGATGAATGCGATCGACTCGATCCGCGATGATCTGGGCGCCGGTCGTCCGATGGACCGCCTGATCTGCGGAGACGTCGGCTTCGGCAAAACGGAAGTGGCGCTGCGCGCCGCTTTCCTTGCGGCAATGAACGGCGTGCAGGTGGCCGTCGTGGTGCCGACCACGCTTCTGGCACGCCAGCATTTCCGCACCTTCTCCGAGCGTTTCAGAGGGTTGCCGATCCGTGTGCAGCAGGCTTCGCGCCTCGTGGGCGCCAAGGAACTCAATCTCGTCAAGAAGGAAGTGGCCGAAGGCAAGACCGATATCGTCGTCGGAACGCATGCGCTGCTCGGGCAGGGCATCACCTTCGCCAATCTCGGTCTCCTCATCATCGATGAAGAGCAGCATTTCGGTGTGAAGCACAAGGAGCGGCTGAAAGAACTGAAGAGCGACGTTCACGTTCTGACGCTGTCGGCGACGCCGATCCCGCGCACCTTGCAACTGGCAATGACCGGTGTTCGTGAACTGTCGCTCATCACCACGCCGCCGGTGGACCGCATGGCGGTGCGCACCTTCATCTCGCCTTTCGATCCGCTGGTGATCCGTGAAACGCTGATGCGAGAACATTACCGCGGTGGCCAGAGTTTCTATGTCTGCCCGCGTCTGGCGGATCTCGCCGATATCCATGCCTTCCTGCAATCGGACGTGCCGGAGCTGAAGGTGGCGGTGGCCCATGGTCAGATGCCGGCGGGCGAGCTGGAAGACATCATGAATGCCTTCTATGACGGCAAATATGATGTGCTTCTCTCCACTACCATCGTCGAATCCGGTCTCGATGTGCCGACAGCCAATACTCTTATCGTCCATCGCGCCGACATGTTCGGCCTGGCGCAGCTTTATCAGCTGCGCGGTCGTGTCGGGCGTTCGAAGGTTCGCGCTTTCGCCCTCTTCACGCTACCGGTCAACAAGGTGCTGACGACCATGGCTGAGCGTCGTCTGAAGGTGTTGCAGTCGCTCGATACGCTTGGTGCGGGCTTCCAGCTTGCCAGCCACGATCTCGATATTCGCGGCGCCGGCAATCTGCTTGGCGAGGAGCAATCCGGCCATATCAAGGAAGTCGGCTTCGAGCTTTACCAGCAGATGCTGGAAGAGGCGGTCGCTGAAGTGAAGGGCGAGGACGACGTCGTCGATACCGGCTGGTCGCCGCAAATTTCTGTCGGCACCTCCGTCATGATTCCGGAAAGCTATGTGCCAGACCTGCATTTGCGCATGGGTCTTTATCGCCGCCTTGGCGAGTTGACAGATCTCAATGAGATCGACGGTTTTGGTGCTGAAATGATCGACCGCTTCGGTCCGTTGCCGAAGGAAGTGCAGCATCTGTTGAAGATCGTCTACGTCAAGTCGCTCTGCCGTACAGCCAATGTCGAGAAGCTCGATGCCGGTCCGAAGGGCGTTGTCGTGCAGTTCCGCAACAAGGAGTTCCCGAACCCGGCAGCACTGGTCGGCTATATCGGCAAGCAGGGCTCCATGGCAAAAATCCGTCCCGATCACAGCGTGTTCCTGACCCGCGATCTGCCGACGCCTGAGAAGCGGTTGGCGGGTGCGGCGATGATCATGACGCAGCTTGCCGAGCTGGCGAAATCGTGACGCCTGAACGCCGTTGGCGTCCAGATATCTGACGCCAACTCGCATCCTTACACGGAATTAATCAAACGGACATGTGGCGGTAGCCATAGCAGGAGTAGTCTGTCCTTCATCAGCACAGGACAATGTGCTGGATCATTCAAGGAGCAGGACTATGTGGACGTTGAAGAACAGATTTGTCACCGCTGGTCTGGTTGCTTTGACAATTGCGGGCACCACAATTGCCACCACCAGCCAAGCTGAAGCACGCAACAATTTCGGCCGCGGCTTTGCCGCTGGCATCGCCGGTACGCTCGTGGGCGGCGCTTTACTATCGGCTGCGCATGACAGGCCTGTCTACACCACTCCGGTTTATGCTGAGCCGACCTATTACGGCCCGCCACCCGTCGTTTACGAACCCGTCTATCCCCGTTGCCACATTGCGTGGCGTCAGGACGGTTTTGGCGACATGTACCGTGTTCGCGTCTGCAATTGATACGCCCGTAAAATTTCAGGTCTTTAAAATATCAATTTGAACCGAGTGTGCCAGAAATCCAGGCGGGCCGATCATCGGCCCGCCTTCGTCTCTTCCTGCGGCAGCATAACCGTCGTTACGTTCTGATCGGATGCAGCAACCGAATTCGGGAGCGGCACGTTGCGCTGCTTCTCGCGCATTAGCGTCAACAGGCCGGACCCGACGATTAGCGCGATCCCCAGCACCATCCAGCCATCGATACGATCTCCGAAGATCAGGTAGCCGAAGAGGATAGCCCAGAGCATCTGGCTATATTGCGTTGGGCCGATGACGGCTGCGGGGGTATATTGTGCCGCATACATGATGAGCACATTTGCCAAGGCTGCCAGCAAACCGTAACCTGCCAGCATCAGCCACTGCTCCGCATTTGGAATGGTGAAAGTGGGGATCATCAGGACGCCAGATACGGCGAGACATCCCAGGACGCCTGCGCCGTAGAGAGAGATGTTCTTTTCCCTCGGGCCGATCGCTCTGAATATGACGATGGACAGAGCCCCACCAACCCCGCCGATAATCGCACCCAGGTGGCCGATCGATAGTTCGCGAAAGCCTGGCCTCAGAATGATCAGCACGCCTGCAAAGCCGATAATGACCGCCGACCAGCGCTTGATACCTACCTGTTCCTTCAGGAAGATCACGGACATGATCGTGACGAAGGACGGAAGCAGAAATATCAGCGCGAAAGCTTCTGCCATGGAAAGATGGGTGAAAGCGACCACGCTGCCAATGGTGCTCGCGCCGGTGGCGAAGAAACGAAGCAGCCATAAGGACCGATTTGTCGTCTTGACGATATCCGTCCAGGCATCCTTGCTTTTTCGGATGAAGGGCAGAGCCATCAGGCCAAAGAGCGCTCCGAAGAAGCCAGATTGGACGGGTGGAAGCTGCCCATCGATCAGTTTGACGCATGCATCGCTGAATGCGTAGGCCGCAAACGCGGCAAAGGCGAGCGAGATGCCCTTCAACCTGCTGTCTGACACGAAATCACCGCTCAATCATATGAATGGAAAACCGGAGCGGCGAAGGGTCAATCAACGGATTCGCACGCTCACGGTCAGTTCATCGCCCTATGCTCTTCCGCTTTCATTTTGGCAATGTCCCGTAGCGCATTAACAAGCACATCCGGCGTCTGCGCGCCGCTCACGGCATATTTTTGATCCAGGATGAAGAACGGCACGCCGGAAACGCCCATCTGTTGTGCGGCATCAATTTCGGCCTTGATCGTGTCCTTGTCGGCATCCGATGTCAGCAGGCGACGCACCATCTCGCGATCCATGCCGCATGCGCCCGCAATATCGATCAGTACTGCGTGATCACCTATATTGCGGCCTTCTTCGAAATTTGCCTTGAACAGCGCTGTGACGATCTTGTCCTGAAGCTCACGCCCTTCTGCATGTGCCCAAAGCGACAGCCTGTGTGCGTCCAACGTGTTCGGGCCGATCTTGATTGCATCGAAATCATAAGCGATGCCCACGTCGCGACCAAGCTCGGTGAGCATCTTGTGCGCCTGCTCGACGCGATCCTTGCCGCCGAGCTTCTTTTCCAACTCGGCCTTCTGATCGACGCCTTCCGCCGGATAATCCGGATTCAACTGATAAGGCCGCCAGTTGACGTCAACGCTGACCTCATCCTGCACTTCCGCCAAGGCGAGATCGAGCCGGGCCTTGCCGAGATAGCACCAGGGACAAACCACGTCCGAAACGATGTCGATGACAATGCGCTGCATGGTGCTGTTCCTTCCTGCTTTTGAATATGCATCTGATCTAGAGAGTCTGTCCTTGCGGCACAAGGCGTTACCAAAAGAGAACCTATCAGGCAGAGACGCGCACCTTTTTACTGCGCGCGCGCGTCCCACCACGTTTGCTTCTGGTTTCCGGTGAGCGGCGTTTTGTCCGGCCGGTCGATGTATTTCCAGCGGGCAACCCATTGCGCGCCAATGTAATAGAGAGGGATTACATAATGCCCCGCTGTCAAAAGGCGATCATAGGCGCGAACCGCGACCTCGAAATCATCTGTTTCACGGGCCTGCAACAACGCTTCGATCATCCGGTCGATATCCGGATCGGCAACGCCCGCATAGTTGAAGCTGCCGTTGGCGTCTTTCGATATCGAGCCCCAGCGATTGATCTGTTCTGCACCTGGAGAAAGCGAGGATGGGTATGAGCGGATGATCATGTCGTAGTCGAAGCTGTTGGAGCGCGACTGGTACTGTCCGTCATCCACCGATCTGATTGCCATATCGACGCCGATCAGGCGTAGGGAGCGCTGATAGGCCAACGCAATCCGCTCCTGAGCGGGGTTCTGTGTCATGATCTCGAAGCGCAGGGGTGTGCCGTTTTTATCCAACATCTTGCCGCCCTTTATGGTGAAGCCTGCTTCTGCAAGCGTAGTGACGGCCTTTTTCAACACGTTCCGGTCTGCGCCGGATCCATCCGTAACCGGCATCTGATAGGTGCCAGCGAGTATGTCCGGCGGCAGACGTTTTGCCGCATTGCCCAGAAGCGCAAGTTCCTTGTCGTTGGCTGCATTGCCAAAGGCGCCAAGTTTCGAGTTCTGCCAGAAACTCTGGGTCCGTTTGAACGCGCCGCCGAGGATGTTGCGATTCATCCATTCGAAATCGAGGACATAGGACAGGCCCTCGCGCACCCTCTCATCGGCAAATATCGGGCGACGAGTATTGAAAACAAGACCGAACATGCCGGACGGCAGACCGGGTTCGAAGACGTCCCTGACGATATCGCCACGGTGAACCGCCGGAAAATTGTAGGCCTGCCCCCAATGGGATGTGTCGGACGTTCCGTTGATGGCGTCACCCTCCGGGTAGATGTCGATATCGCCCTTTTTGAAAGCCTCGAACATCGTCGTCACCTGGAGGAAGTAGATCACGCTGATTTCATCGTAATTGTCGAAGCCGACCTTCACGGGAAGGTCTTTACCCCAATAATTCCTGTCCCGTTCCCAGACGATCTGCTCGCCGGGACGCAACGTTTTGATTCGGTAAGGACCTGAACCGACGACCTTGCCAAGACCTGCCTGCTCGAATGTCTTGGGGTCCGTCGCATGCGCTGGGAGAATCGGCGTGGAGGATGCGAGAATCAGCGGCGTTTCGCGGTTGGCCTTGTCGTTGAAGGTAAAGCGAATGCTTCTCTCGCCTACCTTTTGCATTTTCGCCACACCGTTCAGACGGCTATCGTAGGGAGGCCGGCCTTTTTCCTTCAACAGGTTGAAGCTGAAGATCACGTCTTCCGGGGTGACGGGTTTCCCGTCCTGCCAGTGCGCCTTCGGGTTGAGATTGAACTGGATATAGGTGCGTTCATCATCCCACTCCGCTGTTTCTGCAAGCAGTCCGTAGAGCGTGAAGGGCTCGTCATGGGAGCGCTGCATCAGGGGTTCATAGAGAAGATTGCCGAATTCCGGGTCCCAGACACCGCGCGCCGTGGTGCGCATGCCCTTGAGAACAAAGGGATTGAGACTATCGAACGTGCCGACGACGCCATAGGATACGCGCCCGCCTTTCTTGACGTCTGGATTTACGTAAGGGAGATTCTTGAAGTCCGCCGGCAGGGCTGGTTTGCCATGCATCGAAATGCCGTGAAGCGGTTCAGCCATTGCCATGCCGGAAAGAAGAAGGGCGGGAATGAGGGCCAAAAGGCTTCGCATGTCACTATCCTGTCGCATTCGGGCGATCAACTCGCGGTCCTTAAAACCGGTGCGACTATGCCCGTTTCGTATTGATTCCCGCCGAAACGTATCACAGCGGTCAGGGCCATCCGTTCATGGAAATCGTGTCGGATACAAGGAAAAAGTAAAAGAAAAGCTGGATATCGCGCCGAACGGGATGTAACAGAATGGCCGAAACACTCGGGTCACGCATTTGCCTCATTTAACCGACAGTGGAACGGGCAGACGGATACCGGCGATGTTGAGCGGCGCTCACATTAAGCGCTGCTTCGCATAAATTCAGGAGACGGAACTCTTATGATGCAAAATGCAAACACATTCACCCGGGCGGCCTTGTCGGCTCTCGTTCTTTCTCTGGGCGCGGTGTCTGCACCGGCTGTGTCTCAGGCTCAGCAGGCTGCCGCTCCGGCAGGTGCTCCGCCACTCGGCTGGTTCAAGACTTGCAGCAAGCAGGAAGACAATGATGTTTGCGTCGTGCAGAATATCGTTCTTGCTCAGAACGGCCAGATGATCACCGCTGTTGGGCTCATCAGCGTCGAAGGTAAGGTCAATCGCAAGATCCTGCAGGTTTCCGTTCCGACAGCACGTCTTCTGCCGCCAGGCATTGTCATGCAGATCGATGGTGGCAAGGGCCAGAAGCTCGATTACGCCGTCTGCCTTCCAGACAAATGCACAGCCGAAGTTCAGTTGACGGATGCGATGATCGCAAGCCTGAAGAAGGGCAACGAGGTTGTCTTCACGTCGATCAACTTCCGTCGCGCACCGAACCCGATCAAGATTGCCTTGAACGGCTTCACCGGCGCTTATGACGGCCAGCCGATCAGCCAGTCTCAGCTTGCAGAGAGCCAGCGCTCGCTGCAGGAAGGAATGCAGAAGAAGGCTGAAGAAGCCCGCAAGAAGCTAGAAGCAGCGCAGGATGCAGCCAAGGCTAAGCCGGCCAACTGATACCGTCTGAATGAATCAAAAAAACCGGCTTTGTATGAGGCCGGTTTTTTCATGTCTGGGCGTTGAGACTGACAAGCTCAGTGCGTCATGGCCGATTTGGGCCTCAGTTCGCCATTTGGCGCCGTGTCGAATATCCGAAGGATATGCGGGTTGCGCAACGGCTGGTCGCTCTCGTCATGAACCAGGTTTTGCTCTGAAACGTAGGCGACGTATTCCGTCTCCTCATTCTCTGCAAGCAAATGATAGAATGGCTGGTCACGGTCTGGGCGTATTTCAGCGGGGATTGCGTTCCACCATTCCTCGGTATTCGCGTATTCGGGGTCAACGTCGAATATCACGCCGCGGAACGGAAACACCCTGTGGCGAACGACTTCACCGATAGTAAATTTCGCGTCTCTTTGTTTCATGGCATGTCATCCTTTCCCAGTATAAGTTGGGTTATCACGCGGAAATATCAAGATGCTGGCTTCTTCTACGCCAGACTAGCCTGTTTTGCCCAATGGTGCCGTCGCAAGCACGACGCCTCCTGTTACAAGTACAATGCCAGCGGCGTGATATGGTTCGAACTTTTCTCCCAGAAACAGGGCCGCGAGAACGATCGACACGGGCGGCATCATATAAAGGGTGATACCGGCTGTGACCGGTCCGAAAACGCGGACCGTGTGCGTGAAGCAATAAAAGGCTGCAATCGAAGCAAATAGAATGATGCCACCGATCTTTGCCCAAGCCATAGGGGTAGAGGGGAATAGGCCGCCATTCATGAGTTCGACGCCGGCGAGCGGCGCAAGAACAAGAGCGCCCGAGAAGGCGATTGTGCCGAAGAGGCTCAGCGATGCAAGATCGCGCGCTGCGGGGTCGCGCAGGAGCAGAGAATAGATCGCAAAGGCGATCGCCCCGCTTAAGATCGCGAGATCGCCGATATTGAAATTCAACGCCCACAGTTGTGAGATATCTCCCTTCAACACGATCTCTGCCACGCCTGCGAAGGCAACGAGCATCCCGATGAGCTCCAGCCGCCTGATCGGCCTTGCCTGGAAGAGGCGCTGGAAGATGATGATGAAAAGCGACGATGTGGTGTAGATCAGCGTGCCGTTAGCGGCTGAGGTCATGGTTAGTCCCCAGTAGACCACGCCACCACATACCGCCATGCCCAGCGCGCCGAGTAACAGCCAGAGCGCGGTCTTCTTGCGGATGAAGCTCATACACGCACGCCACTCCACTAGAATGAAGGGCAGCACCAAGAGAGCGGAGAGGGACCAGCGTAAAAAGGCTGCGGTGAAGGGTGAGACCTCACCGGTGATGCCGCGGCCGAATATGACATTGCTGGAAAAGAAGAAGGGAACGGCCAGAAAGATCAGCCAGTCACGCAGGCGAGGGGACGGGGCAGTACTCTTGGGCATTTCCGGTTTTCGCATGTTTTTGGAGGGCGATCAGCCCCGCTGTTGCTCTTAAAAGCGTAAGGCGCCCCGCAGGGCGCCTCTATGCGTTCGGGTTGCGTCAAATGGACAAAGCCGACGCAGGTAGGGAGAAAGGCACTCCGCAGGGCGCCTCACAACCCTTTAGGCCGAGTAGTACATGTCGAACTCGACAGGATGCGGGGTCATTTCGAAACGCATGACTTCCTGCATCTTCAACTCGATGAAAGCATCGATCTGATCGTCATCGAACACACCACCGGCGGTGAGGAACTTGCGGTCCTTGTCGAGGCTTTCAAGCGCTTCGCGCAGGCTGCCGCAAACGGTCGGGATTTTCTTCAGTTCCTTTGGCGGCAGATCGTACAGATCCTTGTCCATCGGCTTGCCGGGGTGGATCTTGTTCTTGATGCCGTCGAGGCCGGCCATCAACATAGCGGCAAAGCCAAGATAGGGGTTCTGGGCAGGATCTGGGAAGCGAACTTCGACGCGCTTTGCCTTCGGGTTGGAGCCGAACGGAATGCGGCAGGATGCCGAGCGGTTGCGTGCCGAGTAGGCCAAGAGAACCGGTGCCTCATAGCCCGGAACCAGACGCTTGTAGGAGTTCGTCGTCGGGTTGGTGAAGGCGTTGATCGCCTTGGCATGCTTGATGATGCCGCCGATGTAATAGAGGCAAGTCTCGGAGAGACCGGCATATTCATCGCCCGCGAAAGTCGGCTTGCCGCCCTTCCAGATGGACTGGTGAACGTGCATGCCCGAACCATTGTCGCCGAAGATCGGCTTCGGCATGAAAGTTGCCGTCTTGCCGTAGGCGTTCGCGACCTGGTGGACCACGTACTTGTAGATCTGCATCTTGTCGGCGCTGGAGACCAGCGTGTCGAACTTGACGCCGAGTTCGTGCTGCGCTGCCGCCACTTCGTGATGGTGCTTTTCGACAACCACGCCCATTTCGCCGAGGACCGTCAGCATCTCGGAGCGCATGTCCTGGAGGCTGTCGACCGGCGGCACGGGGAAGTAGCCGCCCTTGACGCGCGGACGGTGACCGAGGTTTCCGGTTTCGTAATCGGTATCGTCGTTGGATGGCAGCTCGGAGGAGTCGAGCTTGAAGCCGGTGTTATAAGGATCCGCCTTGTACTTCACGTCATCGAAGACGAAGAATTCAGGCTCAGGGCCAACAAAGACCGTGTCGCCGATACCCGATGCCTTAAGATAGGCTTCCGCCTTTTTCGCCGTGCCGCGCGGGTCGCGGTTGTAGGATTCGCCCGAAACCGGATCTAGAATATCGCAGATGATGACCATCGTGGACTGCGCGAAGAACGGGTCCATATGAACAGTTGCCGGGTCTGGCATCAGCACCATGTCGGACTCGTTGATGGCCTTCCATCCACCGATGGAGGAACCGTCGAACATGACCCCGTCGGCAAACATGTCCTCGTCTACACAGGCAATATCCATGGTGACGTGCTGCAGCTTGCCCTTTGGGTCTGTAAAGCGAAGGTCGACGAATTTGACGTCGTTGTCCTTGATCTGCTTCAAGATATCATTGGCGGTGGTCATAGCAATTTTCCTTGAGTGGTAATGTTCAACCCGGTGAAGCTTGAGCTTTTTCGGCTCGTCTTTTTATATGGCGTCAACACCCGTTTCACCCGTACGGATACGGATAACCTCTTCCACATTCGAGACGAAAATCTTTCCGTCACCGATGCGGCCTGTCTGAGCGGCATTGCGAATCGCTTCAATCACTGCATCCGCATTCTCATCGGCAAGCACGACTTCGACCTTCACCTTTGGCAAAAAGTCGACGACATATTCCGCGCCACGATAAAGTTCCGTATGGCCTTTTTGACGACCAAAGCCCTTGGCTTCCGTAACCGTTATTCCCTGGAGTCCGACTTCCTGAAGGGCTTCCTTCACTTCGTCGAGCTTGAAAGGCTTAATGATCGCTTCGATCTTTTTCATGAGAAAATATCTCTCCGCTTCTCCCGTTAAAGCGGTCTTTCCGCTCCACCACAAGAATGCACGTATCGTGCCAGATCGGAAGCGGGTTTGGATAAAAAATCTGCGAAAATTGACGGGGCGGAAGACATTTCACTGCGAGATAACGGTGGTGCGGGCCGAAAACACTAGACGGAAGGCCGAAATCTGGAAAATTTGCCAAAAGCAATCGACATTTCAGCGTGCTAGCTCCGTCTGTTTCGATAATGGTTATTGATGATTTTATGTGCTTTTGCGTATTTTTTAATCTCAATGTCCCGCCTAAAAAAGCGTCGGTTGCGTTTCTTCAGTTTTTGCGATCAAGTGACAAATCATGTGTAATGATGATGACAAACGCCTGATCGACCCCGTCCGCATGAGCGGAATCGATGCTGCCGCGGACGCTAGCGGGATCGATGTCCGCGCGCTTATGGAACGCGCGGGGCGCGCGGTCGCGGCCTCTGCATTAAAGCACTATCCTGGGGCGGTCCGTTACGCTGTGCTTTGTGGCACAGGAAACAATGGCGGTGACGGATTTGTTGCCGCGCTGGCACTGCGCGAGGCGGGCGCTAAGGTCTCAGTCTATCTTTTCGGCGATAGTGCTAGGCTAAAAGGGGCTGCCAGGCAGGCCTACGAGAACTTAAGGCGCGATGAGGTCGATCCAGGCTGCCTTCCGCTTGTGGAGTTCATACCGCAAGATGGTGAGGTGGTGATCGATGCGATTTTCGGCGCAGGGCTGTCACGCGACGTCCCGCCAGACGTTTCTGCCGTAATTCATGCCGTCACGCAAGCGAAGACCCCAGTCATTGCGGTTGATCTGCCTTCTGGCCTGTGCGGACGTCGAGGTATCGTCCTTGGCACTGCTTTCAAGGCGGCGCACACGGTCACTTTCGTGGCAAAAAAGCCAGGACACGTGCTCATGCCCGGAAGGGAGTTGTGCGGGTGTCTCGAGGTTTTTGATATTGGCATCCCCCGTCGGATTGTCGATGCTCATTGCGCGCCTTTGTGGGAGAACCATCCGGGATTATGGGAAAACTGGCTTACATCGGATGATGTCGAGACGCACAAGTTCAAACGTGGACACCTGACCGTTTTTTCCGGTCCGTCTCATTCTACAGGTGCTGCGAGAATGACGGCGATAGCTGGCTTGCGCGCCGGTGCCGGTATCGTGACGGTTGCGGCGCCACAGGAGGCGATGTCCGTTCTCGCGGCAACCATGACCGCCGTAATGGTCACGCCTATGGAGAGCGAAGCGGCGCTTTCTGGCTGGCTGGCTGACAAGCGCCATGCAACCTTCGTGATTGGTCCGGGCTTCGGCGATCTTTCGAGGTTAAGGGCTTTCGTGTCGCTCTTGAGAGGTTGCGCGCTCGTACTGGATGCGGATGGCATTACCGCCTTCAAGGATGAACCGGAAACATTGTTTGCCTATTTTGCCGAGGAAGACCGTTCGCGGATACTCACACCGCACGAAGGCGAATTTGCCCGGCTTTTTCCATCTATCCATGCGGACCGGGGGATGGGGAAGATCGAGAAGGCGCTCGCGGCTGCGAAAGCCAGTCATGCCGTGATCATCTACAAAGGTGCCGATACAGTTGTGGCGGCACCGGATGGCCGCGCAACCGTCAACACTAATGCGCCGGCTTCTCTTGCTACCGCGGGTTCTGGCGATGTTTTGGCTGGCATCTGCGGTGGGCTTCTTGCCCGTCAGGTCCCTGCCTTCGAAGCTGCCGCTGCGGCAGTCTGGTTGCATGGGCAGGCAGCGCAGCGGATTGGCGCAGGCTTGACAGCCGAAGACCTTGCTTCGGCTGTTTGCCCCTCCGTCCATCACGGCTCGGCGACCGGAACTCATTAAAATAATCGATGCGCCCGGAGACTCCTTTTTGGGCGCCGGCGCCTCTCTTAAAGCTTTGGGGTCCTGCTCGACCAGACCGGTTTGCTGATGGTCTGTAGTTCCGAGGCAGGCTGGCCTTCTATTCTTGCTAAAACAGCGCGTGCGAGTTCACGACCGGCCAGTTTGATGTCCTCGTTCATGGTATGGATTTCCGGGCGCAACCAGTTCAGGAACTCTGCGGACTGCTTGGAGACGACATCGATATCCTTGCCGATCTTCTTGCCGCTCGCTTCTATACCCGCGACGATCGCGATGGTGGAACTGCCGCTGATCGAAATGAGTCCGTCAGGGCAATCGCTACTGCTCATCAACTTGCAGCTTTCTTGTTTCAGTTGTTCCAGCGGGGTGTCGTTGTTGATACCCGGCAGGGTAAACTCTGTCAGGCCGAAATCTTGGAGGCCACGCTCAAAGCCTCTCCGGGCATAGCCGTGGTACGAAAACAGGCTCTGTGGCAGCAAAATAGCAACCCGCTTCCTGCCGCATTGGGCCAAACGCTTCATCGCCTCGTACACATAGGCCTCGTTGTCGAAGTCATGGAAAGGATGTTCGATGCCCATGCTGCTACGTCCGTGGGTCGCAAAGGGCATATTGCGCTCCGTCATCAGTCGCACACGCGGATCTTCCGGCCTAACCTTGGAGATGATCACACCATCCGCCGATCCAGTTTCAAGGATATAGCGGATAGGGGTCATCGTATCCTTCGCGTGCGTATGCGGCGTAACGACGAGATGATAGGGCGTGTTGGTCAGGACTTCCGTGATGCCGAACACCATCTGGGAGGTGAAGCCCATCAATTCCTCGTCCACGCTTAGCACCAAGGCAATGACATTCGTCTTGCCAGTGCGCAAACGAACGCCTGCGCGGTTGGGTTGATAGCCGATCTGTTGAGCGACACGTCGCACCCGCTCCTTGGTATCCGCGCCGATATCCGGGGCGTCCTTTAGAGCGCGTGATACGGTAGTGATGCCGAGGCCCGTCATATATGCGATCGTCTTCAGCGTCGGGCGCTCGTTCGAAGGGAGGGGGCGATCGCTTGCGTTTACGTCCGTTCTGTCGTTCATGTTCTGCGATCTCCCTTAACCGGACAGGCATGGTAGTTCGGTTTTCTGCCATTGCAAAGCTTCGTACATTACAAGCGGTACGGCTTACGACATTAGCGTCCTGAAACGATACAGAGGAAACACCAAAAGTGACGGGGTGCGTGATCCGAACGGCTATCATGATCGTTCGGTGACGGAGTTAAGATCGCCGTTCAATCTTGATAAAAGCGATGAGAATTATCTCTCAACAGTATGAAAATAAAAAGTGTCATCGTTTCATCTCTAAGGTTAGTCTGACGCTATCATCGATATCCCGTTTCTGAGGTGACGCTTTTGGTTTTTTACGATAACGTTTCCGTCTGGAGGAATTCCGACATGATCTTTCGTGATGTCGGATGAGTTATATCAGCGTGTTTTCGCAGTTCTGATAGTGGATGGAGTCGCGACGTTTTTAGCTGTTGCGGGAAGAGCAGGGCATTTGGAAATGGCATCAACCTACCCAAACGATATGGTGATCGATCTCTCCGGCCAGTGGCAGTTGACATCAGCCGAGGGCGATCACTCAACGATTATGACAATCCCGGGCGACGTTCATTCGGCTTTGCGGGCGGCGTCTGTCATTCCCGACCCCTACTTCGGTCGCAACGAGAACGATGTGCAGTGGGTCGCGTATCGCGACTGGATCATCGAACGTCGTTTCACAGTCGATGAAGTCGATGCCGACTGGTATCTCGATATAGATAATCTGGACACTGTTGCGGTCGTCTTCGTCAATGACATTCCGGTGCTGTCTGCCGACAACTGCTTTCGCCGCTACCGACCGGATGTGTCGAGAGCGCTTCAGCCGGGTGAAAACGTCATTCGTATCCATTTTCATTCCAGCATCAAGGCGGGTGCTGACAGGCAAGCGGCGCAGCCGTTCTATGTGCCGTATCATCCCGGTAATTCGCCCATCCCCAACGGCAACCTCTTACGCAAACCGCAGTGCCACTTCGGATGGGACTGGAACATCGCCATCGCGCCGCTCGGCCTTTATGGAAATGTGATGCTGCGCCGGCTTGAGACGGCACGCATCGAGCATGTCACCACCACTCAGAATCACAAGGATGGTGGCGTAGAACTGCATGTGGAAGTCACGCTTCATGCCAAGCAGCCTGCAAGCTTGCCTTTGCATCTTTCGCTTGGCGCTGAGCGGCTGCGACTGGATTGTGGCGTCCACGCCGGTGATACGGTTATCCGGCATGTGTTTTTCATCGAAAATCCAAAACTTTGGTGGCCGGCAGGCAGTGGCGAGCAGGCGCTTTATACGCTGACCATCGACCTGCCGGACGAGACTTTGAAGCGCCAGATCGGCCTTCGCACCGTTGAACTTCTGACAGACGAAGACGAAGCGGGGAGCCGTTTTGCGCTTCGCGTCAATGGTCGGGAAATCTTTTGCCGAGGCGCGAACTGGATACCGTCGGATGCTCTGTTTTCGCTCTCGAACCAGGAAAAAACGAACGATTTGCTTCTATCGGCGGTGCAAGCCAACATGAATATGATCCGCGTCTGGGGTGGCGGCTTCTATGAGCCCGACTGGTTCTACGATCTTTGCGACCGGCTCGGCCTCATGGTCTGGCAAGACTTCATGTTCGCCTGCAATCTTTATCCCTGCACCGAAGATTTCCTCGACAATGTCGAGGTCGAGGTCGACTATCAGGTGAAGCGTCTTTCATCTCATCCCTCGATCGTGCTCTGGTGCGGCGACAATGAACTGGTGGGGGCGCTGAACTGGTTTGAAGAGTCGCGCAACAATCGCGACCGCTATCTCGTCGCTTACGATCGCCTCAACCGCACAATCGAGAAGGCACTGAAGAAGGCGGCACCTTCTGCTATCTGGTGGCCGTCAAGTCCTGCGTCTGGCTATCTGGATTATGGCGACGCATGGCATGCGGATGGATCTGGCGATATGCACTATTGGTCCGTCTGGCACGAGAACAAGTCCTTCGATGACTATCGAACGGTCAAGCCGCGTTTCTGCTCCGAATTTGGCTTCCAGTCCTACACATCCATGCCTGTGATCCGCACCTATGCAGACAACAAGGACATGAACATCGCCTCACCGGTGATCGAGCTTCACCAGAAGAATGCGGGTGGAAACGAGCGGATCGCGGGAACGATGTTCCGCTATTTCCGCTTCCCAAAGGATTTTGAGAATTTCGTCTATGTCAGCCAGGTCCAGCAGGCGCTCGCCATCAAGACGGCCGTGGAATATTGGCGCTCGCTCAAACCCCATTGCATGGGTACGCTTTATTGGCAGCTCAATGACACATGGCCCGTTGCCTCGTGGTCGAGCCTCGATTACGGCGGCAATTGGAAGGCTCTGCATTATGCGGCGCGACGCTTCTTCCAGCCGGTTTCTGTCTGCGCCATTCCGTCTGAAGACGGAAAAACCGTCCGCTTCTCCATGGTGAACGACACGCCGGATGATGTCGAAATCGATATGAACATCTTCGCGCTGGCGCTTGACGGCGTTCGCATTCCGCTGAAATCCGCCAGCGGTACCTGCGGACCGGATGCCGCCGCGCTATTGACCGAAATCGATCTGCACCAGCTTCCGGCTGGCGCGCTGCTTTCCTGGAATTTCATCGCCTCCAATGGCATGATGGGTGAGGGGCACCATGTCCGCGAGACTTACAAGGCGCTCGATCTTCGACCATCGGTTCTTACCCATCAGGTCAGCACGCTGGACAATGGAGACGTAGAGGTTGAGATATTGGCAGAAGGCCTAGCGCTCTTCGTCATGCTGGAAGCCGATGTTGCCGGGCGCTATTCGGACAATCTTTTTGATCTTGCAGCGGGAGAGAGACGCCGTATCGTCTTTTCACCAAGCGACAAGGCGCAGACCGGCAAGCCGGCGTTCAAGGTTTTCGATCTGTATACGTCGCAATCGCAGGCTTGAAGGCAGCGCGTGATCTTCTAATCTCACATCAGCAGAAACCGCTGCGTCTGCGGTGGATCATCATTCCAAAAAGGGAGGAAAGACATGGCCTGGCAACCGGCTGAAAACCGTTACGCATCCATGAAGTATAATCATTGCGGCCGCACCGGCCTTAAGCTTCCAGCCATCTCGCTTGGTCTTTGGCATAATTTCGGGAACGATTTTTCTCACAAAACGAAGCAGGATATTTGCCGCAAGGCTTTCGATCTCGGCATCACCCACTTCGATCTCGCCAATAATTACGGCCCGCCTCCGGGAAGTGCTGAAAGCGCCTTCGGCGAAATCCTCAGGACCGATTTTGCCGGTTATCGTGATGAACTGATAATATCCTCCAAGGCAGGCTACAACATGTGGCCGGGTCCCTATGGCGAATGGGGCAGCCGCAAATACTTGATCTCGTCCTGTGACCAGAGCCTGAAGCGCATGGGGCTCGACTATGTCGATATTTTCTATTCCCACCGTTTCGATCCAGACACGCCGCTTGAAGAGACCTGCGGCGCGCTGGATCACATCGTGCGTTCAGGCAGAGCGCTTTATGTCGGCATCTCGTCCTATAACTCGCAGCGTACGCGCGAGGCAGCCGCGATCTTGAAGGATCTCGGTACGCCTTGCATCATCCATCAGCCGAGCTATTCGATGATCAACCGCTGGATTGAGGAGGACGGCCTTGTCGATACGCTGGACGATCTGGGAATCGGCTCCATCGTCTTCTCTCCGCTGGCACAGGGCATGTTGACCACCAAGTATCTGGGCGGCGTGCCGGATACAAGCCGCGCAAGCCAAGGCAAGTCGCTCAATCCAGCCTTCCTCAATGAGCGTAATATCGAAAATATCCGGGGGCTGAATGCCATTGCTGAGAAACGCGGACAGACACTGGCGCAGATGGCAATTGCCTGGGTGCTGCGCGGCGGTCGCATTACCTCTGCACTGATAGGTGCGAGCCGGCCCGAACAGGTGGAAGATTGCGTCAAGGCGCTGGACAAGCCGGACTTCACTGCGGCTGAACTGGCTGAAATCGATCGCTATGCTCGCGATGCGGATATCAACCTCTGGGCCAAATCTGCAGAACTCAAAAAGTAACGCCAACCCGCCGCTCGGGCATCTTGGCCCGAGCGGCCAATCGACTATTTGCTCGTCACATTAGAGATCGTGAACTTTAATTTCATCCTCTAAGTCTCAGTCAACGTTACGATATTGTAATTTTGCGCTTCAGTTTCCATTCATCCTCGGCGCGGTAGGGTCATCCCGTCAGAACAGGAAAGGAAACACCCATGAAAAAGCTCGTCACCGTTTTTCTGGCTGCGACAATTCTCGCAGCGCCGATGGCCCAGGCGCAGGGTCGCCATGACTACGGGCATGATCGCCGTGGGGTTCACGAACGGACTGTCACGACCAAGAAGGTGATCATCAAGAAGCATCGCTGGGACCGCGGTCAGCGCTTGACGCCTGCCCATCGACGTCACTTCGTCGACCGTCGTGAATATCGCCGCTATCACCTGAGAGAGCCGCGCCGCAATGAGCGCTGGGTGCGCGTCGACAACCAGTTCCTACTGATCAACGCAGTAAGCGGCCTGATCATCGGGCTCGCCGCAGCCCGGTAAACTGTGAAGAATATGGGAGCGGGCGCATCGAGCGCCCGCTTCTATGCGATCAATCACGCGGCCTGTTTGTTCCAATCCGGGAACGGGTCTTTCATCGACTGCCAGTTTTCCGGCGTGAAGCGCTCGGCTTCTATCAGGCAGGCGTCAAGTTCCCTGCGTAGAGCAGCTTCGCTCATCGGGTCAGCGCCGATAAAAACGATCTCCTGACGCCGATCTCCCCAGACCTTGTCCATGTAAGGCGCCAGCATCTTTTCGAAGCCCGGATCATCCGGCCAGCGCGTCTTTGGCACGGAAGACCACCACAACCCCATCTTGCCGGTTTTCACCAAGGCGCCTGCCTGGCTAATTTCGCCGACATGGTTTGGCCGAGTGGCTAGCCAGAAGAAACCCTTGGCGCGGATCACACCAGGCCAGTCGCGGTTGATGAAGGCGTGGAAGCGGGCCGGATCGAAGGGACGCTTGGCACGGTAAACAAAGGAGCGGATGCCGTATTCTTCCGTTTCCGGTATGTGGCCTTTGAAGCCGTGGAGTTCCTTAAACCAGAGCGGGTGTGTTTCCGCCTTGGCGAAATTGAACAGACCGGTGCCGAGTACGTCCGCCAACTTTACCTTGCCAAAATCCGCCTCAATGAGACGAGCATCAGGATTCAGTCCGACGACGATCTTGCGGGCAGCATCCAGTTCTTCAGGGCTTGCCGCGGAAACCTTGTTCAGAACCACGACATTGGCGAATTCAATCTGTTCGACAAGGAGATCGACCAGTGTGCGGTTGTCGCCATCGCCCGCCGTTTCGCCGCGATCAGCGAGAAAATCTGCCGAACCGTAATTCTTCAGAAGATTGGCACAGTCGACCACTGTCACCATCGTATCCAACTGTGCGATGTCCGAGAGGCTCTCGCCATTTTCATCGCGGAAGTCGAATGTCGCCGCAACGGGCAGAGGCTCGGCAATGCCGGTGGACTCGATCAGCAGGTAATCGAAACGGCTTTGCTCAGCCAATTGTCTGACCTCGTTCAGCAGGTCGTCTCTCAGCGTACAACAGATGCAGCCATTGGTCATTTCGACCAGTTGCTCCTGCGTGCGGGAGAGATTTGCCCCACCATCGCGGATCAGGGCCGCGTCAATGTTGACCTCGCTCATATCGTTAACGATGACCGCAACGCGCAAGCCTTCACGATTGCCGAGGATGTGATTGAGGAGGGTGGTTTTGCCAGCTCCGAGGAAGCCGGACAGAACTGTGACAGGCAGCTTCTTCTTCATAGAAACCTCATTTGTTATAACATTACATGTAAAGCTCTAAAGAAGGGCGGTCAGTGCCGCCCTTCTGTGCGCGTCCGATCAGGACAGGCAGTTTTTCAGCGAGCTGGCTATGCCGCGCATCAGTTTGAAATAGAGATCCGGTCCGGCTTCTAGTGTGCCAGCTTCAGGATCCAACGTGCCGGATTTGGCACTGGTGCCTTCGATGACGACGTTCACCAGCTTCGGCTCGAATTGCGGCTCGGCAAAGACGCAAGTTGCATTGAGTTCCTTGACCTTCGCCTGGATCTGTTTGATGCGATCGGCGCCCGGCATGTTTTCAGGGCTGACGGTAATGGAACCTGCGGTCTTCACGCCGTAACGGTGTTCGAAATACTGATAGGCATCGTGGAAAACGATGAAGGGTTTGTCCTTGATCGGCGCGATGGTCGCCGCGAGTTCCTTGTCGAGCGCGTCAAGGTTGTCGACCAGTTTCTTGGTGTTTTCCTGATAGGCCTTGGCGTTGGCTGGATCGGCAGTCATTAGCGTCTTTTCGATCTCGGTCGCCATGGCCTTTGCATTGGCAGGATCCAGCCACAGATGCATGTCGTATTCGCCGTGGTCGTGTCCGTCCTCATGGGCATGTTCGTGCTCACCCTCATGCGCGTGATCGTGGCCTTTCTCGCCTTCGTGCGCATGATCGTGACCATCATCATCATGTCCTTCATGGTCATGCTTGGCTTCGCCCTCATGGGCATGGTCATGACCTTCCGCCTCAGCGTGGTCATGACCTTCATGTTCACCATGGTCATGGGCCTCAAAGGGGCCGCCTTCGCGGAATTTCAGCCTTTCGATACCAGGGGCATCATCCAGTTCAACGACGGTTGCTTTGCCGGCCAGCGATTCCAGCGGCTTTTGGAGAAATTTCTCCAGCCCGTCGCCAACCCAGAAGACCACGTCGGCATTTTCCAAGGCTTTGGCGTTGGACGGCTTGAGGCTATAGGTATGAGGGGATGCTCCACCGTCGACAACGACCTGCGGCTCTGCAACGCCTTCCATGATGGCTGCCACAAGCGAATGGATCGGCTTGATCGACACGACCACATTTGGCGCGGCCATGGCATCGGACGTGCCAATCATGGCGGCAGAGGCGAGAAGGAGGGCGGCGAGTGACTTCATGCGGTATGCTCCACTTGTATCGAAATGTAATGTTATTACATAAGTTGCGTAACGCTATAACGTATGCCATAGCCATGTGCAACAGCTGCAATCGGAAAATCCCATGCTTCATTCTCCGGCCAAAACCGACGGAAATCTCGTCTCCCTGTCCAGTGCAGGTGTGAGGCGTAGCGGGCGCTGGCTGGTGCGCGGCGTAGATTTTTCTGTTCGTCGCGGCGAGATCGTTACGCTTATCGGACCGAACGGATCGGGCAAGTCCACCAGCGCCAAGATGGCGATTGGCGTGATGAAGCCGGATGAGGGAAAGGTTGAGCGCCTGGCTGGCCTTAGGGTCGGTTATGTACCGCAAAAGCTTTCTGTCGACTGGACGATGCCTTTGACCGTCTGGCGGCTGATGACGCTGACCGGCGCTCTGCCCGCAAGGGAGATCGATGCTGCGTTGAATGCCACAGGGATCGCACATCTCGCCAAGGCGGAGGTTCAGCATCTGTCAGGAGGTGAGTTCCAGCGGGCGCTACTGGCGCGTGCCATTGCCCGAAAGCCCGATTTGCTGGTCTTGGATGAGCCTGTGCAGGGCGTAGACTTTTCTGGTGAAATCGCTCTCTACGATCTTATCAAGACCATCCGCAATTCTACCGGCTGCGGTATCCTGCTGATATCGCATGATCTGCACGTGGTGATGGCGGAAACCGACACGGTCATTTGCCTGAACGGTCATGTCTGCTGTCGCGGCACGCCGCAGGCCGTCAGCCAGAGCCCGGAATATATGCGTCTCTTCGGCGGAGCAGTTGCCAAGGGACTGGCAGTCTATAGTCACCACCATGATCACACGCATCTGCCGGACGGACGTGTGATGCATTCCGATGGTTCAGTGACGGACCATTGCCATCCAAACGATGGGCATCATCACGATCACGACCATGGTCATCCACACTCCCACTCACATGACCATCAGCACAACGATGAGGATGCTTGCGGCTGCGGGCATCATCATGAATCGGACCACCATGCGCCTGCGCCCGGAGTGAAACATGTTTGACGACTTCTTCATCCGTGCCATCTTCGCCGGGGTTGGTGTCGCGCTGACGGCTGGGCCGCTTGGCTGTTTCGTGGTGTGGCGGCGCATGGCCTATTTCGGCGATACGATGGCGCATTCGGCGCTCTTGGGCGTGGCGCTCTCGCTGTTGTTTCAACTGAACCTTATCGTCAGCGTTTTTCTCGTCGCTTCAGCTGTATCTCTGCTTTTGCTCCTGTTGCAACGGCGTCAGGCTCTATCTGCCGATGCGCTGCTCGGTATTCTGTCCCATTCCGCACTTGCTTTCGGCCTCGTCATCGTCGCCTTTATGACCTGGGTGCGGATCGATCTCGTTGCTTTCCTGTTCGGCGATATTCTTGCCGTTTCACTAACGGACATTCAGATGGTCTGGGGCGGCGGCGTCCTCGTACTGGCGGCTATCGTCTATCTGTGGAAGCCGCTTCTGGCTTCTACGGTGAATGCAGAGCTCGCTGAGGCCGAGGGATTGCGGCCGGAACGATCCAAGCTTCTCTTCATGTTGCTGATGGCGCTCGTCATTGCCATCGCCATGAAGATCGTCGGCATCATGCTGATCACATCGCTGCTGATCATTCCAGCAGCAACGGCCAGACGCTTCTCGTCGACACCGGAAATCATGGCGGTGCTGGCGTCGCTCATCGGTGCCGTCGCCGTCATCGGCGGACTGATGGGATCGCTGCAATATGACACGCCGTCCGGCCCGTCGATTGTCGTCGCCGCCGTCTTGCTTTTCGTCTTGAGTCTTTTGCCTGTGCCGGGACGGTCGCGCAGTGCCGAGCAGGGAGTGAACTGATGAATATGAATACGAATGCGAAGAATCTGACGCGCAACCAGTCCCTAGTTTATGATGCGCTGTCGCGCTCGCAGGCGCCGCTCAGCGCCTATGTCATTCTCGACAAGCTGAGAGACAGCGGGTTTCGCGCACCTTTGCAGGTCTACCGGGCATTGGAAAAGCTGATCGAATTCGGTTTGGTGCATCGGCTGGAAAGTCTGAATGCTTTCGTGGCCTGCTCTCATACGAGCGCGGACTGCTGCACCCATCATCATGGCACGGTAGCGTTTGCCATCTGCAATGCCTGCGGCCAGGTAACCGAGTTCCATGATCACGAGATCGATCATCGGCTGGGAGATTGGGTCAAGGGACAAAAGTTCAAGGCGGAGAAAACGACGATCGAGATCCGCGGGCTCTGCGAGGCCTGCGCGGCGTAGTCGCAAAAGCGCAATGTTTGACGCTCCAGACAGCCTAAACCGGCTTCAGTTCTTCGGCAAAGCGCTTCCAGTTCGTCACGTATTTTTCCGCTGACCTTCTAATGCCCTCTGCTGCCTTTTCATCCAAGGTCCGGACGGCGCGGGCAGGGGAGCCGACAATAAGTGAATTGTCGGGGAACTCCTTACCTTCTGTGACGAGCGCATTGGCGCCGACGAGGCAGTTCTTCCCGATTCTTGCGCCATTCAGGATTGTGGCACCCATGCCGATCAACGAGTTGTCACCGATCGTGCAGCCATGAATGATGGCGTGATGACCGATAGTGCAGTTCTCGCCGATCGAGGCTGGGAAGCCGGGATCGCTGTGGACCATGACGCCTTCCTGGATATTCGTGCCCCGACCGACGGTCATAGGCTCATTATCACCACGCAGAGTTGCGCCAAACCAAATGCCGACATCCTCACCCAGCGTAACAGAGCCGATGACGTTGGCATCCGGGGCGATCCAGTATCGCTCCGGTGCTGGCAGGTTCGGCACTCTCGTTCCCAGGCGATAGATTGGCATAGGCGTTTCTCCGCTGTCTTTCCTGGTCGCTTAAACCACTTTGACGGTAAAAGTGCCAACGCCATCGACGCCACACTCCATCGTGTCGCCTTTGACAATCGGACCCACACCTGCCGGCGTTCCGGTCATGATGATATCGCCTGCGGCCAGCGTGAAGACTTTTGACAGTTCGGCGATAATTTCCGCCGTCTTCCAGATCATCTGATCGAGATCGCCGGATTGCTTGCGTGTGCCATTCACGTCCAGCCAGACAGCGCCTTTGTCTGGGTGTCCAATTTTCGAGGC
Organism: Rhizobium sp. 22-785-1; assembly: GCF_053521965.1. NCBI lineage: Bacteria > Pseudomonadati > Pseudomonadota > Alphaproteobacteria > Hyphomicrobiales > Rhizobiaceae > Rhizobium > Rhizobium sp. 22-785-1. Next base: position 267,738 of record NZ_JBNWDI010000001.1, on the reverse strand, counting down.
CGGAACGAGCGGAGAGACCGGTGCGGAAAATTCGAAGGCTTTGGCGCCTTCCCAGGAGCGGCCCATTTTCTTCAGCGTATCCTGCATATCGCGCCGCGTCATATCGATGCCGACACCATAGCCCCAGACATGCTCGAGTGCGTCTTCGACAGGAATATTCGAGCCGCCGCTTTTCAGCGCGACGACACATTCGACTTCATAATGAACGTTGGACGACAGATCCGGATAGGGAAAGTCATTGCCGGCGGGCAGCAAATTGTCCGGGTTTTTCTGGAAGAAGAAGGGCGGCTCGCGCGATGGATCGTGCCCCATCTCGATCGCATGATCCGCATAGTTGCGCCCAACGCAATAGACACGCCGCACGGGGAAGGTTTCACTGGTGCCTTCGACGGGAAGCAAGAATGGTTGGTGGGCGGGGATAACTGTTGCGGACATGATGCACTCCTTCTTGGGAGTGGTGTTGTCCCGCAATTCTGCGTCGATTTCCAGCCCATTCTTTCGGGTCTCTTACGGTTAAGACAGAAGCCAGACCAGACAACCACCCACGATGTTGAAGGCTAAGATCACGCTCAGAAGCCGACCAAGCCCCGCATTGGTGTTGCTGTCTGCGCCGACAATGGTCCAGTAGAGAGATTTCTCTTCGGTCTTTTCACTCATCAACATCTCCCGCTATCTTTGGACAACGGCCCCCGAAACATGCTTGTGGTTGAAGGTTGCGCTGCGCACATAGTATTTTTGAAAAGCCGGCGGGTGGAACGCGCAGCCATTCCGGCCTATATGGACGCAAAACGCCATCCTTCCGAAGCGGCGACATCTTTGTGTCCAGCAGCGGAGAGACGGCAAGCAGGGATTGGCGGACGATTATGATGACGACTTCTCAACACATGGACGGCGCTTCGCACTACGCGCGTGGGAAAGTCTTCGCAGTCGCACCGATGATCGACTGGACGGATACGCGTTGCCGCTTCCTCCATCGTCAGCTCTCGCAGCATGCGCTGCTTTATACGGAGATGATCGTGGCCGATGCCATCATCCATGGCAAGCGCGACAAGCTTCTGGACTATCATCCCCAGGAGCATCCGGTGGCGCTGCAACTTGGTGGTTCCGATCCCGGCAAGCTTGCCGAGGCCGTTAGGATTGCCGCCGATTATGGCTACGACGAGATCAATCTCAATGTTGGCTGCCCTTCGGACCGCGTTCAATCCGGGACCTTTGGCGCGTGCCTGATGCGCGAGCCTGAAACTGTTGCGGCTTGTGTCGAGGCGATGAAGGCTGTGGCTACGGTGCCTGTTACGGTCAAATGCCGTATAGGCGTGGATGATCAGGAGCCGGAAGCGGTGCTTCCAGATTTCATTGCACGGATGGTTGCCATAGGTGCCGACGCGATCTGGATCCACGCTCGAAAGGCATGGCTCCAGGGACTTTCGCCCAAAGAGAACCGCGAAGTACCGCCGCTGGATTACCAATTGGCCTATCGTATGAAGAAGCAGTTTCCCGATCTTTTCATTGGAATCAATGGCGGCATAACCGATCTCGATCAGGCGGAAGAGCATCTGAAACACATGGATGGCGTGATGCTCGGGCGGGCTGCCTACCACAACACCTCGATTCTTGCGGATGTGGATCACCGGATCTATGGCGAGCCGCCTCGCGATCTCGACACCGGCGGCTTGCGCGACGCGATGATGGTCTATGCGGACGACTATATCGCCAAGGGCGGACGGCTGAACCACGTCACCCGCCATATGGTCGGTCTGTTTCAGGGATTGCCAGGCGCACGGCGCTTCCGGCAAATCCTCTCCAGCGACGCGACGAAGCCCGGCGCTGGGTCCGAAGTCATTGCCGCTGCTTTTGATGCAATCGACTTCGATCGAGCGCCGGTGGCCATCGACACGTGATCTAGAGTAGGGTCAGACGAGGGTCTGCAGCAACTGAGCACCGTTCGGCGCGTTGACCTTGCCGCCGGTAATGAAGAACGCAAAAACATCGCGCGGCGTCTTCTTGGCTTTTCGGTCGGGCGCTATCATCGGAAGATCATCGGGCGCGCCGCCAGATGCATAGGTCTTAAGGCGCTCGCTCCACGCCTTCACGTCTTTTTCCGGATAGCAGGTCTCGATATCGTCCTCGCCCTTTTGCAGACGGCAATAGACGAAATCCGCCGTCACATCCGGCAGCATCGGATAGTCGTGATGATCGGCGCAGACCACCGCGACGTTATGCTTTGCCAGAAGCTCGATGAATTCCGGTACCTGGAAGCTGTCATTGCGCACCTCAACGACATGCTGCAATCGTAACCCATCCTGCTTTTCCGGCAACAAGGCGAGGAAAGCGGCAAAGTCGTCAGGCTCGAATTTTTTGGTCGGCGCAAATTGCCAGAGGATCGGGCCAAGATGATCGCCAAGCTCCGTCAGCCCCTGCGTCAGAAACTTCGTCATCGATTCTTCCGCTTCGGCCAAAACCTTACGGTTTGTGACGAAGCGGCTGGCCTTCAGCGAGAAAATGAAACCATCCGGCACTTCGGACGCCCATTTGGCGAAGGTCGCGGGTTTCTGGCTGCCATAATAGGTGCCGTTCACCTCGATCGCCTTCAACTTGGAGCCTGCATATTCCAACTGGCGCTTCTTGGTGAGCTTCTCAGGATAGAACGTGCCTTCCCAAGGCTCGAAGGTCCAGCCGCCGATACCGGCGCGGATCGTTCCCGACTTGCTCATCCGTCTCTCCAATCAACGCGAAATTGCCATGTGAAGGGGGCGGATCACTCCGCCGCCTGAATATTCTTTTCCGGATGGCGCTCCAGCAGCTCTTTCAGGAACTGGCCGGTGTAGGAGCGCTTCTCCTTGACGATCTGCTCAGGCGTTCCGGCTGCCACGACCTCGCCGCCACCGGTACCGCCTTCCGGACCGATATCGATGATGTAGTCCGCGGTTTTGATGACCTCGAGATTATGCTCGATCACGACGACGGAATTACCCTGATTGACAAGCTCATGCAGCATTTCCAAAAGCTTCTTCACGTCGTGGAAATGCAAGCCGGTCGTCGGTTCATCGAGGATATAGAGTGTCCGGCCTGTCGAGCGTTTCGACAGCTCCTTGGCAAGCTTGACGCGCTGGGCTTCACCGCCTGATAGCGTGTTGGCCTGCTGGCCAACCTTGATATAGCCGAGACCGACATCGAAGAGCGATTGCAACTTGTCACGCACGGCGGGCACGGCGGCGAAGAAATCGACGCCTTCCTCCACCGTCATATCAAGCACATCGGCGATAGATTTGCCCTTAAAGGTTACGTCGAGTGTTTCGCGATTATAGCGTTTACCGTGGCAGACATCGCAGGTGACGTAGACATCCGGCAGGAAGTGCATCTCGATCTTGATCACGCCATCGCCCTGGCACGCTTCGCAGCGACCGCCTTTGACGTTGAAGGAGAAGCGACCCGGCGCATAGCCACGGGCTTTCGCCTCAGGCAGACCGGCGAACCAGTCACGGATAGGCGTGAAAGCGCCGGTGTAGGTAGCGGGGTTGGAGCGAGGTGTACGACCGATCGGAGACTGGTCGATGTCGATGACCTTGTCGATAAACTCGAAGCCATCGATGCGATCGTGTTCCGCCGGAATCTCGCGCGCGCCCATGACGCGGCGGGCAGCGGATTTGTAAAGCGTTTCGATCAGGAAAGTGGACTTGCCGCCACCCGATACGCCTGTGACGGCTGTGAAAACGCCGAGCGGAACCGACGCCGTGACATTTTTCAGATTGTTGCCGCGTGCGCCGACGACCTTTATCTCCTTGCCCTTCTTCGGCTTGCGCCGTTCGGCAGGAACAGGAACGCCCATTTCGCCCGACAGATACTTGCCCGTCAGCGAGTTCGGATTGGCCATAACCTCTTGCGGCGTACCCTCGGCGATAACCTGGCCACCGTGGATGCCGGCAGCCGGGCCAATATCGACCACGTAGTCTGCCGTCAGAATGGCGTCCTCGTCATGTTCGACAACGATCACGGTATTGCCGATATCGCGCAGATGCTTCAGCGTTTCCAGCAAACGAGCATTATCGCGCTGGTGCAAGCCGATAGAGGGCTCGTCCAGAACGTAAAGAACGCCGGTCAGACCGGAGCCGATCTGCGACGCAAGTCGGATGCGCTGGCTTTCACCGCCGGAAAGCGTGCCCGAATTGCGCGACAGGCTGAGATAATCGAGACCAACATCATTCAGGAAGCGCAGACGCTCGCGGATTTCCTTCAGAATGCGAACGGCGATTTCATTCTGCTTAGCGTTCAGCTTTTCCGGCAGGCCTTCGAACCAGTCGCGGGCGACCTTGATCGACATTTCAGTCACTTCGCCGATATGCAGCTTGTTGATCTTGACTGCCAATGCCTCGGGCTTGAGCCGATAACCGGCGCAGGCCGGGCAGGGGGCGGCAGACATGTAACGCTCGATTTCCTCGCGCGCCCAGGCGCTGTCGGTTTCCTTCCAGCGACGCTCGAGATTAGGGACGATGCCCTCGAAATTCTTCACCGTTTTGTAGGAGCGGGCACCGTCCTGATACTGGAACTCGATCTTCTCGTCGGTTCCTTTCAGTATCGCTTTTTTAGCAGCATCCGTCAGGTCGTTCCAGCGGCTGGAAAGCTTGAAACCGAAGGCCTTACCCAGCGCTTCCAGTGTCTGGTTATAGTAAGGCGATGAGGACTTGGCCCATGGCGCAATAGCGCCATCTTTCAGCGTGCGCGCAGGCTCCGGCACGATAAGCGCCTCATCCACCTTTTGCTGCGAACCAAGGCCATCGCAGGTCGGGCAAGCACCAAAAGGGTTGTTGAAGGAGAAAAGGCGCGGTTCGATCTCGGGAATGGTAAAGCCGGAGACCGGGCAGGCGAACTTTTCCGAAAACAATACGCGCTCATGCGTCTCATTCAGAGACTTATTGGCAGAACCGCCGGCAGATGTTTCTCCTGGCGGCAACGGCTTGTCGGCAAATTCCGCCACAGCCAGACCGTCTGCCAACTTCAGGCATGTCTCAAGGCTGTCGGCCAGCCGCGCAGCCATGTCCGGGCGCACCACGGCGCGGTCCACCACCACGTCGATATCGTGCTTGTACTTCTTGTCTAGCGCCGGAACATCGGCGATCTCGTAGAACTGGCCATCCACCTTAACGCGCTGAAAGCCTTTCTTCATCAGCTCAGCGAGTTCCTTCTTGTACTCGCCCTTTCGTCCTCGTACCATCGGCGCGAGGATGTAGAGCCGTGTTCCCTCCTCAAATGCGAGGATCCGATCCACCATCTGGCTAACTGTCTGGCTCTCGATCGGCAGGCCCGTAACAGGTGAATAGGGAACGCCGACACGCGCAAAGAGAAGGCGCATGTAATCGTATATTTCCGTTACAGTTCCGACAGTCGAACGCGGATTGCGGGAGGTCGTTTTTTGCTCGATGGAAATTGCCGGCGACAATCCCTCGATCTGATCGACATCCGGCTTTTGCATCATCTCCAGGAACTGGCGCGCATAGGCCGAAAGGCTCTCAACGTAGCGGCGCTGGCCCTCGGCGTAGATTGTGTCGAAAGCCAGTGACGACTTGCCGGAACCAGATAGGCCCGTCATGACGATCAGCTTGTTGCGCGGCAGATCAAGGTCGATGCCCTTGAGATTATGCTCTCGCGCGCCGCGGATGGAAATCGTCTTCAATTCACTCATGACAAGGCTCTGGGCTTAGGATGTTGGGACGGATAAATTTTATGTGATTATCGCGAACGGCGTGTCGAGGTGATCGGCGCTCTGCGATAATACTGCCGGGCACGTCTTTGCCCGATAACGCTTCTTGATCTGCTTGACTCACTCTTCACGCCTTAATAGAACAAAAAAGGAACGCATTGCAACCGTGCCCGTTGGCAAGAACATTCCTTGTGGATTGTCGTTCCATTCGCTGCCCATCGCGGTAGGCGATGGTCTATGGTGCGCGGGACTTTTGAACAGGAAAAATGCCGTTCATAACGTTCGGCAGACAGGAAGATAAATATGGCTGGCAGCGTAAACAAGGTTATTCTGGTCGGAAATGTCGGCGCCGATCCGGAAATTCGCCGCACGCAGGATGGCCGACCAATCGCCAACCTGCGCATTGCGACATCGGAAAGCTGGCGTGACCGCAACTCGGGAGAGCGCAAGGAAAAGACGGAATGGCACACGGTCGTCGTCTTCAATGAAGGCCTCTGCAAAGTCGTTGAGCAATACGTCAAGAAGGGTGCCAAGCTCTACATCGAAGGCGCGCTGCAGACCCGCAAGTGGCAGGACCAGACCGGCAACGACCGTTACTCGACGGAAATCGTTCTTCAGGGCTTCAACTCGACACTGACCATGCTTGACGGTCGCGGCGAAGGCGGCGGCGGTGGCCGTGGCGGAGACTTCGGCGGCGGTGGCGAGTACGGCAGCGGCGGCGGCTCCTATGGCGGCGGCGGCAGTGGTGGTTACGATCAACAGCCTTCCCGTGGTGGTGGTTCATCACGCGGCGGCCAGTCGTCCGGCGGCAACTTTTCCAACGATCTGGACGATGATATCCCGTTTTGATGACGGCGGTTGAGCCGCGCGTTGTTTTGCGTGCCCATGACAATTGATAAGACAATATGAAGGGGTGGCGGTTACGCTGCCCCTTATTTCTTCAGTCATTGAAGGATACGCATATGCCAGACCAGACATCACCTTCCCCGCAACCCGCCACCTGGCGGATCGTCCTGGCCTTCCTCCTCGATTTCTTCACGGCATTCTGGGTGCTGGGCTTCCTCGTCGCCTCGATCCTGGGCGGCCGCACGGAAAACGGCTTCGAGCTGAATGGCCTATCGGCCATCGTCTTATTCGCCTCCATCGTTGCCTATTTTGTAGTGTTCAACAAATATCTCGGTGGCACGATCTGGAAGCGTTTGCTGAAGGCGAAGCGGTGAGCGACAGGGCTATCTGTCACCCCGGACCAGTTGATCGATAAGAACGAGCGCGTGCGGCCCGCGCTTGATGCGACGTTGGCGGACGTGGCATCTTAGGCTTACTATCTTTGGAGCAAATCCAGGCGGGGAGTGGCATGGGCAAAAGAGCCTTCATACTGGGCGGAACGGGCCAGATCGGTCGGTCCGTAGGGTTGCGGCTTTTGAGAGAGGGTTGGACGGTCACCTATGCGAGCCGCCGAGGAAACCTCCCTGACAACGCTCGCAGCTTCGGCGCGAACGCCGTTTCTTTAGATCGTGATCAATGCGGTGCTCTGGCGCGCGCCATCGGCGATGGTGCCGACGCGGTGATTGACGCAGTTGCGTTTGACGGGAAGCATGCAGACCAACTGCTCGAAATCGAGCATAACGTCGGCCAATTCGTCGTTGTTTCGTCATCAAGCGTCTATCGCGATCATATCGGTCGAACCCTTGATGAAGCACGTGAAAACGGTTTTCCAGATCTCCCTGAATACATGACTGAAGATCAGCCCACCGTTGAGCCAGGTCCTGACACATACTCCACGCGCAAGGTGGCGCTTGAGAGAAGGCTGCTTGATCACGCCAACCGCCAGGTGACAATTTTGCGTCCAGCCGCCATTCACGGCATTCACTCGACGCATCCGCGCGAGTGGTGGTTCGTAAAGCGGATGCTCGATGAGCGGGAAGCCATACCACTCTGCTTTAATGGCAGGAGCAGGTTTCACACGACCGCGGTGTCGAACATTGCGGAAGTCACTGCCCGCGCGCTCGAAAGACCGGAGACGCGCATTCTGAATGTTGCAGATCCATCCGCGCTGCCTGTTCTTGAGATCGGTGCGTTGATCGCGCAAGCCATGGAATGGGAAGGAAGACTCATCCCAATTGATATGGGTGACCCTCGTTTCGGATCGCCTGTCGGCTGGACGCCTTGGTCCGTGCCTGCGCCATTCACTTTAAGCACCGAGGCGGCCCAGCGTATCGGCTATACTGCGTCCATGGATTACTCGCAGTCTGTCAAAGAGATATGCGCGTGGCTTAAGCAATCTGCCGGCGCAGATTGGAGAATGCAATTTCCTGTTTTGGCGCAGTATAACTTTCCTCTTTTCGACTACGATGCCGAGGACCAATTCTTTCGTGCGTGAACCGCCCGATTTGTTGTCGGGGAGTTGTCATGAAAAGGCGTGTGAAAGTAGCCAAGACGCCGCTTAACGCGCAGTTCGCTATTTCGGTCGAGTTATTGCTGTCGCTCTCCGTTGAACGACAGTGCGGCATCAGGGATGCATCTTTGCACCCTTGCAAATCTTGTCGACGATCTTCTTATCGGACCGCAACGCGAGACCAACGAGCTTGGCATTGTCCGGAGTGAACCTGGCAAAGACCTCTCGATTGGCCGCATCGTGACCCGTTGTGAACATCTCTTCGATGTAGGCTGATGCCGTGACATTTCGCTCCAGCGTTCGCCGGTGGATGGTTCTTAGTGTCTCTTGGTCAGCGGTCAGAACCACGATAGGCTGGATGGACATCGGATTGTAGACATTATCAGCGGCATCCCGATATGCTTCGCCGATGATCGCGGGCGATTGAGCGATGATACCGCTTGTCAGAAAAGCGGTGACGTTTAGCTTTTGCCACGTGGCAAGGTCATCGCGAATGATGATCGCGATTTTGGTGTCAAACATGTCTTACTCCTTTGAAGGTATCGAGGACATCGAGCAACTAGCGGTGCAACGGGCGCTGGGTCTTGAACGTTCGTGCGTGGAATTTCAGCCCGGCGTGCGCGTTGTTGCGGAAAGTAGAGGGATCGAGCGGACCGAGGTGCGGTTCCACGGCAATGGGTTTACACCGCATCGGCACGACACCTACGCCTTGGGGCTGACGCTGCATGGCGTTCAGACCTTCCGATATCGCGGGATCGAACGTTTTAGCATGCCGGGAAACGTCATCGTGCTGCATCCTGATGAAGTTCACGATGGCGCAGCTGGAACCGCTGACGGGCTGATCTATCGCATGGTCTACATGCCGCCTGAGTTGATCGGTGCTATTGATGGGTATTCTCGCTCATTGCCATTCGTGCCGGATCCTGTTGTTGCCAATGCGGAGCTCTCCCGTGCGCTCGCCTACATTCTGTCGGACCTCGAGCACGAGCCGGATGATCTGGCCAAGGACGACGCCATTCAACGGATCGGGATGATTCTGGCTTATGAAGCGGGAGAACCTCGCAAGCGGGTTAGCAAGGTCGCGCAATCGGCGGTCTTACAGGCGCGTGACTTTCTTCTCAGCCATAGTGATGAGCCGGTGCGATCTGCTACGCTGGAGGAGATCACCGGGCTGGATCGATACGCTTTGGCGCGGCATTTCAGGCAGGTTCTGGGCACCAGCCCGCACCGCTATCTCGTGATGCGCCGCCTGGGGCAGGCAAAGCAGCTGCTGTTAGCGGGCAACAGTCTGGCGGGCGCTGCAGTGGAAGCAGGTTTTGCGGATCAGGCCCATTTCACGCGGCATTTTCGCGACGCGTTCGGAATGACGCCCGGCCGGTGGTTGGCGCTGCAGGGTTGCGATGACTGAGAATTGCGGTCTTTCCTATGCTGTTGGACATGCCGAAAACACGGTCAACGGATGGTTAAGCAAATGCGGCTATTGTGATTCCAGTAGCGCGTTTGAAGGCAGTTTTTCAGAGTATGTGGACGAAGCATCACAAAAAAAGACGGTTTGGCCGTCTGGTTGTTCCAGCGATCACGGTCGCCTTTCTTTCCTATTTCGGCTATCATTCCATCCATGGTGATTTCGGACTGGAAGCGATGGAGCGGCTTGAGCGTCAGCGCATTGCGCGGACAGCCGAGCGCGACAAGATCGTCAAGACTCGTGTGGCGCTTGAGCGGCAGGTGGAATTGATGAGCGATGGTTCGCTTGAGCGAGATATGATCGACGAGATTTCGCGTTACCAGTTGAATATGTCAAAGCCGAACGAAATCGTCATCATGAACGGATATATGTGATTAACCCGATTTTGGTTAATCATGAAATTTATTTTTAAATACAGTCGTTTACTTAGAATATGTGCCATGCGTTTATGGCATTGCTGTGGCGGCCTTTCTTGAATATGTTACGCGCCGATCCAACCATTCTAATTCAACTCAGGGAGGGATGAATGGCGCCGCGCAAAAACGCGTCTGTATCCGGCCGCAAGACAACGGCAAAGACGCCTGCCAAGGAATTTACCGGCAAGAATTCTCCGGATTTCGGCAAGGACGAAGAACTCCACGCGTATCGCGAGATGCTGCTCATCCGTCGCTTCGAAGAAAAGGCCGGCCAGCTTTATGGCATGGGCTTCATCGGCGGTTTCTGTCACCTCTACATCGGCCAAGAGGCCGTTGTCGTTGGTATGCAGATGTCGCAGAAGGAAGGCGATCAGGTCATCACCGCCTATCGTGACCACGGCCATATGTTGGCTGCCGGCATGAGCCCTCGCGGTGTTATGGCGGAACTGACAGGACGTCGCGGCGGCCTTTCCAAGGGTAAGGGCGGCTCGATGCATATGTTCTCCAAGGAGAAGCATTTTTACGGCGGCCACGGCATTGTCGGTGCGCAGGTTTCGCTCGGTACCGGTCTGGCCTTCGCAAACAAGTATCGCGGCAACGACAATGTGTCGGTCACCTATTTCGGTGACGGCGCTGCGAACCAGGGCCAGGTCTATGAGAGCTTCAACATGGCTGCTCTCTGGAAGCTTCCGATCATCTACATCGTTGAGAACAACCGTTACGCCATGGGTACCTCGACCAGCCGTGCCACTGCACAGTCGAACTACTCGCTGCGCGGTTCCGGTTTCGGCATCCCCGGCGTTCAGGTGGACGGCATGGATGTGCGCGCTGTCAAGGCTGCTGCGGACGAAGCGCTTGAACATTGTCGTTCCGGCAAGGGGCCGATCATCCTGGAAATGCTGACCTACCGTTATCGCGGTCACTCCATGTCAGACCCGGCCAAGTATCGTTCCAAGGAAGAAGTGCAGAAGATGCGCTCCGAGCAGGACCCGATCGAGCAGGTCAAGGCGCGGCTCATGGAGCAGGGCTGGGCGACCGAGGAAGAGTTGAAGGCGATCGACAAGGATGTTCGTGACATCGTGGCCGACAGCGCCGACTTTGCCCAGAACGATCCAGAGCCGGATGTATCCGAGCTTTACACCGACATTCTGCTCTGATCGGGAAAGGGAAAACAATGCCAGTAGAAATTCTTATGCCCGCCCTTTCCCCGACCATGGAGGAAGGCACGCTTTCCAAGTGGTTGAAAAAGGAAGGTGACAAGGTCACCTCCGGCGACGTGATCGCGGAAATCGAGACTGACAAGGCGACGATGGAAGTCGAAGCCGTGGACGAAGGTGTCATCGGTAAGATCCTGATCGACGCCGGTACCGAAAACGTCAAGGTGAACACGGCGATTGCCGTTCTCCTTCAGGAAGGTGAGAGCGCTGACGATCTGTCGTCTTCCGCAGCACCGAAGAAGGAAGAGCCGAAGGCAGAAGCTGCAAGCTCCGGTTCTGACGCCGCCGGCGGCAAGACCCGCGAAGCCAGCGAAGAGCCTTCCGCTTCCAAGGAAACGGCAAAGGCACCTGCCGCACCCAAGATCGAAGTTGCTGCCGATCCGGATATTCCGGAAGGCACCGAGTTTGCGACCCAGACCGTGCGCGAAGCTCTGCGCGACGCCATGGCCGAAGAAATGCGCTCGGACGAAAACGTCTTCGTCATGGGCGAAGAAGTTGCCGAATACCAGGGCGCCTACAAGATCACTCAAGGGTTGCTGCAGGAATTCGGCGCCAAGCGCGTTATCGATACGCCGATCACCGAGCACGGCTTTGCCGGTATCGGTGTTGGCGCTGCCATGACCGGCCTGAAGCCGATCGTCGAATTCATGACGTTCAACTTCGCCATGCAGGCAATCGATCAGATCGTCAACTCTGCTGCCAAGACGCTCTACATGTCTGGTGGTCAGATGGGCGCACCTATGGTGTTCCGTGGTCCGTCGGGCGCTGCTGCCCGCGTGGCTGCTCAGCATTCGCAGTGCTATGCCGCATGGTACAGCCACATTCCAGGCCTCAAGGTCGTCATGCCTTACACGGCAGCCGACGCAAAGGGTCTCTTGAAGGCTGCCATCCGCGATCCGAACCCGGTCATCTTCCTTGAAAACGAAATCCTGTACGGTCAGAGCTTCGAAGTGCCGAAGCTGGATGATTTCGTCCTGCCGATCGGCAAGGCGCGCATTCACCGCAAGGGCAAGGACGCGACCATCGTTTCCTTCGGTATCGGTATGACCTATGCGGTCAAGGCTGTCGCCGAGCTGGAAAAGGAAGGCATCGATGTCGAGTTGATCGATCTTCGCACCATCCGCCCGATGGATCTTCCGACGGTTATCGAATCCGTCAAGAAGACGGGCCGTCTGGTCACGGTTGAAGAAGGCTTCCCGCAGTCATCGGTCGGTGACTTCATCTCCAACCAGGTTCAGCGCGCGGCCTTCGATTATCTCGATGCGCCGATTCTGACGATTGCCGGTAAGGACGTTCCGATGCCTTACGCTGCAAACCTGGAGAAGCTGGCTCTGCCGAACGTTGACGAAGTCATCCAGGCTGTCAAAGCCGTCTGCTACAAGTAAGGGGAGGGCGTTTCGATGCCTATCAACATCACCATGCCTGCCCTTTCGCCGACGATGGAAGAGGGCAATCTGGCCAAGTGGCTGGTCAAGGAAGGCGACAAGGTTGCTCCTGGCGACGTGATTGCCGAAATCGAGACCGACAAGGCGACCATGGAAGTGGAAGCTGTCGACGAGGGCACGGTCGCCAAGATCGTGGTCCCGGCCGGTACGGAAGCGGTAAAGGTCAATGCCTTGATCGCCATCCTCGCCGGCGAAGGCGAAGACGTGGCTGACGCGGCAAAGGGCGGCGATGCTGCTCCTGCCAAGTCTGAAGCGAAGGCTGAAGCTCTCAAGCAGGAAGTCAAGGCCGAGGCCCCGAAGGAAGAGAAGTCTGAAGCGGCTCCCAAGGCTGACAAGCCGGTTGCAGATCAGGCGGCTGCACCTTCAACGCCTGCACCTGTGTCCAAGTCCGGCGAGCGCCTTTTTGCCTCGCCCTTGGCACGCCGCATGGCAAAGGATGCCGGTCTTGATCTGTCTGCTGTATCCGGCTCCGGCCCGCATGGCCGCATCGTCAAGTCTGACGTTGAAAAGGCAGTCGCTTCCGGTGGCGCAAAGGCTGCACCGGCTGCTGCACAGGCATCTGCATCGTCGGCTGGTCCGGCTCCCGCCGCTGCCAAGGGTCCGTCGGACGACAGCGTTCTCAAGCTGTTTGCCGAAGGCTCCTATGAGCTTCTGCCGCATGACGGCATGCGCAAGACCATTGCCTCGCGCTTGACCGAGTCGACCCAGACGGTTCCGTCCTACACGGTTTCGATGGAATGCGAACTCGATGCGATGCTGAAGCTTCGCGCCGAGATCAATGCCTCCGCACCGGTGAAGAAGACCGAGAAGGGCGAGGTTCCGGCATTTAAGCTCTCCGTCAACGACTTCATCATCAAGGCGATGGCGCTTGCGCTGCGTGACGTTCCGATGGCGAATGCCTCCTGGACGTCTACTGCCCGCGTTCTGCACAAGCATGCCGATGTCGGCGTGGCCGTGTCGATTCCGGATGGCTTGATCACGCCGATCGTCCGAAAGGCCGAGGAGAAGTCGCTTTCGGCTATCTCCAACGAGGTCAAGGATCTTGCCAAGCGTGCTCGTGACAAGAAGCTGAAGCCGGAAGAATACCAGGGCGGCACCACATCCGTGTCCAACCTTGGCATGTTCGGCGTTTCATCCTTCACCTCAATCGTCAACCTGCCGCAGGCTTCGATCGTCTCCATCGGCGCTGGCGTCGAGAAGCCGGTCGTTCGCGGCGGCAAGATCGAAGTCGGTACGGTGATGACGGCGACATTCGCCTTCGACCACCGCGTCATCGATGGCGCGCTCGGCGCGGAACTCGCTTCCGCCTTCAAGCGCTACATCGAAAGCCCGATGTCGATGCTGGTGTAAAATGTACCTGAAGACCGTGGCAAAGAAGTCCGATATTCACGTGTCACCGTCTCGCGCGGCAAAGATATCGGCTCGTGCTGCGGTTTTCTCTCTGATGGCTGGGATGATCGGCTTGGTGGCGGCTCTCTCCACCGTGCCGATCTATCCGTTGATACGACATGAGACTGCAGATATCGTCCTGGTTTTTGGAAATGCTTTGGCCTTGGCTACCGTGTTGATATTTGTGACAACGGTCGCGCAGCTCAGAGAGAATGCATCTCACACCGTTAATTTGTGTATGGGGATTGTTTCGGCTGTTTTGGTGGTGCTTCTGGCGTTCTGTTGGGTGGTGATCCAAGTTGGTTCTGCAAGTGGTATCGTTCAACTCGTTGATCGGACCTATATGTTGGCGACGGGTTCAGTCCTTGTCCCCGTTTTAGCTGTGTATTGGTGGGCGATGCGCATCGCTGGCGTCGCAGGAACTCCTGGCCGGTTGGAGAGGTATCTTTTTACCGCTTTATTCTTTTTGCCCGTGGCCAGTCTCCTGGGATTGATCGGTGCGAGAGTGTTGACCGAGAATGTCGGCTTTTTCGAAAGTTTCGGTGGAATTGTTGGCTTGGCGGTCTGCTTTGTCATTCTATCGTTCCACAGGATGGGAGCCCAGGTGGCGGGTTGCAGGAATGGAGTTGTTACGTGAAAACCGTTCTTTGCTACGGCGACAGCCTGACATGGGGATATGACGCCGAAAATCTTGGTCGTCATGCCTTTGAAGACCGCTGGCCAAGCGTGCTGCAAAAGGCGCTGGGCGGTGAGGTCAATGTCATTGCCGAAGGCTTGAATGGGCGCACCACCGCCTATGACGATCATCTGGCCGATTGCGACCGCAATGGTGCAACACTGCTGCCGACGATCCTGCACAGCCATGCGCCGCTCGATCTCGTCATCATCATGCTCGGCACCAATGACCTGAAGCGCGGTATCGGCGCGGGCTCGGCAGTTGGTGCGGTCAAGGGTATGGAGCGGTTGGTCAGTCTCATCCGGCATCACGCCTGGTCCTTCGAGGATCAGGACGAGCCGGAGATCCTGATCGTTTCGCCGCCGCATATTTGCGAAACCGGCAACGAGATGTTTGCGGCGATGTATGCGGGCGCCATCGAACAGTCGAAGATGATGGGATCGCTCTATCGCGATCTCGCAGACGACAAGGGTTGTGCCTTCTTCGATGCGGCCTCCGTTGCGGTGACGACACCCCTCGATGGCGTTCATCTGGACGCTGAAAATACACGTGCGCTGGGACGCGGGCTTGAGCCCGTGGTGCGCATGTTGCTTGGAATCTGATTTGAATTCGATTGACGCAGCGGCGGACTAGTCGCCGTCAAAGAGATAAAGGCAGGACATAAAATGGCTCAATCCTACGACGTCATCATCATCGGCTCCGGTCCCGGCGGTTACGTTACGGCAATCCGTGCGGCACAACTCGGCCTGAAGACGGCGATCGTCGAGCGCGAACATCTTGGCGGTATCTGCCTCAACTGGGGCTGCATTCCCACCAAGGCGCTTCTCCGTTCTGCTGAAGTGCTCGACAATGCCCATCACGCGAAGAATTACGGTCTGAAGCTGGAGGGAACGATCAGCGCGGATGTGAAGGAAGTTGTCGCCCGTTCGCGTGGCGTGTCCGCTCGCCTGAATGGCGGCGTCGCCTTTCTGATGAAGAAGAACAAGATTGACGTCATCTGGGGTGAAGCCAAGCTCACCAAGCCGAATGAAATTGTCGTTGGCAAAATTTCCAAGCCGATCGTGCAGCCACAGAACCCGGTTCCGAAGGGTGTTCTGGGTGAGGGCACTTATACGGCCAAGCACATCATCGTCGCGACTGGCGCGCGTCCGCGTGCGCTGCCAGGCATCGAACCGGATGGCAAGCTGATCTGGACCTATTTCGAAGCGATGAAGCCGGACTTCATGCCGAAGTCCATCGTTGTCATGGGGTCGGGCGCAATCGGTATCGAATTCGCCTCCTTCTATCGCTCGATGGGCGTGGACGTGACAGTCGTTGAACTGATGGCTAACATCATGCCGGTGGAAGACGCGGAAATCTCGACTTTCGCTCGCAAACAGCTTGAGAAGCGCGGCCTTAAGATCATTACCGAGGCCAAGGTTTCTAAGGTTGAAAAAGGCTCGAATTCGATCACCGCCCATGTCGAGACCAAGGACGGCAAGGTCCAGCAGATCACCGCGGATCGTCTTATTTCGGCTGTCGGCGTTCAGGGCAATATCGAGAATCTCGGTCTTGAAGCACTTGGCGTGAAGACGGATCGTGGCTGTATTGTCATCGACGGTTACGGCAAGACCAACGTTCCGGGCCTCTACGCCATTGGCGATGTCGCCGGTCCTCCAATGCTTGCTCACAAGGCAGAGCATGAAGGCGTTATCTGCATCGAGAAGATCGCAGGCGTCCCAGGCGTGCACCCGATGGATAAGGCGAAGATCCCCGGATGCACGTACTGCAATCCTCAGGTCGCTTCGGTCGGTCTGACGGAAGCCAAAGCGAAAGAGCAGGGACGTGAAATCCGCGTCGGCCGCTACTCCTTTGCTGCCAATGGTAAGGCCATCGCGCTTGGTGAAGACCAAGGCATGGTCAAGACCATCTTCGACAAGAAGACCGGCGAGTTGATCGGCGCGCATATGGTGGGCGCGGAAGTGACTGAACTCATTCAGGGCTTTGTTGTAGCGATGAACCTTGAGACGACGGAAGAGGAGTTGATGCATACTATATTCCCGCATCCGACCCTGTCGGAAATGATGAAGGAAAGCGTGCTGGACGCTTACGGACGTGTGTTGAACGCTTGATAATTGCTCTCGTCGCTCCCACTCTCTGAGGGAGCGACATCAAGGGAGAATGATCATGTCGATTGTTACGGAAGCTTGGGTTGTTTTCCTGCTGATCGGCCTGGTGGCCGGTTTCCTCGCCAGCCTCATCGTTGGCGGCGGCGGATTGATCGGTTGCCTCTTGAGTGGCGTCATCGGCGCATTTGTCGGCGGCTATCTGTTCAATGCTTTCGGCATTTCGCTTGGTATTGAAAACGCTCTGGTGGTGCAGATCATTCATGCGACGGTGGGTGCTATCATCGTCACGCTGATTGCAAGGCTCATTGCGTAGGCAGGCTTTTGCAAAGCGGCGGGTTGAAGAAAGGGATTGCGGATGGAAAGTGTGGGCTGGATTGCTGCCATCATTATCGGCGGCCTTGCGGGCTGGCTTGCGGGCAAGCTCATGGATATGCGTTTTGGCATCTTCATGAACATTGTGCTGGGCATTGTCGGCTCCGTCGTCGCCGTTGCGGTATTGCGCACATTCGACGTGTTTGTGGAAGACAGCCGCCTCGGCTACTTCGTCACGTCTTTTCTGGGCGCAAGCCTTCTGTTATTCCTCGCCAAGCTCGTCAGGCGTTAGAGCCGCTTTAGAAGCGGCAGAAGCAGGTTTCTCTCATGGTCACTATTCTCGACAGGATGTCCCAGCCGGACGAAAAGCGTATCCGCCATCCGGAAAAGGCGCATAAGCCCGACACGGAAGTGGCGCGCAAGCCGGAATGGATTCGCGTCAAGGCGCCTACCTCCAAGGGCTACCATGAGACGCGCGAACTTGTCCGCAGCCACAAGTTGGTGACGGTGTGCGAAGAAGCCGGCTGTCCAAATATCGGCGAGTGCTGGGAAAAGAAGCACGCGACCTTCATGATCATGGGCGAGATCTGCACGCGCGCCTGCGCCTTCTGCAATGTCTCCACCGGCAAGCCGAACCCGCTCGATCTCAATGAGCCGGAAAACGTCGCCAAGGCCGTCAAGCAGATGGGCCTTAGCCACGTCGTCATCACCTCGGTCGACCGCGATGACCTCTCAGACGGTGGCGCCGAGCATTTCGAAAAGGTGATATGGGCAATCCGTGCCGCTTCGCCGAACACGACCATTGAAATCCTGACGCCTGATTTCCTGAAAAAGCCCGGTGCGCTGGAGCGCGTTGTTGCCGCCAAGCCCGACGTTTTCAACCACAATATGGAAACGGTTCCCGGCAACTACCTGACCGTTCGTCCAGGCGCACGTTACTTCCACTCCGTTCGTCTGCTGCAACGGGTGAAGGAACTGGACCCCACGATGTTCACCAAGTCCGGCATCATGGTAGGTCTTGGCGAAGAGCGGAACGAAGTCCTGCAGCTGATGGACGACCTTCGCAGCGCCGATGTCGACTTCCTGACGATTGGCCAGTATTTGCAGCCGACGCGCAAGCATCACAAGGTGGAACGCTTCGTGACCCCTGAAGAGTTCAAGTCCTACGAAACGGTTGCCTACACAAAGGGCTTCCTGATGGTCTCGTCCAGCCCGCTAACGCGATCGTCGCACCATGCAGGCGACGATTTCGAACGTCTTCGTGCCAATCGTGAGAAGAAGCTTCTGGCTGCTGCTGAGTGATTGGTCAGCGCTTCACAGCGCTGAGCCGACAACTCTCAGGGATCGTAGGCCAGCCTAGGTATCGGAACGGCAACACCTCATCCGTGATCCCGCACTTGGACAGTGGGATCAAGCGCAATCTCTTCTGTGATCGCGAGAGCCTCATTTCGCATTGCATACACAAGGGGGCTGGGTACCGCCTTGAGGCAAGTATGACGTGTGGGGTGAAGCTCGCGCCGAAAACACGCATCGCAATCTAACTTGGACAGCAACGGTTCAGAGCCGGCCATGACAAACAAGGGTCATCAAGTCTCTGCCAAGGCTTCCTAATGATTTCGATTGCGCGTCGGGTTGGTCAAACCAACCCGACAATCCATCAGATGTCCAAGTTCTCCGCAAAGGCTGCGCGGTCCTGAATGAAGCGGAAGCGAGCGTCGGCCTTTGTTCCCATCAGGTTATCCACCGCTTCCCTCGTGCCTTCGAAATCCACGTCGTCGATTTCCACGCGCAGTAGGGTGCGCTTGGACGGATCCATGGTGGTTTCCTTTAGCTGTGCTGGCAGCATTTCGCCAAGGCCTTTGAAGCGGCTGATTTCGATCTTGCCGCGGCCCTTGAACTCCGTCTCCATCAATTCCGCGCGGTGAACGTCGTCGCGTGCATAGGCAGACTTCGAGCCTTGCGTGATCTTGTAGAGGGGCGGGACGGCCAGATAGAGGTGGCTGCCGCGGATCAGTTCGGGCATTTCCTGATAGAAGAAGGTGATCAGCAGCGAGGCGATATGCGCGCCGTCCACGTCGGCATCGGTCATGATGATGATACGTTCGTAACGCAAATCTTCGTCGCGGTATTTGGTGCGCGTGCCGCAGCCCAATGCCTGGATCAGATCGGCGATCTGCTGGTTGGCGGAAAGCTTTTCACGGCTGGCACTTCCGACGTTCAGGATCTTGCCGCGAAGCGGCAGGATTGCCTGGTTGGCGCGGTTGCGCGCCTGCTTGGCGGAGCCACCAGCCGAGTCACCCTCAACGATAAAGAGTTCAGCGCCTTCGGCAGTGTTCTGAGAACAATCTGCGAGCTTGCCCGGCAGGCGCAACTTGCGCACCGCAGTCTTGCGGTTGACCTCTTTTTCCTTGCGACGGCGCAGACGCTCCTCGCAGCGCTCGATCACCCAGTCCAGAAGCTTGGCGGCTTCGTTTGGATTGCCGGCGAGGTAATGATCGAAGGGATCGCGCAGCGCGTTCTCGACGATGCGTTGAGCTTCGACGGTCGCGAGTTTGTCCTTGGTCTGGCCGACAAATTCCGGCTCACGAATGAAGACGGACAGCATGCCGACCGCCGAAATCATCACGTCATCGGTGGTGATTTCACGGGCACGCTTGTTCTGCGTCAGTTCGGCATAGTTCTTCAGGCCTTTAGTCAGTGCAATGCGAAGGCCAGCTTCGTGTGTGCCGCCCTCAGGTGTCGGGATGGTGTTGCAATAGGAATGGATCTGGCTGTCGCCGCCATACCAGGTGACTGCCCATTCCAGCGCGCCGTGACCGCCAGTCTTTTCCGTTCTCCCTGAAAAGATTTCGCGGGTAACGGTAAAGTCCTTGCCCAATGTGGCGGAGAGATAATCCTTCAAGCCACCTGGGAAATGGAAGACGGCCTTTTCCGGAATTTCGCCGCCAGCGGGCACGAGGCCCGGATCGCAGCTCCAGCGGATTTCGACGCCGCCAAAAAGATAGGCTTTGGAGCGCGCCATACGGAAGATGCGGGCCGCCTCGAACTTCGCGTGCTCGCCGAAGATCTGCGCATCCGGATGGAAGCGCACACGCGTTCCCCGACGATTGTGAATATCGCCCAGTTCTTCAAGAGGACCTTGCGGAATGCCGCGCGAAAAACGCTGGCGATAAAGCTTGCGATTACGCGCCACTTCCACTTCCAACACGTCGGACAGCGCGTTAACGACGGAGACGCCAACACCATGAAGACCGCCGGAGGTTTCATAGGCCTTGCCATCAAATTTGCCGCCTGCATGCAGCTTGGTCATGATGACCTCGAGCGTGGACTTGCCCGGCACTTGTGGATGGTTTTCGACGGGGATACCGCGACCGTTATCGCTGACCGTCAGGAAGCCTTCGGCATCAAGATGCACTTCGATGAAGTTGGCGTGTCCCGCGACCGCCTCGTCCATCGAGTTATCGATGACTTCGGCAAAAAGGTGGTGCAGCGCTTTTTCGTCCGTGCCGCCAATATACATGCCGGGACGCATGCGTACTGGTTCGAGACCTTCCAGAACGCGGATAGACGATGCACCGTAATCATCGCCCGACGACGTGACTGGTGCAGGCGCGGTTTTTGGCTGCGCGACTGCCTTTGCAGCCGGTGCTACAGCGGGTGCAGCTTCCCGCGTTTCTGCCGCAGCGCGGCTGGCTGACGGGAGGCCTGAGAAAAGATCGTTGCTATCGTCCATAGGTCCAGTTCAATCAGATTTTGCCCGGATTTTGTCCATGCGAGCAGACAGGATACAGACACCGGTTTACGTGTCATGCTACTCAAGCAGGGTACAAAGGGCTGATGCTTTACCGTAAAGGATTGCGTTGCGGCAGCCCGGATGGCAAGACTTGTGGCGCAAATGAAACGGTTCCTCAAGGCATGTCCACAGCTCTTTTCACCTTTTGTACTCTTTTCTGCCTCTCTGTTGCAGCGATGCCCGCCAGCGCTCAAACCAGCGGCCCGCTGAAACCTTTCAAGGACGATCTGTTTTCTGCCCAGACCGTGTTGTCGACGTCGGATAAGGGTTCGTCCCAGGTTATCGAGTACCAGGAGATGCGCGATATCAACGGGCGAGACGAAATTCCAGAGCAGCGGGTGAAACGGCAATATGTCGATCTCGCGCCGAAAAGCCTTCAGGAGCTGGAAACGATTTCCGTCGGAGGACGCTCTATCGATGTGGGACGCGTCGGACGGGCGAGCGGCCAGGCGTTTACTGTGATCTTCATACACGGCCGGGGTGGGGATCGGCGGCTTGGCATGAAAGACTATACGTTCGGCGGCAATTTCAATCGACTGAAGAACCTCGCTGTCGAAAATGGCGGCACCTATTATGCGCCGAGCGTCAAGACCTTCGATCAGAATGGCGTAGCCGACGTCTCGGCGCTGATTGCCGATGCCAAAGCGAAATCCGGCGGCAAGCCTGTCATTCTGGCCTGTGCTTCCATGGGGAGCTTCATTTGCTACGGCATCAGCCGCGATGCGATCGCAGCTGGCGACCTTAAGGGGATGGTTATTCTCGGCGGCGCGGTAGACCCCGATTTTTCCAAGAGCGCATTGATAAAGGCGAAGAAGCCCGTTTATTTTACGCATGGAAGCTTGGACAAGGTGTATTCCGCCGATCAGCAGGCCTCTATTTTCCGGGCGCTGTTGAAGGCCGGTGTGCCGACACGCTTCACGCTTTTCCAGACAGGCACCCATGGAACGCCAGTCCGCATGACCGACTGGCGCGCGGTTCTTAACTGGATCTTCGTGCATTAGGCTGGGACTACCATCGCTCAAGACAGGGTTTGTACGAAATTCACCAAATTTCGAACCGAAACCTTGCTTTTTCATCCAATTTCCTATCGCTGTTATCTGAGAAGAACCCGCAAACAATCAAGAGGAACGACTGCTCTATGACCCCAGATATTCGCCCGCTCGTCGCTGGAAACTGGAAGATGAACGGAACGCGCGCCTCGCTCGATCAGATCAAGGCGATGGCCGAAGGGGTAAAGGGACCGCTCGCGAAAAAGGTCGAGGCGCTGATCTGCCCGCCTTCGACGCTGCTCTATGTCGCGACTGCGCTTTGCGAAGACAGCCCTTTGAAAATCGGCGCGCAGGATTGCCATCAGAATGCGTCCGGCGCTCATACGGGCGACATTTCTGCGGAAATGATTGCGGATTGCTTCGGCACACATGTGATCGTGGGACACTCCGAGCGCCGCACCGACCATGCTGAGACGGACCACCTGGTGCGCGCTAAGGCCACGTCTGCCTACGTGGCCGATCTAATCGCTATAATCTGCATCGGCGAGACGGCGGAGCAGCGCAAGTCGGGCCAGACACTCGATGTGCTGAAGCGTCAGCTTGATGGGTCCGTGCCTGATGACGCGACCGCCGCCAACACGGTGATTGCCTATGAGCCCGTTTGGGCGATCGGAACAGGGCTGACTCCAACCGTTGATGACGTGCGAGAAGCCCACGCCTTCATGCGTGATGAACTCGTGAAGCGCTTCGGCGGCGAGGGCAAGGGCATGCGCATTTTGTATGGTGGCTCAGTCAAGCCGTCCAACGCCCTGGAGCTAATGGGCATCGAGAATGTTGATGGCGCGCTGATCGGCGGTGCGAGCTTGAAAGCGTCCGACTTCCTGTCCATCTATGCAGCTTACGAACAGTTGACGGCCTGATTTTTTCAGAAAAGCTGCCAGGCTTTCGGTCCCCGGGGGCTTGGAATACGCTTTCGCCTCATGTAAAGAGCCGCAAACTTCTTCATTGTGCTCCTGATGGGGCATGGAATGGATTGTCATGCAGAACGTACTGATTGTTATTCACCTCATGATCGTGCTGGCGCTTGTCGGCGTGGTGCTGATCCAGCGCTCCGAAGGCGGTGGCCTCGGTATTGGCGGCGGTTCGGGCTTCATGTCCGCGCGCGGTACCGCTAACGCGCTGACCCGCACAACGGCGATCCTCGCTGCCCTGTTCTTCGCGACATCCCTCGGTCTTGGTCTCCTGACACGTTACGAATCGCGTCCGACCGACATCCTGAACCGTATTCCGGCACAGCAAGGTCAGGGTAACGGCATTCTCGATACGCTCGGACCGTCGTCGACGACGCCTTCACAGGCGCCAGCCAATAATGGCGTTCCTTCCACGACCAATGGTGCGTCCAACCAGGCACCTGCACAACAGCAGGCACCGGCAACGACGACGCCAGCAGCACCGGCTGAGGGCGGCGCTGTCGCTCCGGCTGCACCGGCGCAGCAACCGGCTCCCGCCAACAACAATGGCGTTCCGACCGGCCAATAAGGCTCAGTCGACGATCAACAATCCGGCAGGCTGAAAAGCCTGCCGGTTTTCTTTTGTTTAGATTCCGGCTCAGCGTCCACGCGTCATCAACAGATGATTTCGCGAGCAATGAAATTGGGACTGGCGGAATCATCTATTAAAAGGTAAGCGGTGACTCCCATGGCGCGATATGTATTCATCACAGGCGGCGTGGTATCCTCCCTCGGGAAGGGCATTGCGGCCGCGGCACTCGGAGCGTTGTTGCAATCCCGTGGATATCGGGTGCGGCTTCGCAAACTCGACCCCTACCTCAATGTCGATCCAGGCACCATGAGCCCCACCCAGCACGGTGAGGTTTTCGTGACCGATGACGGCGCGGAGACGGATCTCGATCTTGGCCACTACGAACGCTTTACCGGGCGCTCCGCAACCAAGACCGACAACATCACCACGGGTCGTATCTACAAAAACATCATCGATAAGGAGCGCCGCGGCGATTATCTCGGCGCGACGGTCCAGGTCATTCCGCATGTGACCAACGAGATCAAGGATTTCGTCACCGAAGGCAATGACGACTATGATTTTGTCATCTGCGAAATCGGTGGTACGGTCGGCGACATTGAGGCGATGCCTTTCATGGAAGCCATCCGCCAGCTCGGCAACGACCTGCCACGCGGCACGGCGATCTATCTTCACCTGACGCTGATGCCTTACATTCCGGCAGCAGGAGAGCTGAAGACGAAGCCAACGCAGCATTCCGTCAAGGAACTGCAGGCGCTTGGTATTCACCCCGACATTCTGCTCGTCCGTGCAGATCGCGAAATTCCTGAGGCAGAACGTCGCAAGCTTTCGCTGTTTTGCAACGTGCGTCAGTCCGCCGTCATCCAGGCGCTCGATGTGGCGAACATCTATGACGTACCGACGGCCTATCATAAGGAAGGCCTCGACAACGAGGTTCTGGCCGCCTTTGGTATCGAACCCGCACCGAAGCCACGTCTTGAGCATTGGGAAGAAGTCTGCAATCGTATCCACACGCCTGAGGGCGAGGTGACGATTGCAATTGTTGGCAAATATACCGGCCTTAAGGATGCCTATAAGTCGCTTATCGAAGCGCTGCACCATGGTGGCATCGCCAACCGGGTGAAGGTCAAGCTTGAATGGATCGAGTCGGAAGTCTTCGAAAAGGAAGATCCGGCGCCCTATCTTGAAAAGGTCAATGCCATTCTGGTTCCGGGCGGCTTCGGCGAGCGCGGTTCGGAAGGCAAGATCCGTGCGGCCCAGTTTGCCCGCGAACGCCAGGTTCCGTATTTCGGTATCTGCTTCGGCATGCAGATGGCGGTTGTTGAAGCGGCGCGTCACCTCGCTGGCATCGAGAAGGCCTCCTCGACCGAATTCGGTCCGACACAGGAGCCGGTCGTTGGCCTGATGACCGAATGGGTCAAGGGCAATGAGCTTGAGAAGCGCAATGCAAGGGGCGATCTCGGTGGTACCATGCGTCTCGGCGCGTACAAGGCGTCGCTGAAGAAGGATACCAAGATTGCGGATATCTACGGCTCGACCAACATTTCCGAGCGCCACCGCCACCGGTATGAGGTGAACGTAGAGTATAAGGATCGCCTTGAAAGCTGCGGTCTGGTGTTCTCCGGCATGTCACCGGATGGTCTCCTGCCGGAAACCGTCGAATATCCGGACCATCCTTGGTTCATTGGCGTGCAGTATCACCCGGAACTCAAGAGCCGGCCGCTAGACCCGCATCCGCTCTTTGCAAGCTTCATCGAAGCGGCACTGGTTCGGAGCCGTCTGGTTTGATTGGCCGGAAGAAACAAGATTAAAGATTGAAAGGCCGCAGCGATGCGGTCTTTTGCTTTTATGAAGAGGACTGGCGCGAATGTTGAAGCTGGATCATTTGGCTATTATTGCTCCGTCACTGGAACTCGGCGCCGATTACATACGCGAGAGGCTCGGTGTTGAAATGCCCAAAGGTGGCAAGCACCCGCAAATGGGCACGCATAATCTTCTACTGCGCCTCGGCGAGGATGTTTTTCTGGAAGTGATTGCCGTCGATCCGGAGGCAGAGCCACCGACGCGACTACGCTGGTTCGGGCTCGATGATGCGGCAGCGGTCCAAGCCGCATGGGACGAGGGGCGGCGGCTACGCGCATGGGTGGCGCGGACCAGCGACTTTACGGGCGTACTCGCAATGCATGGCGATCTGCTGGGACGCCAGGAGCAGGTGTCACGTGGAGATCGTGAGTGGCTGTTTGCGGTGGCCGATGATGGATCTTTGCCCCTCGGTGGTGTCGCGCCTTCGGTGATGGATTGGGGCGTGAAAGGCAATCCCGCATCATCGATGCCGGATCTCGGCTTCCGGCTGAAGAGCTTCCAGATCGAGCACCCCAAGATGAGCCGGGTTCGGAAACTTTACGCGGACCTCGATGTCGTCGATCCTCCGGCAGTGATGGAGGGAGAACAATTTCGCTACATGGCCGAAATAGATACGCCCTATGGCGTCAAACTCTTGAATTAGGACGCACGGTCTACTCGTATTGGCGGTGACGCTCCCTAAAAAGTAGTTCCTAATGTTAACATCACGTCAGAACAAAAATTCGTGATCCGAGTTTACTGCTGAATTTGAACGCCAGCGCGCGAGATCATCGGCATGCTCACTCAAGTCCTTCGCATTTATTCGCTTCCCGCACTCTGTCTTGGAGGTGCAGCGCTGGCGTTGTCCAATGTTGCATGCGCGCAGGATGCGCCTCCCGTTCCCGTCACGGTTTACAAGGCCAAGGTCGAAGAGATCGATAAGGTCATCAACGGTATCGGTACAGTGGACCCATTGCAGAGCGTGACCGTCAGATCGCGGATCGACGGGCAGGTGACTGGCATTCGTTTCTCCGAAGGACAGATGGTGGAAAAAGGCAGCGTCTTGCTAACGCTTGACGATCGCGAGCTTTCATCAGCTCTCACTTCTGCCCAGGCAAAGAAGGCGCAGGACGAAGCACAGTATAACAGCGCAAAAACCGAAGCACAGCGTTATGCATCGCTGGCAGAGAAAGGGGTTGCGTCCGCCTCGACGCTTGAACAGAAGAATGCGCTGAGCCAGCAATATGCAGCGGCTGTTCAGTATGACGATGCGATGATCAAGAGTGCCGAGACCCAGCTTGGTTTTGCCACCGTGATCGCTCCCATTTCGGGCCGCACTGGTTTCAAGCAAGTAGACGTCGGGAGCGTGGTCAGCGCAAGCTCAACAGACGGCATCGTGACGATCACACAAATGGACCCGATTGCTGTGTCCTTCGTCGCGCCCGGCGACAGGTTCGGTGAGATCCGTCAGGCTTTGAGCGAAAATATCGCGGCAGTCACCTTGATCACCACTGATGGAAGCCGCGTCCTGTCGAAGGGCCAATTAACGACAATGGACAACTCCGTCGATGCCTCGAATGGCTCCATCCATCTCAAGGCGATCTTCGACAATGGCAACGGCGCTCTTTGGCCAGGGCTTCCGGTCGCCACGGTACTGACGGTCGAGCACAGAAACGGCGTGGTCGTTCCCGACAAGGCTTTGGCGAGAGGGCGCGACGGGCTTTACGCCTATGTCGTCTCCAAAGACAACAAGGTGGAAAAGCGGAACGTGAAGACGGCCTTCGTCACCGGCGCGAGAGCGCTGGTCACAGACGGCATCAAAGAGGACGAAGAGGTCGTCATGGACGGCCAGTCTCGGATCGGGAATGGTGCGGCTGTCAGCGCCACCCCCTGGACCGGATCGCCGACCGGCGAACTCGCCGAGAAGGCGAACTGATGATGAAGAACGATCAGGAACAGAACCGCACATCCAGTTTCTTCGATTTTTTCATCCTGCATCCGGTGGCGACCGGGCTGCTCATGACCGGGATCTTTCTCGTCGGCGCGATCTGCTATCCGTTCATGCCGGTTTCAGCTCTTCCCCAAATCGATTTTCCGACCATCCAGATCGGTGCCAGTCTTCCCGGTGCGTCGCCGGAGACTATGGCATCCAGTGTTGCGCAACCGATCGAACAGGCGCTCTCACGCGTCAGCGGCATCACCGAGATGACGTCTAACAGTTCGCTCGGAACGACGTCGATTACGGTGCAGTTTGATCTGGACAAGAATATCGAGACCGCAGCAAGCGACGTACAGACAGCGATCAGTGAAGCGGCGGGTCAACTTCCGAAGGATATGACCTCGCTTCCCACGGTGCATAAGGCAAACCCTGCCGATGCGCCGATTATGCAGCTTTCGGCCACCTCCGACACGCTGACCCTGCCGCAACTCGACGAATACATTGAACGCAATGTCGCTTCGAAAATCGGGCAAGTCTCAGGAGTCGCCTTCGTCAATATCGGCGGGAAGCAGAAGCCAGCTATTCGCATCGCTGTCGATCCTGGTCGTCTCGCCCAGGCCGACGTGACGATGGAAGATGTGCGCACCGCTATCGGCAATCTCAGTCTCAGCGCGCCGAAGGGCAACATCGACGATCCGACCCGCAGCTTTCCGATCTACACAAACGACCAGATTTCCAGCAGTGCTGAGTGGAACGACGCCGTCATTGCTTATCGTAATGGCGGGCCCGTACGAATCCGCGATATCGGGCAGGCGACAGACGGAGCGGAAGATAGCAAGATGGCGCACTGGACGAATGGAGAGCGCGGGATTGCGCTCGACGTTTTTCGTCAGCCAGGCGCCAATGTGATCGCGGTCGTCAATGCGGTAAAGGAGCAGCTACCCGCACTTCAGGCTTCGTTGCCGCGCTCGGTAAAGCTGGAGCTCGTCACTGACCGCACAACGACGATCAGAGCATCCGTCACAGATATTCAGTTCACGCTGATGCTGACCATCGGTCTCGTTGTCGTCGTCATCTTCCTTTTCTTGCGAAATCTGCGTGCGACACTCATCCCGGTCGTGACACTCCCGATTGCACTTGCCGGGTCGCTCGCACCCATGTGGCTCTTGGGCTTCAGTCTGGACAATCTGTCGCTCATGGCACTGGTGGTCGCCGTCGGCTTCGTTGTCGACGATGCTATCGTCATGTTGGAGAACATCACCCGCCACATTGAGGATGGTGTCGAGCCGAAGCTGGCAGCGCTTCAAGGTACGCGGGAGATCGGTTTTACGATCGTTTCCATTAGTCTCTCCCTGATCGCTGTCCTGATCCCGATCCTGTTGATGGGTGGCATCATCGGGCGCCTGTTTCGGGAATTTGCCGTAACGCTGACGGTCGCAATTGTCATTTCCGCCATTGTCTCCTTGACGTTGACGCCGATGCTGGCATCGAAGTTCATCCGGCCCATCGAGAAGGATCAGCGTGGCCGTTTTTATCTGGCGGGAGAGGCATTCTTCGATGGATTGACGGCGCTCTATATCCGCAGCCTGAAACCCGTCATTCGACATCGATTTTTGACACTCTTCGTTTTCCTGGCCACCATTGCTGCGACCGGTTACCTGTTCGTCGTGGCACCCAAAGGCTTTTTCCCGGAGCAGGATACGGGCTTCATTGCCGGTCTCTCGCAGGCGTCCCCAGACATATCCTTCACTGAGATGGCGAAGCTTCAGGAACGCGTCAGCGAGATCATTATGAAAGATCCCGCCGTCTATAGCGTCTTCATGGATATTGGTGGCGGCAACGGAGGCAACGCGCTGAATCAGGGCCATGTCAACATCACGCTGAAGCCTTTGGAGGAACGCGATGTCAGCGCCAAACAGGTGATCGACCGATTGGGTACGGCACTGAATGCGCAGCAGGGTATTAAGCTCTTCATGCAGTCGGCGCAGGACATCAATATCGGCGCGCGTCCCGCTAAAACCCAATATCAGTTCACGCTTCAGGACGCAGATATCGAAGAACTGAGCGACTGGTCGGATCAGATCACCAGCAAGCTTTCCGGGCTGCCGGAGCTGCGCGATGTCGGGAGCGATCAGCAAGCTGAAGCGCCCAATCTGACGATCAAGATCGATCGCGCGGCGGCAACGCTCTACGGCGTCCTTCCTTCCACCATCGATGAGACGCTTTACGACGCCTTTGGTCAGCGCCAGGTCGCCTCCTTCTCCAGTCAGACCGATACGTTCCGTGTCATTCTTGAGGTGTTGCCGGATCTGCAGCGAGACATCGCCACGCTTGACCGTCTCTCGGTCAGAGCAAGCAACGGAACGCTTGTCCCGCTTTCGGTCGTGGCGAAGTGGACGACGGATGGCACCTCGCCGGTATCGATCGCGCATCAGGGCCAATCGCCGGCTGTGACCATCTCGTTCAACCTGGCGCCCAATGTCGCTCTGGGGAACGCCACTGCCGTCATCGAAAATGCCGTGTCCAACATGCATCCTCCGGGGTCGCTGCAGACATCGTTTTCCGGCAGCGCGAAGGCTTTCAAGGACTCGCTTGGAACCATCCCTCTGCTCATCCTGGCATCGCTCGTCGTCGTCTACATCATTCTCGGCGTTCTCTACGAAAGCCTTATCCATCCGCTGACGATCCTGTCGACCTTGCCATCGGCCGGACTCGGCGCACTTCTTGCGTTGCAAGTGGCCGGCTTCGACTTTGGGCTCGTCGCAATGATTGGGGTCATTCTGTTGATAGGTATCGTCAAGAAGAATGGTATCATGCTCGTCGATTTTGCCATCCAGGCAGAGCGGGAGGAGGGATTGTCGAGCGAGGAGGCAATCGTCAAAGCCGCCCAGATGCGTTTCAGACCGATCCTGATGACTACCATGGCCGCATTGCTTGGTGGAATACCGCTTGCTCTTGGCCACGGTTCTGGCGCCGAACTACGCCAGCCGCTCGGCTATGCCATCGTTGGCGGCTTGATGGTCAGCCAGGTGCTGACGCTATACACCACTCCCGTCATCTACCTTCTGCTAGACAAGCTACGGCGCAGGAAGGACAAGCGTGAGGGCAAACTCGCACCCGCTTGATGGTAGGGTGGGCGCGGTCGTCGTGAGTATCCTATGGAGGGGACGTTGCCCCCGGCGCTATAAGGTAAGCAATCAGGCGCTGGTCGTACTGATGTTGAAATATAGGTTACGTTTTGCCCAATGGCTCGTTAGGCGGTACTTCGTGGCTGCCACCAAATAGAATTTTCCTAGCATCCACAGATGACAAGTGAGGATAGGCGCCGGCTGTGCGCCGGGCTTCGGTAAGGTGCTGCCCTTAACTGGTCCGCGAAATTGTAGCGACGAAGCTGCTGCGACCGTCTTAAAAGTCTAAACACCAGAGAGACAATTGAAGCTTTCAACCTGTCGCTGTCACTCTGGCGTCAGCGTTACCGCTGGTTATCGATCACGCGTGACCGACATCTCACCGAAGATACGGGACATTTCCTTTTGAACATCCCGCTCAGCAGCGGCAGAGTCTTCCGAGAATTTCGGTTCAGGCTGCGGATCGGGTGTAGTGGTATCCGGGTTTATTGTCGGTTCGACCGTGGGAGACGGCGAAAAATTAGCTGACGTGATGTTGTTCTTGGCGATTTCCGCCTCAAGAAAGTTTTCGAAATCGCTGGTCAACTGATCGCCGAAAACTCGACCATTATCGCTTGGCGCCAGAGGTTCTTGCTTTACGACGACCGGTGTCACAGGAACTGCGGATGCGGCGGTAACAGGTGGTGCAGCCTGATAAGCTGGAAGAACGCGATTACGTGATGCGTCGAGGAAATCGACCGCATTTTCTTCTGTGACAGCTGCCTCATTGTGTTCAACTGGCTCGGGCTTTTCGTCCGACAGGCGCTCCACTGCCCATCTAGGCTCTGCGAAGTTCGTTCCATGGCTGGTGGATGCGACTGGGGAGCCGAAGGTGGAGACGCTGGGTGCTGGTGAAACGACAGGTGCTTCCGGGCCGCCGGACAGTGCCGAGGTCGCTGTCGCAGCTGGCTTGGGGTCTTCACTTTGCTGCATCACCGCAGCAGCAAGAATGGGTGGTGCTGCGGAAGTGGTGGGGGCTACCGGCTCTCGTGCCAGCGCCTTGGGTGCTGGTGGCGCGACCGGCTGGGGCCGGTGAGGCGACGGTGCTGAGGCTCCCGCGTTCGAAACCGGGTGGATCACTGGCACTGGTTCAGGCTTTCGGGGGATGGGCTGTGCTGTCACCGGCGGAGGAGGATTGGTTGGTCTTGTCGCTGCCACAGCGGGCGCAGGCGATGGGGAAGGCGCTGGCTTCGCTGGTGCGGCGCTCGCCGCTGGCTTCTTTCGTTCTTCCGCAGCCGGGGTCTTCACTTCAGATGCCATATGTGCGGCTGCGGGCCGGATATCGTCTTGCGGCGCCTGCGCAATGCTACGCTGGCGGTCGGCGTCGCGTGTGATGAGAGCGTCCTCTTGCGGGTCGCGCACATCCTTCATGAACGGTATGGCACCAATGCCGCTTTCGATCACTATATCGGTCGGACCACCGATCATGACGAGATGCTCGACATTGTCACGTCGCACAAGGACAAGACGTCTGCGCGCATCAACGGCGGTCGCGTCCAGCACCTGTAGACGCGGCTGACGATTTCTGCCGCCCCGGATAAAGGGTGCAGAGCCGCTTCTGCGTCGGATGAACCAAAGAACGATTGCTAGAAGCAGCAATGCCGTGCCAACGCCAACCACTGCAATGATCAATCGATTGCCATACGCGCCAATGAAGTCTTCCATAATGGTGCTGGTCCCTTCAGCCATTTTCTGCAGCGGAAATGTACCCGCATTACATTTGTTCACATATCGTGACGGGAAAAGACGATTTTTTTTCGCCGCCTACAAGAATTTATCCTGTTCTTCCACGAATTTGCTGCATGTTTGACGAAATCAGTCCAGTGAAGACGCTCGGCTGTGCGCGCCCATCGGTACGTGATGCCTATTGTTGTGCATGGGCGATGCTTATCGATTGACGGAGCTTTTTGATATTTATGCAAATTGCTACAAGCAATGTAGAAGCGATTCCGTTCGATGTGACTTTTCCGGCATGTCGGGAAGGCCAGCAGAACTGCAAGGGTAAAACCTCAATGACCAAGGTGCGTCAAACCACTGATAATGACTTTCCCTTGGTGGACAGGCGCGGGCGATCGGCCACTGTGCTTCGCATTCTGCTTCTGGCACTTGTTCTCGTGGCTGCGGCTATTGCCTTCGTTTACTTCAAGGACTCTCTTGAGAACGAGATCGTGCTTGGCATTCTTGGCGTTCTCGCCATGCTCGGTATCTTTTTTCTGGTGTCCTCCGCCATCGGCTTTATTGAGGTCATGCCGCAGTCGCAATCCGATGGAATGGCGCGGCGCTTTCTTTCATCTCATCCCGAGGGAACGCTGATCACCGATACCAAGGGGCGGCTGGTCTATGCCAACGCAACTTATTGCCAAATGACCGGCGCGTCGCGAGCAACCGAGATACAAAGCCTTGAGCAGTTGCTTTCGCGGGATATGGAATCGACGGAAGCTCTCTATCGCCTGATCAATGGTTTGCGCGAAGGACGCGACGGATATGAAGAGTTCCGTCTGCTTAAGCCTCTCAGCCAGTCGGGCATTGCCCAGCCAGGGGCCCGCTGGTTCCGGCTTAAGGCGCGTCTGCTTAAAGATGCAAGCGGTCAGGACCTGCATGTTTTCCAGATTGCTGACATCACCGCTGAGCGCGAAGATCAGGAGCGCTTCTTCCGCGAGTTGCAGAACGCCATCGATTATCTCGACCATGCACCAGCCGGTTTCTTTTCTGCGGGCCGAAAAGGGGAAATTGTCTACCTCAACGCCACGCTCTCCGAATGGCTCGGGATCGATCTGGCGCAGTTCTCCCCAGGCTCGTTGAATGTATCCGATATCGTGGCAGGCGAGGGAATGGCTCTCATTGAATCGGTGCAGCCGCAAGTGGGTAGCAAGCGCACCGAAATGCTCGATCTCGATATGCGCCGTGTCAATGGGCAAAGCATGCCGGCACGGCTCGTTCATCAGGTGACCGCCGCGCGTGACGGCGCGCCGGGTGAAAGCCGGACCCTGGTTCTGATGCGACCCAAGGGGCACGATAGCGCAGAATCGTCGTCGGCAATGCGCTTCACCCGATTTTTCAATAACACGCCGATGGCGATTGCGTCCATCGATGGCGAAGGACGTATCCTGCGGACCAATGCGCCGTTCCTGAAGCTGTTCTCCGGCGTCGTTGGTCGCGATGACATAGACAATGCCGTTCCACTGGAAACGGTTCTGCACGACAATGAGAAGGCCAAGCTTGCGCAGGCGATGACGGCTGCGAAGGATCGGCAGGGGGATATTCCGCCATTCGATTCCCGCCATCCAAAGGATGAAACCCGTCATTTCCGCTTTTACGTCAACGCGGTGATCGATCAGGACGACGAGGCTCCTGAAGAGGTCGCGATCGTCTACGCTATTGAGGTGACGGAGCAGAAGGCTCTTGAAACCCAGATGGCGCAGACGCAAAAGATGAATGCGGTCGGCACGCTTGCTGGCGGCATCGCCCATGATTTCAACAACGTCCTGACCGCCATTCTGCTGTCGTCCGACCATCTGTTGCTTCAGGCTCGGCCAGCGGATGCAAGTTTTGCGGATCTGATGGAAATCAAGCGCAATGCCAATCGTGCGGCGGTGCTTGTGCGACAGTTGCTGGCCTTTTCACGCAAGCAGACGATGCGCCCTGCTGTCCTCAACCTGACCGACGTCATCGGTGACCTGCGCATGCTGGTCGACCGGTTGATTTCCGGCACGAACGTCAAGCTCGAAGTGGATTACGGGCGGGATCTCTGGCCGGTCAAGACAGACTTGTCGCAGTTCGAGCAGGTCATGATCAATCTTTGCGTCAATGCGCGTGATGCCATGCCTGATGGCGGCAAAATCAAGGTGACGACACGCAATCTGCTGGCTTCAGACGTTGCAGCTTTCGGCAAGACCGAACTTCCGGCTGAGGACATGGTCATGGTCGAAGTTGCCGATACCGGAACTGGTATCCCACCCGAGATCATGGACAAGATTTTCGAGCCCTTCTTTACCACGAAGGAAGTAGGCAAGGGCACCGGCCTTGGCCTCTCGATGGTTTACGGTATCGTCAAGCAATCCGGCGGTTACATCTATCCGGAGTCCGAGGTCGGTAAGGGCACCGCTTTCCGTATTCTGCTACCGCGCCATATCGTCGAGCCGGTGCAGGCCTTACCGGCATCCGACGGTGCGGAAACTCAGCGAACCGCCGAGGCTGTCGTCGCAAAGCCAGAAGCCAAGGACGAACCGCTCGACCTTACTGGCAAGTCGGCGGTGGTGCTGCTTGTGGAGGACGAGGAAGCTGTGCGCCGCGGCGGCAAACGAATGCTGGAGACGCGCGGTTATACGGTCTATGAGGCCGGTTCCGGTACAGAAGCGCTGGACGTGATGGATGAGTTGGAGGGCAAGGTCGATATCGTCGTTTCCGACGTCGTCATGCCTGAAATGGACGGTCCTTCGTTACTGCGAGAGCTGCGCAAATCCTACCCTGACCTCAAATTCATCTTCGTGTCCGGTTACGCCGAAGATGCCTTTGCCAAGAACCTTCCAGCCGATGCAAAGTTCGGCTTCCTGCCAAAGCCTTTCTCGCTCAAGCAGCTTGCTGTCTCCGTCCGTGAAATGCTGGATAGCGACAGTTAAGGCACTGTTCGATCTCGCTGCTGGACGACGCCTCCACAGAAGAGCTTTTCATCTTGGGGTTTGAAGGTTCACGCAACTTTCGCACAATTTCGATCCGGTAGCGTGAAAGATGGGCGTTTGGCTCAGCTTTGAGGCTTGCTCCTTCGCCGTCTTCCCATTTTTCCAGGATGCAAACGGATTAGTGATTGCAGTGCAGCGCGAGGGGCTTAAAATCGACTAACTGAAACCTAAATAAGAAGAGGCGAAATTCTTGCTCGCACCCTTCATCGCTTGCGGGTTTGATTTTGGAGAATAATGAAAAATGATCGTTAACTCGATCTACATGCAAGGCGACAGCGAAGGGGAGGACGGCGGAACGAACCGCGGCACGTCTGTTATCACCCGCACCAAGCCTAAGACGAAACGACCGAATTTGTACCGTGTTCTTCTTTTGAACGACGACTACACTCCGATGGAGTTCGTCATTCATATTCTGGAGCGCTTCTTCCAGAAGGACAGGGATGCTGCCACCCGTATCATGTTGCATGTCCATCAGCATGGTGTCGGCGAATGCGGTGTCTTTACTTATGAGGTCGCAGAGACAAAAGTAAGCCAGGTCATGGATTTCGCCCGACAGCACCAGCATCCGCTACAGTGCGTCATGGAAAAGAAATGAGGATCGCAACGTGCCAACTTTTTCCCCAAGTCTCGAGAAGGCGCTGCACCAGGCACTGACCTTTGCCAATGAGCGTCACCACGAATATGCGACGCTTGAGCATCTATTGCTTGCGCTGCTCGATGACGTCGACGCAGCCGCTGTCATGGGTGCCTGCAATGTCGATCTAGATACGCTTCGCAAGACCGTGATCGACTATGTCGATAACGAACTTTCCAATCTCGTGACGGGATATGACGAAGATTCCAAGCCGACATCCGGCTTCCAGCGCGTTATCCAGCGTGCAGTCATTCACGTGCAGTCTTCTGGACGCGAAGAGGTGACTGGCGCAAATGTGCTTGTCGCAATCTTCGCCGAGCGCGAGAGCCACGCCGCTTATTTCCTTCAGGAACAGGAAATGACGCGTTACGACGCAGTGAACTATATTTCCCACGGCATCGGCAAGCGTCCAGGCTCTTCGCAGACCCGTACCCCGCGCGGTGCCGATGAAGGCGATAATGAACCTAAGGCTGCGCGCAGCGGTCCGGAAGACGATGCATCAGGCGCAAAAAAGCAGCAGGATGCTCTGAAGGCCTATTGCGTCAACCTCAACGACAAGGCCAGAAACGGACGCATCGATCCGCTGATCGGTCGCCACGACGAGGTCAACCGTACCATCCAGGTACTTTGCCGCCGCTCCAAGAACAACCCGCTCTATGTCGGCGATCCAGGCGTCGGCAAAACTGCGATTGCCGAAGGACTGGCCAAGCGCATCGTCGAAGGCAAGGTGCCGGAAGCGTTGATCAACGACACGATCTTTTCGCTCGACATGGGAACGCTGCTGGCCGGTACGCGCTACCGCGGTGATTTCGAAGAGCGTTTGAAGCAAGTCGTGAAGGAACTCGAGGAATTTCCTGGTGCCGTACTGTTCATTGATGAAATCCACACCGTGATCGGTGCAGGTGCGACTTCCGGCGGCGCGATGGATGCGTCCAACCTCCTGAAGCCTGCCTTGTCCTCCGGCGCGATCCGCTGCATCGGTTCGACGACTTACAAGGAATACAGACAGTTCTTCGAAAAGGATCGCGCACTTGTGCGTCGATTCCAGAAAATAGACGTCAATGAGCCGTCGATCGATGATGCAATCGAAATCATGAAGGGTCTGAAACCCTACTTCGAGGAATATCACCATCTTCGCTATACCAACGAAGCGATCAAGGCAGCGGTGGAGCTCTCGGCCCGCTATATCTCTGACCGCAAGCTTCCGGACAAGGCGATCGACGTCATTGATGAAACCGGCGCGGCACAGATGCTGCTTCCGGCATCGAAGCGCCGCAAGCTGATCACCGAGAAGGAAATCGAGGTCACCATCGCGACAATGGCTCGTATTCCGCCGAAGACGGTTTCGAAGGATGACGAGATGGTTCTTGCCAATCTTGAGCAGGAACTGCGCTCGGTGGTTTACGGCCAGGATACGGCAATCGAAGCGCTTTCCACCGCCATCAAGCTGGCGCGTGCAGGTCTTCGCGAGCCGAACAAGCCAATCGGCTCCTACGTCTTTTCCGGCCCTACCGGCGTCGGCAAGACAGAGGTTGCCAAGCAGCTTGCGTCGTCGCTCGGTGTGGAAATGCTACGCTTCGACATGTCGGAATATATGGAGCGTCATACGGTTTCGCGCCTTCTTGGGGCTCCTCCCGGCTATGTCGGCTTCGACCAGGGCGGCCTGTTGACCGACGGTGTCGATCAGCATCCGCACTCCGTCGTGCTGCTGGACGAAATCGAGAAA
This sequence comes from Rhizobium sp. 22-785-1, assembly GCF_053521965.1. NCBI lineage: Bacteria > Pseudomonadati > Pseudomonadota > Alphaproteobacteria > Hyphomicrobiales > Rhizobiaceae > Rhizobium > Rhizobium sp. 22-785-1. The sequence goes on along the minus strand of NZ_JBNWDI010000001.1, from coordinate 230,312 downwards.
GCCCATCCGGATATCTACAACATTTTGTTGCAGGTCATGGATCACGGTTCACTCACGGATCACAACGGCAAGAAGATCGACTTCCGCAATGTCATTCTTATCATGACGACCAATGCTGGCGCCTCTGAAATGGCCAAGTCTGCGATCGGCTTTGGTTCGTCCAAGCGGTCTGGTGAAGACGAAGAGGCATTGAACCGCTTGTTCACGCCGGAATTCCGCAACCGTCTGGATGCGATCATTCCCTTCTCGCCACTGCCCACCGCGGTCATCCACAAGGTGGTTCAGAAGTTCGTTATGCAGCTTGAAACGCAGTTGTCGGAACGCAACGTCACCTTTGACCTCCATGATGACGCTGTCGCATGGCTGGCCGAGAAAGGCTATGACGAAAAGATGGGGGCGCGTCCACTTGGCCGCGTCATCCAAGAGCATATCAAGAAGCCTCTGGCGAATGAGATCCTCTTCGGAAAACTGAAGAAGGGCGGCGTGGTCAGTGTCAGCTTGGACAAGAAGGACGATGGCAAGGACGGCCTAAAGCTCAACGTGTTGCCGGAGACTGCACCAGTGAAGCCGAAACCCGAGGCTGAGCTGAAAGCTGCAAAGTCTCCCGGCAAGTCCAAGACCAAGGCAGCCAAGGTCGAAGAGACCGCGGATGCGTTAGTTGTGGATGCGGGCAAAAAGGAGGGCGAATCCGAGCTAAGACGCAAGGGCAACGCCGTCCCAAAGGTGCCTAAGAAAAAATAACTGCTCTATCTCATCCGTAGATAGACCGGTTGACGAGCGGCGGAGCCAGTTTCCGCCGCTTTCTTTTTCGCGAGTTTTAGGACGATGTTCGCAACGTATCGTCTTCGCGATTTAAGACACGCAACAAAAGAAAAGCGTGGTAGACATTCCTCAGGTGATACAAAAGACGCAGGCCAGCCTGAATGAACCAGGCGCCAGTGTTGATCGATTCCGGAATGACTGATGTCTGCATATAGTGACACGGATTCTCTTTTCCTCTGGTTCGCCAGGGGTATGAAGGGAATATTCTCGCTTCCCGCTCTTATTCTTATGACGTCCTTCGTAGGCTTCAGCGCATTTGCGCTTGAATCTGGTGTGCCGCGGGGGGAGGCGGTTTTTATGACGCTCACTATATGGGCGTTACCTGCCAAGATGATCCTCATAGGCTCCATGGTCAGTGGTGCTGGATTGGCCGCCTGTTTCCTTGCGGTGACATTGTCGTCGATCCGAATGATGCCAATGGTCGCTTCGATCGTGCCGGAGATGCGCACGGCTAGAACTCCGACGTGGCTGCTGCTTTTTCTTTCCCACTTTGTCGCCATAACGGCCTGGGTCTATGCAACCCAAAATCTGACAAGGGTTCCTCGTGAAGCGCGTGTAGCTTGGTTTGCGGGTTTCGGAATCACGCTCACAGCCATCAATGCGGCCATTGTCGGCATCTGTTATGGGGTTGTCGCAGCCTTTCCGCCGCTTGTGGCCGGCGTGCTTTTCTTCCTGACGCCAGTCTATTTTATTTCATCGATATGGGCATCCGCACGGCATTCCGTCGTCAAGGTTGCCTTCGTCGTCGGTGTTATAGGCGGTCCACTCTTTGCCGTCATCGAGCCGGAGTTCGACATTCTCTACGCCGGTCTCGGTGGTGGAACGCTCGCTTATCTCATCGACCGATTCTGGTTACGCCGTCGAATCGAGCCCGCTTCCACGGAGGGCGAGCCGTGACAGATGCCTGGTGGGTACCGTACGCATTCATTGCTATCGCTGGCTGGATCGCCACGGATATCTGGCGGTGGCTGGGCGTCATCGCAGGCAACAAGCTTAAGGAGGACTCCGAAGCTCTGCACTGGGTGAGGGCTGTGGCCACCGCGCTCGTCATGGCTGTAACAGCTAAGCTCATTGTCTTTCCTACCGGCACGTTGGCGCACTCTCCGGTTGAACTGCGTATCGCAGCTGCCGTTATCGGCTTTCTTGCTTTCTTGGTCAGTGGCCAGAAAGTTGTTGTCGGCGTGATAGTCCCGGTGGTCCTACTAGCCGCTGGCCTACTATACATTGGGATATAGTCTATTTTGATGTGAATATTTGTAAATCAGCAAAGATGGGGCTGTAAATAGAACGTATTTACAGCTCTCATACTATTCCAGTCAGCCTTGGGCGCGCTTAATTTATCTATCGAATGACTCGATTACTCTACCGCACGTGCCTCAGTGCTAAACTTATGGGTTAGCGTATCTTTTCTCGATCAGATCATGCTTCTGCATGACCGATTCTAATGAACGGTCAAGACATGTGCGCGACTGCTTGCAACCATGAAAGCCTCTCGCGCGGCCTCGAGATCGCAGCGACCGGCTACCGCATCAAGACATCGTTTTTTTGCTATCTCGTATTCGGGGCCGTGTTCGCTGGGCCAGCGATAGGTCAATATCTCGAGCGCTGTGAGCGGGCTGTAGATTTCAACAGCAGGACACATGGGCAAATGAACTGCGACAGGCTTGCACCACTGCGCGTGATGGCAAGGTTCTGATTTATGAATAAGCATCTCATCCTCCTTTTTTCCTCGCGCAAGCGAACCTCTCAGATCACGCTGAAGTTCCCGTTCACGAAAAAAGTGAACGGGTCGGGGGTTTCTTTTTTGCAAGATGAATGGAAAATGAACAAACACATGAACCGGAGATGAACAAAAGAACGCGTGGTGCGTTATCACTGCTCTAAATGAAGGAGGCCCGATTATGTTCAATCTGTCTGGAATTCAGGAAAGCTTTTTCGGCGATCGTATGGCCGGTGTTTGCCAAGCTATCACTTCTGCGCTTGCCTTCGAGTCGGGGCTTGAAAAGTCCAACATTTCGGCCACTGCCGAGAACGACGTCATCTATCTGCAGGGGACTGCTGATTCCGTCGAGGCCATCGAAGCTGCCATTAGTCTGGCATCGTCCATTTCAAATTGCCGTATCCTGAGCCACGTCGAGCCAGTTTACTGACTTTCAAAGGCCGGGCCTCCTGCGCCCGGCTTGACCCGACACTACGCTACCCGAGCGCATTTTGTTCGTGTGTCGACCCCGCTACCCAACAGGAATTGTAAACGTCCTATTCCAAGCGAAGGTCAGAGAGCGAAACTTGATACCGTGCGTAATGATCGTTCGGATATGATCATTCTCAACCCCCTGATACTCATTTGCACGTCGATATCGCGAAATCGCCGGACATCTCCCGCGGCAAGTATCAGCGCTTGTTGACGTGCTCACTCTTCACTGCATCACCGACAGATATCGCGAGCTTCTTCGCGGCTCCTCCGTTCAACTCCAATACATAACGTACAGGCCCGTTAGAGCTGATGATGTCTTCGGAATGTGGCACAGCGTTAGGGTGAATGTGAGTGATCTTCCCGGCCTTGGAAATGAACAGCATATCGAGCGGGATGAAGGTGTTCTTCATCCACATCATCACGTCACGGTCCATGGTAAAGTCGAAGAGCATACCGCGATCCTGGGCCATCGACTTGCGATACATGAGCCCTTGTTGACGCTGCGCATCCGTGTTTGCCAGCTCTACGGTGAAGACGTGTGTTACGCCTGACGCGCTGACAATCTCAAGCTTCTCGCTCGGGAAGGTTTCCTGCGCCATAGTGACAGAGCCTGACGCTACAAAAAAGAGAAGCGCCGTGCAGGCGCTTGCAATGGTGCGGATCGCAAACCTGCTCATCAGTGCGCCATTCCGATTCTGGCTGGATTGTCCGGATGAACTTCCGCAGCCATGAGCCCCTTGTCGCCATCACCGTATCGTACGAGAACGACTTGACCGGGCCGCAACTCGGCGAGGCCGAAACGACGCAACGTTTCCATGTGAATGAAAATGTCTTCCGTCCCTTCACCACGCGTCAGGAAACCGAAGCCCTTCGTCCGGTTGAACCATTTGACAATAGCGCGCTCCAGGCCACTCGAAGGCGTTACCTGCACGTGCGTGCGCACCGGCGGCATCTGAGACGGGTGAACGGCTGTAGACTGATCCATGGAGAGGATGCGGAACGCCTGATAGCCACGGTCGCGACGCTGAATCAGTGCGACAATGCGTGTACCCTCAAGAATGGTCTGGTAACCATCGCGACGCAGGCACGAAACGTGGAGGAGAACGTCCTGCATGCCGTTGTCCGGCACGATGAACCCGAAACCCTTTGCCACGTCGAACCATTTGATCACGCCAGTGATCTCGATCAGGTCAACGGCATCGCCAGAAAACTCTTCGAAATCGGCGACGGTCTTCGACGATATTCTATCAGCCATTATTGCCCAGCCCCTCAATACGCACCACTACCGGTCAACTGATTCCCTACCAAGAGATTAACATTGCAGTAACGGTTGTACGCAAGTGCAGTTTTCAGTTTCCTAGCTGGTTTTTATGTCCCAGGCCTTACCCAAGGCTGACCGTGTTCGTCTAAAACGTTTCCGTCTGGAGCGAAAACATTTATGGTCTCGGTCGGAAGCCAAGTGCTACATATGAAAGGAATATTCCATGCGTTATCTGCACACTATGGTCCGCGTCAAAGACCTGAAGGAATCGCTTGCGTTCTATGTCGACATTTTCGGCTTGCAGGAAATCCGTCGCATCGAGAACGAAAAGGGACGTTTCACCCTGGTCTTTCTGGCGGCGCGTGACGATGTGAAGGCTGCGACTGAGAATAAGGCGCCATGCCTTGAATTGACCTATAACTGGGACACGGAAGACTATACGGGCGGACGCAATTTCGGTCATCTGGCCTATGAAGTGGACGATGTCTATGAGATCTGCGCCAAGCTTCAGACCGCCGGTGTCACCATTAATCGTCCACCGCGCGACGGGCACATGGCCTTCGTCCGGTCTCCTGATGGCATCTCCATCGAGATCTTGCAGAAAGGCGCAAGCCTGGCACCAGCCGAACCGTGGATATCTATGGAGAACACAGGCTCCTGGTAACGTCTAAAGGCTGACGGCATATCCTCCGCTCTTTGCCTTGACTGATCCGTGAGCACAACACGCTTGAGAGTTGGCGCCCGCCAACCTGGCGATGCAGCTCTAGGCGCAGTGACGCGCAAGACGCGGAGGTTTTTCCTTTTGAAGACGCAGACGGGGCAGGGGCCACGAGGACTATCGCGCGGCGGGGCGGCTATCGCCCTGTCTGTTTTGATGCTGTCCGGTTGCGTTTCGGCCAAATCCGACGGCCAGGATGCCGCGGCTGTTCTGGATCCTGCTGCCTTGGCGTCCGAGAAGCACGCATCTGGAACGATGCCGCAGAGTGCCACGGCGGCAGTCGGGCAGGCGGCGCAGCCCGGTTATGTCGATCCAAGAATGGTATCGGCAGCTTCTGCCCGATCGTCGGCGCAGAACACACAAGGCATTCCGGCCCAGCAAGGCCAGGCAAGCGATAATGCTGCTGGCGCGCCCAAAAGCGGCTATGCCATGCAGCCCACTGGAATAGCTGCCGGCTCCCAAAGCATTTTCTCCAATGGCGCTGCCGGTGCTGCGCCATCGGAAATGGACAGCGTTCCTGCCTACGCGCCGACGGGCAGAATCATTCCCGCCCTTAAAAGCGTGTACTCTCCCACTTCGCCCCACGCCCCCGTCGAGCAGCCACAGCCCAAACCGGCTCAGGAACATTCCTCAAACACACCTGACACGTCTTCCGGCGTCTCAAACGACAATGCACTTGCAAACAGCACGTCGTCGCCGGCACAACCGAACCCCTATGTTCCGCAAAACAACATACCTATGGCGGCAGCATTGTTTGCCGGTGTGCCAAAGAAGCGCAACGGCATTGACCCGACAGGCAAGGTCACGCCACCCTCCTATGACGAAAGCCATGCCGATGAGGACGACAAACCAACGGGTCTGATGAAGCTTGCATCTATGTCTGGAATGACGCGCGTCGCGCCCAACGGCCTCGTTTTGCAGACGAACCAGGTGGATGTCGGATGCCTCAAGCCGGAACTGGTCCATCGCATCAAACAACTCGAAACGCATTACGGCAAGCGTGCAATCATCACCTCGGGGTATCGTCCACCAAAAGGTGCAACGCATGGTTCGAAGCATTACACCTGCGAAGCCGTCGACATTCAGATCAAAGGTGTCTCCAAATGGGATCTCGCGGAATATCTGCGTTCCGTGCCCGGACGAGGTGGTGTCGGCACCTATTGTCACACAGAATCGGTCCACATGGATATTGGCGAGACGCGCGACTGGAACTGGCCGTGCCGCCGGTCCGGCACCAACAGTTGATGCCATTTCAGAAGAGCTTGCGGTCTAGGATGTCGACGCAGCCTTGTCGGCCAGCATGCCAACAAGCACATCCGACTGCGAGATGATGCCTGCAAGCTTTCCGTTGCTGTCCACGACTGGCAGATAGTGCAATCCCTGTTCAGCGAACATGATGATCGCGTCTTCGATTGCAGTGCTCGGCGATACCGTTTTAACCGGTGAGGTCATGATGTCCTTCACCGTGTCGTTGGGTGCGGGATTGCCGGTCGCAATCAGTCGCAGCCGCTGAAAAAAACCGATGTGTGGACGACCATTAGTCCAATGAGCCTTATCGAGGAAGTCCGTCTGTGTGACGATCCCTACCACTTCTGCCGCGTCGTTGGTGACAGGCAAGGCCTTCACGTGATGGTCTCGCATCACTGCATGGGCATTCTTAAGGGAATCGTCTGGCGCGACAGCAACGACATCGCGGGACATGATGCTGGCGCAATCGAGGTGGGTTGCACGCCGACGGTATGATCGGAGTTCCGTGCGACGCAAGATCGTTTCCAGATCGTCGCGGTCAATGTCCAGCACCTCGTCATATTCCTTCAGGACATCATCCAGATCGGTTGATGAAAAGCCGATCCGGTCTATGGGCGCCGGATCCCTGGTGCCATGGCTTGCCGGTTGCGGCCGGATCGAATGCGGGTAGGGACGTCCCGTCAAATTGTTGTAGATGATAGCGAGTGTGAGAAGCGCTACGGAGTTGCCGAGCACTGGCCAGAGCACGAATCCGTAGCCGAGATCATGTATGGCCGATCCCCCCAGAACGGCTGTCAGCGCCACCGCTCCACTTGGCGGATGAAGGCAACGGAGGCTTATCATGGCGCCGATCGCGATGGAGATGGCGAGAGCTGCCGCCAGAAACGGTTGCGGCACGAGGATGGCTGTCGTAACGCCGATCAGCGCAGCTAGCGTATTGCCACCGAGTATCGACCAGGGCTGCGCCAGGGGGCTTGAAGGGACCGCAAATAGCAAAACAGCAGACGCCCCCATAGGTGCGACCAAGGCCGGTAGGGAAAATCCATTACCGATGGCGAGATAGCCGAGCAAGCCGGTCAGCAGAATGCCGATCCATGCACCAAACGCCGCACGAAACCGTTCTCTGTAGCTAACGGGCGTTGCTTCAGGAATAACAAGTCGCAGCAGTTTCTTCATGCTCATTTCACGTGAAGGTTTCCAGAGGCGGCTTCTACCCAGAAATACGTGGTGTGTCTTGGATATATGATGCTCAAGATCAGCCATTCATGACAGATTTTACGCCGTCTACCACGAACTGAACGGAGAGCGCGGCGAGTAGAACGCCCAGCAAGCGGGTCAAAATGGCACGGCCGGTATTGCCCAAAAATCTGTCGAGCCTGTCGGCCGCCAAAAGCGCTGCAAAAACGATCACCATGCTGAACGCCAACAGCAGGATAAAAAGAGCTTTCTCCAAACTGGTCGCCATGGTGCCCGATATGAGCACGGTGGCAGAAATCGCGCCGGGGCCTGCGATCAATGGCAATGCCAATGGGAAAACTGCAATATTCTGAATGTGGTCCTGGGTGACTGCGACCTCGGAGGTCTTCTCCTTTCGCTCCTGCCGCTTCTCGAAAATCATCTCGAAGGAAATCCAAAACAGCAAAAGACCGCCCGAAATCCGGAATGCTCCAAGCGAAATGCCAAGCAGTTCCAGGATAGAAGCGCCGAAAAGAGCGAACATGGCGAGAATGCCGAAGCCGATCAGCGATCCGCGCAAAGCTACCTGGGCGCGCTGCGCCCTTGTCATCCCCATGGTCAGCGCCAGGAACACGGGGGCAAGGCCGGGCGGATCGAGCGTGACGAGCATGGTCGTCAGGGAGTTGATGAAGATTTCTGCGCTCGCCATGGGTTCCCCGCTTGTCACCTCTTCGGTGAGGTTCGCTTTTCAATATTTACGCCTGCCTTCGGCCTGGTTTTCGAGGATGGTAGGCAGGAGCAAGCGGTATTGAAACCCCACACACCCGCTTTTGCTTCGAAGGTGGCAGAAAACTGTGTATCGTCTTGTAAATGACGTAAAAGACTGTTCAAAACCGGCTGAGAAATTGGCGTGCGGACGCCGTTTCCGTTATAAAAATCCATCCGATTCTTAACAGAGAATGTGATCCGTTTTGACTGACCAGAGCCCCCCAGGCGGCGGAAAGCTTCCGCCAGGCATTGAACCAATTTCCATCATGGAGGAAATGCAGCGGTCGTATCTCGATTACGCCATGAGCGTTATCGTTTCGCGCGCACTGCCGGACGTCCGTGACGGCCTGAAGCCCGTTCATCGCCGTATTCTTTATGGCATGTCCGAACTCGGCATCGACTGGAACAAGAAATACGTCAAATGCGCCCGCGTCACCGGTGACGTGATGGGTAAATACCATCCGCACGGCAATGCCGCGATCTATGATGCGTTGGCGCGTATGGCGCAGGATTGGTCTTTGCGCCTTCCTCTGATCGACGGCCAGGGCAATTTCGGCTCGATCGATGGCGACCCGCCGGCGGCAGAGCGCTACACTGAGTGCCGCCTGCAAAAAGCCGCGCATTCCCTACTCGACGATCTGGACAAGGAAACCGTCGATTTCCGCGATAACTATGACGGCACCCTGCAGGAGCCCGTCGTGGTGCCTGCGAAATTCCCGAACCTGCTGGTCAACGGGGCAGGTGGCATCGCCGTCGGTATGGCGACGAACATTCCACCGCACAACCTGTCCGAGGTAATCGAAGGCTGTATCGCCCTGATCGACAAGCCGGAGATCGAACTGCCGGAACTGATGCAGATCATTCCGGGTCCCGATTTCCCGACGGGCGCCTTCATCATGGGCCGCTCCGGCATACGCTCGGCCTATGAGACGGGCCGCGGCTCTGTCATCATGCGCGGGCGCGCCACTATCGAACCTATGCGCGGCGATCGCGAGCAGATCATCATCACCGAGGTTCCCTTCCAGGTGAACAAGGCTTCGATGATCGAAAAGATGGCCGAACTGGTCAAGGAAAAGCGCATCGAGGGCATTTCCGACCTGCGCGATGAATCCGACCGCCAGGGTTACCGCGTCGTCGTCGAGTTGAAGCGCGATGCCAATGCCGAGGTTATCCTCAACCAGCTGTACCGCTACACGCCGCTGCAGACCTCATTTGGCTGCAACATGGTGGCGCTGAATGGCGGTAAGCCGGAGCAGATGACGCTTCTCGACATGCTGCGTGCTTTCGTGTCGTTCCGCGAGGATGTTGTTAGCCGCCGTACCAAGTATCTGCTGCGCAAAGCGCGTGACCGCGCGCATGTGTTGGTGGGTCTTGCGATTGCCGTCGCCAACATCGACGAGGTCATTCGCGTGATCCGTCAGGCGCCCGATCCGGCATCTGCCCGTGAACAGCTGATGACGCGCCGTTGGCCGGCCTCCGAAGTGGAAAGCCTGATCCTTCTGATCGACGATCCGCGCCATCGTATCAACGAGGACGGCACCTATAATCTTTCGGAAGAGCAGGCACGCGCAATCCTCGAATTGCGTCTTGCCCGCCTCACGGCACTCGGTCGCGATGAAATCGGCGACGAGTTGAACAAGATTGGCGCCGAGATCAGTGAATATCTCGAAATCCTGTCGTCGCGCATCCGCATTCAGCAGATCGTCAAGGATGAGCTTGCCGCCATTCGCGAAGAGTTCGGCACGCCGCGTCGCTCCGAGATCATCGAAGGCGGCCCGGATATGGACGATGAAGATCTCATCGCCCGTGAAGACATGGTCGTGACCGTATCGCATCTGGGTTACATCAAGCGCGTGCCGCTGACGACCTACAAGGCGCAGCGTCGCGGCGGCAAGGGCCGTTCCGGCATGGCAACGCGCGACGCCGACTTCGTCAACCGTCTCTTCGTTGCCAACACGCACACGCCGGTTCTGTTCTTCTCCTCGCGTGGCATTGTCTACAAGGAGAAGGTCTGGCGTCTGCCAATCGGTACGCCGCAGTCCAAGGGCAAGGCGCTGATCAATATGCTGCCGCTGGAAGCCGGTGAGCGTATCACGACCATCATGCCGCTGCCTGAAGACGAGACGACGTGGGAAACGCTGGACGTGATGTTCTCCACGACACGTGGAACGGTTCGCCGCAACAAGCTGTCCGATTTCGTTCAGGTCAACCGTAACGGTAAGATCGCCATGAAGCTGGATGAAGAGGGCGACGAAATCCTCTCTGTCGAGACCTGTACGGACCGCGACGACGTGTTGCTGACAACGGCGCTTGGCCAATGCATTCGCTTCCCGGTCGATGATGTGCGCGTCTTTGCCGGCCGTAACTCGGTTGGCGTTCGTGGCATCAATATGGGCGAGGGCGACCGCATTATCTCAATGACCATCGTCAGCAGCAGCGATGCCGAGCCTTGGGAACGTGCAGCGTATCTCAAGCGGTCCGCAGCAGAGCGTCGTGCGGCCGGTGTCGATGAAGAAGACATCGCACTCGTCGGCGAAGAGGTGACGGAGGAGGGTGAACTGAGCGAAGCTCGCTATCAGGAACTCAAGAACCGTGAGCAATTCGTTCTCACCGTTTCGGAGAAGGGTTACGGCAAGCGCTCGTCGTCTTACGATTTCCGCACATCCGGTCGAGGGGGCAAGGGCATCCGCGCCACCGACACGTCGAAGACGACGGAAATCGGGGCACTCGTCGCGGCCTTCCCGGTCGAAGACGCAGACCAGATCATGCTGGTTTCCGATGGCGGCCAGCTTATCCGTGTTCCCGTCAATGGCATCCGTATCGCCAGCCGTGCAACGAAGGGTGTTACCATCTTCTCCACCGCCAAGGATGAGAAGGTCGTTTCAGTCGAGCGTATCAACGAGCCGGAAGGTGAGGAAGAAGTAGAGGCACTGATCGAAGGTGCTGAAGATGTGGCAACTGGCGAAGCTGGGGCGGCATCCGAGACTGACGGCTCGGCAGAATAAGGAACAACAGCGCGAGTGGCGTTTACCGCCACTCCGCTTTTCGGGCAGGAGCACCGTAATTTCAACTGCGCTCATAGCACCCGAAAAAGCCTCCGTCCGACTCATGTTGGACGAGAATGTCGACAAAAAACCCTGCGAAATGTTTGTTTCGCAGGGTTTCTTTTTGAAGGTAGCGTTATTCAGCGCAGACGTAGATGCACCGGAGAGTGACCAAAGCGTCCGTCGATATGAAGATGTATCTTCACTTCCGGCTGGTTGCTGCGCCAGGCGCGAGCGCCATGGCAAAGCAGGAGATTGACGAGATCGCGTGTCTTGTGTCGAGATTTGTTCAGTCCCAGATCGGCAATTTTCATCGCCGCTTCGTGGATCGGATGAAGCACCGACGCAGATTGACTTCTGCCCTTGCTCGACGCGATGTCCAAATAGTTTTCATTGATCGCCATCTGTAAAGCCTCGTTACTCATTACAATTCGAGGAGTGGGGCAGGCCGTGGCGCTGACGTTGCCAAGGCCTTTCCCGGAACAGTGTGTAAACCTACTGGAGCGAAGCCCAGCAGCTGACGCCTTTCTTCTTCAACGCGTTGCATGCATTGACCGCTTGGTTCTGACCGTCAAAACCGCCGAACCGGGCGCGGTACATCTGTGCGCCATCCTTGGTGAAGGCAACCGTGAATGGCTTGGCGGTGCGCAATGCAGGTCCGCCTTTATCCTGCGCTGTCTGAAGCAGGTTGCGCGCGGAATTCTCATCAGGGGAAGCGCCGATCTGGATCACCCAACCCGCAGCGGCAGACGATGCAGCCGGGGCCGATGGTGCTGTGGATGCGGTCACGATGTTGTCTACCTTCGTCGAATTGGTAACGACAGAACGGTCCGGCTTCATGCTGACCGGCGGAACCGGCTTGACAGGCGCCCTAGGACGGGTCGCAACGTCCATGGCAGCAACTGCGGCATTCGCTGTAGAGGGGGCGAAAGCGGACACTGGAGCCTCTTCGCCGTAACGCTGTTGCGGCACAGGACCGGCGTTGGGAAGGCCCGAGGCAGGAGCAGTTGTCGCAACGACTGCGACCGGTTCTTCGATAGGCGCAGAAGGGGTGGCTGCAATAAGGTTGCTGTTACCGCCACGCGACGCCTTCGGCAGATACTCCGCGACGAGTTTGCGCATGGTCGCATCACGAGCCGCACTTGAGCGTCCTCCAAGCACGACAGCCACGATGGAACGACCATCCAGCTGTGCCGAGGTGGCGAGGTTGCTGCCAGCAGCACGGGTGTAGCCGGTTTTGATACCGTCGACACCCTTGACCGTGCCAACGAGGCGGTTGTGGTTACCGATCACCTGCTTGCCGAAGGTGAAGGTTCGTGTGCTGAAATAACCATAATATTGAGGGAAGTGTTGGCGCAGAGCGATGCCGAGACGGGCCTGATCGCGCGCGGTCGTCATCTGCGCGGTGTTAGGAAGGCCGTTCGCGTTGCGATATGTGGTGCGTGTCATCCCGAGCGCACGGGCCTTCGCCGTCATCATTCGAGCGAAGCGCTCTTCGGATCCGCCAAGATGTTCGCCGAGAGCCGTTGCCATATCGTTCGCTGAACGGGTGACGAGAGCGAGGATGGCCTGCTCTACGGTGACAGAACCACCTGCGCGCACGCCGAGCTTGGAAGGAGGCTCCTTCGCCGCGTTTGCAGAAACCGGAACTTTGGAGTCAAGTGTTATGCGCCCGGCACTCAGTGCTTCGAAAGTGAGATAGAGCGTCATCATCTTCGTCAGGGAAGCAGGATAACGCAAGCCGTCAGGATCTTCCCCGTAGAGGACCTTACCCGTCTTGGCATCGATCACGATACCAGCATATTTCGGGTCCGCCTTCGCCACCTGCGTGGCGGAAACGGTCGTTGTCGCCACAGCCGCCGCGAACAGCAAAGCCTTCACAAAAGAGGTCGCGCCCACAGCGCGACCAAGCGCCTCAGATAGTTTTTTCAACACAGTTGAACTCTTCAATCGCATGCCACAGTTCCGTCCGACACGCCCCGCCAGACATTTTCACGTTTCGAACTTTAGTGAGATGACGTTACCAAGTGGTTTATGAATGGTATCCACAGCACATAAAATGCGGCATTTTTCGCTCATTCGGAGGAAGCAGATAGAGTCATTTCAAAATCTTAGGTCGGCTGAGACGCTTCCTTCGAGGATGTGCGACACGATACTATTGAAACGGTCGTGTTGCGCTGTTACCTGATGCTGGAATAAGAGGATGAAGAATGGCGTCTCGCGATCGATACTCCCGTAAGCTCGAATGTTCACGTTGCGGACACAGTGGATTCGCCGAGGCTTCCGAGAAAGACGAGAAGGGGTCCACGGATGTGGACTTCCGGATCGACGAAATGCCGCGTGGGTTCCGAGCCGAGCGTCCATCGACAAACCCAGCAGAATACATGGTCCGCTGCGCTCAATGCGGCAATATCTTCCGCTTTCAACAAAAGACGGCTTATGCACCGGGCGGCGAGCCGCGCGCATCCCGGTGATCCCGATCGCAAGACCACAAGAGAGATTGAGATGAGCCTAGACATGCGGACGGACAAAAACGAGCCGCCTCGGAAACCGCTGTGGCCGTGGCTCCTATTACTCGTTCTCACCCTTCTTGCAATCTACTCGTACCATTGGTTCAATCGAATGGTCGACGACCTGATCGTGAACATGCCGAGTGCTGTTGTGGAGCTACTCGATCAACTGCTGGGTTATGAGGCTCGGCGAGAGCAGCCTCACCCAGATCGGAACTGGCGCATCGTTTCGCCCACGCAGTAAAAGCATCACACAAAAAAGCCCCGCGAAACTGGCGGGGCAGGTTGGTCGCTCGGGGAAAGTTGGGCAATGCCCTTGAGCGATGATCGAGACATATCGCGAACCGGTATTTGGTGCGAGGCTAGATGGCGTCCAAACGGTACTCCGCTATATAAAAATGTCAGCCTTCCCGACCTATTTTCAAAAAAATAACCCGCACAAGGCGGGTTTTTAGTCGAGAGGGGAACGAGAGACTGGGAGGTCTCACGGTTATAAAACGTGCTAATCACCAAGAGGTTGCGTGGCTCAAGATATCTTTTTTAGGCCGTGCCGACAGGCGCTTCAAGAGACGTCGCTATCGCTCCGCAAGGACAGAACTTTTGATTTCCGCTCTTCCTAACCGCAAAACGGTCTCGCGCATGCACCGCATTCCTGAAAGAAAAAAGCCCCACCTTCAAGGCGGGGCGAGGTGTTACCTGATTGGCTCTCAGGACTTGGGAGCTCCTCATGGTGAGGAACGCTGACAAATTAGCGTGCGTGTCACCGGCATAAAAGGTCACTGTGACTATGATCGGTACGCCCAATCAAAAGAAATAATGATATGCCCGCTTGATCCCCGCGAGTGTGGTCTTCGATTTTTTGCCGCATTCATCACCTGTTCAGTGCTGACATGGCACATTCGGATTGCGTTGAGTGGCCAGCTAAGTGCGCCATCTCACCTGGAGAATATCGCCATGAAGAAAGTTCTTCTTACTGTTATAGCAGCGACGCTTGCGACTGGTACCCTGTTTGCCAGCGTTCAGACGGCTTCCGCGCAGTATTATGATGGTCCATACAGGTACGAGCGCCGCGGTCCTCCTCCTCCGCCGCCCTATCGCGACCCACCACGCAAACACCGTCATAACGACACGGGCGCCGTGATTGTGGGCGGCATTGCTGCCGGTCTACTGGGCGGGATCATCAGCGGCGCGATCGCCAATGACAGTGGTCCGCGCTACGTCGAGCCGCCTCCACCGCCACCGCCACGTTGCTGGTTGGAGGACCGCCGGGTGCCGAATTCCTATGATGGTGGCTGGCATATGGAGAGCTTCCGTGTATGCCAATGAAGTATCGTGCGTCCTTTTGGACGCACGATGGCTTTTAACCTACGCATCGCGCTTTGCGACAATCAGGCCTGATGGCAGGTCGCTGCTGTAGGTTACCCATAACGAATGTCGCAAAAAAGCCGGCTCATCCGCCGGCTTTTTTCTCGCCTCATAGGGTTTGAGTGGGCGTTTCGTCACGCCCGGGCGCCTGCCCACTTGTCCAGCTTTTCCCGAGTATCGGCGGGATCTGAGATCCTCTCCAGCTCGCCTAGAAGTTTTCCTGGAAGGCATGGCTTCTGACAAAAGGCGGACGTTGTGTAACGCTGCGCAAGTTGGCGACCATCGGCATGGCCGGAATGGAAGACGAAGGGCACGTTCCGCTCTGCAAGGATATCCGCCACAGGAAACACTTCCCCGTCAATCAGGCGTACGTCAAGCACGGCGCAGGTCGGCGTGTTTTCCTTTAGATAGAGCGTCGATTGCTCGATACTGGCAAATGGCCCTGCGACGTCCCAACCAGCCTCTTCGAAGGTCATTTGGAGATCCAGGGCGACGAAAATTTCGTCTTCAACGATGAGTACCGATTTGCGTGTCATTTAAAACCGAACTTGGCAGAGTAAGAATGTGAACTAGGTTGGAGCCTTCGAGTTTGGTGTCTATCACTCCGCCCAGTTGCCGTGCGGCACTCGACAGCAGAAGTGTCCCAAAACCTTTTTCCCCGAATGCTCCAACGGGCTTTCCAACGCTTTCGTTCCATAACAGATAAATATTTTCGTTGTCTTGCTTCCAGCTGACTTTCAGCTTGCCGTCACTTTGTCCGAGAGCGCCGTATTTCAACGCGTTTGTCGACCATTCGTGCAGTATCAGCGTTAGCGGAGTGATGCATTTCGCCGGAATGGGCAGCGGCTCCTGCGAAATTTCGATACCACCCTTCCGATCGTATGGAGCAAGGATTGTTTTGACCAGTTCCGCTATCTCCACCGGTACAGTGCGCTTCTGGTTCGATGCCAGTGAATGAGCGTTACCGAGCGCAAGGATGCGGCCTTCGACGTCTGACACCAGATCCTGGACCGTCTCATGTTTGCGGCCAGCCATTCTGAGGATGCCGCCAATCATGGCGAAGAGGTTCTTCACTCGATGATTCATTTCATTGAGCATCAGCTCCCGCGTCTCCGCAAGCCTGTACTCGGCCGTCACATCGACGGTAACACCGATGATACGGGGGGCGTCAACATCGCCAACGTAACGGCCGAACACTTTGATCCAGCGCGGCCCATGCTCAGAGCAAAGCTCCGTGGTCATATCGAAACCACCCTGATCCCGCTCGGTCTGCCGAATTGCCTCAAGAACCTGCGTGCGATCCTCTTGTCTGATCTTTGCAAGAAACTCGTGTGTACTGAGGTGATCAGTCGTCGCCTGGAGCAGCTCCTTTGTCGAGCCTCCAAGGATGAACTGCTGTTTTTCCGGCAGGTATTCCCACACACCGATACCAGCAGCCTCAATAGCAAGCTCGTGGCGGTTCTGTTCACGCTGTAGCTGGCTCTCGACGCTCACGGCGTGTGAAATGTCCGCAAGCACGATCGTGGCGCCCGTGATGGTCCCATCCGAGGTTCTGTAGGGGAGAATTCTCAGCGTGAATGTCTTGCGCGTTTCCTCTTGCCAGACGGTGTCCTGGTATTCCACGCCATCGTCCATGACGCTGCGAACGCGGTTGATGTAATCCACTGTCAGCAAACGCATCGTCACGTCGGAAATGGGACGACCGCGATCGCTTGGCTGCAAGGGGAAGATTTCCGTTGCAGCCCGCGTGAAGGAGCGTACACGCAGATCACGGTCGAGAACGATGATCGCGAGACTCGTGGAGTCAAAGAAGTTGCGCAGATCGGTATTGGCAATCGTCAATTGCTCGATCTTGTTCTTGAGCTCATCATTGACAGTGGTGAGCTCTTCGTTTGTCGATTGAAGCTCCTCGTTCATCGACATCATTTCTTCGTTGGAACTCTTCAGTTCCTCATTCGCCGTTTCGAGCTCCTCCGTCGCAGAGCGTAGGCGATGTTTGGCCGATCTCAGTTCGCGCTCAAGCGCCTCCACATGTCCGTTGCTCGGCTCAAGCTCGATGAGATCGCTTTCCTCAAGCGGCGTGAACTGCCGACCGTCCTGGAAGACCAGCAAGAACCTGTCATCATCCAAGGGATCGCAAATGATGTCGGTCGTCAAAGATCCGAATTCGGTGACGACTTCAATCTTGCTGGAGATGACGCGCTTCTTGGCGGTCCGCGCCTGCCGCAGCAGAGGGCCGATCTGTTCCTTGACGCCGGGGCGCGCCAACGAAGCGGCGCTTGTCTCGTTGGAGCGAGACACTGGAAAATCGAAGAAGGGACTCAATTTCCCAAAGGCAGCCATGATCTGCCCTTCGTGATCCAGAAGCATACTGGCGGGCACATATCGTTCAAGCAAACGAGAGACGACGCGTTCATCGTCGTTTCTTGCCGTACCGTTGGGTGCATCCGAGCCGCTGGGTTTGCGGCCTGGATCCTGGCGGCCGCCGGGAAGAGGAATAGGGTAGGTCGGCAGACCGGGTTGCCGTTCGAAGAGTCTTGCTTTCTGGTCGATGCTCGAGAACACGTTTTCGAACCGCCCGACACTCTCGGAGGGGCCCAAGAACAGATAGCCACCCGGCCGCAATGCATAATGAAACAGCGGCATGATCGTTTTCTGCAGCCTGTCGTCGAAATAGATCAGAAGATTTCGGCAAGAGACCAGATCAATCTTGGAAAAAGGCGGGTCCTTGACAAGGCTGTGGCCCGAAAAACGGATCATATCCCGGATCTGACCGACGAAGTTGAAGCGGTCTTTATGAGGAATAATGTAGTGCTCTTGCAGGGAAAACGGAATATCCGCGAGCGCTGCGTTGGGATAGGATCCCGACCTTGCGATCTGCAGCATGCTTTCGTCGATATCCGTTGCAAATATCTGAACATCGCACATCACCTGCTTCTCACGCGCAGCCTCGGCAAAGAGCATGGCAATTGAATAGGCTTCCTCACCACTGGAACAGCCTGGCACCCAGACGCGAATACCGCCGTCACGGCCCTTCTGGCTATCCAGCAGCGGAAGAATCGCCTTCTCACGCAAGACATCGAAAAATTCGCGGTCGCGGAAGAATCGCGTGACGTTGATCAGGAGATCGCGAAAAAGTGCCTCGCACTCCTCCTGATCTTTTTGCAGCCTATGAAGGTAGTCTTTAGCGCGCTCTATCCCGAGAACGTGCATCCTGCGCTCGATGCGACGGATGAAAGTCGTTTTTTTGTAGCCAGAAAAATCGTGGCCGACGGAATTGCGAAGCGTCCTGCACAATTCATCAATGTGCTCTTCAACGAGCGATGGATGTTCATCCGCGAGAACTTTCGTTCGTCTGAAGAAAAAGCCGGAAATGCAGGCAAGAATCTTTTCGGGCGGCTGAATGAAGTCGACGAGCCCTGTGCCCGCAGCGGCAAGCGGCATCCCGTCATACTTGGCGGTCATCGGCTCCTGAGCTACGCACAATCCGCCGTTTTCCTTGACGGCGCGAAGCCCTGTCGATCCATCGGCGCCTGTACCGGACAGGATCACACAAGCCGCATTGCCATTTTGGTCATTTGCGAGCGATATGAAGAAGTCATCGATCGGACGGCGTAGGCCGCGCGGCTGGGCGAAATCGGTCAGTTCAAGCGTGCCGTTGGAGATCGACAGTCCGTGGCCCGGCGGAATGATGAAAACGGTATCCGGCTGGATACGTTCACCCCCCTGACATTGCTTGACAGAGAGCGCGGTGTGTCGGCCAATAAGTTCTGCCAGCATGCTTTCATGGTGGGGATCCAGGTGTTGAACCACGACGAAGGCGAGACCCGTCGGCACCTCGGCATTGCTGAACATCTCACGCAATGCCTCCAGCCCTCCGGCCGATGATCCTATCCCGACAACAGGGACATTCTGAGCTTCTACGCGCTGATCCAAGCTCAATTCCTCAATGTGTCGCCAGATTGATCCTGGTCGTTCTTTTCAAGCTGAGCCAAAGTCAACTTTGCCTGCGCGATGGTAGTGGCAGAGCTGGCAATGGTCGCAAGACTGCCTTCGATGATCACGTTATGGCCTTCCAGCATCGGCTGAATTCCGGCAAGCGTGTTGCCCAACTCGGCGTTGTACTTATCCAGAAGGTCCGGTCTCGTCCGACTGATATCGAATTGAGACGCGAAGATGTATTGCACGTCACTGGACGACGTCAGCTTCGACATGAACAGCAGGTTGACGAAAGGCTTGCCATCCTTGCGAAAATTGATGATTGGCGTGCGAACGCTGGCGGCGCCTTGTCGAGACAGAAACAAATGAATCTTCGCCCGCGCATCTTCGTTCAAGGCGCTTTCGCCAGTCCCGCCATGCTGGAGCATCCGACAGTTCTTCCCGATCACGTCGGCGTCATCGTAACCGGTCAACGTCCGGAACTGCTGGTTCACGAGCACGAGTTCGTTGTCCCCACCAGCATCGGCAAGCGCCAAAGCAACTGTAGAATTTTCGAAAAAGTCCCGTAAGGACGGCAGAACAAAAGGCTTCGGCATCATTTTATCAACTCAATGTATTTGCTTACTTAACTAAGCGAGATTTTTTGTTTTGATAAGGGCAGGCGGAGATAAAGATCACTCGCCGGCAAAAAGGCCCTTACCATTGCGTTGAAAATCCATAATTGCCGATTTTGTTCTATCTCATCAGGCAAGACGTTCAGCGTGCCACTTCAAATGGTCGTCCATGAAGGTAGAGATAAAATAATAGGAGTGATCGTAACGCTCATGAAGGCGCAGTGTCAGCGAGATTTCGGTGCCCTTGATGGCATCTTCGAATAGCCAGGGACGCAGACCGTTTTCCAGGAAACTGTCAGCTTTGCCCTGATCGATCAAAAATTCCGGAAAACGATAGCCGTCTTCCACCAGTGCGCAGGCGTCAAAAGGCCGCCAGGCTGCCGGATCTTCTCCAAGATATTTTTCAAGCGCGGGGCGTGACCAGTCGGCAGAGGAGGGCGCGACGATTGGTGCGAAGGCGGAGCAACTCTTGAAGCGCTCCGGATTTTTCAGCGCGATTGTCATGGCGCCATGACCACCCATGGAGTGGCCGAAAATGCCTTGCCTGCTCATATCGGCACGAAAATGCTGAGCGATCAGGTTGGGAAGTTCTTCCGTGATGTAGCTATACATTTGGTAGTGTTCAGCCCACGGCGCCTCTGTCGCATCGAGGTAGAATCCGGCGCCCTTGCCCATCTGCCAGTTGGTCAGCTCATCGGCCACATCATTGCCTCGCGGGCTGGTATCAGGACATACGATGATGAGGCCGAGTTCGGAAGCAAGCCGGCGGTACTCGCCTTTTTCCATCACATTGGCATGGCTGCACGTCAGGCCAGAGAGATACCAGAGAACGGGGCAGGGCTCGTTGATCGCCTGTGGCGGCACGAAGACGGCGAAGGTCATTTCGCATTTGCATGTCTCGGATTGATGAGCGTAGACGCCTTGCATGCCTCCGAAAGCGGTGTTCTGGGAAATAACCTTCATATGCTCCATCCTTGATAAGTCGAGTATCAACCTGCCAGAGAAACCGCGGCATTGACCGCGGCTGCCACAAGCACCGTATTAAAGAAAAACGAGACGATCGAATGCACAAGCGTGACCTTGCGCATGGCCGTTGTGGTGACGGAAACGTCGGAGGTTTGAGCCGTCATGCCGATGACGACGGAAAAATAGAGAAATTCGTAAATGCCCGGCGCTTCCGTCTGTGGGAAGTCCATCCCGCCTTTGGGGGCCTTCTTGCCACCCTCTGCAGAGGGACGCCAAAACAGATGCGCATAATGGACTGCTGCCATGGCATGAATCGTCAACCAGCCAAGAATGACGGAGGAAAAAGACAGTGCCAGTGATAGTGCGGTCTCACCGGAATGATTGAGCGCCATGAACAGCGACACGATAGCAACGACGACCGCAAACAGGGTGATGCAAATGATAGCGATTGCAGGTAGGTCATCGCTATCGGCATGCGCCTTGAGATGGGCCGCCGTCAGATAGGGAAGCCGGATCGCGAGCAACGACAGGTAGGTGAGGAAAAACGCTACGCCAGAAGATTCGACCGCAAGCTTTGGGATGGTCGCTAGCGTCGCCGCAAGCACGATGCCTCCCAGCACCGCCGCAATCAAAAAAGGTCGATGCCGCGTGTAGAAGGTTATTTTTACCTGTTCTTTCGTCTTCCGCCCTATCGCCATTCTCGATTACTTTTTCGTTCGACGGCACAGCCGATCAAGGGTCTCAAGAAACTGCGAGCGATCGCGTGCGGAGAAGGCGGCGTTGTAGCCCTTGCTTTCGCCCGTTTCGCGCAGATGCGCGCCGAGATCTCGCATTGCCGTTGCCATGCCGATGTTGGTCTGATCAAACACACGACCGGTCGGACCGGTTACCATCGCACCTGCGGCCACACAGCGGCCAGCCAGTGGAACGTCTGCCGTGATGACAATATCGCCCTCACCGGCGCGCTCCGCGATCCAGTCGTCGGCAGCGTCGAAACCGTTAGAGACGATGACATTCTTCACCTTGGGATCCCGAGAAGGCCGCAAGCCGGAATTGGCGACGAAAGTGACATCCAGATCGTGCCGTTCTGCAACCTTCAAAATTTCCGGCTTAACCGGGCAGGCATCGGCGTCGACATAAATCTGCGGCATTAAACGTATTCGTCCTTTGTCGGTCTCCAGAACGCCCATTTGAGCTTTTTTACAGTCTCGCGCAACATGTTTGCACTTGCCTTCGTTTCAAGACGCCTGTCGTCTTCGACAAGTTTCAAGCGATTCCCACCAGAGAGATACGGCAGCTATGACGGATATCGAGCAGTCACCCAAGATCAACCGGCTTGTCTTGCAACAGGTCATTGCGGGCTTGAGCGACGGCCTGATCCTTGTGGAACCGGATGGCAGTATCTCCTGGGCCAATAGATCCGCGCTTGAAATGCATAGGGTGCAGACGCTCGAGGATCTAGGGCAAACAGTGGCTGCGTATCGCCAAAACTTCACATTGCGCTATCGCAACAATCATCTGCTGGATGAGGGCCAATACCCGCTGGAGAGGCTCCTGTCCGGCGAGGAAGTCGACGACGTTACCGTTGAGATATCGCCGGCTTCCGATCTCGACCAGACCTGGGTCCACACCGTGCGCGGTTTGGTAATCGAGGATGCTGGCGCAAAGCCCGATGTGACAATGCTGATTGTTCGCGACGAGACCCCGCTTTACGAGGCGGAGGAGCGCTTCGAACGAGCTTTCAACGCCAATCCCGCACCTGGCCTCATTTGCCGTCTGGAGGACAAGCGCTTCATTCGCGTCAACCAGGGCTTCATGGAAATGACCGGTTTCACCCGCGATGAGATCATCGGTCGAAGTGTCGACGAACTCGGGCTTTTCTCAAACTGCGAGACGGGACAGGATGCGCTCGATCGCCTCGACGACGGGCGCATCATTCGCCACCGGGAGGCTTTGATACCTATTCCCGACGGCGATCGCCTGGTCATCGTTGCCGGTGAAGTGATTGCAGTCGGTGAGGAACCCTGCATGCTCTTTACCTTCGCCGATCTCGATGGACGCAGGAAAGCGCAGAATGCATTGCGCCAGAGCGAAGAAAGGTTTTTCAAGTCCTTCCGGCTCTCACCGGCACCGACCGCCATTTCCAGGCTTGAGGATTTCGTCTTTACCGAAGTCAATGACGCATTCCTGGAACTATGTGGTCGCAAAGAACAGGAAGTTGTCGGCAAGACAGCAGGCGAAATCAAGTTGTGGGACGATGTGAACGCCCGAAAGGACGTTGAGCGACGTCTGAAAAGCAATGTACCGATCCGTGAGGAATCGCTCAGGATGAACCTCAAGGACGGTGGCAGCGCCGAGTGCGTAGTTTCCGCCGAGCGTGTGGAGATCAACGACCAGCAATGTATCATCTGGGCGCTGCAAGACGTGACGGAGCGACGCCGTTCGGAGGACGAGTTGATAGAGGCCATTGAAACCGTCATGGCAGATACTTCCTGGTTCAGCCGCACAGTGGTTGAGCGGCTTGCCGGACTGCGCCAGACCTCCAAGGGGACAGCCCCGACGGCTTCGCTCAGCGACCTGACAGAGCGCGAGGAAGATATTCTGACCCTCATCTGCGAGGGATGCAGCGACAAGGACATGAGCGACAGGTTGAACCTTTCTAAGCACACGATCCGCAACCACATCGCCTCGCTTTACGGAAAGATCGGCGTCAATCGTCGGGCGGCAGCCGTCATCTGGGCGCGCGAGCGCGGGTTTAGCGGACGCAAATTGCGTAAAGGCTGAAATTTTTGCTGATTTCATTGAAGAAAGGCCAGTTTGTACCAGTTCGATTAGTAGTTTTCTCTCTGCAATAGGCGCTTTCCAGGCTCTATCTCTTCATCATGCCGCCAATGACGGCGACATAACCGATGAAAAGGAAGGAGTTCTAGAAATGGATAACAACCGCATCGAAGGCGCAGTTCGCCAAGCAAAGGGCTCGATCAAGGAAGCTGTTGGCAAGATCACCGGCAATGTCGGAATGCAGGCTGAAGGCCGCGCCGAAAAGGTCGCTGGAGAGGTCCAAAGCAAGTACGGCCAGTCCAAGGACGCCGTCAAGAAATCGTTCAAGTAAAGCCGTCGGACAGGAGTTGATCGAGATGATGATTTCATCCGACGAGGCATTGGCGCCCGCCGCAAACCCCCAGGAGTGCAGCCTTTGCGCAGCACTGCAGGCCATCATCGCCTATGCGGACGGCCAGGAAGGCAGCCGCATCTCGGTGTCCATGGAAAATGGGCGGGTGATGCTGACGGGTGAGGTGGAAACGGTCGCCTCACTCGAATGCGCGGTCTTCATCGCGGAGTGCTTTGCCTCGCGCCCAATCATCGCCGATCTCGCTATCCGACCCCAAATTCATTCGATTGCGCCGCGCCACACGGCCAGACGCAACCTATATCTCAATGATAACAGGAGTTCACTATGAAGAAGCTCATCCTCGCTACCGCCATCGCTGCCCTTGCCGTTGCGCCTATGGCATCCGCAGAGACAAAGCGCTCCCACAAGCAGATGGAGACAGCTCAGAAACAGCGTGTCGGCACTCTCTCTTGTGAAATCGACGGCGGCATCGGCCTCGTCATCGGCTCCAGCAAGGCAGTTTCCTGCGAGTTTCGTCAGCGCTCGGGCCAGGTAGAACGCTACACCGGCAAGATCGGTAAGATCGGCCTCGATGTCGGCGTTACGGGAAAGCAGTATCTGAGCTGGATCGTTTTCAACACTGCGCAGTCTCGAGTTGGTGACGGCGCGTTGAGCGGCACCTATGTCGGCGCATCGGCGTCTGCCGCGGTTGGCGTCGGTCTTGGTGCCAATGCACTGGTCGGCGGTAACGCCAAGAATTTCGCGCTGCAGCCGCTGAGCGCCCAGGCCGGCACAGGTGTAAACCTCGCTGCAGGTATCGCCAGCCTTCAGTTGAAGTCTGCCGGTTAATCCTTCGCGTTGATGAGCTAGTAACAGCGTAAAGCGCACAATATCTGTACGGGGTGGTGGGATATGCACCACCCCGTTTCTGTTGCAGTCGGCTCATCATCGCCCGCAGTGCTCCGCAAGCCGTCTGTGCCAAGCTGTAGCTGCCTCGCCAGCCAAGTTGCGCATCTCCCGTAAAGCCGAAAGATCGGCTTCGTTGAGGCGA
The DNA here is from genome assembly GCF_053521965.1 of Rhizobium sp. 22-785-1. NCBI lineage: Bacteria > Pseudomonadati > Pseudomonadota > Alphaproteobacteria > Hyphomicrobiales > Rhizobiaceae > Rhizobium > Rhizobium sp. 22-785-1. The sequence goes on along the minus strand of NZ_JBNWDI010000001.1, from coordinate 205,524 downwards.
TGGCGACGGTAACGCAGCCCGCCAAGGTCATGCAGCGCAACTTCGACGTCAATGCTCGCCAAACCAGCCGCACGTTGCGCCGAACGGACCTCCAGGACCGGCCTTCCGGCTGTTACGCGTTCCAGATAAATAAGATTCGCCTCCCGGCCTTTGGCAATCAGTCGATGAAGCGGTGGGCCGAAATCGGGCCACAGAACGAGGACAGCAAGCAGCGCTGCGACACTGCCAAGGAGGTTGTCGATTACTCTCGTAACGGCAGTGCTGGCTCCAGGATGAATGATATCGGTCACGATGATGAAGAGCATTGTCAGGAAGACGACAAAGACCGAATAATTGACAGCTCTCAGAGAGATCGTCACGCTCGCGAGCAGGATCGCCAGCAGGCACAAGATCACAGGGCTCTGCGTGAAGGCGAGAACGGCCAGAGCGAGAATGCCGCCTAGCAGGGAGCCGAGTATGCGTTCAAACGATCTTGCCCATGTCACCCGCGCGCCGCCCTGTAGGCACACAATCAGCGCCATCGTTGCCCAGTAGGGATAGCCCAGTTTGAAAATGACGGCGGTGTAGTACACGCCGATAACGCCCGCAGCCTGGAGTAGACCCAGTCGTAGAGCACCCTTCACGCGGCCTTCCCAGCTCGGGAAGACCTGATCCGTTGGTGTTGCCAAAGCCTCGTCGGATTGCTCGGTTTTTTCAAGCATATTCAATGCGTTCTGTAGAGCCAATATGCAGCCGAGCATGACCTCATCGGTCAGATTTTTACTCGTCCTTTCCAGCCTCCCAATGCCCCGGCGCAAAAGAGCGGTATTTCGCTTATCGGGATGCAACGTCAGACGGACGCCAAGCAGGGCGGTGGCAAATGCGCGCGCGGTCGCCGCTCGCTCGGCTACGGGGGCGAGCTTGTGGATATAGGCATGATCCAGAGCCACCAGAGCGCCGAAGATGATCTCCATCGCGTTGAGTGCGTTGTGATATTGAGGCGCGTCCGCAGTGTGGCGTGCCAACACCGCTCTCAGCCGCTCCATCGACATACGTACCGAACGCCTGTGTTCGGCGTGATCGCTGTGCCATTGGATATCCCGATGATCTCTATCGCCGGTCCGAAGCAGATCTGTCGCCATGTCCGATAGGCGCGCAATGACAGCGCCCGTGTTTCGGTTGAGCGCCGCCGACGGATCGATCCGCCAAAACAGATTGATGAGCAGAAACGCCCAGCTTCCGCCAGCCAGGAAGTTTAACGCCTGCGCTGCCGCGGTAGACGGAGGGTGCGGAAAGCCGACAGCAACGACGGCGACGACAGCAAGCAGGGTTCCGAGCAGTCGATCCAGACAAAAAGCCGCCCCTGCCATGACGGAGAAGAAGACGAGGGCAGGGCCGATGGCAAGTGCTGCTTCCAATCCTGCCGAAGCACCCCATGAACCGATAAAGGCGATGGCGGTGCCGATCAGAACGAAAAGGCCAAGTGTTCGGCGGCGCATCGCGTGCGGGCCTGACCCATCGCAAAGGCACGTCCAAAACGCCGAAAAAACTGCCCAGCCGAATGAGGGCTGGCCTGTCATCAGCGCAAGACACAATGGCGCTCCGACAGCGAGTGCTGCACGCGCTCCTTCATCGCCGCGGAATTGCTCAGGAAGGAGCCCGACAGCTCGCAGCTCCAATCGACGGCCTGCCCGTCGAAGGGAATAGACAGCGCTTCTGTTTTTCACACGGATCTTGGCACGACGCCTTTGCAGGTCATGTTTAGCCATAGCGCACCCGAACAATCCGTTCTGAGAACGCGTGCAGCGCTGCACCGACAACGCTGCCAAACAGAACCTCCGCACCTCGATACATCCCAACTTCCCACAAAGGCGGTTGTGCTGTGCTCGTCAGGAATACGATGGGGCATGTCCACATGCAGACCTTCAGCGACGGATAGCGCCGGACAATCGTTGCCGCCAGGCCTACCGCAACGGCAATTTCGGCGACCGGTCCTGCGGCACAGTATTGTAATGCCGTGCCTACGATGACGGCAATAATGACGCCCAGCAGGGTACCGACAAACCGGCCAATGGTGGTCTTACGCGTATCGCCAAGTTTTTCCTGCCCCACAATGATACCGGACATCGCCGCCCACACGGGATGTGGAAGCCCGGAGGCTTGCGCAAGCACAAAAGACAGCGTCGCAGCCCCTGAGCACCGCAAAACGAAAGCCAGATCGCGGAAGCGAGGCTCTTTCACCGTTTTCTTCCTTTACCGCAGCAGGTTCGTGCGCGCGAGTTCGACCACCTCATCGCCTCGGCCGTTGATGATGGCTTTCAGCATATAGAGGCTAAAGCCCTTGGCTTGTTCCGCCTTGATCTTCGGTGGCATGACGAGTTCCTGTTTTGCGGTGACGACATCGACCAGCGCCGGTCCTGGATGATCGAAGGCTGAACGCAGCGCCTCGTCGACATCGGCGGAGTTTTCCACGCGTATCCCTTTGATGCCCATCGCGTTCGCCATGGCGGCAAAATTTGGATTCTCGAGATCTGTGCCGGTATCGAGATAACCGCCGGCTTTCATTTCCATCGCTACGAAGCCGAGCGAGCCGTTGTTGAAAACGACGATCTTGACCGGCAGGTTCAGTTGCGACAGCGTAATGAAATCGCCCATCATCATGGTGAAGCCGCCGTCGCCAGAAAGAGACACCACTTGCCGGTGCGGTTCTGCCGCCTGGGCGCCGATCGCTTGAAGCATGGCATTCGCCATCGAACCGTGGTTGAAGGAGCCAAGCAGGCGCCGCTTGCCATTCATACCAAGATAACGTGCCGCCCAGACGGTTGGAGTCCCGACATCCGCTGTAAAGATTGCATCTTCAGCAGCAAGTTTGCTGATCTGCTGTGCCAGATACTGCGGATGGATCGGCCTGCCAGCGGCGGAAGGTTTCGCCAGATCGTCCAGTCCTTCGCGCGCTTTGACATAGTTGGCGCGGGCGGCGTCGAGAAAATCCGTGTCAGAGCGTGGTTTCAGGAGAGGGAGCAGGGCAGCAATCGTTTCCCCAACATCGCCAACCAGCCCTTGTGTCAGCGATGCCCGCTTTCCCAGCGCGCCCGGATCACGGTCGATCTGGATAAACCGTGCCTTAGCAGGATAGAATGCACGATAGGGGAAATCAGTGCCAAGCATCACCAGCGTGTCGGCATTCTCCATCGCATGGTAGCCTGATGAAAAGCCGATAAGCCCCGTCATGCCCACATCGAAGGGATTATCCCACTCAACATGTTCCTTGCCGCGAAGTGCATGCACCACCGGCGCCTTCAACGCATCCGCCAGCGCTACGACCGAATCGTGCTGGCCAGCGCAGCCGCTGCCCGCCAGGATCGTGATAGCTTTGCTCTCGTTCAAGAGCGCCGCAAGGCGGTTGATTTCGCTTTCGTGAGGAAGGATGCGGGGAAGGGAGGCAATAGCTTGATGGGGTGCGGAAGACATCGGCGCGTCAGCAAGGGCAACATCGCCTGGAATGACAAGCACAGAAACACCATTCTGACCGATCGCCGTGTTCAACGCGCGATTGAGGACGCCGGGCATCTGTGCAGGGTTGGACACCAGCTCGACAAAGTCCGAGCATTCGCGAAACAGCTCCTGCGGATGGGTTTCCTGGAAATAGCCAAGACCGATTTCGGAAGAAGGGATATGGGCTGCAATCGCCAAAACCGGGACGTGATTGCGCTTGCAATCGAACAGCCCGTTGATCAAATGCAGATTGCCCGGGCCGCAGCTTCCGGCGCAGACGGCAAGTCGACCTGTTACGGCGGCTTCCGCGCCCGCGGCGAAAGCGGCTGTTTCCTCATGGCGCACATGCATCCACTCTATTTTTCCAAGCCGTCTCAAGCTGTCGTTCAGCCCGTTCAGGCTATCGCCTGTGACGCCCCAAATGCGCTCCACACCGATAATGGCAAGACTTTCTGCCAGCAGATCAGCGACGGTCTTGGTCATGGGATGTCTCCTTGGTTACGTCGTTGTTCTCCCCTGAAAGCTAAAGACATTCCGTTCTAGTTTCCAATATATGAAAAGAGGCTTTTTCATATATGATATTGGATGGCATCGATATTCGCAGGCTTCGCTACTTTCTCACGATTGCAGAGGAGAAGCACTTCACGCGCGCGGCAGACAAAATCGGTATTCGGCAGCCGCCCCTTAGCATCCAGATTCGCCAGCTTGAGGAAACAGTCGGTGCGCGGCTCTTCACCCGACATGCAAAAGGCGTTGAACTGACAGCTGCCGGAATTGTTTTTGAGGAGACGGCACGAGATATCGTTGCACGCTTCGAGGACGCTGTCACTCAGGTCAGACGGTCTACCGACCAATTGCCGGAAAATCGCCTCGTGCGCCTATCGCGATCGCAACCCGGAACGAGGATCATGCCAAACTTGTCACATCCTTCGTGATGAGTGCCATTCAAACCGCGCGCCGATAAATCAACAGCTTCACCTTAGGTGTGGGGACAGGCTAACGCTTTCACGAGGCTTGCAAAGGTTGTTTAGCAAAGGCGGCTCAACTATTGATGCCGGGCTTGTGATTAAAAAAACACGCGAAGGCCATCGTGACTCTTCCCGACGTAAAGCTTCCCGCACGCCCGTTGATACTGAAGCGCGGCGTTCTGTCCGTTCCTTTCGCTTACTACTTCTCGCCGCCGATCCTGCTTGCAATCGCGATCTTCATGTTTGTCGCGGAAGGGCCAGGGATTATACGGGATTACAAAATCAGCCAGAACCCGGTCGAAATCGAAAACGGCGATCTCAATGGCAGTTGCAAAACCCGCAAAGGTATCTTCACCACCTGCACGGCCAAGCTCGCTTATGACTATGAAGGCAAGCATTATATCAGCGACGTGGAGGTGATGTTCATCGACATTCACTCCGGTGATTATGAGGCCGGCCTTGTCATTTCCGGCTCCGACCCAGCCCTTGCGACGATCTCGCTCGGTCTCGATATGTTGTGGAACAGGATCATCACGCTCGCTGTCCTCACCGTACTTCTCGGCTTCGGCGGTCTCGCGCTAATGATGGCACTCGTTCGATATTTCCGCGCAAGAGCCAAGCTCGGTGAAGCTCAGCCGCTCATACTGTTGCCGGTCGCCCTGATCAATGCAACCAAAAAGCGCGGCGGCGTTCTCCTCACTTATTCCGACACGATCCGGGAGGATAAAACGAAGCGTCAGTCCTTCTCGCTTATGCGCAAGGATGAGGTCCCGCTGATTATCGGTCAGTCTGAAAAACACGATATCGCGCTTGCCACCTGGCAAAAAGACAGCCCTCTGCCCGTACTTCTGGACGACCGCCTGGAGCGGATCGAGATGACAGAAGCAGAAAGGGCGCAGGCGTTGTCTGCCTTCACGTCCGACGAAGTGTCGCCGGGTGCCCCACAGACCGACCGAGCACAGGCAAACAAAACCGTTGGCGCCTCTGCGCTGCAAGGCATTAAGGCATTCGGAATCATCATCCTGCTGATGATTGTTGGAATTGGAGGGTACTGGTTGTGGTATGTCACCGCCGCTCCATCACAGTTCACATCCCCTGCCATGGACATCAATAACCTAATGCCAGGTCCGATCAACAAATGGGGCTGTGCTCAGTTGCAGAAAAGGTTCGGAGAGCAAAATGCGCCATTCGGTTGCGCGTCGAGTGATTACACAAGCTGGAAGTAGTCGGCGCGTCTGCTAGCAATGCCGAACCCGGTTTTAGTTGCAGACTTCAAGCAAATGCAGGTTGCCATCGCGGCGACCTGCATTTGTGTAGCGGAGCTGTCACCCAAAACCTGGCTGTCTTAGGCTGCGAATGTATATGCAGTCTATCGGACGATCACGCCGTACTGTTGAACGCCACCGTAGACCGGAGGCCTATGGCGGTGGTGGTAACGGCGGTCTCGCCAATCCCGCCGGTCATAGTTGCGGTAATAACGATCTCTCTCATAGGTCCGGTAGTAGACGCCCGTCGAATAGTACCCGCCACTTCGGTAGCCACGATCGTCAACGCATCCACTCAAGATACCAACGGAAATCAGGCAAATTGCTGCACTAAAAAGCTTCATGATCTCTCTCCAATGACGCATCTTAACGTCTGCTCGTGCGCAAGGTTCCAACCGGCGTGAAGCAAGCGACCAGACATGATGAAGAAGCGATGATGGGTGTTACATCTCTGAGCCATTTCGCGGGCGACGAAGGGCTGAATGCGCTCAAAAAGAACACTCGCGAAGTCGAAACGGGCGGATTTCGGCGACCGATTTTCTATTTCTTGTAGGTGCTCATGTGAAAAGAGATCGAAGACACCGATAGTCTCGCCGCTCCGATAAACCACGATAGCTCAATGATTTTTAAGAGACATGGCGGATGGGGTGGGATTCGAACCCACGGTACGGTCTCCCGCACGCCGGTTTTCAAGACCGGTTCCTTAAACCACTCGGACACCCATCCATGCCTGTCGCGGGTTTATAAACGTTTGCGCCAGCGCGTCAATTGCCTCAAAAGCCTTATTTTCCAGTCGCCTGCACAAGCACAAAATTAACCAGCGCTTAACCATAATCATTACAATTTTACGTTCTTGGGCCGCATCGTTCGCATTTTCGCCATGTTGCGGGCAAGATTAGGCATCCGTTAAGTGCTTCGATGTCAGGGGCGTGATTATCGAGGTGTGAGAGGGGCCGTGCAGACGTTCGGCCTGAAGCAGCACGGGGCAGAGATTTGAAGTCTACCGTTACGAAGATTGGCGTCAGCGTCAAATGGGTCGGCATTGCCGTTCTCTGCGCCGCGACAGCATCATGTTCGACAACGTCGGAAACAAAAACAAAGCCGAAGCGCAGCAAGGAATATTTCGCTGAGTCGGAATATGGCGTGAAGGCGAGTCCGCGGATCGCAGAAGGTGCCAACGTCCCCAAGGGCGGCGGCAGGTTCCTCGTCGGCAATGCTTACACGGTCAAAGGTCGTCGTTACTTCCCCAAGGAAGATCCGAACTACGACAAGAGCGGCCTTGCCTCGTGGTACGGTTCGGCCTTTCACGGTCGGATGACCGCCAATGGTGAGGCTTATGACAAGGAACATCTTTCTGCGGCTCACCCGACATTCCCGCTTCCAAGTTATGCCCGCGTCACTAATCTCGACAATGGGTCCTCCGTCGTCGTGCGCGTCAATGATCGCGGACCGTTCCACGAAGGTCGCTTGATCGACGTTTCCAGCAAGACTGCCGATCTCCTCGACATGAAGGGAACCGGCACTGCCAATGTGCGCGTTCAATATGTCGGGCGCGCGCCTCTGGATGGCCACGATATGCCATTTCTCATGGCGTCCTACATTCCAAAAGGATCTCGTGCTCCGGGCGTCAATCCTGAAGGACAGATCGCAAGCGGCGTGATGGTCGCATCCGCCTCTCAACGCAACATTCCCGTTCCATCGAATCCTGCTTATGGCGGCTCGGCACAAATGGCATTGGTTGGCGCGAAGAAGAACAACGCGCTTCAGGCCATGCCGCTGGTCGAAGGTGCAGCGCCAGCGAGCTTTAGCGGGCAGGGTAACGCTCAGTTTATAGCGCTTCCGGAAGTTGGCCCGTTCATCAACGAGCGTCCTGAAGGCAACTTCCTGCGTGTCCCCGGTCCATCGCCACGATACGCTTCGGCCTATTCAGAAGCCGCGCCGGCATCCAAGGCTGCGCATGTGTTCGATGCGGTGCTCGTGGAGCGAGGCGAACTGACAGAACAGTCCATTTTGAACTATGTGAAGAACAAGCAGAACAGAGACCGTTGAGCTTTGCCTCGACGGTCCATTGGCCCATAATCGCTTCTCTTGAGACGATTTCTTTCTAGAGGAAGATCAAGGCGGCGGTAAGCAATAAGATAGGCGGCGGGCCGGCGTTCCATGGTGAAGATCATACCCAAATTTTTCCGGTATTTCAGCCTTGTCACCCTGGCAATGACTTGCGGCGTCGTGGCTGCGCAGGCACAGTCTAGCGGCCTCGTGGTAAAGGCGCAGCAGGCCTATATGATCGATGCCGAAACCGGCACTGTTTTACTGTCTCTGAACGAAAACACGCCATTTCCACCTGCCTCGCTCGCAAAGCTGATGACGGTAGAGACGGTGCTTGACGCACTGAAGGGTGGACGCGTGACGCCTGAGACGTCCTATCCCGTCTCGGAATATGCGTGGCGGACGGGGGGAGCACCTTCCAGAACCTCAACCATGTTTGCGGCACTTAAATCTTCCGTCAGCGTCAACGACCTTCTGACGGGCATCATCGTGCAAAACGCCAATGACGGCTGCATCGTTGTCGCAGAAGGCATGTCTGGTTCCGACGCAGCCTTTGCCAAGACAATGACAGAGCGCGCCAAGACACTGGGTTTGACGGGAAGCACCTTCGCAAACTCCACCGGCTTGCCGGATCCTGCGAACAAAACCACCGCGAAGGACATGGTGATGCTGGCCAAGCACATCCGTGACACTTATCCAGATCGCTACAGCCTGTTCACCAAACCGGATTTTGAGTGGAACCGGATCCTTCAACGTAACAAGAATACACTTTTGGCCCAGGATCTCGGTATTGACGGACTCGGGCTCGGCTTTGCGGAAGGCCACGGATATTCTGCCGTCATCTCAGCCGAGCGTGACGGTCGTCGTATCTATCTGACGCTCGCCGGTATGGAGGACGACAAGACTCGCCAGGAAGAGGCGCGTCGTGTGGTCGATTGGGGACTGACGGCGTTTCAGAAGCGAGAGTTGTTTCAAAAGGACGAAACGGTCGGGAGTGTGAGCGTCTATGGGGGCGCGGCATCCACCATAGACCTTGCCGTACATGAAACGGTAGGCATCCTCGTGCCGCTCAACAATCCCGACAGGCTGTCTGGCCGCATCGTGTATAAATGGCCGCTCAACGCGCCGCTGGACGCGGGCTACAACGCCGCGACTCTGAGGATTTTCTCCGGCGAACGATTGCTGCGTGAGGTGCCGCTCTATACCACTGCCCCGGTTGCCGAGGGTACATTAAGCCAGAATGCGGCAGGCGCCTTGAAGGAATTATTGTTTTTCTGGCTGTGAGATATGGCGCGGTTTCGCCCATGATCGATATCGTCTAATAAGAAGCAACAGCCGAGATTATCAGGAAGAGACATTGCCCCAAAAAGGACTGTTCATAAGCTTTGAAGGCGGCGAGGGCGCTGGTAAGTCCACGCAGATCCGTATCCTGGCGGAAACGCTGCGCAGCCGCGGCTTTGAAGTCGTCGTGACGCGCGAACCCGGCGGTTCTGCGGGGGCAGAAGCGATCCGCCACGTGCTTCTCTCAGGTGCGGCAGAGTCTTTTGGCGTGCGTATGGAGGCCATGCTGTTTGCCGCCGCGCGCAACGACCATGTGGAGGAAGTTATCCGTCCGGCGCTCGAAAGTGGCACTGTCGTTCTGTGCGATCGATTTCTCGATTCCTCTCGTGTCTACCAGGGAACGACGGGAAATCTGGAGCCGGATTTCATCGAGACGCTACAGCGCATTGCCGTGGATGGCACCATGCCCGACCTGACGCTGATCTTCGATATTCCAGCGGTGGACGGTCTTGCGCGGGCGCGCAAGCGTGCCGATAGCGGGGAGGCGCCTGACCGCTTCGAAAAGGAAGAGTTGGAAACGCATGAGAAACGCCGCGAAGCCTATCTCGACATCGCGCTGAACGAGCCGCGTCGTTGCCGCATCGTGGATGCAAAGCAGCCCCAGGACAAAGTGACGGAAGACGTTCTGTCCATGGTTGAGCCTCTGCTCGAGCGCTTCAAGAGCCTCGCGGATGTGACGCCATGAGCGAAACGCCGGGCGTTCTCGATGGGGCGATCGCGCCGCCGGACAATACACGTCTGTTCGGCCATGACGAGGCGGAAGCGTTTCTGGCGCAGTCCTATCGGTCCGGCAAAGGCCATCACGCCATTCTAATCGAAGGACCAGAAGGGATAGGCAAGGCAACGCTGGCGTTTCGTTTTGCCAATCATGTTCTATCCCATCCCGATCCAGTCGAGGCGCCCGACCACATAGCCGATCCGGATCCTTCATCGGTCGTCAGCCGCCAGACTTCCTCCGGTGCATCACATAATCTCCTGCACCTGACGCGGCCAGTCGATGACAAGACGGGACGCGTGAAGTCGGCGATTACCGTGGATGAGGTGAGGCGGGCAGGGCACTTCTTCTCGCAAACGTCCGGAACCGGGAATTGGCGTATCGTCATCATCGATCCGGCGGACGATCTTAATCGCAATGCCGCCAACGCCATACTCAAAATTCTCGAGGAACCGCCGAAGCGGGCTATGTTCCTGGTCCTATCACATGCCCCGGGTAAGCTTTTGCCGACTATCCGTTCGCGCTGCATGCCGTTGCGGCTTTTGCCGCTGGACGATAGTGCCATGGGAGATGCGCTTGATCATCTTGGGCTCAATATCTCAGGTGAGAAGCGGGAAGCGCTGCTGCAAGCTTCCAAGGGAAGCGTAGCGCAGGCGTTGAAGCTCATCAATTATGGCGGTTCCGATATCGTTGACGTCTTCACTGCGGCGATGAGTGCGGAAGGGCCTTCGGCGCGCAAGCAAATGCACAAGTTGGCGGATGTTTTAGCGCAAAAAGATGGCGATATCATCCTCGGCTTTTTCATGGAGCACGCTACCGAAGAGTTGATGCAACGCGCCAAGGCAGCCGCCCTTGCGGGAGACCTGAAAGGCGCGGAGCGTCGCGCGCGACTGTCGTCGTCCCTCTCCGAGCGTATCGCTATTGCTCAAGCTTACAATCTCGACAAAAAGCAGATGGTCCTGTCCATTCTGGAAGACATGCGCTCGGTCTGATCCGCATAAAATCCACGGCTTTTGCTTTCGCTTGTGCGAACAATAGGCTAAAGCGGTCTATCTCAAAAATCAGACCGTAAAGCCGATCGAGCGTCATGACAGACAAGACCCCATTTTACATCACCACAGCGATCTCCTATCCAAACGGCAAGCCGCATATCGGCCATGCCTACGAGCTGATCGCGACGGATGCCATGGCGCGTTTTCAGCGTCTGGATGGACGGGATGTGTTCTTTCTGACCGGCACTGACGAGCACGGCCAGAAGATGCAGCAGACGGCGCGTGCGGAAGGTATTTCGCCGGAAGAATTGGCGCAGCGCAACTCCGACCAGTTCCGCGAGATGGGCAAGCTGTTGAATGCCTCGAATAACGATTTCATCCGCACGACGGAAGAGCGCCATCACGAGACATCGCGCAACATCTGGAACCTGATGTCGAAGGCTGGTGACATCTATAAGGACAGCTATGCCGGATGGTACTCCGTCCGCGACGAGGCTTATTACGCCGAAGACGAGACCGAACTGCGTGCAGATGGCGTACGTTACGGACCGCAGGGTACACCGGTGGAATGGGTGGAGGAAGAGAGCTACTTCTTCAAGCTATCTGAATATCAGGACAGGCTGCTCAAACATTACGAAGATAACCCCGATTTCATCGGTCCAGCCGAACGGCGAAACGAGATCATCTCCTTCGTCAAATCAGGCCTGAAGGATCTTTCCGTTTCGCGCACGACTTTCGACTGGGGCATCAAGGTTCCGGACGATCCGAAGCATGTGATGTATGTTTGGGTGGACGCGCTCACTAACTACATCACCGCGACCGGCTATATCGAAGACAAACAAGGCCCACGGGCCAAATACTGGCCGGCTGACGTCCATATTATTGGCAAGGACATCATTCGCTTCCACGCCGTATATTGGCCCGCCTTTTTGATGAGCGCCGGCTTGCCGCTGCCAAAGCGCGTCTACGCCCACGGCTTCCTGCTCAACAAGGGCGAGAAGATGTCGAAGTCGCTTGGTAACGTGGTCGATCCGGTCAATCTGGTGAATCATTTCGGCCTTGATCAAGTCCGCTATTTCTTCCTTCGCGAAGTCTCCTTCGGCCAGGATGGAAGCTACAGCGAGGAGGGGATTGCGACACGCATCAACGCGGACCTTGCAAATGGTATCGGCAATCTCGCCAGCCGTTCGCTCTCCATGATTGTCAAGAATTGCGATGGTCAGATCCCTACACCCGGCACCTTCTCAGATGAAGACAAGGCGATGCTGGCGGCGGCTGACGCGCTTCTCGCAACCTGCCGCGATGAGATGAGCAAGCAGATGATTCACAAGGCGCTCGCCTCGATAATCGCTATGGTATCAGAAACGGACCGCTATTTCGCCGGTCAGGAGCCGTGGGCGCTGAAGAAGACCGATCCGCAGCGCATGGGGACCGTCCTTTATGTCACGGCGGAAGTCGTGCGCCAGATCGGTATCCTGCTTCAGCCGTTCATGCCGGCATCGTGCGAAAAGCTTCTCGATCTGGTCGCCGCTCCTTTAGACAAGCGGGATTTTGCGGCACTCGGAGAGGCTGGTCGTCTCGTGCCCGGCACACCGCTTGAAGCGCCAAAGCCGGTTTTCCCGCGTTACGTAGCGCCGGAGGCGTGAAGACCAGAATGCTGATCGATACCCATTGCCATCTGGACTTTGCCGATTTCGACGCTGAGCGCGACGATATCATCAAACGCGCCCACTCATCCGGCGTCGCCCAGATGGTGACGATCTCGACCCGCGTCCGGCGTCTGCCAGAGCTGTTAAAGATTGTCGACGCATACCCATCCGTCTTCTGCTCCGTCGGCACGCATCCGAACAACGCCGATGAGGAATTGGATATCTCCGCTGACGAACTCGTACGGCTTGCCAACGGCCATGACAAGATCGTGGCGATCGGCGAGGCGGGGCTGGATTATTTCTACGACACGCAAAAGCCGGAAGACCAGAAAACGGGGCTTCGGCGTCACATCGAAGCAGCACGCATCACCCAGCTTCCGCTCGTCATTCACAGCCGCAGCGCCGATGACGATATGATTGCTATGCTGCGCGAAGAAAGCGGGAAGGGCGCGTTCCCGTTTATTCTGCACTGTTTCTCTGCGGGACCGGAACTTGCGAAGGCAGGTGTCGAACTTGGCGGTTATGTTTCGTTCTCGGGCATTCTCACCTTTCCGAAATCGCAAGATATCCGCGACATCGCCGCGGCCATTCCGCTCGACCGCCTGTTGGTGGAAACGGACGCGCCCTATCTTGCACCAAAACGCTGGCGCGGAAAGCGCAACGAACCGTCCTATGTCGTCAATACGGCTGAAGTTCTGGCGGACGTTCACGGTCTGCCCTACGAGACGATGGCGGAGATCACTACGGACAATGCGTTCCGCTGCTTTTCGAAAATGACGAGAGTCTGATCCTTTGGCACTCTATCGGCGTCGCTTCACCATACTCGGCTGCTCCTCGTCTCCTGGCGTTCCCCGAATCAATGGAGACTGGGGGGCGTGCGACCCGACCAATCCAAAAAACAGACGCACCCGCGCGGCATTTCTCATCGAGCAGATTTCCCCGGATGGCGGTGTTACCACCGTCGTTGTCGATACCGGTCCGGATTTTCGCGAGCAAATGATTGCGGCGGGCGTCAAAGCGATCGATGCCGTCATCTATACTCACCACCACGCCGATCACCTGCATGGAATCGATGATCTGCGCGGCTACTTCATCACCTCTGGCAGCCGGATACCGATCTATGCCGAGCCGGATACGATGCAGCGCATCCGCGATGGTTTTCCATACTGCCTGGAAACGCCGGCCGGGAGCAATTATCCGCCGATCGTCAAACCCAATCTGATCGAAGACCTGGATCAGGACATCGTTATTGAAGGCGAGGGCGGCCCGCTGCGTATCAGGCCGCATTTGCAGCAACATGGCGATATCGTTTCGCTCGGCTTTCGCGTCGGTGACGTTGCCTACTGCACCGATGTCAGTGATTTTCCACCAGAATCCGTCGAAAAGCTCCAAAATCTGGACACGATCGTCATCGATACGTTGCAGTATCGCTATCACCCAAGTCACCTGTCGCTCGAGCAGTCGCTCGGCTGGATTGAGACGTTTGGCGCCAAACACGCGATATTGACACATATGCACACGCCATTGGACTATGAGACCGTCTTGCGGGAAACGCCGGACCATGTCGAACCCGGCTACGATCAGATGCGTTTCGAGGTCGAACTGACGCAAGAGCGCCTGTAGCTGCAATAGAGGAATGCAATGTCGATCAAGCCCTTCCGCGCCCCCAGCATGGCGAGCTTTTTCGACAATATACGCAGCGGACGTCTGCGCGCGCTCTTTCGTCGTGGCGAGCTCGCCCTCGTGGTTCTTGCAATCCTTGTTGGTGCAGTGGCCGGCGTTCTTGTTTCTCTGATCGGGGCGCTCAGCACGGCACTGCATGTGCTTGTCTTCGGCGTCGAAAGGCTTAGCAGCAGCGATCTCTCTGGCTGGATCGTCATGGCTGGACCTGTCATTGGAGGCGCGGTACTTGGCCTCATACTCTTCATCCTATCCCGAACCCGCAAGAAACCGATGGTCGACCCGATTGAGGCCAACGCACTCCATGGCGGGCGACTGTCATTGACGGACAGCATCATCGTCTGCGTGCAAAACATCGTATCAAATGGCTTTGGTGCGTCGGTTGGACTTGAAGCGGGCTACACCCAGGTTGCCAGCGGCGTCGCATCCAAGCTTGGCCTGAACCTGAAACTCAGGCGAGGGGACATGCGTATCCTCGTTGGATGCGGGGCCGCTGGCGCGATTGCCGCCGCGTTCAACGCGCCTTTGACGGGAGCGTTCTATGCCATCGAACTGATCATCGGTACCTACACGATCGTCACACTTGCGCCGCTGATCGTGTCGGCGCTGGTTGCAAACATTGTGGCAGGCCTAATATCTCATCACGGCATCAACATCGATGTTGTCGGCTCAAGTTCAGTGACGCCTCCCGATTATGTGCCGGCGATCTTCCTGGGCGTCGTTTGCGCTGGCATCGGCATCGTTCTCATGCAGGCGGTATCCTTTATCGAGGAGACAGCGCGCAAAAGCGCAATACCGCTATGGCTTCGCCCCACACTGGGAGGGCTCGTGGTCGGGGCGTTGGCGCTGATCTCGCCACAGGTGCTTTCCAGTGGTCACGGCGCTCTGCATCTCAATCTCGACGCGAATATCACCCTTATGGGACTTGTTGGACTTTTCCTGCTGAAAGCCACTGCCAGTGCCGTCTCTATCGGCTCCAGTTTCCGCGGCGGCCTGTTCTTCGCGTCTCTTTTTATGGGCTCGCTGCTTGGCAAAATCTTTGCCGTTTGTGCGCCCTTCATCGGCTACGGCGCCACGCAGCCGGTCGTCTACGCTGTCATCGGCATGAGCGCCTTTGCCGCTGCCATTATCGGTGGCCCCTTGACCATGACGTTTCTGGCGCTCGAACTGACAGGCGACTTTCAGATCACAGCGCTGGTTCTTGCCGCAGTCATCACCACATCACTCGTCGTTCGCACCACCTTCGGCTATTCCTTTGCCACATGGCGTTTTCATCTGCGCGGTGAAAGCATCCGCAGCGCCCATGACATAGGCTGGATTCGCGATTTGACCGTCGGAAAAATGATGCGTGCGGATATCCGAAAAGCCAATCTCAGCATGGGACTTGAAGCTTTCAAGGAGAATTTTCCGCTTGGGTCCACGCAGCGTGTCATCATGACAGATGATGATGGGCGTTACGTCGGGATCGTGCTGGTACCGGAACTCTACGCCGACCCGATGGAACGCGACGCTTCAGAGATCGGCCTCGAATCCTATCTGCACTACAAGAACAATGTACTGCTGCCGACGATGAACGCGCGCCAGGCTGCAGCGGCTTTCGACGATACCGAAAGCGAAGCGCTGGCTGTCGTCAACGACAAGGTAGAAAACCGGCCGGTAGGCCTGCTGACTGAAAGCCATACGCTGAGGCGCTACAGCGAAGAATTGGAGATGCGACGCCGTGAGGCATCTGGCGAGATTTGAGTGGTTGAGGCAGCGCAACGCCTAAACGCACCGGCTTCCCATCACTATAAGTTCCATAATCTATATTATGCGATCATTGGGTATTGAGTGGATCCGACAGGCAGCGTCTCTCAGCACCTCGCCCCTGGCTCTGGCGCTTGTTATTCGCACCGACACCTTGCCGAGCCGCGCCCTACTTTGCCAAAACGACCGAATTAGTCACCCGGTCCCTTCCAAGATCGTGATCTGCGGGCTCGCCATTATTGATCTGACGACGCGATCTCCTTGAGCCGTGTTCCATTCCTCGTCGGTATAGAGATTTAGATCTATTCGTCTTCCAAGCGCTTTCTCCAAGCGTTCGAGAACTTCGCCCAAATCGAGGACGTCCACGCTTCCGACAAGCATGAGATCGACGTCGCTCTGCGGTTTGTCAGTCCCTTGTGCGATCGAACCAAAAACGAATGCTTGGCTGATATATTCGTGGTACTTCGAGAGTTCTTTAGCGATGACAGAGGCAAGTCCGAAGGTCTTGAGGCAGATCGAGCGAAGTTCGGAGTAGATCGGATTTTGCCTGTTTGCCGAATATAAGCGTTGGTTTCCGCGTGCCGTCTTTGTGACGACCCCAGAGTTCTCGAACTGGTCAAGGATTCGCTTCCCGGCGCCCTGTCCCGGTCCACCGATCGCGATAAGCTCGTTGGACCCATATTGGCGGTCTGGATGGAGAAGCAACGCGCTCAACATCCTCTGTTTCCGTTCTGAAAGTAGGAAATCGACGATCGACACTTCGCACCTAAACTTGGTTCGATTGCACCTGAAATTGGTGCACACGGTTTAGACGTTCAGTCCATTTTCGGCAAGCCGGATACTTGCCGACGATAGCG
The DNA here is from genome assembly GCF_053521965.1 of Rhizobium sp. 22-785-1. Classification (NCBI taxonomy): domain Bacteria; kingdom Pseudomonadati; phylum Pseudomonadota; class Alphaproteobacteria; order Hyphomicrobiales; family Rhizobiaceae; genus Rhizobium; species Rhizobium sp. 22-785-1. Next base: position 188,788 of record NZ_JBNWDI010000001.1, on the reverse strand, counting down.
CCTTCCCGTCTATGCTCCGGTTTGTGGTGGACGCCCTACTCCAGCTTCGACAATCGGAGCCCTGCATAGCCGGCAGCGATTGCGTTCACGAACGAATGCAGTTGATCATCCACCGCATCGTCGAGGCTGTACGCTGGCCTGCTGCGGTGATTAAGCGAGACAATGGCGTGCAAGGCTGTGAACACGGTCTTTGCAGTAGCGTTGATCGTGTCATTGTCGACATCTGTCATTATCTGTGCGAGCGGCGTCTCTATATGAGATACCAACGAGCGGAACCCAGTCTCTAGAGCTGGATGCGGTGCTTCCGTTCTTGGCATGGGAGCGAACAGAGCCGCGCATCGTTCAGGATGGCTCCGCGCGAAGACGAGGAAGGAGTTGGCGAACGCGGAGAGCTTCTCGACGGCTGGTATCGAATCCTGATCGGCTGCGTCACGACTAAATGCATCGTTCAGCTCTTTCAACGTCATCGAGTTTGCGGCATTTATGATCTCGTCCAAATCCTCGTACATTGTGTAGAGCCAGCCAGCAGTCTTTCTCATGCCCTTGGCGACAGATCGAGCGGAAACGTTTGCGAGGCCCACCTCTGCGATCTGAGATGAGCAGACTTCGGCGATCTTTCGCTTGATCGAGGCTCTTTCGTCTATGCTGTACGTCATCTGGCGTCCGGATCTTTTGCCCTTTCTGCCACATGGCTGTGAACGATTGGTTATCTGCCTCGACATGAGACAAGCGTCGGGCGCCTGTTTCCCGCTTTGTCACCAACGCTCCGAAGTAGACGTCGTTTCGCTTCTTCGAAATCCGTTCTTCCTTGCAACGTTCCAAGCAAGAGTTGGGCTTTCGGGCGGCGAGCCAAACCACCTCGCCTCTGTTGCCCAATTTAGCGCAAGGAGCATTTAGCGTGAACGCTAACCTAAAAAATTTCGAAGCAACGTTCCTTGCCCACGGTACGGAGAGAAACCTGATCGTGAGGGCGGACAATCTCGATCAGGCTTTGAAGGCGGCTCGGATCAAGCTGAATATGCGGAACTTAGCGGACTGTGAGATCATAGGACTCAGGCGTCAGGGTCCTGCGCATACAGCAGTATTCGATCAGGATGTCGATATCTCAGATCCTTTTGCAGTGCTTTTCCAAGTCGCGATCGCCATTCAGGCAGATCTCTCGCTCACCCTCGACGGGAAGACGCCCGAATCCATCGCCTTCTTCCTGGCGGCGAGGTGTTTTGAAGACCACGGCCACCAGCTCCCTGAAGCAATCTCGAAGGAAGCGTTGAGGCTTGAAAATGCCGTGAGATGGCATTCGCGAATTGGCTATGAAGACGGTCGTCCGCCGCTTGACCCGATCCAGAGCATAACGGATATCGCCTACGAGCTGTGCGAAGAATGGCTAACGAACGGTAAGCGAGCACTTACTTGGGAAGAAGAGAATGCCCTATCGCATGGTCACGATATCTCAATCGACTACGACGAGGGCGTTGATTTCAGCGCAAACTCCATCGCCTATGTATATCTCTTGGTGGTGGGTGCATACAAGCTCGGCGAGGGCGAGAATGATTACCTAGTGCACTGCGCGGAACGTATCGTGGCTCGTTTTATGGCAGCGAATCCGTCCGCTTCAGAGGTGATATCCAACAGTTTTAGGCAAGACGAGCCCACTCCAACTTGGGCTGGCGTTCCAACGAACTGGTGACGTAGCGCAGGCTCAAATCTCCGCCCGTTGTCTGAATTCGCGCACGAGATCGTTTCCCTCCAATATGAGATAGGAAGTCGTTGGGACAAATCCGGTTAAAGGTGGCTTCGGAAGAGACATCACCTCCCGAAGGCATTGGATCCGATCAAAGCCGCCTTCTCGCAACTCGCGAAGATCTTTTCGGCAATCGGAGGCCATCAAGACTATGAACAGAGTTTCGATCTGTCCGCGGGTAAGAGCGTCTGCGAGGGTGGAGTCTTCCCGCTCTAGATACGAAGCCAAATCGGTCTCAGCGTCGTCTTCGGTTCTCTTCGCCTCTTCGATTACACAGTTGAACACCCTGCCCCGGAGATTGGTGTTAAAGAGCGCGGCAAGATCTGGATGCGCCCAGAACCGGCGCAGCACGACATCCACCGTCCTCGGGTAGCCTGTGTCAATGCATGGATCTTTGATGTTGTCTGCTATGGCGACCAGCAGGGCAGTCGGACTTCTAACTGTTCCTTCGGCGGAAAACTTTTCCAGCGACTCGATAAAGTTTGCAAACATATCGTCCAGTCGCTTGCGGTTTTCACCGCTTATCATGGACAGGAGTCCAGGCCGAACGACGCACATGTCCACCAGATAGGCGTCGCGCTCCGGACTGAAGCCTCTCTTCGCAAAGACCTCTTTAGCAATGATGGAGTTCAGTTTCGATCGGTCCAGTTCCAACAGGCCGAGCAGGAACCAGAGCGATTTGGAATCCTCGTCGCCCATTTCTTCAGCCACTCGATCTGTTAGCTCGTTTATGAGCTGATAGTGTTCGTGTTCGTTGAAAGCCGCGATCTCCTCATCGACCTTCCTCGCGACGTCGTCGATGATTGCGTCGGTGAAAAATCCTTCGGTGTAGATATCGCGCATCAATGTGTCGATCGCGAACCGAAGCGGCCTTGCCTGCTCGCACAGGAAGTAGGTCACCGCCTTCTCGAACACATAGTATGCATCCTTCGCAGTAGGAGCGGAGTTGTTCGGGTGGGCGGCGTGATTGCGCTTGGTGAGAATTTCGCCCAGTGCATCGGTTTCAACAACAGGCACAACTTTACTTTTCCGGAGCTCCTTAAGAAGCGCACCTTCATAAGTTCTTTTTTCTTCTATCGCTTTTTTTACAGCGCGAACTACTTGCCCCGCCCGGCTCACTTGCCCTGCTTCAAGTTCCTCCATACGCTCCTGTAAGGCGCTGAATACCGCGTTCGAAATCATGATGATGCACGCCCGGTAGGCTCCACTGTTGTAGCAGCGCACCGCCTCCGCCACGTAGTCGGAATTGCGGTGCTGGACAGCTCTTTGGTATAGGTCATCTATTGGTGGAACGTCAGTCACGGGAACCTCGCAGCTTGTCAAACGCTAGCCTTCGTCTTCGACTGCCAGGTCTTAATGCCGAGTTTTCAATCTTGGGTAATTGCCTCTATCCTTAACGAATCCTGGCGCAGGCCGCATCGCCTATCCCGCCTGCTCGCGTGTCGTCGTAATGTTCTTTACATCCGAGATGTCGCCGCCCAACGTTCAAGCCCTTCTTTTATGCCAAATGCTTGAAGGATTCGAACGGCGTCTCGCGAAGAGACAATCAACTCAACAATGCCGCCAGCGCCGCCAAGCCGCCCTCACCTCCAACACTTCCCGAGTTCCTCTCAGACCATCCACCGCAAGAAGAAGAAGTCGGGGAACGGGCATGCAGAATACTATCGGCTCCCGCCTTGTTGCCCGCAAGGGTTCGCATCGTCGCACAGCCGGGTGTCGCAGATGCTTTGAACCTCTCCTGCGACGTCATTCTCAAATCATCGGGGCTGGAGAACCACCATGTCGGAACAGCGCCCTCGCCCGATCTCCGTCGACAGCACCTTCCTTATCCAGGATGTCGGCGAGTTCGTTCACGAAGTCCAGTCGCTTGCGGACGAGATCTATCGCGCGTGCTAGCTGGGTATCCAGCGTCTGTTCCACCTGGCGGTTCAATGCAGGCAGCGCGCGTCTGAGCTTCTCCCTTTCCATTTGGTCGCGGGCGTTGAAATAACCGAGCTTCCTGCCCATTCCGGCCTGCGCGATCATGGCGGTCGCCTGGTCGGCGGCGCTGTGAAGGTCGCTCCCGAGGCCGCCCCCGGAACCGTCGAGATGCTCGCCGTAAACGACTATTTCAGCGGCCATTCCCCCCAGACCCATTGCGATCGCGTCAAGGAAATACTGGCTGTTCCGAAGACGGTATGAATCCTCGAAAACGGTACCGCCGCCTACTGGAGCGCTCTGCCGGAAAGCGTGTCTAACCACTACGCCCGTGAGCTCGCCGACTTCCAGGGCAAGTCCCACGGCGGCATGCCCCGCCTCATGGACCGCGATCCTCCTGCGCAGTTCTCCCTCGATCGGCGTCGAGGGTGGCAAGGCGGCCCGCAGATCGTCGATGGTTAGAGCTTCCCCGCGGCGACGGGCGATTCGAAGTGCGCCCTTCGCAACATGAGCCAGGTCGGCACCGGTGAAACCGTCGCATTCAAGCGCCGCCTGTGCAATCTGCTGGTCGCTCAATCCCTCGGGAAGGTACCCGCGAAGAATGCACGTTCTCGCCGACAAGTCCGGAAGCGCGACGCGGATGTGAGTCCCAAGCCTACCGGGGCGAAGTAGAGCGGCGTCGATTCTCTGGGGATGGTTGCATGCACCGACGACGACGACACCGTCTCTGCGACTGATGCCGTCGAGGCACTCCAGCAGGCCGGAAACGACCTCGGTGCAATACTGTGCGCTCCGCTCGTCGAAACGCGCGCGATCGCCGATGCTGTCGAATTCGTCTAGAAGCAGGACGCAGGGTGCTTTCGCCGTAGCTTCCTCGAATGTTGTCCTCATCGCCTGGAGGAGATCGCCGAGGTGACCGCGCGACTGCCACTGCGCCAGCGACGATGACACGAAGGACATGTCGCAGCTCTTTGCGACGGCCTTTGCAAACATTGATTTTCCGACGCCTGAAGGTCCGGATAGGAGCAAGCCGGCGTCGATTTCGCTCCAAGAGATTGTGCCTCGTCGCCACGCGTCCAGATCGCTGGCGAGGTTGCGGGCCCAATCCGCAGCCATGCCGTATCCGTGCAAATGCTCGATCGGCGGGGGATCGTCCGAGATGTCGCCGCGAGAGTGAGCCTCCCGGAGCCGCTCGAGAGCGAAGTCGGCGTCCCTGCCTGGTCGGATGGCTGCCAACACATCCGCGATCGGATAGGCTAGCATTCTCTCGATCTGGTCGACCGGGAAGTCTCGATCCTCGAGCAGGCAAACCGCGCGGGCGATAGTCTCCGCGCCGATCGGATCCACATCTATTACCGCATCCACTGCTGCGAGAATAGTTCTAGGTAGCGGCAGTTCGCACCTGACTACGATCAAGACCCGGTCTGCAAGTCGTAGCGCTGAGTTGATCTCCGAAAAGTCGACGCCGCCTTTGAGCCCTTTGATGGCTTCGCAGACCTCGATATCCTCGACCCCTGGCATAATTTTGGGCAAGTCCGTTGCCGCATCGACGAACTCTTTTAGAAGCTCATTCGGTACTCGAACAACGACTGAAAAGGCTCTGTTTTCAATTATGTTTTTGATTTTTTTTAAGGTTTCCCTTAGGGCTAGCGTACATGTAATCCTAGCAACCGCTGACGTTTTTTCGAGCGCTTTACGCATTACGGTCACTCCTAAAAATCCTTACGGTGGTGGTTGGCGCAATGGGTTCGACGTCAAGTTCAATGGACAGGAAACGATGTAGAACTAGCGATGACAGGCCTCCTATCGGGTTGATCTCCCGGAATGCGTCGAGGCAGCCTGCAACGGTCACCGATCCCTCATGCTCGAGGGCCGACATGATGCGCATTCGATCCCCGAGCGGGCACCGGTAGCGTGCGTAGCGCAGGAGGTCTTTCGAATTCTGCAGGCGGTAGCCGGAATTGATTTGAGCCCTAGATACGTACACATGCGTGAACCGGCCACAGGCTGCAATTTCGGTTAGCTGCGGGTCGCCTCTTTCTTCCCGGACGCTGATGTAGACCTCCTGCCCATTTGTGTAGGTCGCCATGAAATCCGGCGGCTCACCCCGCCAGCCTCGCTGGAGCAGCAGGATGTTCATTCCAGTCGGACGGCAGCACCATGCGACGACGTCGTCGTCCACGTCGAGCAGACATCCCTGATCGCGTGCGAGCTGGCTTTTGAAATAGGGAGGGTTCGTGCAGCGCACGGTTCCAAATGGGCGGAAGCGTTCAACAGGTTCGGATCCGTCTGTGCGCATCCCGTGACCTGCGAGGTCGGTAGGTTTCATCGTCATCTCCACAACAAAAATGCGTTGGCCGCCGGTTTCCCGGTGGGTTGTCAGCGTTGTTGCGGTTGTAGACGAAATTTGATCATGGTTAGAACAAATACGGAACAGAAACGAGGGCGTCAAGGCGCCACTTTCAAGATTCTTCAGTAAGGGATTCCACGCGTATCGGTATCCGACTTATCCGCTGGTAGCGACTAGGAATTCCCGGTGGGAAGTCGACGCGCGGTAACGAGTCGAAAAGATACATGATCACCATTTGCCGATAGGATCGTGGGCCCCAGCATAAGGCTGGGTCAAACGCTAGAGTTGGCCGATGTTGAGGCACTGTGACGCTCATCGAAATAAGCTCGCTCGAGACCATCGATTTTCGCCGCTCGAATACGACCTGTTGATCGGAGACAGGTGAGCATGGATTCGATATCATCGCTTCCACCGATCGGCCGTCCAACGACGGCAGGCAAACCGGAGTGCTTCTGAGCCCAGTAGCGGATCTCGCGCTCGGCGGGAGGATATGTATTGCCCAGACGATACAAGCGACTTTCCGTCCTCGCCCAACGAGGAGAAATTGCTGGATCGATTGCAACAATGCGAGAGGTGTGGCCATGAGTGCCCTCGTCGATCTCCGGATGTCCGAAGAACCAGCCGTGCATCCATTCGTATCCATTATCTGCCAATACCCAGCCTTGCAGTAGAGGTGCAGCGGATAGCTCCTCTTCAAATGCGCGCTGATTCAAACTTGCATCTGTGGACGGTTCATCATCCATGTCGTGCCTTTCTTGTCTCGATTTCTACTTTCAGCGTTACTCAAGGGAGCCATTGGCGGTCGAGAAATCAACGCGCAATTGCCTTAGCGTGAGACCGTCCACTCCATGTTTGAAATTGCTTCGGCGAGCGTGACAGCACCATGCGTCGCAGAATGCTTCGACCAAAACTCACCGTCTGGCTGCGGCCATCACCTCGCCCAATGTCGGCCCCCCTCTCCATTACGACGTCAACCAAGTCATTGAGCGCGATAACACACACAAGACCGCCTTCCGTCTCAATGATTGCAGGCCTTCCTGCAGACGCAGACGTCGTCGGAATGAAAAGACGACCCCGCGCCTCGCGTACCCGATCCGTGCACTACTTCGCACCTATCAGGCAAAGCTTTGAGCACCCGAGCTGGCTAGGGTCTGTTGCACTCGTCTTCGGAACCCAAATGGCTGACTTCTCATCTCCATACGCAACCGCCGCACTATCGAGCGCGCAGACCCCCACCCATGCGCAAACGACAGCATCCAACTTGTCCTCGAACGCCTTTAACTCGTAGCCTCGGGAATCGGAAGATGGCAGTGCCAACGCTGTCACCACTCCCCTTAACTTGGCTTCCAGCAGTTCAATGATCTGCTGCCAGACATCGAACAATTGCCGACGACGAGCACCAGGAACCTCATGGGGCCAATACTTCCTGATCTTGGAATGCTTATACGGTAGTCTGCGAGCAGCATTCGCAAGTTCGATCAAAGCCGGATGTGGATACACCTCAATGATCGACGGCCCACTAATTTCGGATACGGCGAGAGGATATCCGATCTGATTGAAACCTGTGCGCAGATCGTCACTGACCTTGCCCGGACGCAATGCGCTCGGCGTATGCGTGCCAGCGCCCCTCGCCCCGTAAAGCGATGAAATCAGGTTGTCGGAAACTCTCCGTCCGGTGATCGTCTCTAGCGAAAGCGGCATATCGATTGCGACCAGATCGATCTTGCTTCCAGCTTTTGTTGAAGCTGTGGAAATGAGCGCCGCGGGATCGGGCACGGATCCTTGATGCCTAAGGATCGGCGGATCACCCGGAATCGCTAGAAAATCGTTATAAGATCCGGCGATATCGGCAAGCTCCCAACCCTCCCCTCGGTCTGTCACGAGTGCAAGTCCGGTTGGATTGGTCAGGGTCCAGGCCGCATCTATGCCGAGAACTGCTTTTGGTTTCATCATTGTGCGCGTGGCCCCGATCGGTCTGGTGGTGACTGTTGGTTGGTCTCGGAGCCCGTCATTGAGGCAATTTCTTGAGTAGTAGCCTGTTTCCCGGTAAGAACGCGATGATTTTTTCCTGTTCTAGCGCGGTCAGCACCTCCATTACTTCATCTTGAGAGAAACCAGCATCGCCCAGAGATGAACTAAGGTCTAAGATGTTGATCGTCATTTCCGGCTTCGCCTTTAAGGCGCGCAATCTAGTCAGCACGGCTACTTCGGTGTCGGCGAATCGGCTCACCAGCGACTCCGTCGAGCTGCACCACGGGTCGCAACATGAACGATTGCTGCGGTCGACAAAAGGATGCTGGAAACCAGCACGGCAATGGACAGCAGTCCGCCGTTGGATATCTCAGCCTTCGCAGTGAGGCCGCAATCCTTTGGAAGCGAAAGCGAGAAATCTACCCGCTGGCGATCGCTGAGAAACGGTGGATATCTACGTTTTCCCTCCCCTTGAATGGAAACAGACTCTTCTTGATGGCTCATCCTATTTTCTCCAAATCGGCCTCGATTATGGTCCGGGAGTTTCCGACCTTCTTGACAGACTTCTTGACCGCAGCCTTGGTGACATCCTCTTTTTTGGCTTCGTAGCTTAGCACATAGTCCTGTCCGGCTGTGATGCGCTTGGGGTCTTGGGCGCGGTCTCTTAGTGTTTTAATCATGGTTTTTCCTGGTGATGGATTTCAAGATTTCAGCCTCCAAAGCGACATATATGCAGATGTTCCGCAAGTCCCGACCGATGTCACGGTGACGTTCCCGATACCCTCTTGCGTCGTGCTGCCCGCCGAGCCGGTCTGAGTTCTTCGATCGTCGGTTGCCACCATTCTGCTGCATATGGCATAGGTGTTTTCGACGGCCACGCCTGCACAATTTCCTCGAACGTGGGTTTCGCCAAATTCCCCAAACGTGATCGTCGGTGACACCGGGGTAGAATTCGCCGACGACATCCGGATCCACGAGTTCTCCTGTCACCTCTTCAAAGACAACAAGCCCGTACTGGATTGAGACGACGCGTCCGACTGAAGGAAGGTCATCGCTGTTTAATGGATAGCGTTGTCGCTTTCTCTCGGCCGTGCGCGCTTTTGACTTCGCTTCCTGCTCGGTGCCCTTTCGCTCGACGGCACGACGTTGCCGTTCCTCGGGCTCGTTTCGTCGCGCTGCCTCCTCGATCTCCGGCCACCGATCCTTGAGTTCTTGAAATGAACGAAACGGGACGTGCCATAGCTTGAGGTCACCATCCCATCGCGAATAATTAACCTCACGAAGCCTGTCGACGACGGTTATCGAATAGGGAGACTTGATGCGAAAGCCCGCTCTCCCGAGCTCGAGGTAGACACTTTCGATAGGCGCGAACTCGAATGAATCCTGCCCTTCGCGTCTGCGAAAGCGTCAGCTTCCGCCTCTATTTCTGGCAGCCACCGGGTGAACCGACGGGTTGCCGTGCGGCCGGGAACGAACCAAGCTTGACGAGCGTCGCTCCACAGGGCGCGGGGAAAGTGTTCCCGGAACTGCTCCACAGTCACCCGGTCGTATGAAAAGCTAACGTCGGCGCCGGATCTGACATCGTCTTGAGCCATACGTCCGATATCGTCCTGTGAAGCTTCATCACTCATGACGATCATAACGCCTATCGCCTCCTTCAGGTTTCCATCGCCATGCTGTAACGCGCAAGCGCGCCGATGCAAGCTCCGCCGATTTGCGCTGTATCAACCGACAGGTCGGACGGCGGGTGTTGGCCTATAGCGTCATCCGCCGTCGCATAAATTGGTCGCGAAACTCTGATTTTTGCACCTGAGTTTCGCGACAGAAATTGTCCTTAAAATTCAGGTGCGGTTGATCTGTCGCAAATGTTACGACTTTGCTGCCCTCCCAATCATAATTGGTCAGTGCACGAGAAACAGCGGCAGATCGGCCGCCGCCAAAATGTCCCGCGTCTCATGGCCCATGATCCAGTCCAGCCACTCGCTATGGCTAAATGCACCCGTGACCAGAACGTCCGCTTTCAACGTGTCCGCTTCATCCACAAGCTGGGCGCCAGTCGTTTCGCTGGAACGGGCTAGAATCTTGACGTCGGGTTCGACGCCGGAGCCTTGCATCACAGCAGCTAGCGCGGCTGCTGCATCACTTTGGTCTGTGACACACAGTGCGGTGACACGATCTGCGATTGCCAACCATGGTCCCGCAGACTTGATTGCGCGGCGGGTCAGTTCGCTGTCTGTCACGCCGAAGGCGATATGCGAAAACCGTTTGCGGTCTCCGGATCGCCAGCCTGGCGGCACCAGCAAAACTGGCCGGCGGGCGGTAAAGAGGGCGGTGTGGAAGGCATCGGCGCCATCCATGTTCCTGTTATGCGCCAGGACGACGAGCCCGATATCCTCGGTCATCTCTTGCATTACGGTTTCCGCCTCCGCACCGGTGATCGTGCGCAACACGATCGGAGGTGCTCCTGGCCGCAGGACTGTGTTCCATTCGTAAAAAGCTGTTTCAATAGCTTCCGCGCGCTGTTGCGCAGAGCCTTCGTCGTGCTCGCGAAGCTCCTGGATGTCGATTTCCTCAGGGGTAGAGACCAGGTGCATTGGGTCCACCATGACATTCAACGCCTCGATCGATGAGCAGGTCACGGATGCTGCCGCCAAGACGGCAGCATCCAGGGTTCCGGCGACCGTATCGCCTTTTGTCAGCACAGCCAGAATTTTCATGACATCCTCTCCCATCACGCACCGAACCGGGCGGCGCCACCGAGCTCCGCCTCGATTTCCAGGAGACGGTTGTATTTCGAGATCCGGTCGGAGCGGGAAGCCGAGCCTGTCTTGATCTGCCCTCCGCCCATGGCCACCGCAAAATCGGCGATGAAGCTGTCTTCGGTCTCACCCGATCGGTGCGAGATGACGTAGTTCCACCCCGCCTTTCGGCAGAGCTGGATGGCACTGATGGTCTCCGTCACGGTTCCGATCTGGTTAAGCTTGATGAGGGCTGCATTACAGGCCTTCTCCTCGATGCCCTTTGCGATGAAGCGGGTATTGGTGACGAGATTGTCGTCGCCGACGATCTGGATACGACCACCAAGAGCCTTGGTGATGGCCTTGTAGCCGTCCCAGTCATTCTCATCATGGCTGTCCTCGATGGAGACAATCGGAAATTTCTCAACCCAGGTCTCGAACAGGCTGACCATTTCCTGCGATGTCTTGTTGCCTTGTCCGCTGCGCGTCAGGCGATAGAGGCCGTCTTCAAAAAACGAGCTGGCGGCCGGATCAAGCGCTATGGCGATGTCGTCGCCCGGCCGATAGCCCGCGGCCTCGATCGCTTCCACAATGACCTCGCAGGCCTCTTCATTGCTCTTGAGCTTTGGTGCAAATCCGCCTTCGTCCCCGACACTGGTGCTGAGGCCGCGCTTTGACAGGATGGACTTCAGGGCATGAAACGTCTCGGCCCCATATCGTAGGGCCTCAGTAAATGTCGGTGCACCGTGCGGGTAAAGCATGAACTCCTGGAAATCCATCCCGGAATCCGCGTGCTTGCCGCCATTGAGGACGTTCATCATGGGAATGGGCAGATGCAGTGCAGCGACGCCACCCAGATACGCATAGAGTGGCAGGCCGTGACTTTGTGCGGCGGCACGACAAAGCGCCTGGGAGACTCCTAGAATTGCGTTGGCGCCAAGCTCAGATTTATTGGGCGAGCCATCGAGTTCGATCATGGCTGCGTCGAGTGCCGCCTGATGCGAAGGATCGTGTCCTTTCAAAAGAGGGGCGATCCGCAGGTTGACGTTGTCGACGGCCTTGCGGACACCCTTGCCGCCATATCGACCGGGGTCTCCGTCACGCAGTTCCACTGCCTCGTTCGCCCCGGTCGAGGCTCCCGAAGGAACGGAGGACGTGCCGACGATGCCATTGTCGAGATATACGCTGACGCGAAGGGTGGGATTTCCTCGGGAATCGAGTATTTCGAGGGCGGTGATGTTTTCGATGAAGGCTTTCATGGACTTTACTCCTGCTGCCGGGTCGACGGCTGTTTTGCTGGCCAATTGCTGCTCACCTAGATCGGGCGATTGGCATCTTCGATTTCTTTTTCTCGGTCCGATCGGAACGACCGGTATTCCCACCGCCCAGATTGAGGGTTTCGTCGTCGCCACACCTCCTGAAGCCAAAACAGATGATCATCCATCGGCTTGACCGGAAACCAGGCGTACCACTCACGCCATAGGCACTCTTCCTTCAGCATCGTACCCCCCTTGATGTTCGTTGATGGTCTCAAGCCCTGTAGGCGACGAGCACGGCTCCTCCCGCGATCATCACAACACCGAGCCAGTTCGGGAGCGTCAGGCGCTCGCCCAGGAAAAGCACGGCAAAGACGGATACGAAGACGACGGACAGCTTGTCGATCGGTGCGACGCGGGCGGCATCACCCAGCTTCAGCGCCCGAAAATAGCAGATCCAGGACACGCCGGTGGCAAGGCCGGAAAGCACGAGGAACAGCCAGCTCCTAGTTGAGACCGAAGACGGTTCCTGCCAGTTGCCCGTGATATAGACCATCGTGCCGGCGGCCAGCAGGATGACGATTGTTCGAATAAATGTGGCGAAGTCGGAATTGACGTTCTCCACCCCGATCTTGGCAAAGATCGCCGTCAATGCGGCAAAGCCCGCAGACATCAGTGCCCAGAGTGGCCAGCTTGTAAGAAGATTTTTCATGTTGCCTGTCCCTGACCTGTGAAACGCATGAGTATCAATCCTGCAAACAGTCCCGCCATGGACAGAACCAGCGAGAGGGTGATGTATCCGGCAGCAAGGGCCCATTGCCCGCGCTCCCACAGCGTCACCGCGTCGAGCGAGAATGTCGAAAACGTCGTGAAGCCGCCGAGTAGGCCCGTCGTCAGAAACAGACGCAATTCCTGTGGCAGGCCCGAACGGACGACGAAGAGTTCGGTCAGCACGCCCATCAAGATGGAACCAAGGATATTCACGGTCAGCGTGCCATAGGGAAAACCGAAGCCAAGCAGCCGCGCGGCGCCGACATTGACGCTATGCCGGAAAACGCCGCCGATGCCTGCGCCAAGGAAAACGATCAGATAGACCATGACCGCTCCTTCAAGACTTCGTTGTCTGAAGGGCTTTCTCTGCCGCAATGTCATGACCCAGCACGTCCCAGTGCTCAAGATGCTTGTAGACGATCATCTTGTTTTTGAGGAAGGCGCCGTGAGTCCGGCAGAACTCTTCCAGCTTGTCGCGAGCGGCGATCAGTTCTACGCACATGGTCAAATCCGGATTGGGGATCTCGAAGCCTTCGTCCTGCAGCTTACCGCTGTTGGAATATCCGAAATGGGTGTGGTGGGCGACGGCATTCATGATGCCCGCAGTCTTGGCCTGCAAAACCAGCTCACGATAGAGCGGCTTTGATCCGAACCAGCCGCCCTTGCCCGGCGTCTTCTCGCACGGCTTCATATAGATGCGCACCATGCCGATTTCCTTGGAGTGCAGTGTGTGTTGGGTCACGATGATGGGCCTTTCGTTGAGGGTTGCGCGCGTTGCAAGCGACCGGAAGCGAACCGTGCCGACCAGATCGCCGAGAGTCTGGGCCTGCATGTCGCGCATATGGCGGACGGAGATGTCGAAGGGGATATCGTTGGCGGCGGCAGTCTTTGGAACGCCGACGCGCTGCGACAGGTAAATGCTGGAATGGCCGCTACACAGATAGGCGACGAAGCATGCGACGGCGAGGTAGACCGAATGGGTCGCGCCGAAAAGCTCTATTCCCATGATCATGCAGGCCAGCGGCGTATTGGTCGCGCCGGCAAAAACGGCGACAAAACCTAGGGCCACGAAGAGATCGACGGGCGCCCCAAGAATACCAGCCAGGGCACTACCGAGACCCGCGCCGATGAAAAACAGCGGTGTGACCTCGCCGCCCTTGAAGCCGGCGCTCAACGTGACAATGGTAAATAACCCCTTCCAGGCCCAGCTCCAGTAATCGACATGATCCGGACGGAAGAAGCCGAGGATCGTTGCGTCGTCAGGATTGGGGGACCATACACCGAGGCCGAGATATTCGCGTGTGCCAAGCAGGTAGACGAGGCCCAGCAATATGGCACTGGCGAGCACCGGACGGAGCGGCGCATAGGGCAGGATCGCCTTGTAGGCCGACGACGCCAGATGGGACAACTCGGCGAAGAAATGTGCGGCCAGACCAAAAGCCACGCCGGCAATGACGACCTTGAGCAGCAGGACTGCATCGAGGTGAAAGCCGACCGCTTCCCCGACGCCGCCGAGATAGGCGATGGCATATTGGGTGTGGCTGATCCCCCAAGCATGGCAGGTCCAGTCGGCAACGATGGCGGCAAGCAAGGCAGGTAACAAAGCCTCGTATTGCATGCGTCCGATGGTCAGAACCTCCAGCGCAAAAATCGCGCCGGCGATCGGTGTGCCAAACACAGCGCCGAAACCTGCCGCAATGCCCGCCATCAGCAGAATGCGTACGTCGCCAGGCACCAGTTTGTACGTCTTGCCAAAGGCGCTGGCGAGACTGCCACCGAGCTGCACCGCGGTTCCCTCCCGCCCGGCCGAGCCACCGACGAGGTGGGTGAGGACGGTGGTCACGAGGATGAAGGGCGCCATGCGTAGCGGAACACCGCCACCGGGCTCATGGATTTGGTCGACGATGAGATTGTTGCCGCCCTCCGCCGATTTGCCGAATTTCTGATAGGTCCAGACCATCGCAAAACCTGCGACCGGCATGCCGTAGATCAGCCAGGGAAATTCGAAGCGAAGCTCCGTTGCCCTGTCCAGGCTCCATAGAAAGAGAGCGACGAGCGAGCCAACGGCAGCAGCCATCGGGACGACGATCACGATCCATTTTGCGAGGCTGCGGACCTGGCTGATACGAAGACCAAAAAATGCGGAGAACGCCATCATCTCGGCGCTCCCATATAGTCATATTTCGTCTGGGAAAACAGGTAACGAATTCTAGGCATAACTCTACTCCTTCGCGTGTTGCGCGTTGAGTAGGAGTCATCAGCTTCATCGGGGAAGCGGTTCGGCGTAATGCCCGGCAGAATCCATTACCAGCATCATCAGTAGCGTCTGCTGGTAGCAATTGTCAATCGGTGGCTTGTGTTGGCTGTCGCCATAATCCCAATTAGGTGGACACTTATCTTCATGCCTTTTGCGACGCCGCCGAACAGGAAGTTTTACGGCGACCGCAATGTCCGGTGTTGACGTAAAGCTGCCGTGGCAGCATTCAAGACGAAGGCTGGACCGATGCAAATTCCGCTGACAAGGCTGGATCGACAGAGAGGTCCGATCGTATCAGACCGTGGCTCCAGCGATCGTTAGAGAATGGCAGATGCCTGGGCGGGCAATCAACGATGAGATACCAGGAGACCCCTGCTATCACAGAACCATTAAATGTTGCCACATCGACCTGCTGGAGGGCGTGCCGCAGCCACCCTCCCTTGTTGAGACCCGGATATCGACTGTGATGGACCGGATGGCCGTCGTGCCAGCTTGTCTCCGAAACCATGATCGGCTTCGCATGCAGCAAGTTTCGAATCTGTTAATCTGTCGCCTCTCTGCGAATCCTTTGAGATTGCTCGCATTTTACCGATCAGCTTACCAGCGATGAAAGATTCGGTGTCGTATGCACGTCCCAAACAGGGACACCTCAATGGCAGACATCGATCCGAAGGCACAAGCGCTTTCCGCGGCGATCAGGAGGATAACGGAGCTGCAGCAGCAGATGACGGATCGCGTGCTGGCGATCGCCGTCGAGATCGAAAAATTGACGGACGTCGTCCCCGCAGCGGAAGCAAAGGCCTTCCTAAAGGCGCGGTGCAATCTGCCTGCGAACGAGCTGTCGAGCTACCTGGGTTTCACGAAGACCCTAAGAGGGTCAGAAGATATCCTCCGAAAAGCCCGCGCGTCGTTTCCTGTCATCAAGTCATTGGTTGCTGCCGACCGGGACACCCGGCGCGAAATCCTCGAGCGCATGGCGATCGGAGCGCGGATCGATACAAAGGATGTCGCCCTCATCAAGAGGCGGTTGGCTGAAGCAAAGCTGACACCGGACGAATCGCTGACAGCGGCAAACAGGAAAGCCGTCGCGTCGGCCGTGCGCCGACAGGCAAAAGCAGCGGTTGCGTCCTTCGAGGAGCGTGCGTCATCCTTCGTGGAAAAGCTAAGGCAGCATTTCCGACACGTTGACGGGAAGGCTTCCGTCATAAAGGAGGGCCTTCGCCATCAGGCGGGAAACCTTAAAGCTGAATGCGATACCCTGTTTGGTAAGGAGGAGCCCACGCTCGCTTCGCTGCGACCCGCGACACCGGCATATCGCATGGCGATGGCACGCAAGATGCTTGGCGACATCGCCTCCGGGCAGCTTGGCGAAATCGGCCTAATGGAGACGCGCGTACTGTCGACTTTGACAGGGCAAAGCCGGATGTCTTTCGTAGGACTTTCTCGCAAGCCGTTGGCCGAAATTCCTCCACAGCGTTACCGTCCCCGCGTTGTCGAGCTGTGCGCTGGTGCCGGTGGTCTCGCCCTTGGCCTGGAACGCGCAGGATTCGAGCATGTCGCCCTCATCGAAATGAACAGGAATGCGGTGGCCACGTTGCGAGCCAATCGACCGGACTGGAACGTCGTCCTGGCTGACGTCCGAAAGGTCGACTTCAGCCAGTACCGCGACCAGCGGATCGACCTACTGACCGGTGGGCTTCCCTGCACTCCGTTCAGCACGGTCGGCCAGAAAAAGGGTCGGCACGACGAAAACAATCTGATGATGGAAGGCGTGCGTGCTTTACGCGCGATTGCGCCGAAGGCATTCCTGTTTGAGAACGTCGAGGGCCTCTTGCACTCGCGCCACGCGGACTACGTTGCGTTTCTCCTGCGCCAATTCTCGAAGGAAGGGTACTCGACGGAAATCCACCGGATCAACGCCAAGAACTACGGCGTCGCGCAGAACCGGTCCCGCATCATGTTGGTGGGGATGCGCAAGGATCTGGCGGGTGCCTTCCGAATGCCGAGGAAGTTTCCGGAACTCGCCACGAACGTGGGCGACGTCCTCGCCGACCTTATGGGCGAAAACGGCTGGTCCGGCGCGGAAGCGTGGCTGCAAGCGATGAAGGAACGCGACTACCGGGCGGACACCATCAGGGGTTACCAGGGCAGCGCGCGCGAGGGAGAGGCGATCCGTGCCGACAGGAGGCAGCTTCGCTACGCTCCTCCGGCGAAGTCAGCGCCGACGGACGACGAAGCTTCGAAAGAAGGATTCGTACCGGGCCTGACGAACCGCATGCGCGCTCGGTTGCAGGGGTTCCCGGACTCTTGGGAGTTTGTTGGCGGCCACGGGCCTGTGGCCAATCAGATCGGAAACGCGGTTGCTCCGTCCATTGCGCAGGCGATGGGACTGGCGATACTTTCTGCTCTCAAGGGATGGGAGATTGATTGGGAGGCGCTCTTCGACAGCCAGATCGGTCATCGTAGACCCGGCCTGTCTCACGTTCCGCCGATCGATTGTGTTGCCGAAATCTTAACTTCACAACTGGAAAGTGAAACAGCATGAGAAGCGAGATACTTGCGGTCGTCTCCGTATTTGGACGAGTGAGGTTCTTCTTGAGTGAATTGCTTGGAGAAAGCATCAAGACAGACGATGACGTCGTGTACTGGGCGATAACGCCATTCGGAGGTGTGCTGTCGGGCTTAAACAGGGACGGTCTTGATAGGATTCTCGCACAGTTGAAAACCCTTGGAGATCAGCTTCTTCTGCAGCTCGAAGCGGATCTGGAGACGATTGCGGCGAACTTCGACGAACGAATAGGTCTCCGTACGCTGGATGTTTTCCTCGACCACAACGGATTTGTATATCGTATCGAGGCTATGATAGATGGGCTCTGGCACACAACGGTATTCCGCAACGTGTCTGCTGCGGTGGAGGCGGGTTTTGATCTCCCCGAACCGCTCGACGGCTATGCCAAGTAGGATTTGTTCACTTTCTGCGCGTTAGCGATCATTTGTGGAGTGATCGTGGTGCGGGTGAAGTTGATTAGCTCGATCACCCCAGGATGCTCGAGGCGCAGCGCAGACCCTATGCCATGTTCGTGCTCGTGCCTCTCCATTGCTTCGACAGCCAAGTTGAACTGATCCAGTTCGACGGCGTATGGGAAATCTTGTCGGCTCTCGGTGAGCTGCCTTTTCAGGCCTGTGAGCAGCCCCATGTTGCGGCATTCTTGCAAACGTAGGAGACGTCGTTCCAGTGCGCGATTTTCGTTGCGATACATCATGGTGGCGGCCTCTCCAATAGCCTCCAAGCTTGAGTGTAAATAAGTGCCGGCGCAACTTGCCAATCCGCACCACGAAGAGAGCAATTATCAGTGGGGAATTCATTAGACCCCATTGCTTAGGTTGTATTAGATCATCATTGTACACTCCTAGAAACGGGGTGCGGCGATGGGGTAAGAAATAGACTTCCTTTCTGTCGGTGACAGTAATGGTGACGCCATATGCATTCGCTGTGGCACGCCGGAACTTGACTACATCATCCACATTACCGATGGTGGATACTCTGATACCGGGCAGCGGATCATCGATCATGTCAATCAGTACTACGGCCGAAGCGCGCGCGTGGCCAATGTGGTTCTTTCGCATCAAGATGGCGACCACATTGCCGGTCTTATTCCGGTCGTCCGTCATTTCGATGTCGGCGCTGTGTGGATGAACCGACCTTGGCTCTATGCGTCTGAGATGCTGCACGCTTTCCACGGCAACTACACCATCGAAGGACTTAGAAAAGCAATTCGAGATGCCTATCCTCTGTTGGTGGAACTGGAAAATACAGCACTAGCCAAAGGCATTCCCGTCTACGAAACCTTTGCAGGTCAATGGATTGGAAACTTCGTCGTTCTTGCGCCATCGAGGGAGCGATACCTGACTTTGATCCCACAGTTCGACCGCACGCCTTCCAGTTACGCAAAGCCGGTAAAGGGAGTGCTCGGAAAGCTTTTCCAGGCTGCGAAGAACCTCTCGAGTTTCTTCGAAACATGGACGACGGAAGCATTGCAGGAAAACCCCTCGCCCACATCCGCATCGAACGAGTCCTGCGTGGTGCAGCTTGGCATCTTCGATCATAAAACCGCGCTACTGACAGCCGATGCGGGGCCGGCCGCATTGGCTGAAGCCGCAGATTTTGCGCAGGCGCTTGGCCTGCTGCGTCCACCAGCATTCGTGCAAGTACCGCATCATGGAAGCCGCAGAAACGTGACGCCGTTTGTGTTGAACCGGTGGCTAGGAATGCCCCTTCCAGAAGGATCGGCGACCAGAGGCACTGCGTTCTGCTCGGTCGGCGTCAATAAACCTGAATATCCTCGAAAGCGAGTTTCCAATGCGTTCCTAAGGCGGGGATACCCAGTCTACAAAACGGAGAATGTGGGTCAATGGATACGCCACGCGCATGAAATGCCGGACCGCGATGGAATTCGGCCCATCGATCCGGTAGCGTTCACGAGCATTTACGAGGAATAGATGGACTTTCTCGATGGATATGTGGTCCGCGCCCGGCTTTTTCCAGCAATGTTGGCCATCGCTCCGGCGCTCGTCTTCCTGCTTGTAATGGTCGGCGGCAGCTACGAGAACCTCGGATTGCCCGAGGCTCTTCTCACTGTGACGGTGGCTGTTTTATTCTTTGCTTTCGCCGACATCGCCAGACGGTTCGGCCGTCGAGCCGAGCAGAAGATTTTTGCAGCATCAGGAGGGCGCCCGTTTCCAAACGTTCTCCGTCATCGTGATAAGTCGCTCAACGCACGCTCGAAGGCTCGAC
Organism: Rhizobium sp. 22-785-1; assembly: GCF_053521965.1. Lineage (NCBI taxonomy): Bacteria > Pseudomonadati > Pseudomonadota > Alphaproteobacteria > Hyphomicrobiales > Rhizobiaceae > Rhizobium > Rhizobium sp. 22-785-1. Next base: position 168,992 of record NZ_JBNWDI010000001.1, on the reverse strand, counting down.
ACCTAACCTTCCTCTCTCGAGAGCTTGCCGAAGCAGCGCCGACCGCCGAGCAAGAAGAGGCCGATCCGGATGCCGCCGACGAGTTTTACGTTTCATGCGGCGATTACCTTCGTGAACGCACTCGCGATCAATCGCGCTTTAACGTGCTGTTCGCAGAGAATGTTTCCTATGGGTTTCGGCGGAACCTGTATGGGCTGAAATATCCAGGCCTTCTGCTGAACGTGGCCGCCGCGGCTGCGAGCTTTTGGCTCATCTATCAGACATCCGGCGCAAATCTTTCGCAGTATGGCATCGTCCTTGTCGTCTCGGCGATCCACGCGCTCTACTTCGTCGCCGGCGTGACGCGAAAATCGGTGCTCGACGCAGGAGACCTCTACGGTCGACAGCTTGTGCTTTCCTGTGAGGAACTGGAACGAGCGGCAGCGTGACGGTGTCCCTCTGGGAACGACCCTATCGGGAAGCTGTTTCTACAAGGAGAATTCAACGTGAACGATCAATCGGCCTCATTCCCGTTGCAATGACCCGCGAGTGGTAAGAGGTTCAGCGCTACTTGGAAAAGGACTACCGTGTCGGCGGGTCGCGAGAAGCTTGGTGCCTGATGGTTACATTTTCTAAACGGTAAGCTTCCCCGGAATTTTGGACGCCGAATCCGACACACGCGATCGACGGTTGCTTGTGCCGAATTCGATCTCTCGTCACATTATCACGAGCGCAAAGGATCGAAACGAATGACTATATCCGGCAGGCAGTGCGCCGCAGGTAGGGTGCTGGCGAATGTAGATTTGTCACTGCTCTCCGAAAAATCGGGAGTACCGCTCGATGAGTTGAGCGCATTCGAGGAGGGTCAAATGTTTCCCGACACATGCCAGCTTGCCTCATTAAGGGCTTCGCTTGAGGCGCTTGGCATTGAGTTTATACCCGAACAGGGAGCCAACGGCGCTGGGCTCCGGCTCAAGTTTAGCATTGCTCAAAGCCAAGCTATATCGGCGTGGGAAGCCGAGGGTGGTGAGCCGGCAGAAGACAATTTGCCCTAGTCACGCGCTGCCTGCCCGTTTGCCTTCGCAAAGTTCGCACGCAACAACTTGACGATCTCCAGAACGACCAACGGGATCGCGGCCAACGAAAACAACACCATAAAGTCCGCGTAGGCAATCGGCGTGGTCTTGAAGAGCCCGCCGAGTACGGTGTTATGCTGGCTCCATATCTGGAAAATGAACGTAGCGACAACAACGACCACCAGGCTCCGGTTCGTCAGCAATGATATCTTCCATACGGAAACAGTCTCACTCCGGGCGCCAAATGCGCGGAGGATTTCCGAGAACACCATCACGGTGAACGCGTGTGTCCGGGCCGTCTCCGCATCTCCATATTTGAGAGTGTAGAAGTACACGCCAAAGGCGACACTGGCTGTCAGAAGACCGGTCAGCAGCATCGTGGACAGGAACCGACGATCGGTCAGGCTTTCATTTTGACGCCGCGGCGCGCGGGTCATAACCGAGGGGTCGATCTTGTCCGTGGCGAGACAAAGTGCGGGTAGCCCGTCCGTGACAAGATTGATCCACAAGAGGTGGATGGGCAGGAGCGGAGCAGGTAGACCGATGACGACGCAGACCGCCATGAGCAAGAGCTCGGCGGTACTGCCCGCAAGCAGATACTGGAGCGTCTTGCGAATGTTGTCGTATATTCCACGGCCCTGTTCGACAGCCTCGACAATCGTGGCGAAGTTGTCGTCCGTTACGATGATATCTGCGGACTGTTTGGTGACCTGTGTTCCGGTTTGCCCCATGGCTATACCAATATCGGCACCTTTTATGGCCGGAGCATCGTTCACGCCGTCACCGGTCATCGCCGCGACATCGCCGTTGGCTTGCAGAGCCCGAACGATCCTAAGCTTGTGCTCGGCGGTGACGCGCGCATAGACACTGGTTGAAGAAACGCGTTCGTTAAGCTCGTGCTCGTTCAATTGCTCGAGCTGTGCCCCGGTGACCGCCGACGCTCCGGAGGCGATCCCAAGATCCTTCGCGATCGCCGATGCAGTCTCTGGATGGTCTCCCGTGATCATGACGACGCGGATACCCGCAGCGCGACAGTCGGCGATTGCCCGTCTGGCTTCGGGACGAGGTGGGTCATACATTCCGGCCAAGCCGACAAACGTCAGACCCTGCTCCACATCGGCTGCGACGGCATCCGCCTTGAACTCATCAAAATCTCGCTGGGCGGACCCCAGAACGCGAAGTGAAAGACCAGCCATGCCTGAAATCACGGACGAAACCACCAGACGATCTTCCTGTGAAAGAGGCCGCACGCCTTGCTCGGTGTAAATGTGGGAACACCGCTCCAACAAAGGACCAGGTGCGCCATTCGCGAAAACTCGAAAGCTCCCACCCGGCATTTCTCGGACCATCGAACTGAGCTTTCGATCAGAATCGAATGGGAACTCTACGACGACCGGACTTTCACGGCTCAGCACTTCCTGCTTGGCGCCAGCCTTTGCACCCGAAACCAGGAGAGCGCCTTCTGTGGGGTCGCCAATCACTTTCCAGATGCCATCCTCTTCGAAGAGGTGCGCCTTGTTACATCCTAAATGAACGTTGGCGAGTTCCTGAAGTGCCAGTGAATGCTTATCGTCCAACATCCCTTCGCGGAGCGAGATAGTTCCATGGGGCTCGTAACCTTCGCCGGTGACATCGTAGCCGTTTCCTGCGACGTAAAGTGCGCGGACAGTCATTTGTCCCACGGTCAGCGTTCCAGTCTTGTCCGTGCATATCACCGTCGTGGAGCCGAGGGTTTCAACAGCGGCCAGTTTGCGGACAAGAACGCGCCGACGCGCCATTTGAAGGACACCCACCGACAATGCGACGGTCACAATGGCCGGCAAGCCCTCCGGGACGGCTGCAACGGCCAGACCGATCGCGGTAAGCGCCAACTCTTCCAACGCCGTTCCGCGTAAGAACCCGAGCGCGAACAGTACAGCCACGATGCCAAGAGCGATCCAAATCAGGACCCGTCCGAAGGCATCTAATTTCTGTTGGAGGGGCGTGCTTTTTGTGCTGTCGGCTTGTTGAAGAAGACCCGCGATACGTCCGAGCTCCGTTTGCATTGCCGTGGAAACGACCACGGCCTCTCCCGCACCCGCAGCAACGCTCGTGCCCATGAACACGATATTGACCTGATCACCAATCGGGATGTTGTCGCTCGGCAACTCCGTAATCTGCTTCTCGACAGTCGCCGATTCCCCTGTGAGCGTAGCCTCCATGACGAAAAGGGAAGCCGCCTTGAGAAGACGTGCGTCGGCTGCAACCAGGTCACCAGCCTCGAGAATCAGGATGTCGCCAGTCACTACCTGCGATGCAGGGAATGATCGTACTCTCCCGTCTCTTCGGAGCTTGACCTCGGGCGCTGTCAGAAGTTTTAGCGCATTGATGGATCGTTCTGCGCTCAGTTCCTGATAGAACCCTATGAATGCGTTCAGCACCACAATCACAAAAATCGCGACCGTGTTCACAATCTCTCCCATGATCGCAGAGACGCCACCTGCAACGATCAATATCCAGATGATGAGACTTCTGAACTGGGAAAGAAGTATCTGAAACCCGCCCGGACGCGCTGCTTCTGTTATTTCGTTTGGTCCAGCTTTCTCAAGGCGGCTGGTGCCCTCACTCGAAGACAGCCCTTCTGTCGACGATCCTAGCGCCCGCAGTACGTCCTCTGAGGATTGCCTGTACCAGATACCGGGAACTGAAGCGCTGGTGGGTTCAGTCATCATAGGCTGCGAAGCCTCCATATTCGGGATGTAAACGACTGACGATCAGCAACCGCGTGGCCCCATAAATGAATCAAGGGCGATATCGAAAGCCGCCATCTCCGGCCTCTATGCGCGTACCAGCATTGCCCTCCACGATCGCCAGGGCATCCTCAAGTCGGCCAATGGCTGCCGTTCTTCCTGGCATATTCACAAATTTGGCCGCGGCCTCCACCTTGGGAGCCATGGAACCTGCTGCGAATGACACAGCCGCCAGAGCTGAAACGCTGACACTTGCGATTGCTTTCGCCGATGGTTGACCGAAATCCGTGTAGACGGCTTCGACATCGGTCAAGAGCAAGAGCATGTCAGCACCCAGACGCTCGGCCAGAAGCGCGCTCGCCCTGTCCTTGTCGATGACGGCCTCGATCCCGGCGAGCTTGCCGTCACCACTATCGAAAACGGGGACACCGCCACCCCCTACACAGATGACAGTCACACTACGCTCGACCAGCATCGCGATGACATCAAGTTCCAGTATGTCGATCGGCTCCGGTGATGCGACGACCCTGCGCCATTTCGCTCCGTCAATGGCAAAGGTCCAGCCATGTTTTTCTTTCAGAGACGTCGCCGTGTCCTCGTCGTAAACAGGACCGATAGGCTTGGTCGGTGCCTGAAAAGCCGGGTCGTGTTCATCCACCCTGATCTGTGTGAGCAGAGTGGCCAAAACGGATCCCTCCGGAAGAGCATTGCGCAGTTCCTGCTCGATCATATACCCGATCATTCCATCGGTTTCCGCACCGAGAATGTCGAGCGGATACTGGCCGTCCTTTGGACCAGCGGCAGCCTGTAAAGCAAGGAGCCCGATCTGAGGGCCGTTTCCATGGGTCACGACAACCCGGTGGCCAGCTTCAATCAGCGTGGCGAGCGAAAGTGCTGCGGCACGTATGTTGGACCGCTGCATCTCGACGGTCATGGGCTGCCCGCGCTTCAGCAGTGCATTGCCTCCGAGAGCAGCGACAATCAGCATTCCAGTCATCGCACACCTGTTGCGAAGCGATGCGCACTGTTCGGAAGACACGGGGAGATAATCAGGCACGACACGCCTTCGTTTGAGTTCATCATCTGAAACCATCTGTTTGGGAAAGGCTCTCCCATATGGGAGACGCGACATTCAACGACGGCCAGAATACCACCGGATAAACGTGTCGCAGTAGCCTCGGAAACTACCCAAGGCCTCAAACCCGTCTTGAAAGCCGAGTTGCTCGAACGGGACTTGCTTGCGCCGATAGGTAATTTCCGATTCTTCCGGAGACACCCTGCAGCCGACTAGGATCACCGCCAGACACTTAATGATCCTAACGCTTCCTGTTGCAGCAAGATGCGGATCGCAGCCAGCTTCATTCAACCCAAAGATTCAGGAATCCATTCAATGGCAAAGACAATGCAAGCCGCGGTCGTCGTCGCGTTCGGGCAACCGCTGGTTCTGCGCGAATACGATATCCCGAGCGTCGGTCCCGGTCAGATACTCGTCAAAACAGAAGCCTGTGGCGTCTGCCATACCGATCTACATGCGGCCCAAGGTGACTGGCCCGTAAAACCAATCCCACCCTTTATTCCGGGCCATGAAGGCATCGGCATCGTCGTTTCGGTCGGCTCGGGCGTGACAACGGTGAAAGAAGGCAATCGCGTCGGCGTGCCTTGGCTGTATTCCGCCTGTGGTCACTGTGAACATTGTCTTGCGGCATGGGAGACCGTGTGTGGTGAGGCCGAATTCGGTGGCTACACGAAAAACGGTGGATTTGCAGAGTATATCCTCGCTGACCCGGACTACGTCGCACACATCCCTGCGGGACTTTCGGCGCGGGACGCAGCACCCATAATCTGCGCCGGAATCACCACCTACAAGGGGATCAAGGAAACGGGTGCGAAACCCGGAGAGTGGATCGCCATCTCGGGGGTCGGAGGGCTCGGGCATCTCGCCATCCAGTATGCCAAGGTGATGGGGCTGAACGTCTGCGCGGTCGACATCGACGACGGCAAGCTTGATCACGCTCGAACCCTGGGAGCCGATCTCACCGTCAATGCCAGGAATGGCGATCCGGCCGCAGCCATCAAAAAGGAAACGGGCGGCGGTGCACATGGCGTTCTGATAACGGCGCCGTCCCTGCCCGCCTTCAAACAAGGCGTCGCAATGACGCGTAAGCGCGGCACATGTGTTCTCGTCGGCCTTCCTCCAGGCGAATTTCCCGTTCCACTTTTCGACGTGGTGGCCAATTGCATCACCGTCCGGGGCTCCTTCGTAGGAACACGTCAGGACATGGCCGAAGCCCTTGCTTTCGCTGCGGATGGAAAGGTCAGGGCCGATATCGAAATGCAACCGCTGTCCGCAATCAATGACGTTCTTGCAAGGCTGGGACGGGGCGAAGTTCCCTCTCGAGTGGTTTTGGATTTCGCCAGCGTCTGAGTTGGAGGCAGTACTTGCGGAAATGGGAACTCGGTGGCGAGCGAGAATATGCGGCGACGCTTGCAACTTACACAAGGTCGCAGACACGGCGACCGTTCAGAGCCTTGACCAGAATAACTGAAGAAATGGTCATGCACATGCGCGACAGCATAACGGAAGACTCCATCGCCCGAGATGCGGCGGGTTTGGATAGCCAGTCTCCACAGGCCGAACAAGCCCAAATGATTGATCGCCTACAACGCGCTTTGGCGGAATCGGAAAATCTCCGCAAGCGAGTGCAGCGTACAGCGGAAGACGACCGACGCTTCGCGATTTCCACCTTCGCCGTCCGAATGCTGATGGTTGCGGACAACCTCAGGAGGACCCTCGAACAGGTTGGTGAAGGATCCACAACTCCGGCACAATCGGTCCTCATCGCCGGTGTCAGAGCCACGGAACGGATACTGACGGATGCTCTGGAGAAAAGCGGCGTGCATCGGATCGACGCGCTCGGTACCCGTTTCGATCCCAACCTGCATGAAGCGATCATGGAAATCCACGATTCGGATATGGCATCCGGCCACGTGGCTGCGGTCCTTGAAGACGGATACATGATTCACGATCGACTGCTCAGACCCTCAAGAGTGTCGATCAGCAAAGCGTAAAGCGTCTATAGTTCAGCCCACTGGCCTGACACCTTTTGTGCCAGGCTTTTTTTTGCACCCTGCCCCACTGCCGTTCACGCCTCTTCCGATGCGGCGAGTGCAAGGCGGGCGAGTGCGGGAAGCGATTTCGACCCGGTCTTGGACATGATCGATGCGCGGTGGTTTTCGACCGTCCTCTGGCTGATTTGAAGATCTGCGGCAATGTTTTTGCTTGGATGTCCAGCAAGAACGAGGTCCATGATTTCTTTCTGGCGCACTGTCAGCGATTCGATCTGCTTGACCGCCTTTTTCACCCATACCCCGCGTTCAGCCGTATCGCTCGATTGCACCAACGCCCGGTCGATGATCTCAAGCAGTTCCACATGGCTAATCGGCTTCTCGATGAAATCCGAGGCCCCTGCCTTCATGGCATCGACTGCCATCTGCACATCGCTGTTGCCCGTCATCATGATCGCACCCAGCTTGCGTCCGGATTGCTTGATGTTCTGAAGCAGCTCCACTCCGTTCATACCGGGGAGATAGGCATCCACGATCAGGCAGCCGTCCTGTTCGGGATGGGATTGCGACAGAAAGGCTTCGCTGCTGTCATAGGGCTGCACGCAGAGGCCGTGATCCTCGATCAGTTCGCAAAGCGACCTGCGCAGATCGTCATCGTCATCGATCACGTAGACGACTGGAACATCGAGTTTCTGGGCCGGGGCCGATGCGTTATCCGACTTAGGGGGGATTCTTTTCGGAATCTCGCTCCACGTCAGCAATCGTGAGATTGTCGATGTAACTTCGTTCGGCGTGATCGGTTTATTGAGTTGGACCACATCGCTACCCGTGATGTAACCCATGGTCTTGGTCGATATATCGCCCGTCAGAATGATCGCAGGGATTTTCGTCCCGCGAATTCTTCTTAGCTCTCCGACAATTTCGACGCCGTTTATTCCACCAGGCAGATTGTAGTCCGTGAGGACGATATCCGGAGTCTGCTGACTTGCGGCGATCAGCCCCAACGCGGACTTGCCATCATGCGCAGACGAAACCTCATGCCCCTCATCGCTCAGCAGTTGCTCCAACAGGGCCCTGATTTCTGCATCGTCCTCGACGACAAGAATTCTTCCGGTCCTTTCGATCTCGTTGGCCTGCGCCCCCGGTTTCGAAGGCGGATGCTTGTGGATCGGTCGTTCCCCACCATCCAGGCAGTCGATCTCAATGGCGAAGACAGAACCTTTCGAAGGACGTGACTTCACACTGATCCGATGCTTCAGAAGATCGCTCAGCCTCTGTACGATCGACAATCCGAGGCCAAGTCCCTTGCTTCGCTCGCGGGCTTCGTTGTCGATCTGATGGTATTCCTCGAAGATGGAACTCAGTTCCGCATCGGGAATGCCTATTCCTGTGTCCCAAATCTCCAGGCTAACAGATTTTCCATGACGAAGGCATCCGACCAGCACCTTTCCGGTTTTCGTATATTTGAAGGCATTGGAGACGAGATTGCGAACCATCTGTTCCAGCAGAACCGGATCCGTTCGCACGAGCAGACTGCACTCGACGATGCGGAACTCGAGCCCCTTGGATTTGGCAACAACTGTCAGCTCGTCGTTCAATGTCGTCAGGAGTGTCTGGATCGGGAAGTCGACAATCTTCGCCTGCACGATCCCGGCTTCGATCTGGTTGATATCCAGGAGGGCGTTGAGCATTCCCGACATGGCACCCAGTGTATCTTCAAAGCGCGCAAGCAATTCACTTGCTTTTTCGTCTTTTACCTTTCGCGATAACAGGCCTTGAAGCAGGCTCAACGTCTGCAACGGCTGCCGCAGGTCGTGACTGGCCGCCGCAAGAAATCTCGACTTCGCAGAGTTTGCCTGGTCGGCGTGCCGCTTGGCCACTCTCAGAGCCTCGGACGTCCGTCTCTGCTCGGAGACATCCACGAACGTGATGACCACGCCCTCGATGGCATGGTCCTCGTCGAGATAAGGCATGATCCGACGCATGTACCAGAGGCCGCTTTTGGCTTCGATCTTGTGCTCGAGCGGCGTGTGATCAACGAGCACAGACTTCGCGTCCGTCAACAGTGTCGTATCGATTGCCAGCGAACTGAGATCGGCAAGAGGACGGCCGATATCGCTGGGGATGACGTTGAAGAGCGTCTTTGTTGCAGGGGTGAAAAAGCGAATGTTCAAGTCCGCATCGAGGAAAAGCGTGGCGACGGCGGTGCTGTAAAGAATGTTCTGAAGGTCGTTGGAGGTCGTGCGCTGCCTTTCGAGCGTCTCCTGTAATTGGCCGTTCAGCGCCGTCAGTTCCTCGTTCAAGGACTGCAGCTCTTCCTTCGATGTCAGCAGTTCCTCATTCGTGGACTGGTATTCCTCGTTGAAGGATAGAGCCTCTTCATTGATGGCCTTCTGCTCTTGACCGGACGTCTCGAGATTGCTGATGGCACCGTTGAGTTCGGTCCTCGTAGCCTCAAGCTCGAGTTCGAGTTCCTGAATCCTGCCTGCATCGGCTGCATCTGCCGTACCCGGTTCTCGAGCAACCTTGATGTCGGGATCATCTACGTAGCAAATGAGAAACAGACTTTCCTTGTCGTGCTCGATCGGTTCGACGTGGATGCTGAAGCGCTTGACGGTACCATGACCGTTATCGATCTCGCCTCCGGTTGCAACGACGCCTGTCTTTTGCTGTCCGCAGCGGTGTATCGCAGAGCGCAGCTTGGTGTGGAGTGCCTGCGGGGTCATGGCGAGCAAATCGCTGGTCGGATAACCCGGCGCGACAGCCAGATACTGTCCAATCCGGCCCATGGTGTAGAGACATTCGTTCTTCTGATTGATCAGCACGGCAGCCGGCGCGTACATCTCGAGAACTTTTTGTCTGCACATGTCTGCCAGAGCCGATGGCTTGATCGTGGCTGGCTGTGTCCCTGATCGTTGGGGCTGACGGGCGCTATCAGCCGAACCGATCGAGAACATCATATCGCCGGGACGGCTGCGTCCAATGTGGCGATAAATCCGGTTGGATTTGGAAATCGTCTCGAAGCGACCCTCTACCTTTCCGGCTGTCTCCGAGCTACCCAGAAGCAGTACGCCTCCCTCACGAAGTGCGAAATGGAACAGGGAGATCGCCTTGGCCTGAGCGTCAGGTTCCAGGTAGATCAGCAGGTTTCGACACGACACCAGGTCGATCCGCGAGAACGGGGGATCGGCGAGAACGTCCTGCACCGTGAATACCACGGATGAGCGGATTTCCGGGACGACGCGGTAGCCATGGTCCTCCTTCACGAAGAAACGAGAAAGCCTGTCGGCGGAAATCTCCGATTTGATTGAGACTGGGTAAAAGCCCTCACGTGCGGTCGCCACGGCATCGTCATCGACATCCGAGGCAAATATCTGAAGCTTCACACTCGAATTTGTATCTGCCAGTTCCTCTCGGAAAAGCATGGCGATCGAATACGCTTCCTCGCCGCTGCTGCACCCGGCGATCCAGACCCGGATCGGCTGCTCGGATTTATGGGCCTTCACCAGGTCGGGTATGATCGTCTCATTGAGCGCATCGAAGACCTGTTTGTCGCGGAAGAAGCTCGTGACGTTGATCAGAAGGTCTTTCGCGAGATTTTCACGCTCGTCCTGATCTTTCTCCAGAATGGCCTTGTATTTATCCATGTCATCAGAAGGCAGGCCGTTCATTCCCATACGTCGTTCGACGCGTCGCTGAAGCGTACCCTGTTTATAGGATGTGAAGTCGTGCACTGTCTTGGAGCGTAAGAGCGAAATGATATCGTCCAAGGTCGCCAGGGACTTCTGAGCGTCGGCAGGCTTTGCCTTGGCGAGGTTCTGCGCAACATCGTTGATGGCCTGCGGCATCTCCTGAAGTGTCAGTATTCTGTCGGGAAGTTTGGTCGTCACAGCACTTTTCGGCATCCCGTCATATGTAGCTTCCTCAGGCTTTTGAACGATGACGAAACCGCCCTTCTGCTTTATCGAGACGATCCCTGCACTTCCATCAGCCCCCGTTCCCGAAAGAATGACGCATATCGCCGATGCAACCGCATACTCCGCGAGCGACTCCAGCAGGGCGTCGAACGGCAGCCGTGCGCCATGAGGCGGCTTTGCCTTTTCGACACGCAACACACCATCCTGGACTGTCAGATAGGTGCCGGGTGCGATGACGTAGACATGGTCACGTTCTAGAACAAGTTCGTCGCGCGCTTCCATTACCTTCATCTTTGTATTGTCTTTGAGCAGGTCCGCGATGAGGCTCTGATGGTTCGGATCGAGATGCTGGACAAAGATAAAAGCCATACCACTCGGCGTCTTGATCCCGCTCAGAAGCCTTCGACAAGCTTCGAGACCACCTGCCGACGCACCGATCGCCACGATCGGAAACTGACCATCAAGCTCGTACGGCGCTTGGTCGTGAGCATCGGCCGAACCGGGTTTGTCATTGGATGTACGGTCGTTCACTTGATTGGCAGAGGTCATTGTTCTGCTCTCTTTACGCCCGTCAAAAGCAGGGCGTCCTAGAAACAAGAGGAGCTGCAGTCTGCTGCTGACTTGATCTGACCCAAGACGTGCGCACCTTTATGCGGCGGTGTCAACGTTGCAAGCTTCAACCGGTGGGTGTCTGAGTGTATTCCGAGGCTGACAGTGAGACAGCGAATAGGCTTACGGTTTGAAGACGGTCGTCGACGCAGGTCGACATCCGCCGGCCTCACAAACAGGAGTTATACCATGCGCTCTAACCAGACCGGATTGCCTGAGAGCATTTCCCATTCTACCTCGCCGGGATATCGTCCGTGAAAAAGGTGCGCATCATGCTCGTCGAGGACGATCCTTTGATTTCGCTCTATTTCGCCGAGCTTCTCGTGGAAATGGGCAACGACGTGATCGCGATCGAAACCACCGAATCCTCAGCGGTCGAAACCGCAGGGAGGCTCAAGCCAGATCTCCTGATCATCGACATGCATCTTCGCGAGGGTAGCGGATCGGGCGCAGCGACGACTATTTTGAAAAGCGGATTCGTGCCTCACATCTTCACGACAGGTGACAGGTTGTCGGAGGGGGAAGTCGGCCCGGATGCGATCATCCTGCAGAAGCCATTCATGGACTCTGCTTTGACCAACGCGATTGACGCCGCGCTCAGGATAGAACCTCAAACGGCGGGACGGACATGAGCCCGTTCCGTGGTTATCGCATTTAAATAGTTCATATCCTTACGCACAACACGCGGCCACTGCCTTAATGGCTGAGTTCTGTGCTCAACAACCGGCTGATCCGAGCCGGATAATTACTGCCTTTAGGCGGCCATACCATGCAAGGCCCTGAATGCCTCGTAGATCACCTTTGGATCGAACTGCCCTTTGTACACGGGAGGTGCCGTGCGCTTCAGGCCGAGCATGCGACTGACGGCGGTTTGCGCAGAGCGTATGGAATATTCCACAGTGAACACCACGTCGTCAGGAAGCTCGCAGAACTGCCCGGTGAAGGCCAGGTTCGTGTATCCATCTGGGATGATCTCAGGGCGGTCGCCTGCCTGTCGTGGAAGGAACTGACTTGTGATGAACGGCATCATGCATGGAATGCAAATCGCATCGTTCAACAGGGTCGCGCTGAGTGCCTTTAGCCGGAGATGGCCGATGATCTCGGTCATGATCTCACGCCCCGTGCAGGCAGACATGGGCTTGCTCACGAAATCTCCGGGCTCGTCGACCGCAAGACCGTAGCCCCAGAAGACGCTGGCATTCTTGGGCTGATCGATGAAATGCGGCTGGGATGGGATGACGATCGACGCCAACCAGGCGGAATCCGAGAACGTGACCAGGCCCCCCTCGCCCGGAACGTTGCCAGTGAGATCGCGGACCAATTTTAGAAACGCGTCATCCCGCAGCGTTGTCGTGAAGGACACCCATTTCGAGCTGTCAATATGACCGCAGAACACATCGGGGCGACCAAACTCCGGACGATCGACAGCAAGTTTGTCCCATAAGGTCCAGGCACCACCATGAAGCCTGGTGTTTAACACCGGAACCGTATCCATGCTTCCGATGCTGGAACCCTCGGTCATCGATCCGAGTGTTGCGATGACGAGATCGTTGGGCAGGACGGCGATTTCGTCCGCCTTGCCATCGCACTCGAACAGGATCCGTCTCACGCTTTTGCCGCCGAACTCAAGATCGGTCACGCGCGTATTCGTCTGAAAGTTGACACCGCGCTCCTCAAGCCATTTTACCAACGGCCGGACCATTGAATCGTATTGGTTCAATGGCGTTCGCATGATGCCCTCGAGGCGCTGGAAGCCCGAAACCATGTGAGCAAACCGGACGAGGTATCGCTTGAATTCCACGGCGCTGTGCCATTGCTGGAACGCGAACGTGGTGCACCACATGAACCAGAAATCCGTTTTGAAAAAATCAGCGTCGAACTGATCGGCGATCGTGCTCCGCCCAAGCAGCTTTTCGGGCTCCAGTGCCAGACGTTCAATGGTAAGAATGTGCTTTTCGCGCAGGCCGAATGCCGGAGCCGTAAGGCGATGTCCATCCCTGAAAATCCTGGACTTCGACGATGTCCTCATCGTCTTGTTCCAGGCGAAAATCTCCTCCGTCACGCTGACATCACCGTTCAAGGTCGGGATGGACGAGAACAGATCAAAGGTGCAGAGGTATTTGCTTTCCAGCATCCGTCCACCACGAAGCACGTATCCCGCTTCCGGGGAACCGGAGCCGTCCAGGCTGCCGCCCAACGTGTCGAGTTCTTCAAGTATCGTGATGTTGTGTCCGAGGAGATCGCCATCCCGGATCAGAAATGCTGCCGATGCCAGAGAGGCGATGCCGCCCCCAACGAGATAGGCCTTGATCGAGGACCTGTCGGAGCGAGAAACGGATGTCGGGTTTGTTTGGAATTTGATCATGATGCTTTCCTTTTCGCGACGAAGGCGATGGCTGCAACATTCCCTGCCCTGTACGTTCTACCCAACCTGTGAGGCGGAGAAGGCAGGCAGCGCGGGAAGGAAAGAAGGAGGCCGTCGCGGCCTCCCCCATTTCCACTTGGCGGATGGATGCTACCAGTTGATCGTGATGTCGTTCTGAACATTGGTGGTTCCTGGTGCAGCCCAAGCAGTGGAACCTGCAAGCTGGCGGTCATACCAGGAATCGGCAGAACCGGTCAGGTGGACTTCGCCACCCTTGGCCGACACACTGATCGTCTTTGCGTCGAACCGCGAGCGATGCAACGCGTGCCTGATGTCCTCGCTGATGTTCTTCTCGTTGACCCGCGGCTTGATGCTCGTTTGATTGGAGACACCGACAACCCCAAGGAGGGCACGCACGTCGCGTTCGGCGGCTAGTTTCTGGAAGTGCCATTCGACTTCTCCGGTCAGTGTGACCCAACCCTTCTCGACCTTGACACGAATGGCATCATCCGGGACTTCGACGTCCCATTCCAGACGATTCAATGCGGCCGCCGCGATGTCTGCATCCGTGCGCTGTACGTCGAATGCAAGTTTGACTTCGATTTCCTCGGCCACGGCCTTTACGCCCTTGACGCGACGGGTTGCTTTCTCAGCAGCCTGCTTTTCGATGTATGTGTTGACGTGGCCAGTCAGTGTAACGACCCCGTTATCCGCGGTGACGCCAATATGTGCAGCATTGATGCTGGGCTCCCAGGACAGTTCTTCGGTAACGGCCTTCTGCAAATGCTTATCGGTCTGCATGGTCTTCTCCAACATCAATTGAATGGCATTCTCAGAACTGCTCGCGCGGCTGATCAATGGCCATTCTTGGGCAACCGGGCTGCAGGCGAAAGCGTCATGCTCCGTCGATACGTCCCGTTGATGTATCCAAGTTAGTGGGCGGTAAGGCATGCCGATAGCATCGGAAATTACCCAGAGCCTTCGATGGTCCTAGACGATCGTTGCGAAAAGCTTTCCCACTCACATCTGCGGTTCAGTTGACCGCTTCGATCTCAAACATTGAATTCCGACGTATCTTTCCCAGATGACGGCTGCGTGAGCACCCTTAGTGCTTTTCGTAGACCGTGCATCTGATCAACAAGATCAAGGATGATACCGACGCCCTCGTCGTTGACCCCAAGATCCCGCTGGAGATCGAGTATAAACGACGCACGAACGAGATCGATCTCGGAGAACTCCATATTTGAAAGGTTGTCGTTGGGAATAAGCCACTGTTCGCCAAGCCAGACATCAAGTGTCTGCTGATCGATCCGCACCCGATGCATAAACTCCAGACGGTTGATGATCATAGGCTCATCTCCTTTCGGGGATCGTAGTCATGAGGTGGCTTCCACCCTGCGAGGAATGCTTCGAGTTCCGGATCAGCCACCTTCGGCAGCATGATCTGGAAAGAGATCAACTCATCGCCGGGGTTGTCCTTGATTGGAACGCCTTTGCCTTTCAAACGCACAACGGTTCCGCTGTTGGTTCCTATCGGCACCCTCAGCATAACGTTTCCCGACGGCGTCGGCGCCTTGATCCGCGCGCCTGCAACGGCGTCTGATATCGTGATCGGCATCGTCACGTGGATATCGTTTCCGTGCCGAACGAAGTAGCGATGGGAGCCTACAGAAATTTCGACAAGCGCATCGCCTTCTTCGCCATGTGCTGAAGGAGCAGGAGTTCCCTTGCCACGCAGACGCAACACCTTCCCGGTCTCTATACCCGGTGGAATCGTTAGATCGAGCGAGCCTCCATCTGGAAGCGAAATTCGTTTCTTGCCGCCATTCACAGCCTCCAGGAAATCAATCTTGAGCTTGTACTTCAGGTCGGTACCACGAGCGCGGTGCGATTGACGGGCGCCCCTTCCGAACATATCTGCGAAGATGTCGTCTGCGCCCGCAAAATCGGAAAACCCCGAAGCGTTCTCATAAGGGTGGCCAGACTGGCGAGGGTCCTCGGCATAATCCTTGTAATATTGTTGGCGGGCACGCTCAGCCCCGGAAGCATCGATCTCGCCAGCGTCGAAACGTTTGCGTTTTTCAGGATCGGAAATGATTTCGTTGGCAAGTGAGAGTTCCTTGAACCGGCCCTCTGCCTTGGTATCTCCGGGATGCAGATCCGGGTGGCAGGTTTTCGCCAGTCGGCGAAACGTCTTGCGGATTTCATCTTCGGAGGCTTTGGGTGTCAGACCCAGAACGTCGTAAGGATTTTTCATCATGTCTCCGGAGGTGACAGCTCAACGCGCAGTACTTGGAATGTGACAACGGAAGATTTTGGATGTGCTTGACGTAGAGGCAGACACTTCACATCAAAAACGAAAGCATGAAGGTCCAGACGCAGACATGAATCAGCAAGCCCAGACTGTAGATCAGTGTAGTTCGCAGAATGGCTGCTTCGCTCCCCACCAGTCCAACGGCCGCCGCGGCAATGGCGATCGACTGAGGCGAAACCAGCTTGGCCATCACCCCGCCGCTTGTATTGGCTGCGACCAGCAACGCCGGACTTGTGCCGATCTGTGCCGCCGTCACGGATTGCAGGTGGGCAAACAGAGAGTTGCCGTTCACCACCGATCCCGTGATGAACACCCCGAACCAGCCGATGATTGGCGCGATCAGCGGGAATACCCACCCCGTCCGGGCAAGGCCCAATCCGATGCTGGACGACGCACCGGAAAAATTCGCGATATAGGCAACGGCCATGATCAGCGAGATCATCGCAAGCGGCCGCCACAACTCTCCAGCCGCAACCCTCAACTGCTCCCATGCCATGGACGGTGACAGCTTGGATGACATTGATGTCGTCAGCAGCGCCGCGATCAGGATCGCAGTACCCGGAGCACTGATCAGCGCGACATTCCAGAGTGCTGGGAGCGAGTGGGCGGCACCCGTGATTGGCGGTAGTTCTTCGACTTGCAGATGCAGGAACGGTATCGGCAGGTGAAGGACCGTGCCCGACAAAAGACCGCCTTCAGCAAACAGGCTTTTGAAGGCGGGAGCGCTCCAGATCAGGATCACACCTGTGAGGATATAGAAGGGCGACCAAGCCGCGATGACATCCTTGAGCGGCCAGCGCTGTGACGAGACCTCAGGCGCGCCTTCCTCCCGGTAGATACGCTTGGGCTGCCAGGCCTGCATGAAGAGAGCAAGCACCGCCATGGACACGAGAGGCGCGATGATGTCGGTGAGTTCGGGTCCGATGAGGTACAACGTCATGGTCTGGACTGCGCTGAACAGAACGCCGATCAGAAGCAGGACTGGCCAGGTTTCGCGAACACCACGCAAGCCATCCAGTACGAGGATAAGCAAAGTCGGGATGAACAGGGTCGAAAGTTGGACGATGGCAATCATCATGACCGACATGGCAGTGAGATCGACGCCACCCTGTTGGGCACCCACCAGAATAGGAATGCCGATAGCGCCGTAAGCTCCAGCAGCAGCATTGGCCAGCAGACAAAGCATAGCAGCCTTGATTGGTTTGAAACCGAGCTCGACAAGCAGCGCGGCGCAGATCGCGATCGGAACACCGAAGCCCGCTGCTCCCTCCAGAAAGGCGCCGAAGCAGAAGGCGATCAGGATCACCTGAATGCGCTGATCGTCGGATATGGTAGAAATACTGCCCCGTATCACCTCGAACTTGCCGCTTTTAACCGCGAGCTTGTACAGCCAGACAGCCATCAGAACGATATAGCCGATCGGCCAGAGACCGCCCAACACCCCGAAAAGTGCCGCACCCAGGATCTTTCCGATGGGCATGTGAAAGACCAACAGGGAAACGGCAACAGAAATCGCAAGGGTAATGATTGCGGCATTCAGTCCCTTCATTTTCAGCAATACGAGTGCCAGCAAGAAGAACAGGATCGGCACCGCTGCCATCAGCGCGGAAAGATAGGGATTGCCCAGCGGGTCGTAGATCTGTTGCCACATCGAATAGGTCCTCAAGGCGTGTACGCGCCATGAATGGCGACGAAGAAAGGTAGAATTAGCTGCCAACGACAGCGTTAGCGCACGGCACGCCCTCGGCCAGGCAGTGAAGGTTCTGGAACGTCACGGCGGAGATTTCACGCATTGCCTCGGTGGTGAAGAAGCCCTGGTGGCCAGTGACCAGCACGTTTGGGAAAGTCATCAGTCTCTGGAAGACGTCGTCGTCGATGATGTCGGATGAGCGGTCGTGGAAGAACAGCGCGCTTTCCTGTTCGTAGACGTCGATCCCGAGCGCGCCCAGATGCCGGGTCTTGAGTGCCGAGATGGCAGCGTTGGTATCGATCAGTCCCCCGCGAGATGTGTTGATGAGCATCGCGCCCGCCTTCATAAGCAAAAGCGAGTCGGCGTTGATCATGTGTCGGTTGTCCTCGACCAGCGGGCAATGAAGTGTGACGATGTCCGACTGTTCGAGAAGCGGTTGCAGGTCGACCATGTCGCCAAGGCGCTTGAATTCCGGCGATGGCAAAGGATCGCAACCGAGAACATCGCAGCCGAATCCTCTGAGGATGCGTGCAGTCGCACGTCCGATCTTTCCGGTACCGACTATACCCACAGTCTTGCCGCGCATTGTCATTCCCAGCAGTCCGTCGAGCATGAAATTGCCCTCGCGGACACGATTGTAAGCGCGGTGCGTATGGCGGTTCAGGGTCATGATCAGAGCGATGGTATGCTCGGCCACGGCTTCCGGCGAGTAAGCCGGCACCCGTGCGACAAACAATCCGAGGCTGGCTGCAGTATCGATGTCGACATTGTTGAAACCGGCACAACGCAGGAGAATGCCCCTCACCCCGAGTCTGGCGAGAGCTTCCAGAACAGGCGCGTCGAGACGGTCGTTCACGAAGACACATATCGCTTCACTGCCTTGCGCCAGCGCGGCAGTTTGCAGCGAGAGGGTTGCCTGCTGATAGATCAATTCAACATCATAAGGTCTGGGCTCGGCCTGATTTGCCTCGTTGAGGAACTGACGGTCATAGGACTGCGCGCTGAAGACAGTGATTTTCATTTGCTTCTTTTCAAGAATGGGACGTCGAACGCTCCGTCATCGAAGCGCAGTGAATATTCTAAGCGTGCATCAGGCCGATATAAGCGCAGCACTCCGGCTGTCTTGGCTAGAACCGCATGCCGTTACTCATGCAACTCGCCTTCGTGAATGAGTTGGAGGCAACGGTCTAGTTCGTGCCTGTCGTTAACAAAAGAATCGGGAACTACCTAAGCTCGCACGATCACGCGGCTCGAAAATGCGTATTCACCGCGTCGCCGACACTGGTGGCGGTTCCCGTTAGGTAGTTTCCGAGGCTATTCGTTCTGATCGTAACGGATAAGTTGATGTCCAACATCGCGACTGAGCGGCCTTCATCAATCAATGCCACTTTGCTGGCATCGTCAGCCTCGGACCCGCGTCACAACCTTTTTCATGGAGCCTATTAAATGCCCGTCAGGGAAATGACCGACCACGAATGCATGGATTGCCTTTCGAAGGGCCACTTCGGGCACCTGGCCTGCGTAAAAGATGGCCGTCCCTATATCGTGCCTGTTCACTACGCCTACGGCATCGACAAGATGTACGTCTTCTCGATGCCAGGTCAGAAAATCGACTGGCTGAGATCAAACCCGCACGCTTGCCTTCAAATGGAAGAGCGGTCTGATCACGGTTTCTGGAAGAGCGTCGTTGTTCAAGGCCAGTACCATGAACTGCCCGATAGCTCGGAACACCACAATGAGCGCATCCATGCATGGGACCTGCTTCAGAAACGAGAACTGTGGTGGGAGCCGGGATATCTAAAACCGGAAAACAATGAGCTGACGAAATCCAAGCCCATCTTCTTCGGCATTGTCGTTGATGCGATCAGTGGACGACAGACGTACTGAACATGCTCCCCACTTGAGACTGGCAGCCATTATCCATGTCGCCGCGTGACGGTACAGGATTGCGAGGATCAATTTTCTGCGTCTCACAGGCGCCATCACTCCAGGAGACCAGACATTGTCGGAAACCTTATCGCCAGATCTTCTTCGCCGTATGGACGCCTACTGGCGCGCCTCGAACTACCTTTCCGTCGGGCAGATCTATCTCAAGGACAATGCGATGCTGGATCGCCCCTTGACGATGGAGCACGTCAAGTCTCGTCTGCTTGGGCATTGGGGCACCACGCCTGGCCTCAATTTTCTCTACGTGCACCTCAATCGGCTGATTGTCGAAAACGATCTCAACATGATCTACGTCATGGGGCCAGGTCACGGCGGTCCTGGCGTCGTTGCGCAGACCTATCTGGAAGGCTCCTATACCGAGCGATATCCGGCAATCGAACAGAGCCGGAATGGCTTGCACCGGTTGTTTCGACAGTTTTCCTGGCCTTACGGAATACCGAGCCATGTCGCGCCGGAAACACCCGGCTCCATCCATGAAGGTGGAGAACTCGGCTACTCCCTCGCCCATGCTTATGGCGCAGCCTTCGACAATCCGGACCTGATCGTCAGTTGCGTGGTTGGCGATGGAGAGGCCGAGACCGGCGCGCTCGCGGCGAGCTGGCACTCCAACAAGTTTCTTAATCCCGCCCGCGACGGTGCAGTCCTGCCGATCCTCCATCTGAACGGATTCAAGATAGCGAATCCGACGATCCTGGCTCGCATCAGCCGCAAGGAACTCACGGCCTTGTTCGAAGGCTATGGATACGAACCATTCTTCGTTGAAGGCAGCGATCCAGACCTTGTTCACCAAAGCCTGGCAGCGACCCTCGATCTGGCTCTTTCGAAGATCAAGGCGATCCAGGCCGCAGCACGCGAGCAGACCGATCCGATGAATATCGAGCGCCCGCGCTGGCCGATGATCGTCTTTCGCACACCGAAGGGCTGGACAGGCCCGAAATTCGTCGACGGCAATCCGGTCGAGGGAACCTGGCGGGCGCATCAGGTGCCGATTGCCAATTTCAAGAAGCCGGAACATCTCAAACAGCTCGAAGACTGGATGAAGAGCTACCGCCCCGAAGAACTCTTTGACGAGCATGGAAAGCTAAATGAGGAACTGTCATCGCTGGCTCCCACGGGGCATCGGCGTATGGGGTCCAACCCCCATGCCAATGGCGGCGAAGTCATGCAGTCCCTGTCGATGCCGTCGTTTCACGATTATGCCGTGGCGATGTCAGCACCGGGAACGGTCGAGGCGGAGGCAACCCGAATCCTCGGATATTTCCTGCGCGACATCATGGCGCTTAATCTCTCCAAGCAGAATTTCAGGATCTTCGGGCCGGATGAAACGGCATCGAACCGGCTGGACGCCGTCTATGGCGTCGCTGGCAAGGAATGGATGGCCTCGATCGAAGACGTCGATACGAATTTGACGCCGGATGGCCGGGTCATGGAGGTGCTCAGCGAACACCTCTGCCAGGGATGGCTGGAAGGCTATCTCCTTACGGGAAGACACGGGCTCTTCTCCTGCTACGAGGCCTTTATCCACATCATCGATTCCATGGTGAACCAGCATGCGAAATGGCTGAAAGTCTGCAAGGACATTCCATGGCGCCGTCCGATTGCTTCGCTCAATTATCTCCTCACCTCGCATGTCTGGCGGCAGGACCATAACGGGTTCTCCCATCAGGACCCTGGTTTCATCGACCATATCGCCAACAAGAAGGCAGGTGTTGCGCGCATCTATCTGCCGCCTGACGCGAACTGCCTGCTCACCGTCGCCGATCACTGCCTGCGCAGCCGCGGCTACATCAATGTTATCGTGGCTGGCAAGCAACCTGAATGGCAGTGGCTGGATATTGACGCGGCGGTTCGTCACTGCACCAAGGGTGCCGGTATATGGGAGTGGGCGGGAAACCCCGATGACGAGGAGCCTGATGTCGTGATGGCCTGTGCTGGAGATGTCCCCACCCTTGAAACCCTTGCAGCCGTAACGCTGCTTCGCGAATATGTCCCGGATATCTGCATCCGGGTTGTGAACGTGGTCGATCTGATGGTCCTACAACCACAGACAGAGCATCCCCATGGCCTTGAGGATCATGAGTTTGATGAGATGTTCACAGCCGACAAACCGGTCATCTTCGCGTTTCACGGCTATCCCGCTCTCATCCACAAGCTCACCTATCGGCGAAACAATCATCGCAATATCCATGTGCGTGGATACAAGGAAGAAGGCACCACCACAACGCCTTTCGACATGACCGTGTTGAACAACGTGGATCGATATCAGCTTGCGCTGGACGCAATCGAACGCGTTCCCCGTTTGCGTGACCGGGTTGCGCATGAGCAGGCTCGCTATTGGGCGACGATGGAACGGCACAAGCTCTACATCGGCGAACACGGGGAAGACATGCCGGAAGTGCTCGACTGGCGCTGGAGCGCGTGACGCGAAGGCGTCTGGGCGAACACCTTGGTGATCAGAATCCGCATGCTTTCATGCGGTAACCGGAGCGTCGGCCTGCCGATGATGTAAGCGAGAGAACGACGATACGAAAGGATACGAAACATGTCGGCCACCCCAATCCACAGGTCACCCTGGTGAGGCACGCAGAGACGTCTTGGAGCGCTTCGGGCATCCATACAGGCCATATCGACGTCGCATTGACCCAGAGCGGTGAGCGCTCCTGTCGGGCGCTTGGACATCATCTGCGCTCTCGCCCCTTTTCGGCAGTTTGGTCAAGCCCCACCCAACGAGCCATGCATACCTATGCCCTCTCCGGGTTCGATATGGAAAAAGTCGCCCTGCGGGAAGATCTGGAGGAGTGGGATTACGGCAGCTACGAAGGGCTCACGACGAAACAGATACACGTTCAGAGACCGGGCTGGCGGCTCTTCCGCGACGGATGCCCTGACGGCGAGTCCGTGATAGATGTCGGCAACCGAGCAGACGCCGTCATCAAGGAGCTTAGAGAAGCCGACAATATCGCCGTGTTTTCCAGTGGGCATTTTTTACGAGTGCTAGCCGCACGATGGCTCGGACTGGCACCCGGTCACGGCGCCGATTTTGCCCTCGGCACTGCGAGCATAAGCGTGCTCGGCTACGAGCACAGCCTTGAGGAGCCCGTCATTCGTTCGTGGAATCAACAATTTGCCGCCGAATAGAGCTACAGGACGTTCTGCTTTGGAAACAAGCGGAGTGTTCGGTTCCTTCGTCGCAAGCCGAGATCTTTTTCTGTTTGTGTCGACAATGCTATTCAGCCGCGTGATCGGCAAAGCACCCCCTTCGTGCTATTTAAACGGGAATCCTCCGCCTCGATATCTAGCGCACAGAGGCGACAACGGCCGGGGAAAACGCACTTACAGGGGCACGGGATCGGATTGCCGACAGAGCACCGCGCATAGCTTGTGTTTGATTGCGGCATTTTCTTAAGGACCTTTGCTATGCCACTGGAGCAGAGGCTTCTCATCGAAGCGCTCTCAGTGCATTCAGAATCACCGCAACGTCGATAACCTCCTGCGTGAGAGCCCCCTGAACCGGTGGCAGATACCCGAAACTCGCGAAGGCCATGGCGCAAAGCGACATTCCAAGGCCAGCCACGACACTTTGAAGCGCTATGGCTCGACTGCGGCGCGCCACCGCCATCGCCTTTACGAGTGGTGCCAGTTCATCAACCAATAGGACAACCCCGGCCGCCTCAGACGAGGAGGCTGTCCCGTGTGCGCCCATTGCGACACCGACATCGGCTGCTGCAAGCGCCGGGGCGTCGTTGACACCGTCGCCAACCATCATGACAGGTCCGTTCATAATCTCGTTTCGGACGGCAGTGACCTTGGCATCGGGCGAGAGATCACCCAATACAAGATCAAAACCGAGCTGTCTGCCGACCTTATCGGCAATATTGCCCCGGTCGCCGGAGGCCAGCACCAGCCGCTTGACGCCCGCCTGACGCAGGTCGTCCAGCATCGGCTTCGCATCCGTGCGGATCTGGTCCTGAAGGACGATAATCCCCGCGATCTTCCCGTCTATACCGACGGCCACGGTCATGGCGCCAGGATCGATGTTTTTGAGGAGATCCTCCGCCCGAACATCACCTGTTTCTGCGGCAACGAAGCTGTTGCCGCCCACAATCACCTTCCGGCCATCCACCGTTCCCTTGATGCCTGTGCCCGGTGTTTCCACGACTGACACCGGTGCGGATAGAGCCAACCCTCTCGATTGGGCCGCTTTGATCAGCGCCGTTGCAACCACATGGCCGGAGGCCTGATCAAGACTGGCTGCGGCCTTAAGAACAACGGTCTCCGCAAAGCCGTCGCGTGTCCTGATCTCGGTGATCGCTGCCTGTCCATGGGTTATCGTACCGGTTTTATCTAGGATGACAGTGCGGACGCGCGACATCGTCTCGAGCACGCCGCCACCTTTCACCAGAACCCCTATGCGTGCCGTGCGCGACATTCCGGAGATGAGAGCAACCGGAACGGCTAGAATCAGCGGGCACGGCGTAGCGACGACTAGGACGGAGAGCACCCGGATTGTATCATCTGTCAGAAGCCAGGTGATCGCGGCGATCGTCACCGTCAGTGCCAGGAAACCTATGGCGTAACGATCCGCCATGCGGACCATGGGAGCTTTGCTGGATTGTGCGGCTTCGACCAGGCGCACGATGCCGGCGTAGGTGCTCTCAGACGCCGGACGGCTTGCGATCAACTCGAACGCGGCACCGGCGGATGTAGAGCCACTCAACGCCTCGTTACCTTTGAGGATATTTTGCGGAAGCGATTCACCCGTCAGAGCAGATAGGTCGAGTACGGCGACATCGCTCGCCACACGGCCGTCGACCGGTAAGACGTCACCTTGGCGAATAAGAAGCCTGTCTCCAGGTTTGATTGCCGTAATCAAAACCTGTTGCAGAACTTCGCCTTCGAAACGCATCGCGGTTTGCGCGACGCGCCCCATCAAAGCCGTCATCTCCTTTTTGGCCCGCCCCTGCGCAAAATCCTCAAGGACCTGCCCTCCAGCATACATCATGGCGACGACGTTCGCCGCCAAGGGTTCGCCAAAAATCAATGCCGCAGACATCGAAAGGGCGGCGACGATATCGAGGCCTACATCGCCCTTTTGCAGCGACATCACGATTTGAACAAAGAGCCCGAGAAGCACGGGCAGGGTCGCCGCCGACCACACCCAGCCGGCCGCGACCGGCTGTTCACTCCAAGACAAAATGCTGCCCACGACAAGACCCGTCGCTGCTAGACCGATCAAAATCCGGGATTGCTGGAGACGCAGGATCTCTCCGATCGGCTGCGGCATCGCGTCGGCTTCTGCCTTGACGGAGATATTCGACATAGCGTTCACGCCCCTCACTTGGACGGAAGCATGCGCTGCAACACGTTATCCTTGCGGACGACGTAATGCCAGAGCGCGGCCAGCGCATGCAGACTGGCTAGGGCGATCAGAGCGTAGGCTGAAAGTTCGTGGATCTCGCCGATCTGCCGCGCGACGCCTCTGTTCTCCGACATCAGCGGCGCTATCGAAAAAAGGCCGAAATCAAGTCCCTGGCCGCGCCAGGCAGCAAAGCCGAGCCCGATCAGAGGCACGGCTATCATCAGAAGGTAAAGCGAGATGTGGGTGGCAGACGAGATGCGCTCAAGCAGGGCGCCTGTCGGCTCCGGCGGTGGGGGCTTATGGCCGGCTCTCCAGACTATCCGCACAACCACGAGACAGAGGATGGATACGCCGATCAGCTTGTGCATATTCACGACACCGTCTTCCCAGCTTGGCGGAAACGTATCGACGAGAAGCCCCAGAGAGAATACCGCGATGATCAGGGCCGCCATCACCCAATGCAGGCTTCTCGCGACACGATCGTAGCGCCGGACAGGATGGTCGAGTAGTTGGATCGTCGTCATTATCATCTCCATGTAATAGGGGCATGTGAGCCCCATCGGGGTAATTGGCTCCAAGAACCTGTCAGGATGCTGAACGCTCGATATGTTGGGGCACTGACCTGTTCCCCTCCCAATACAAATGATGGCTCAATGTCTCAGCACCGCTTGAACAGGCCGCCGTGCCGAGTATGGCAGTTCAGACCCGTAGCCGAACCGCATGACGAGATCGGGCCGACGGCCAGCCAGACCGACGAGTGACGCAAGCTCGGGCCTTAGGCTCGCCACTTCGACTGGCTGATTGACGAACGCTGTCTTCAACCCAAGCGCTGTTGCCTGCAGGGAAAACCGCTGGCACGCGCGCCCGGCACGAAACCAATGGTCGCTATCGTCCTTGTCAGAGACGAACACAGCAACACCAGCGGATGAATTGAGATGACGCGCATATTTCTCGTTCTCGGCGGCGGCATTGAACGAAAGGTCGAAAAGCTTTGGCCCGAGCCAGTCCGGCAGCGAGGGGCTACCACTCGCAGCACTGAATAGGCCGTCGCCCAAGCGCAGCGCCTGACGTGGGCTGAAGCGGAGCCACGCCTTCAATTCCCTTATAAACGCCGGGTCACCCATTTGCAGGTCGTTGCCGGCAATCACCATATCCCGCACAGGCGCGACCACGGACGGTTCTGTCAAAACGACCAGCGTGATGCCGGGGACGGCGGCCGCCGTTTCCAGCCGTTTCAAGTCGGCAGCGCTCACCCGTCTTCCGTCATAGTCTGCGCGTGTAGACTGGCGTTTGGCGATGGCATCGAACAGGGCGGGATCACCGGGAGGCGCATCACCAAAAGCGTAGGAAACCGTTCTTTCAGTTGCATCGAAGCTGAGGGCTCCAGAACGTCCCATCGCATTTCCGGTGATCGCAAGGTTTTCCGCCGCGCAACCAAGGCTGACGAAGAGATGATGATCGTCGGGGTCAACAATTGGCGTCCGCCGCGAAAGATCGGGGTGAATGCGAATGGCGTCCGCCTCGGCGCTGAATACCCATGGCTGGGTATTGTGTCCGCTAGGCGCCAGCGTCGCGGCGCGGATAAGCTCGCGGGTCTCCGGACGTGCTGCAAAAGGCGACCGCATGGCAGCGACGGACTTCTCATATGCTTCCAGCGACCCCATCTGCCGCCATTCCGCATAGGAGGCTCCAGCCAAAGCCAGTGTCGCAGCGCCCGTTCCAATCAGTATCTGCCGTCTGTTCATGGTGTTCACAGTTCGCCGCATCGAGGACAGTTCGCATTCGCCATAATGCCGGTCTGGCAGCGGATCGAAAAGGATCGGAAACTACGCAGCATTACCATCGAGATAGCTTGATCCTGGGTCCGCGCCATCGAACGTTTCGATCTTACGGTTGCACAGCTTTTTCCTGGGCAAGATTCATCAGAGCGGCAACTTCCCTTCGGCGGAGGTTCTTCGACAGACAGGCTACGTTTTCCATGAAGACCGCTGGCAACTCGTCGATCGGCAACCGTATCAGCCCATCATTGCGAATGACCGCAAGCTCGAACATGAAGCCGATCCCCAACCCTTCCGTCACGGCCTCATAGACCGCTTCGCGCGCACCCAGCCTTAGAACTGGCGTGATGGCGATACGGTTGGCCTGAAGAGCGTCGTCGATTGTTTTCTGTGTCAGCGATTGCTCCGTTCTGAAGATCGCGGGTTGACCTTCCAGATCATGAAGAGACAGTGACCGCTTGGTCATAGCCAGGGGATGGTCTGGATGAAGAAGTGCCACGACACGCTGCCCCCTGTATGGATAGACGGTGAGGTCGGGATGATCAGGTGCTTCCGTCACGATGGCGGCATCGCATCGCAGATCGAACAGTGCGGATTTGACATCATGCCAGTTCCCGAAGGTTGCCGTGACCCTGACACCCGGATAGAGCCGCCGATATTCCGCAATCAGTTTCATGGCAGGATTGGGGGCGCCGCACATAACGTGAAGATCGCCCGATTGTAGCGCTTGCGAAGCCGTCAGGATGTTGAAGGCCAGATCCTCGATTTCTCCAAGTCCGCATGTTTCCGCATAAAGCCGGCGGGCGAGCGGCGTCATCCTAACGCCACTGCCGGTGCGCTCAAAAAGAAGAACGCCGAAATTGCTCTCCAGCGAGCGGATCTGTGCCGTGATTGCGGGCTGGCTCAGCCCCAGCTTGCGCGCCGCGCAGGACATGTTTCCTTCGCTGACAACCGCATTGAAGCTCCGCAGTTGTGCATGGGTTACCGAATTTTGCATGACACGTTTATGATTCCCATAAATGAAACTTATATCGTGTCATGCGCTCGTAAATTGAATTTCCTATGACGTTTCCGAAGGTTCGGAAGGAAGCATCATGGCACGGCTGGAAGTGGACGGCGTTAGCAAGCAATTTGGCGACACCGCAATTCTAAAATCAATCAATCTGGATATCGCAAACGAGGAGTTCGTCTCTCTCGTCGGACCGTCGGGCTGCGGCAAGTCCACCCTTCTGCGCATCATCTCGGGACTGGAGAGCCAGACAAGCGGGACAATCCGTCTGAATGGCCAGGACGTGAGTGCCGTCAAGCCGCGTGACCGCGATCTGGCGATGGTCTTCCAGTCCTACGCGCTTTATCCGCATCTGACCGTCGAGCAGAACATCGCGGTACCTTTGACGATGCGCCGGCTGAATACGATCGAACGCCTGCCGTTTCTCGGCAAGCTCTATCCGGGAGCAGCCGCGCGCATGCGCGACATCGATAGCGAGGTGGCGCGGGTTTGCGCCTCCCTGTCGATCGAGTCCTTGAAGCAGCGCAGGCCGGCGGCGCTATCAGGTGGGCAACGTCAACGGGTAGCGTTGGCGCGTGCCATGGTGCGAAACCCGAGCGCCTTTCTGATGGACGAACCTCTTTCAAATCTCGATGCGAAAATGCGCGTCCAGGCTCGTAGCGAAATCGCACAGCTCCATCGCGCGCTCGGCGCAACTTTTGTCTATGTCACTCATGATCAGGCCGAAGCCATGACGATGTCCGACCGTATAGCGGTTATGATGGACGGGGAGTTGTTGCAGGTCGGCTCGCCGGACGAGATCTACAACAGGCCGACAGATTTGCGCGTGGCCGAATTTATCGGCAGCCCTCGTATCAACCGGGTTGACGCTGTCCTGCTTGATGATGGTCGACTGCTGCCGAGGACGCCTGCAATCGCTGCGGCTCCATCCTCTGGCCTCACTGTGCATATGGCCTTTCGCCCGGAAACGGCTCGACTGGTAGCACCGGGCGACGGCTCGTTTTCGGGAACCATCCAGCATATAGAGAATCTGGGCGCAGACATCTTCGTCCACGTCTTGACGAAATCTGCTCAGGAACTGATCGTGCGGCTCGAACCGGGACAGCCGCGGCCAGCTCTGCATGACAGTGTTTCCATTGGTATCGATCATTCTCACGTGCATCTCTTCGGCGCGGATTATCGCCGGGTGCCGCAGCCATTCGATCTTGGGGTCGCGGCATGAGCAGAGCGCCCGATCAACGCTTCGCGGCAATGGGACTTATGGCACCCGCTGCAGTTCTCATGACGGTTCTATTGTTAGGGCCGCTCGTTGCCGTGTTTGCTCTGGCATTCACCGACTACCAATTGGGGGCAGCGACGATCAAACTGATCGGCCTTTCGAATTTCACCCAATTGGCAGCAGATCCCGTGTTCTGGCGCTCACTGTCCAACACCGTCGTCTATGCCGTGCTGGTGGTTCCCGGCTCCGTGCTGCTGGGATTGGGCGTGGCGATGCTGATCGACAGTCGCGCGTCCATGCAAGGCTTTTACCGGACCGTGTTCTTTCTGCCATTCATGGCAAGCCTGATAGCCATGGCGATCGTCTGGGAGTTCATGCTGCATCCAAACTTCGGCATTGCCAACCACATTCTGAAAGCTTTCGGATTTGCGCCGGTAAGCTGGCTAAAGGACAAGACGGTTGCACTTCAGGTCCTTGCGGTCATCGGAATCTGGCAGAACTTCGGTTTTACGATGGTCCTGTTTCTGGCCGGACTCGCCGGAATCCCCCGTGACCTCTATGAGGCCGCGGAACTCGACGGCACGCCGAACGCGCTCGCGCGGTTCCTGCTGATCACCTGGCCTAGTCTCAGACCCATCACCGCCTTCGTGTTGATCACCTCCACGATCCGCTCGTTCCAGGTATTTGATACCGTTCATGCGCTGACCCAAGGCGGTCCGTCCAAGGCGACCGAGGTGCTGCTCTACACCATGTATGCCGAGGGCTTTGAATTCTTCCGCACTGGCTACGCCGCTGCCATCAGCATTGTCTTCGTAGCACTGGTGACGCTGGTCGGTCTCCTGCGGTTTGTGAACTTTGGCAAACGGGGGAAGTTGGCATGAAAATCTTCGTCAAGTTCGCTCCGGGCGTATTGCGCCACATGATTCTTCTGTCATTCGCAGCCTTTGCTCTCCTGCCCTTCGCCGTCATGATCTCGACGTCGTTGAAACCCGCAAGCGAAATCTTCTCGGTGAACTTTCAATGGTGGCCGAGCACATCGGCGGCGATCGATAACTACACGGCGGCCCTGACCCAGGCTCCCATGGGACTTTATCTCTTCAATGGCGTGGTTGTGACGCTGGCTATTTTCTTACTCCAGGCACTTGTCGCCCTGCCCGCTGCCTATGCGCTGGCCAAGCTGCGTTTTGTGGGACGTGATGCGGCCTTCGGTCTGGTCGTGTTCTGTCTCCTGATCCC
The DNA here is from genome assembly GCF_053521965.1 of Rhizobium sp. 22-785-1. Lineage (NCBI taxonomy): Bacteria > Pseudomonadati > Pseudomonadota > Alphaproteobacteria > Hyphomicrobiales > Rhizobiaceae > Rhizobium > Rhizobium sp. 22-785-1. The sequence goes on along the minus strand of NZ_JBNWDI010000001.1, from coordinate 138,699 downwards.
CTATCACGCCATCGCTATTCCTCTGTTCGTTCTTTTGCACACTCTGGGCCTTCTGAACGGCTATGCCGCTCTAATCCTGCCCTTTACGATCTCAGCGTTCGGTATTTTCCTCATGCGTCAATTTTTCATGAGCGTGCCTGACGATCTGGTGGACGCGGCCCGGCTCGATGGTCTGTCGGAGTTTGCCATCGTCTGGCGTGTCATGCTGCCCTCGGCCATTCCGGCACTGACTGCCTTCGCCATCTTCTCGGTGATCGGACACTGGAACGATTACTTCTGGCCATTGGTCGCCGTGTCCGATGATCGCTATTTCACACCTCCTCTAGGAATTGTGGCCTTCCGAAACGCGGAAGCCGGCAATGATTACGGTCCGCTGATGGCTGCCGCGACGGTCGTCGTGTTGCCGCTGGTCGCATTCTTCCTTCTCGCTCAACGCCGCTTCATCGAAGGCATCGGTTTTAGCGGCGTCAAATAACCCCCCGAAGTTCAACCCCGACGGAATTTACCTGGAGACTCATCATGAAATATCTTCTGGTCGCAGCCACCATGGCGCTGACCCTATCGACGGCACACGCCGAAACAGCAATCTCGGTCCAGTATCCCTATGCCGAACTGTTCGACGGAACGGCGAAGGAAACGCTGGCGGCATTCGACGCGGCCCATCCCGACATCAAGGTTACATTCCGCACGCCCTACAAGGAATATGAGGATGCTTCCCAGCGGATCCTACGTGAGGCCGTGACCGACACGATGCCCGACGTGACCTTCCAGGGTCTCAACCGCGTACGAATCCTTGCAGATAAAAATCTCGCAGTTCCGCTTGACGGATTCATCGCCGACGAGAAGGACTTTTCCGCTGAAGGATATCACGCAGGAATGCTGGCGGCTGGCACTGTCAATGGCAAGGTGTATGGTCTGCCCTATGCCATCTCCCTGCCAATCGTGTATTACAACCTAGATCTCGTGAAAAAGGCTGGCGGTGACCCGACGAGACTACCCACAACTTGGGAAGAAACCATCGCACTTGCGAAAAAGATCAAAGCGCTCGGCAATGGCGTGGACGGCATCGCGGTCAACTGGCCAGTCACTGGTAACTGGATGTGGCAGGCCATGGTTTTCGCCAATGGCGGGACAATGACCAATGCCGACGAAACCAAGGTGGCATTCGATCAGGACGCTGGAAAGAAAGCCATCGGGCTGCTGGCGCGTCTTGTGACCGAAACCGGCACGCCCAATATTTCCAGTTCCGACATGGGGGCCTCCTTTGCGGCTGGCAATCTGGGTATGTTCGTCAGCACGACTTCCGGCCTCAATGTGATCACGAAACAGGTAGCTGGCAAATTCGAGTTGAAAACCGCTGCCTATCCGGACGTAAAGCCGGAGGTTTCGAAGCTTCCTGCCGGGGGCAATGTCGCAGTCATAACTGCGAAAGACCCGGAAAAGCAAAAGGCGGCATGGACGTTCCTCAAATTCTGGACTGGTCCCCAGGGTGGTGCCATCATGGTCAAGACCACTGGCTACATGGCACCGAACAACAAGGCAGCGGCCAGTCTGACCGACTACTATTCAGCCAATCCAAATCAGTACACGGCTGTCGGTGAGCTCCCGTATTTCACTGGATGGTATGCATTTCCAGGCGAGAATGGCCTCAAGATCACCGATGTCATTAAGGACCGCCTGCAATCTGTCATGGATGGCAGCCGCGCGAGCGAGCCGGAAAAAGTGTTGGCCGAGATGGCGGCAGACGTTCAGGCACTCCTGCCACGCAAGTAATTGCTTCCACATTGTTGCTGCTCGGCACCATGCCGGGCGGCCTCTTCTTTCCACCGGATATAATCGCCATGAAACTTATTCATCTGACCGACACACATTTCGTTCCCGCTCCACAGCGGCTGTATGGGATGGACCCCCGCGCTAGACTGAAGGCAGCACTCGAAAGCATTGCTACGGATCACAGCGACGCCGACGCGATTGTGATAACAGGCGATCTTTGCCACTGGGGCGAGAAGGAAGCCTACGAAGAGTTGCACGCCTGCCTCTCCCAAGCGACGACCCCGGTCATCATGATGGTAGGCAATCATGACGAGCGCGCTGCGCTGCGCGCGGTCTTTCCGGATGCCATGGACGATGGCAATGGCTTTGTGCAGGGATCGCGCGAAATGGCCGGGCACACACTGCTGTTCCTCGATACCAATGAGCCTGGAACTCATGCGGGACACTACGATCAGAATCGTCTCGCGTGGCTTCAGGGACAACTGGAAAACAGTCGCAACCCGGTTCTCCTGTTCATGCATCATCCCGCGTTTTCCGTTGGCATATCGTCAATGGATGCTCTTCAGCAACAGGATAGCAAAGCCCTTTACGCTGTACTTGAGCCGCATGTTGCACGAATTCGGCATGTTTTCATGGGGCATGTACATCGTCCAATTTTCGGGAACTGGAAGGGCATGTCCTTCTCGATACTGCCCAGCCTCATGCATCAGGTACAACTCCGGCTGGACGATCATGGGCATGATGTACCGGGCAGCCATGAACCTCCCGCCTATGCTGTCGTCAATGTAACCGATGAAGGCGTCGTCGCACATCTGCATTACTTCATGGATCGCTCAGGGCGGTTTCCGCTCGACGGAGCGGAAGTGAAAGGCAGGGACTACGCTCTGAACTTCACACCCGCCGACTAAGCGACATCCAAGAGAGAGACACGCGTCGATCACTGCCTCGATCGGATGGTCCAAACATCTGATCGGGCGCGGTTTTCAAGTCACATACCTTTCACTGATACAATGAGAAACCTGGAACTTTGATGACTGTAACCACCTCCGATTTCACGGCCAGAGGCTATCTTGTGGATCTCGACGGCACGCTCGTCAGCGGTGGCAAGTTGCTGCCGGGCGCGGATACTCTTCTCGATGCCCTCGACGACCGATTTGTAATCGTTTCCAACGATTCCGAGCATACGCCGGCGCAACTGGAGAGGCAGTTCACGCGCTGGGGTCTTGCGATACCTACAGATCGAATCCTGTTGGCCGGAACATCCGCGCTGGACATCATTGCGAAAGAGACACCGAAAGCTCGGATCATGATTCTGGGAAGCGTCTCCCTTCAAAGCTATGCGCGCAAAAAGGGCCTTCGTCCTGATTGGGAGTGTCCCGATGCCGTGCTGGTCGCGCGCGACCGAAGGTTCTCATTCAAGCGCCTTTATGCTGCTGTCAATGCGGTAAGGACTGGAGCAACGCTTTACTTGGCGTGCCCGGATGTAACCCACCCTGGACCGAACGGACAACTGGTGCCTGAGGTCGGAGCGCTGGCCGCGGCGATCCTCGCATGTGTCGGTGATATACAGCCTTGCGTCATCGGCAAACCGGAGCCCGTGCTGTTTGAAACGGGATGTTTGAGGCTTGGCATCAGCCCGCGAGACACTCTTATGATAGGCGATAACGCTTTGACCGATGGCGCTGGCGCAATGCGTGCAGGTATGGGCTTTATCCAGGTTGCCCCCAACAAGCCCCTGTCTTTCTTTGACCTCACCGAGAGCTCAGTACGTTCTGCCTTGAGCGGAAGCGCTTGATCGAGCCGGACAAGATGGCGATGAGAAAAACCTCACGCGGTCTTTCCGCCTCGTGCCAACCTCGACATCTCTAAGTAGTTTCCGAGGCTTCGACACAGTCTCCAATCGGCTTATGTTCTCGATTACCAATCCAGACCTCCACCAATGAGCTAGCCGGAGTCTGCGAGAGAACTCGAGTTCGCTCCGAGAAAGCAATAAAAATGAAAACTCAACTTCACCTTCCACTGATGACGTATCCCGATCCGACGTCGTTCACCCTGCTGAAAAACGCGGTAGAACTGGCTCGTGTCCAAGGGGCCGACCTCAACATAAGCATCCACAAGCTGAAGGTCCCCACAATCTCTCCGCCCTTTCCCTCCATCTTCGACGCCGAAGATTTGGCTGTTAAGGCAGAACATTTCAGTCGCGAGGCTGGCGAAGAGTTGAGGAGAACGATTCAGGACTACGCTGAACAAGCCGGAATTGGCACGAATATCAGTCTGTTCGAATGCGCAGAACCCTTCGTCGGCAGTAGATTTGCCGAAATGTCGAGAATTTTCGACCTAACGATCCTTGAGGCCTCCGACATCGGAAGGCCCACTATCGAAAGCATACTGTTTGAGAGTGGCAGACCACTTCTCCTGTTTCCTTCAGAAGTCTGGTACGGGCAATTTGAAACAGTCGCGATCGGATGGGACGGTAGCCCTACCCTCGCGCGCGCCCTCTCTTGCGCTAAGCCGTATATGGACGAAAGCAAGAAGATCATCTTGATCTCGGTTACCGATGACAAGGCAGTGGACACAGATCTCCGAGACCAGTTCGCAACCGTGCTTCGTCGATCAGGCTTGGCAGTAGACGTCGTCTCAGCTCACTCCGGCGGCGCTCCGACAGCATCGATTGTGCAGGCCGAGGCTGTAGAGAATGGCGCAAATCTACTGGTAGCAGGTGGGTTCGGACATTCGAGATTCCGAGAGTTCATCCTCGGAGGTGTAACGCGCTCGCTTCTTCAAGACCTCAAGATGCCAGTGCTTCTTTCGCACTGATCCCAGTCTTGTAGTACTCCTATGGCCAGCTTAGAAGTGTAGAGGCATTCTCGAGAACGTAGACGGGCTCTTCGGATCGTTACGGAGATAAAGTTGCGCACGTTCCACTGGGCTACCGTGGCGGTGGCTACGATGTCGACAATCGCTCGAAATCATCTCGAAGATAATGAGGTCGACGGAAAATCCGTGTGCGGACGTTCACTCGTCGTCTGGACCGCCCTTTGTCAAAAAATCACGAGCACTGCCCTCTTCGGCCCTCTTCGCGTAAGAAACCGTGAATACGCCATCGCCGTCGAAAACAAGCTGCGGGCTATTCTGCTTCGCAGCCGTAAAGAGACGGTCAAACTCATTAGCGTCGTGCGGATACCGCCAACGGTTAGCACGTGAATTCTGTGGGGTATTGCTCATTCGAATCCTTTTACGCGGACCTTGACGATTTGTTAACCATATTCGGCGCCCAATCCACCATATTATTAACCGCGAGAAGGGATTTCGCGGCGTGGCGTCGAACTTCATACTGCTCGATACCAGCGTGCTAACTGAGGCGCGCAAGACTGAAGACAAGCTCAACGACGATATCGTCTTCTTCATGAGACAGATTCCGGCGGGCGGCCTTGCTGTGCCCTACGCGGCGATATTCGAACTACAACGGGGCGCGATCAACGTGGGAAGGAAGGAACCGGCCAGGGAGCGCGCCTATACTGCCTGGCTCGATAGACTACTAGAGACGGACATCTGGCTGCCGCCCGTCGACGTGGATGTCAGGCGCCTCCTTGCCAGGATGACGATGACGCCTGAGTTGGAAGATTTCTGGGTCAGCCGCTCCCCCAAGCCAAGAATGAAATTCGGATGCGACTGCGAGATTGCGGCGACCGCAATCACCTACGGGATCCCTATCGCCACGACCGACGTCAACGACTTCACACGAATCCATCGATGTTTCGCACTTCCTGGATTGTACTCGCCGATCTCCGGGAAATGGCACGTCCCACCACCGAACGGGTGGTCGCTTGGGGAAAACCTCGATCCCGACGAGATGGACTGGCATTCGGTAATAGGTCCGCTTCAAGCTGCTCCCTGAAGCACTCGAATCCTGCAACAACCAACCCTCTGGGAGCCGTTAATGAAAATCACTCTCTACCACGAAGACGGCCGCATAGCGGCGCCTTAGTTTTTGCGTCAGAGCAAACGTCCTTCCCGTCGGAGGCTGCTGCACAAACTCGAGGGCACTCTGTAATGCGCGAGGTCTCGGCCACCCAGGCTGCCACATCATGTGACCTCCAACTTGAACCGTTACGTGCTTCGAGATTATCCAAACCTATACCAGATCAAACTTGACTCGTTGGCTTTATGAAGCGTTTACGATGTTTCGGGGATTTGATGCCGGAAGCAGCTATTTTGCCCCCTTCCGCGGATGTGCCGTCAAATTTTTAGTTTGCAACTCATTGACGAACTTCCGAAGATCTGTTTTTTTCTCGGACTACTGCTCCATCGGGGAGCATACGAGATCGGACATCATGACGCTCTGGGTACCCACACAAGGCCAACAAGGTTGCTGGAAAGCGTCGTAAGACGCCGTGGTATCTATGCCGCGGCGCAACGGACGCCCCGGCACTCCTTCGAAATTAAGTTTTTCGTATTCGAGGAAGCAGACATGTCGATCAAGATTTTCAGCACTCTCCATCTCCAACGTCGCCTGGCGGCGTTCGCAGGTCGCTAGGTCCCGAGGAAGCGTATTCCAAGGCCCAGCATCCCGCCCGAACGCAACTGAAGTCGCGTGAACCAATGGTTCGCGGCACACTCGTCGAACTCGACGCAGCCGCAACCGATGCAGGATGGAGACCGGCATGATGTACTTTCTGAACGAGCCACAGTTCGAAACAATCGAACACGAGGTCCTTGACGCAACTACCGTGTCAGGGGGCTGCGATCAACGCGGCCCGTCCGCGCTCTAGCGCCAAAACCACTCCCAATCTCCCGCGCAGCGAGCACTGCGATATTTCGCAGAACGCCTCGTTGCGTTGGGTCCTCGACGAGATCGAACGCATCCACTTCCGCGATGAGCTACATGCCAGGAAGCTGGTAGCCGACGCCATTGCTGCGATTGGCGCGATGAATGACGTTGACGTTCTCGACGCCGAAGTCCCGCACCGTGGTGAACTCGAGCACAGCGCCTCGGCTTCTATAGAGGTCAGGCTACGCAACGGCCTCACCACAGCGGGCCGCTCTTCACCCGACAACTTCCCACCAATTCACCTGACGACCTCGCGACCTTGATCGCGACCGTGAAGATATTTCCTAGAACGAGGACAGACAGATGACACGCATGCTTTCAAAACCCAAGCGCTCGCTCGAAACCGCGAGCATTGACGAACTCCTCTCCGCTATCGCGGAGTTCCACGAAGTGGAGGATCGTTTCGGCGAACTTACGGAGTCGCTTGCCTACGACGACCTTCTTGCCGCTTCCACAAAGCGCCTAGCTCGTGTGCCCCGTGTCATCGGGGACGAATGGCAGATGAAGATTTTGCCCGAAGATTTCGACGACTTCGATCTTGGCCGTTTGGTTCGGCTACCTCGTACATCTGTAGAGGAGTGCGATTTCGACGGCGTGGACTTCATCTTTGAAACACGTCAGGGCCAGCGTCTGGCCCGCGACCTGTCGTAGGCCGCGGGCCGGAAGGAGAACGAAAATGGCGACGAAGACACGGCGCATCCTGCGCGAAGTCAAAAATCACGAGCTTGGCTTCGAGCTGCAGCCAGTTCCCTTGTCCACAGGCGTCCTCTCGCCAGACCGCCCGAACATTGGCCGCCTCGTGCCAATCGTCGACGGCCACTACCAAATATGACGTTTCGCTGACTTTCGAGGAAGCGGAAGGCAGAACTGACGTTGCCTGGATTCGGCCGGAGGGGCCAACGGGATTGTACAGACAGCAGCCAAAGGAGCGAGGATCCGTGATCGGCAACGACTACATTCACAAGTTCAATCGCGTTCTCTCCTACAACAGCAGCCTGGAGAGCCGCTTCACGATGATGCTGCTGCGCGACCCCCATCTCGTCGATCTCCGGGAGGAGTTTCCGCGGGTGAAGTACTGGCGTCCGGGCAGTCTGACGGCCAACGAGCATCTCGTGGACCGATTGGCCACGTACGACGACGGCTACCGCGTCGCATACGCAGTCAAGCCCACAATCGCGCTTGAGGAAAGTGGGATCATGGAGATCCGTGACCTAATCCTCGAGCAGAACACAGGGGAGCATTTCGACGATTTCCTCGTCATCACCGACGACCAGATCACGGAGGCACGTTCCGGAAACGCGGAGCGGATCATGATCGCCTGCGACAACGTCAACGAAAGTCACTGCGCGGTGGTACTCGACTACATGCGGACCATCCACGAACCGACAACGATCATTGAGGTCGAGCGCGCGCTTGGGCCGGACATCGACGTCCAGAATTCACTGTTCTGCCTGATCTACCGCGGCTTCGTCGAACATCTTTCGCCCGAAGAGACGTTCGACGACGCGCCCTTCATCCAGACAGTTGCGTCCTAGGAGGTCGCGAAATGGCACACGTACACCCACGCCCGTTCCGCAACCCGACCGCCCTCCCCGAGGGCGACGCGATCCCGCTGGCTAGCACCAGGCGCCAATGGCAACGCGAAGGCGGCTCCGGTCGCTCGATGGTCAACCTTGTCGCCGACGAGACGACCATCGCGCTCCAAAGGCCGCATTCCTAAGTCTGACGGCATAGTCGGACGTCGCCGTGAGGGCGCCGTCTCCGCCAAGCTCTAAGTCCAGCTTTCCTGCCAGCCGGTGACGGCTCATCAAGCACTGCCGCCGGAACCATCCGGCGGCCACCCTTCCGCACGCCCAACGTTCCCAGAAAGGAACTCGCAGATGTCTACTCCACGCAGCATTTTCCCGATCGAAACCACCACCCGTCTCAGCGATCTGGACAAGATCGTCATCAACAACGTCGAATACGAGTGGGAGTCCGACGTCGACGGCCACCGCTACTTCATGCGCGTCGACGGCGCCGGCCGTACCGTCTCCTACACGATCCACGAGACCGAACAGATGATCGAAAAAGGTCAGATGGTCGTACATGAAGACTACTATTCACCGGCACTCGGCAAGCGCCGCAACGTCGTCGGTCATGAAAGTCTTCTCGCCATGCGAGACGACAAGGTCCAGGAGGCGCTGCGCAAGGAGCGCTGGGTACAGCTCGCGATCCGCGCAAAGGAGGAAGGCAAGTTCAAGGATGCGGGCGAAGACCTGCCGGATGCCATCCTGAAGGAATACAAGAAGTCGATCACTGCCGCGATGAAGCGTGTGGGTGAAAAGCTGCAGACCACCCAGTCCAAGGGCAAGAAGGGTGCCTCGGGCTTCGAAGGGAAGCCAGACGGCGACTATCTTTTGGGTGAACGTCCGCCGCTGCGCACGCTCAACGACTGGATCGCCAAGTACGAGGCGGCCGACTTTGACATCAGCGGCCTTATCGACAAGCGCAGCGGGGACAAGTCCTCTCGCTTCACCTCCGAAGAACGCCATCTCCACGCCCGCTTCGTACTCAAATACGCAAGCCGCACCAAGCCGTCGGTGAGCCATCTGCATCGTCGCATGGTCGCGACGTTCCGGCGTCTCAACCGCGAGCGCGCCGCCAACGGTCTGGAACTGCTGCGTCCTCTTGGTGAAACGAGCTTTCGTCTCAAGATCCGCCGGCTGCCCAGCTTCTTCAAAAAGGCCGGTCGTGAAGGCAAGAAGCGTGCACAGCTCTACTTCGCCGTCGTGCGCGGCGGCGCCGACAAGGGCATTCCATTGCTCCGGGTCGAGGCCGACGAATGGTGCGTTGAACTGCGCACCATCCTCGAAGGCACGATCGTGTGGGAGGAGCTGACGGCCGAGGAGCGCAAGGTCCTCTCGACCGTTCGCCTCTTCTTCAGCGCGGTCATTGACGTCGCCACCAAGTGCATCTTGGCATTCCGTGTCTTCGTCGAGGCGCCGACTATCGAGTCCGCCCGCACGACGCTCGAACTCACGAGCCGCGACAAGACCGCGCTCGCCAAGGCGGCGGGATGCAAGTTTCCATGGGAGATGAAGGGCAAATTCCGCACCATCGGTCTCGATAATGCGGGCTGGAACAGGTCGAACGCACTTCGCGGAACCCTCACGGATGCAGGCGTCACCGACATGTTTCCGCCGGCCCGCACTCCCTACCTCCGTGGCACGATCGAGCGCTTCTTCCGCACGATCGCGTTCCTTGGGCTACAGGACTTCAACGGTCGCACGTTCGGCAACGTCATCGAACTGGGCCGCTCGTACGCCGACCATCCGATCCCCACCATCCGCAACGATCAGCTTGCCAACATCTTCACCCGGCTGATCGTCGACGTGTACCATAATACGCCGCACTCCGGTCTATGGGGCGCGACGCCTCGCCAGGCGTGGCTGGAGCTGACGAGCGGCAAGAAGATTCCGCCCGCCCCTACCGGGTATCTCCGCCGCAACATCTACGGAACCCCCGGCGTCCGCGCGATCACCAAGCAGGGCATCGTCTACGAGGACATCCAGTTCCAGTCGGACGAGATCCAGCAGCTTCGTCGCGACGACGAGCACCTCATGGTCCACATCCGCGTCGATCGCCATGACCTGAGCGAGATCTCGGTGATCTGGAAAGACGGCTTCCTGCGCGTGCCGGCGACGATCAAGGGCCTGCAGAATGTGACCTACTGGCAGTGGATGAAGGCCAAGGAGCGCCTCCGGATCCACGACCGGGAACACCTCGAGCTTGTCGCCGACGACGTTGCGGAGGCCATCGAGTGGGCGGCCAACGAGGCCGACGTCGCCAACGCGGCACTCGAGCTTACCTCGCCCGTCTTCACCCTTCCCGAGTATGTCTACGAGGACGAGCAGATCGGTCGCTTTGTCCGCATCGTCGACGCCTCTGGAAGCCTCAGCGAGAAGGTCCGCGCCCAGGCGCCGAAAATCCGCGCGAGCAGTGCCGCGCTGCTTGGGCTGACTATTGCGAGCGCCTCCGCCGTCGGCGCCGATCGCGCCGACGCCGAGCGCCTGGCCGCCGAGGACGCGGCCCGCCGTGTCGCCGACGCCAGGTTGGCATCCGACAGCACGTCCGAGGACGAGTTCGGCATCATCGACTGATCCTGAAAGGAGGATACCACATGCCCAATACTGTTCTTTCTCCCGAGCTTGCGGAGGCGCTTTCTCACCTTCGCGTCTCAATGCCCGCCGAAGAAAACCACATCGCTGACCGCATGGAGGCGATCTGCGGCATGCACGTTCGCACGTTCAGGGATGCCGCTTTCGAAAGCCGCTTCCGCAAGATGAAGCGCAGCCTCGTGGCCCATTTCACGGGCCACACCAAGCAGCACCGAATGATCATTGTCACCGGCGAGTCTCACTCCGGGAAGACCGATCTGATCAACCGTTGCCTCGACGCGGACCCAGGTCTCGCCCCCTACCCGACCAACGACGGATATGCCGCCGTACCCGTTCTTCGGATGGATTCCCCGTCGCCATGCAACATGGTCAATATGGCCGTCGAAGGCCTGGAGACGCTCGGCTATCCAGTGAAAGGAAACATCCGCGAGAAGGAGGCGTGGCCGCTCTTCCGAAACCAGCTCAAGCGCCACAGGGTGCTCATTATCTTCATCGATGAAGCACAGCATGCCGTCAATTCGACGACCAATCGCGCCGATCTTCAGCGGTTGCGTGACACCTTCAAGCATGTCACGCAGATGAAGGATTGGCCTGTCCGGCTCATTCTCGCCGGGGTCACTCCACTCGAACGGCTGCGCGAAGACAAACAGATCCGCACCCGTTCCATCCCCATGCACCTGGGCGACATCACCGCCGCCCATGCAAGGCACGTTCGTCACTGGATGCAGAAAGTAGTGGAGGAGCATGCCGGGATGCGGCTCGACGACTTCGTCGGCGGGGACTTCCCTCTGCGGATTATCCACGGGTGCGGCGGATGCTTTGGCTCCATCATCCAGTTGAGCCGGATGGCGGTCGAGGACGCATTGACCGTCGGCAAGGAGATCGTCGACCTCTCTAGCTTTGCCAATGCATACGCGACGATGACGGGTTGCTCGAAGCAGGAGAATATCCTGACGGTGCCCGGCTGGCGCTCGATCAAAGGCGCATCGGCCCGTGCTACGGAGGCCAAGGAGCAGCCTGAAGACGCGCCGACGCCCGCAGCGCCCTCACGCGCAACTGCACTGAAGGCGCATCGTGGAGGCGAAAGATGACGAGACTTTCGCGAAGCGTCCACTTCCACGACGACGAGCACGCGTTGAGCCTCGTCGCTCGGCTGGCGGCGACAAACGGAGCCCGAACCGAAGACTTCTGCCGTCATCAGGGGCTGGCGCTTCGCGATATCACCGAAGGTCGGAGGGCTGCGCTGCAGGAGTTGGCATACATTGCGGGCATTGACGCTACGCGCTTGGAAGCGCGGGCGACCGTGCGAACCGGTGGTTACTTCACCATCGGTCCCGAGAGGCTTCTACCCGAGAACCTAGTTCGGACGTACCATCGGTACTGCCCCTTCTGCCTCGCCGAAGACCGGCGAAACGGTTTGGGGAGCTTCGAGGCGAGGCCATTTGGAAGGTTGTCTTGGCTGGTTAACTTCATCGCCTCCTGTCCTCTGCATGACGTCGCCTTGATTTCCATTGGCAAAGGCAGAGCGAAACGTCTTGCTCCGGGCTTCTCGATTTCGTTGTTCGACGCCGAAGTCGAAACTTCGAAACCATTTCCGCAGACCGCGACCGAGTTCGAAGCCTACATGACAGCGCGCCTTCTTGGAGGCCGTCCCCCGGCCTCCGACTTTCTCGGCATGCTTCCTCTACATGTCGTCGGCTCGGTCTGCGAATTGGTGGGGGCGGTAACGATGTTCGGAACGAAATTCGACCGTCGGGGTCACGGCGATGCCGAATGGACCGCTGCTCGTCAGGCGGGGTACCGCCTTTTGTCCGCGGCGGGAAAACCGTTCGAGGAGTTTCTGCGAGAACTGGCTATTGCAACACGTCGGCGAACTGGCGAGCTTCTCCCAACAAACGTCTACGGTACCCTGTATTCTTGGCTTAGAAGACGCTCGAAGGAGCCCGACTATGACTGCCTTCGCGACGCGATCCGCCGGGTAAGTGTCGAAGAGCTTCCGCTCGGTCACGACGACGACGTCTTCGGCCCTCTGGGGGAAAGAAAGTTTCATTCCGTCAAGACGGCGTCCAAGGAGTTCTCGATAGGCGAAACCACCTTGTCCAAGCTTCTTCGGAACGCGGGTGTCATCCCCCCGTTCGAAGCGGGCGTCTCCCCGAGCATGATCCTGATACCGGAAGCGGAAATGTCGGCCTTTGCTCGAAGTGTCGGCGCAGGGTTCGACAGGCTCCGGGCGTGCCAGCGCTTGAAGCTTCTGGAGAGCCATTTCGACACGCTAGAAAAACTCGGGATCTTTGCGCCCTTCGTTTACCGCCAGAAGTCGAGAAGCGATACCGCGCTTTACGATCCCGACGAACTGGACGCGGCGATTGCTGGTCTAGCCGGCTCCCCGGCTGCAGCCGATTTTCGAGCGGATGACTATGCGGACATCTCTCGCATCCGTGAGCTGGCAGGCTGCACATTCTTGGAGGTCGCCGATCTTCTACACTCCGGAATGTTGCGGGGAACCGTGCTGGACGCGAGCGAAACAGGTATCGATATTCTTCGTCTTAACGTGGCTGAGGTCAGAAAGGTTATGGCGGGGCGACGGCCGATCACCGTGCGTGCCGCCGACTACGACATGTTCGGTCGCCTCAGCCCCAGCACGGTCCGAAAGCTCGTTGAGCGTGGATATCTGTCCGTGGTCGAAGTAGACGACGCAGACGGTCTCCGAAGGACGGACCTCGCGGCATGGAGCATCGAACTGTTCGAAGAGCGATATCACTCGTTGTACGATCTAGCCCAGCGTCTGTGCAGCGACAGACGGAGCATTCGGCGGGAATTGGAAGCAGCGGGGATCGAACCAGTGATTAACCACAGCGATCCGCAGAAGGCGCTTTACGATGTTTCGGAGGTCGCACGGTCGGCGGTAGGCAAAGGATTGTTGTGAATGGCAAAGCTCTTTCTTCAAGAAATAAAATTCATCAAGCGAATTGAGGAACGTTCTTGATGATAGAACGACGCTCTATGCGAACACTTATGGTCGGTTCTATTCCCGTGTGGAAACTGATATTTTCCTCGTCCATCTCTAACGAAAAACGCCCGCACACAGTAGTGGGCAGGCGCTCAACGTAAAAGCTTACTAGATGGTTATGGCAGGCTACTCTGCCCGCACCCCATCATACCAGTCTCGAACCACCACGAACCATAACAGTCCTCCAGATTTCTACCAAACACTTTACTGCTTAACAATCGTGTAGACAACCCGCAAAGCGTCGCCACATTTCAAATTCTCCGCTCTCCACACATAGGTATGATAACCGGGAGGGCAAGACTTCGAATTGATCGCGTTGGAAAAAACTGCGCGGCCTTCTAGAATAGCATGATCATCGATTTCATCGTAAGAAACCATATCGAGGGCACCGAGGAGGTCGTTCGTACCGTTAGTCAACTTAAGCTTCACGTCTGTGGGCACAAATATGCGGATCTCTGCGGCGTCTACGCTGTCTGACTGTTTAAGCTGGATAGAGAGATAATCACACCCGTTCTTTGCAAGCGGGCCCATGATCCCCTTGCCAGACTGCTTGCTGTGAACGCTGAAGGTTCCGCTTGTTCCGACATGCAACGCCTCCTCAAGTATTACCATAGTCCAGAATGCATCTCCAGTTTCGTCAGGAATCACGAATTCGCGGGCAGGCAGAAAGTCGCCTGAGGAGTTATGGATTCTGACGGAGGTCGCTCCTGGAGGCATCTCAGCGCTAACACTCATCCGAGTTACGTACGAAAATACAGGGCTTGACCCAACTTCAAAGGTATCGATGAACTCAAGCCGATCATCGACATCGGGTGATTGAAGGCATGAGGCAGTAACCTCGATGATCGTTTCCTTCAAAACTAGGTTGCTGCTCTTATGGAGCGAACCCGCTAAAGATCTGAGTTGACTCAAGTTTAGCCGATTAGCGTCTTCTCTGCTGTTGACTACAATGGGCTGCGGCGAGCTCTTTCTTTTCGCCCATTGGCTATACCATTCCTCAGTACGGAGCCGCACGTTATCAATGATTGTAGTGCTTGTCGCTGCCGACATATAGGATTGTAGGCTGAACGTGCTGAAACTTTGATCATCGAATTCTATCGGCAGCTCGAGAACATTTTCCGCACCCAGTACATGCTTCGTAACCGCAACTTTGTTGTTGATCACTGTTGCAAGCAATCTCTTCCCAAGATCAACAGCACCTTCGACTTGCGGTGAGTAGTTGTCCGGCGGGAACGATATCGCCAGAATGTCGCCTAGCTCGGGGATAAGCTCTTGGTTACTGCGGAGGACGTCGATTGGTAGATTATCAAGTATCCCACCGTCGATCTTCTCACCACCATTTCTAAAAAGGAAAGGGAGGGCAGCGGAGTCCACGAGCGCTTGGATAAGAGGATCTCCACCTTCGGCGTAATGGGACTTGTGCCGAATGATATCTGTAGTGTTGATGAAACACGGTATAGACAAGCCATCAACCGTACTTGCCGTGACGTTCGCGGCCTGGAAGGCACCGGAAAGGATTTTTGCAAATGCTTTCTCGTCACCAATTTTTGTATTTAGAAATGCCGTTTTTGCAGCGTTAAAGTAATTTGCCAGTTTGCCAGTTTGCGTAAGGTCCGGAAAAGCTTCATTCACCAGATTTCGATCCAGCGACTTGTGGTACATCAGCAGAGCATCAATATTCGCTCGCCCCGCAAAGAGGGCTGCTGCAATCGCCCCGGCAGATGCACCTGATACGCGCGTGACGCGGATTAATTCACGTTTCTCCAAGTTCTGTAACGCTTTGATAGCGCCGTAGAACAAGGCCAGACGGGCGCCCCCACCTTGAAAGGCAATCTGCACAGGTAATGTCATTTAAAGATCCATAAAAAGCGAGAATGCCCTCTTACGCTCAACTCCGTTCTGCTTTCAAGTGAAAGCAGAACGGTGCCTACCTATCGCCGTCGAGGTGTTGCTGACTCAATGAGTTGTTTGAGCGCCCGCACCGGTTCGCAAAATGGAGGTAAAAAATGGCTGAAGCTCGGTGGGTGGATGGAAATAAAGACACGCTTCGCGATCTCCGCCAGATTGACGAACGGAATCGAGGCAAGATCACCCCGTTGTTACATAGCTCCATCATCAAAATCGATTCCGTTTGACGCTCTGACAACGGTGTGCGGAACTCCGCGTTAACGATAGCTCGCTTATATGTTTCATGGATGGAGACTTGTTCGCCGCCGGCGATGAAGATAGTAGCCGCGTGTCTCGCACGAGAGCAGTGATATCAAGCAGGATTGCTATGGACCCGACGAATGACTCGATGATCAGGAAGGTAGTACGCCAACGGCTGCATCTGGCTCATGTCGGCGAGGATGCGGTGATCATGGACGAGCTCCGGTTTGATCGTGGGTCCGCACGCGTTGACGTTGCCGTTGTGAATGGTCTGATCGACGGATACGAAATCAAGAGCGACCGAGACAATCTTGAACGGCTCGAACGGCAGGCTGCCCTCTACGGAGATGTTGCAGACCGCATGACGCTCGTTGTCGGCGAGAGGCACTATGATGAGGCCTTAGCGCTGATACCCGATTGGTGGGGCGTAATCCTGGCAAAATCCCATGGTGATACCTGCAGACTGAAAACCCTTAGAAAAGGCAGGAGAAACCGCTCGCATAATGTCGAATCGCTCGTAAACATGCTTGAGCGCCATGAGCTCGTTACGCTACTCGGTCTGCATTCTCTTGAGAGAGGCGCCAGCCGCAAGATCTACTCCGAGCTGGCTGATACAGCCGCACGATGCATCAAGGCGAAAGACGTTTCCGCTTTCGTCAAACGCGTACTGAAGATACGCGCTCGTTTCGGTGCTCTCGACGATAAAACGGCTTTCGCGCGTTCCATCATCATCTGCGGGCCATCCGCGCAAGATGCTGGTTCGCTCTGATCGACAGCCATGGGCCAGGCACTGTGAACGATATTCCGTCGACCTTGAGAGCACCGGCGCTGACAGCTTCGATTACCTTGGTACCCCAGCATATCCGACGTCCACGCCATGGTTCACCCGTGCCGATCAACGCCGTGGCCTGCCTTACGAATCCTTGAGGATCATCCTTCTTTAGATCGACTTTGATCCTCCACGATCCAGGCTCAACAAGATCGACATGCGGATACCACCCGTTGCTACCCGACCCCTTTGGCCTCTTCGCCACAGACATGTAATCGCCGTACTCAACTTTCCAACTGGCAGCCACGGTTCTGTGGAGAGCGACTTCCGCCATATCGACAACTTCCGGATAGTCTTTCAACGAGTCCTTGGGAAAGCTGTTCGAAAGCAACACCACGCTGAGACGGTCGTAAGTAGTGCCCATAAGGGCTCGGACACGCGACAGAAAAGAGTTAATCGTGGCTGCATTGTCGGCGACCCTGTTCCGGACATAGCCGGCGTCGACTAAAAGGATCCAGGTTTCTGGAGAGGCTTCCATCAGCGTCGCGATAGACCTCATAAAGATGGAGATCTCCTCGCTTTCCTTGAGCCGAACACGCACGGCAAATCTGCGGCCCAACGTCTTCGAGAATGCGATCTGCGCGCTAACGCTTTCGGGTGAAGTCAGCCTTATGGTTGGGATCAACGCCGGATGGGCAGCAAGGATGGCCATCCATGAAACCGCTCCCTGAACAGGATCGCCCAACATCTGGAGATGGGCGTTGAAGGCATTTTTGCGATCCCTGTCGCGCTGATCAGTGGCGAGTTGCTTCTCGCTTCGGGGTTTTATCGGCTTGCCGCCTGCCGCGACCCGCTCGTCGCTACGCCTTTGACGATCACGCTCAGCTTCTGCGGCCGACGTGACCTGAGTGGGCGTCGGATCGAAGTCGACGATTGCCGGCCTGTCCTCTAAAGCGGATAGGAGAAACCCTATAGCCTCCTCGAATGTCTCAGCCTTGCCGTGCCTTGTGAGCGTGACCACGGGCAGACATTGGTCCTTGACGCCGTTCTCGCTCTTCTCATACGCAAGAAACTCGAACGCTTTTGTCGTCATGCAGGGAAAGTACATTCCTTCGAACATTGAATGCTCCAAAAACTACTGCGCCGTAGTGCAGAATAAGAATCGGCATTCAAGCAATATCGCATAAAACCACCAGCATTTCATGCATAGGCAATACAATCCACAGGTTGCCATTTCTTTTGGTGCTAGTAATGCTGATTACTCAACTAGGCGAAAGACCTAACCGACGTGTCGGGACGCAGCGGGCATGTCGATCTCCATTTGATATTTCGAAGCGGAAGCAATCTCAAAATCTAGACGCTGGGATGGAGGTGGTGCGGGGAAGGCGCTTGAAGGACGCTCGTCACTGGGCTACAGCCAAGGACGCAAACGAGAGGCCTAAAGCTGATGATACTCGTTACCGGCGTATCCGGTGTAGGAAAGACCTATACGATCGAGCGCTTTGTCGCGGCCGTTCCAGGATATGTTTACGCCAGAGCGAGCGCCATTCTTCAGAAACGTGGTCGGCCGGTCCGTTCTCTGTCGACAGAGGAAGTGATCGAAAACCAGAAAGTGCTCCGGGATGAAATCCGCCTGCTTGCCTCCGAGCATGGCGACGCTCTCATCGTTGACGGACACGCGATCGTCGAAGAGGGAAACAGCTCGACCATTTCTGTCACCCACCTCTTCGCGGATGTGCCGATTAAACAGATCGTGATTATCGAAGACGACCATGCTCAACTTGCTATGCGTCGTGCCCTGAAGGGGAAGTCGACGGACGAAGCCGAGATACGAAAGCTACAGGCCTTGGAGCTGGCTGCTTCCGGGGAATGGGCCGAAGCGCGTGGAGCGCGTTTCGGCCGTGTACGAAGTGGCGATTTGAAGGCCTTCTACGAGACTCTAGCTACGAGTTGAGCGCCGCAAGGCGACCGTTGAAGACAAACTCTGCCTTCCCCGGACGATAGAACGAGTCGAGCTTCTGCGTAAGGACGAAGCCCATCCTGACGAGGATGTCTCCAAGCTCCGGCATGCGCTCTTCCGGGACCGATGCGAGCGGAGACGCGTGTCCCACCCAGCGCCTGCCCTCTTCTATGAGGCGCACGCCGACTCCGTGCCCCACGAAATCAGGACGCACCCACAAAGTGCACAGCTTACGCTCCGCCCGTTCGCGCTTCGCGATCAGCGCGGCAATGATTTCGTTGTCGCGGCGGACGACACGAACCATCCTCGTGCCTGCCGCGATTCCGGGCACTACCGTGTCCCAATACCAGCGCTCGAAATCGGGATAGTAGGTTTCCAGATGGCTCAGACATGAATAGACCTCGGCCGACTCCGACGGACGGGCCATGGCAAGGCCTTGTGCGATGTTGGTGCGGGACTCGATCATAATGACTACCTCTTTTATTCTCAATCTAAGCACTGGAACCATGAAAGTCACGACCTGCTACGGCAACATGACATAAACTTTTTCGCAGATGAAATGAGCCAAGACCGGAAAGCGAAAGCGAGCACGACGGCCATCGCAAACGCGATCCAAGCAGATGCCATGATCGCACCCCTGACACCACCTTTGTACCAACTTGCCAATATGTCCTCGACCGCGCTACCGAGGGCGCCCAGAAGCACGACGCCTATGAAGTAGTATGGAAGGTTGCCCCGCGGCGCCCTGAACCTCGCAAGCGAGACGAAGTTTTCCACCGGCCCCGAAACGGCCCTCCAGTGATAGATCATCATGTTGCCGATATCGACATACGACAACTCGGTCGGAAGATAGCCTTCCCACAGGTTGGCCTCCATCCTCCTCATCTTCTGCATGGCGCCATGCGAAGCAACGAGCTCGAAAGTCAGATCGCGGATAATGAAGCAGTGCGCAGCGGTGACGTCGAAGGTTTCCGAGGTCGTGGAATCGATCTGCGACAATACGCTCTCGGGAAGGTTTCTCATCTCGTTGAAGCGCAGCTCGGTGAATTCTTCGCTCCACAGGGTACTCGCTACGAACCCCCCTTGGCTTGCACGACTCGTACTGAATTCGGTGGCTGTCTCATTAGTGAGATTGAACCGTAGACGAATATAATGTTTGCCCGGCGCACGAAGCCTCGAACAGAAGGTGTTGTTGAACTCGAGCTTCACTCCCGACCGTGAATTCGTCGGCTCGGACCGAGACCAAATCACATCGTTCGCCAAGTCGACGCCATGGAAAGTTAGAAAATGCTTTTTGCCCCGTGTCGCTACGGTGAAGCTATTGTTTCCGGACGAACCGCTTTGCGTTACCACGTCGTTGAAAACGGCGCTTAAGAGCTTGTTGTCTCGAAGTTTGGGACTAAGGTCTTCGATCTCATTTGAAGCCACAGCGGCGGGCACGAAGAAGGTCATCGTCTTCAGTTCGTATGCGTCCGATATCAGGAGGCCTACATCGAGGAAGTTCGAGTCGTGGCTGCTTCGAATGTGCCGCCAAAGATTGAAGTGAACCTCTACCTTGGCACGGTCTCCCGTAGGCGGCGTCGTCGTCCGCTCATACCATAACGCCACACTTCCAGTCATAGGATTCGCCCCTCCCTTTCTTTCACCCTATGTTGCATGTTCGAATACTTCGTTAAGCTTGGCCCGAGGGATTCGACAGAAAGGACAGACGGTGCTGCTCCCGAACAAAGGTCTGCTCGTGCGCGAGCCTTGGGCGTCCGCTCTTGTAGAGGGTCGCAAGACGATGGAGTTACGCGGCGCCAAGACGGCCCACCGGGGTAGAACCGCCATCATCCGCGCCGGAACCCGGCTCGTCATCGGAGAGGCTTCGCTCGTCGACGTCAGAGGACCTTTCGCACGATCGGATCTCGCACTCGGTGTGGACGAACATCTTGTTCGTGTTGATTGGGAGACCGCTGAAATCCCCTATCAGAAGACCTACGGATGGATGTTCACGGCGGCCATTGAGTATGAAGTTCCTAGGCCATACCGCCATCCGCCGGGCGCGGTGATCTGGGTGAATTTAGGGGCAAGTGTGTAGGTTACGTCGGAATGCGAGATGTTTTGCCCGGTGTTTAGGACTTGATGATTTTCACCACGTTACTGACCAATCGATGATGCTCGGCAAACAGTAACTGCAAAACCGGCAATCAATTCACCGAAAGGGGTGAATTAACTCAACGAATTCAATGAGTGATCAGCAAGGTGCCTATGCCTCTAACAGCGCTAATGGCGTTTCGCCCAAATCCACTTTAACTGACTTGGTAAAACGCAAGGCATTGACGTAACCGAAGTCAGAAGCATCCTTGGTGGTTTCGCCATCCGTATTCATCAATAGCTCAAAAGCTCGCTCACGTGCAGTCGGAGCTAAGTTGCCGCTGGCGGCATGCTGATCATTGCGTCGTCGGGAGAATACGATTGCCTCGAAACGCAAGTGTTCTGGCGCCGCAACTTTATGCGCGGCGCCAGAAAGGGAAATATCACTCGGCGACCTTGACCAACAGCTTGCCGAAATTGCCGCCGGACAGCATAGAGGTAAAGGCTTCGGGTGCTTTTTCCAGGCCGTCCACGATGTCTTCGCGATAATGGATTTCTCCGGCGGCTATACGAGGACCGATCTCGGCCAGAAACTCATCGAAATGGTCCTTCGCGAATTCGATCTGAATAAATCCACGGACTAGGATGCTCTGGCGAAGGATCGTCGACATCGTGGCCGGGAGACGATCCTCCTGGCCAGCGCCGGCACCATTGTAATGGGCGACGAGCCCGCAAACCGGCACGCGTGCGAATTGGTTGAGGAGCGGCAATACGCCATCCCAAACACGGCCGCCCACATTTTCGAAATAGACGTCGATCCCATCTGGGCAAACAGCTCCAAGGTCTGATGCGAAGTTACCCGATCGGTGATCGACAACGGCGTCAAACCCAAGCTCGTTCTTCACGAACGCGCATTTTTCCTTGCCGCCTGCAATGCCAACGGCACGAGCACCGGCAAGTTTTGCAAGCTGGCCAACCATGGAGCCAACTGGCCCCGAAGCTGCTGCAACGACGACCGTTTCACCCGCTTTCGGCTGGCCGATAAATTTCAGTCCTGCCCATGCGGTAAATCCCGGCATACCGAGCGCTCCCAGGGACGTGGTGATCGGCGCACCGTGGGTTTCGACGTGGCGGAGCTGATCGCCGTTTATAGTAGCGTGGCTGCTCCAGCCCGTCCTGCCTCGGACGATATCGCCGGGTGAAAAGTCGTTATGTCTAGACTTCACGACCTCGGAGATTGCCTCTCCTTCCATGACACCGCCCACGGGCACAGGTGCCGCATAGGATTTTGCGTCGCTCATGCGTCCGCGCATGTAAGGGTCAAGAGAAAGATAAAGGGCCTTGACGGTAACGTCCCCCTCGCCTGCCTCTTGAAGCTCGAACTCCTCCAGGCGGAAATTGTCAGGTCCAGGTTCTCCTGTGGGCCTGCTTGCGAGAACGATGCGGCGTGCAGACGTCATTTGATGCTCCTCTTTTCAGCATCGGACTTATCTAGGAAGCCTTGCAGAGTTTCCAAGGCGGATCACCGCTCGTGGCACCATTTTAGCCGGAGTACGAAAGAGACGTTGCCTCGCTCGCCAAGCAGGATAAGGGTGTTATCTCCATTCCCAAAGACATTCGAATCCCTTGAATGACATTCCGCAGCCGACTGATCCTCTACGCCCTATTGACATCCCTCACCTCGCTGAGCATCGACGCTCTGCTACCTGGGCTCAGGCAGATAGGACTGGAGCTTGGCGCGGCGCCACCGCTCTCCACCCATCACGTGATATCACTGTTCATTTTCGGCATGGCCTTCGGTGAACTGGTCATAGGCCCTCTTTCGGATGCATTCGGGCGCAAGCGGGCGCTACTCGGGGGGATTTGCGTCTATCTCCTCGGAACGGCCATAGGGCTCTTTGCTCAGTCTTTGGAGATGGTGCTCATCGGCCGTTTTCTACAAGGCGTTGGCGTCTCCGGCCCGAAGATCGCAACCCGAGCCATGATCCGAGATCAGTTCGAGGGCAATGCTATGGCGCGCGTCATGTCCTTCATGTTCACACTCTTTATCCTCATTCCGATGCTGGCTCCTGCTCTTGCGCAAGGGCTTATCGCCGTCGCAGGCTGGCGCAGTATTTTTGCAGCCTATCTCGTGATCGCTGTTTGCCTTTGCATCTGGTTCACTGGAAGACATCCTGAGACATTACCTGTCAACCGGCGCATCCCATTTCGGCCGCGTCTGCTTTTCCTCAACGCTTTGCGGATTCTCTCCAGCCCCCGGGTGACGCTGCTGATTATCGCGACTGGCCTCGTGTTTGGGGCGCAGCTCCTCTATCTCAGCACCGCCGCGGACTTATTCTTTGAGGCCTATGGCGTGGCGGAAACCTTTCCACTCTACTTTGCTGCGCTGGCTCTTGCGATGGGACTTGCCTCCTTTATCAATGCCAGGCTCGTTCATCGTCTCGGCACGGTCACAATGGCGCGCATCGGGTTCATCTGCCTGACCACGGTGTCTCTACTCATGCTGGTGGCAACTTTTGTTGAAGTTGGCGCCCTTCCCTTCGTGGCGTTCCTGTCGCTGCTTTTCCTCGCTTTTTTCGCAATCGGCATCCTGTTCGGAAACCTCAATGCCATGGCAATGCAGACGCTTGGAAACGTCGCAGGGTTTGGGGCATCCTTGATCGCGTCGGGGTCAAGCCTCGTCGCCACCGCGTTTGCCGTTGGCTTCGGAAGCTTTTACAGCGCCAACACCATTTATTTAGGCGTTGGATTCTTTGCGGCAGGATTGTCGTCACTCACACTTGCCGAAGTCGCTATCAGAAGAAACGAGCCGTCGGTTATCGGCGTCAGCCGATGACCTCCGTTGGCTGGCAGTATCACCGGCTTCCGGGAAATAGCGCGGTCGCAAGTGTCGACGGCGCTGTTCGGTTCAGCTTGAACTCTGAGATCACGCGTTCTGCCACGCCGAAGGCCAGATCGCGCTCTATCGCGGACGCGTCGAGGCTGACGGCCGTGACCGTGAATTTCGCTTCCGCAATCACCTCGCCCGTCTGCACGGCGGCCGCACGCACTACGGCCCTGACAGAGGCACGCTGGCCTAGAAGCAACGATCCCTTCGCATAGGCTTCGAGCCGGATCGTCAGCACCACGCGCGGACGCGCACGTACTCTCACCGTATCGTTGATGGCATTGGAAACCCGATAATGGATCGACTGCATAAGCTCCGGCGAAATATCCGCGCGCGCCGCAACAAAGGCGCCTCGCACGTCATAGATCAGCCGATCGCCTTCGCGCGTCTCGGGCCCAAGCCTGAAAGACATGAGTGCGAGAGACGTCAGCATAACCACGCCTATCCGCTTGAGTTGCCGATACAAGAAAGATGCCTCCCCTAAGGTAACCTTCAGGGTGCATCTTCGTGCATCGTGGTTAAAAATGCTCTAAGTCGCTCGTGTGATCTTCACCGCGCTGCAGCAAGAACGCGGGCCGCGGCACGCATGTCGGTGAAGCGCACAGCACGACGCTGTTGGGCTTCCTCGTCTTCTCCCCACTGCTCCGCAGTCCAGTCTTCATCGAGATGCGCCAGGGCCCAAACTTCCTCAAGGCTTTTCTCGCCTTCGGCAAGCGCCAATGCGAGTATTGCAGATCCCGTGAGTGTCGTCATCGTGTGGAGAGCTGCAAGCTCGATCGGGGTATCATATTTGCGCAGTGTGACGGCAAAAGCGGCCACCGCTTCTCGGGGCTGCTCTTGGTGCATGACGCCTTCTATCAGGATAAAGCGCGCACCAAGCGAATTTGCTGCCCAGTCGATCACGGGGTCCCATTGCTCCGTCTGGCGCTCGACCAGCGCTTCCGGTTCGCCTGCCCGGTAGCAGAGCAGATCGCTGGAGGAAAAGCGCAGAATATCTTCAAAGACCGCCTGGGGGTCGTTCGCTACGCCATCGATCGCCGTATTCACATGGCGGGAAATCGGCATAGTGGAGGGGTCGATCACCTCGGCCTGCGCGTCCCACTCATCGCGCATCAAGACCGCAAGCGCTCTGGTCGGAACATAGAGCGGGTGTTTTGCAGGGGTACGCAGCACCTTGCCATCGAGACGGATCGTGAAGGCGCCCTCCTCCGCCTCCTCCACAGTCACCTCCTTATAAAAACGCTTGGGAAGCGGCTTCTGCATCTGGATTTGCGCCCGGCGGATCGGGTCTGGATGGCTCAAGCCCTCCGAAAGATCGTTCAGCAAGTCACGCATATTTGGTCCTCGTCAGCTCGGTATGTGACCGGGAATTTCGCTTGGATGGTTGACGATCGCATCAGCGCCAGCAGCCCAGAGCGCATCGACGGAGGCATAGCCCCAAGCGACGCCGATTGCCTTGGCACCGGCGGCCTTTGCCATCTGCATATCGTAGATCGCATCGCCTATCACAATCGTATCGGCCGCAACCATGCCGGTTTCGTGGCAGCATTCGCTCACCATGGCCGGATGCGGTTTCGAGGGGCAATCATCCGCTGTGCGGGAAACAATGAAGTGCTCACGAAAGCCGTGTGTGTCCATTATCAGGTTGAGGCCACGGCGAGATTTACCTGTCACGGCGCCCATCAACAGTTCTTCGCGCTCGGCAAGCTTTGCGATCATCGGCGCAATGCCGTCGAACAAGGGCTCCTGAAAACCAGGCTCTGCGCGTGTTTCGGCAAAAATCGCCTTATAATGAGCGGTCATCGCCGTTGCCTCATCATCCACATGCATCTTTCCCTGCATTCGGGCGATGGCGATATCGAGCGTCAGCCCAATAATCGATTTCGTCAGAGACACCTCAGGACGCGGATAACCGAAATGCAAAAAGGTGCGCGCCATAACCTCATGGATGAGGCCGACGCTATCGACCAGCGTCCCGTCGCAATCGAAAAGAACGAGCTTCATTGATCGTCCCTGTCACCATCGGCAACATCGAGGCCGAGGAGATTCCACGTCTGCACCATATGCGGCGGAAGAGGTGCGCTGACGCGGAGACGACCCCCGGACGGATGGGGAATATCGATGTGGCGTGCGTGCAGGTGCAGGCGCTTCTGGATGCCGCCGGGAAAATCCCAGTTCGGGTCGTCGATGTAGTATTTCGGATCGCCAATGATGGGATGGCCCATGTGTAGCGCGTGTACGCGCAACTGATGGGTGCGGCCGGTATAAGGCTCCATCTCCAGCCAGGCTAGGTTTTGCGCCGCGGTATCGATTACCCTGTAATAGGAGATCGCGTGGTCGGCGCCTTCTTCGCCGTGCTTGGCAATGCGCATACGATCTCCATCCGGTGTCTGCTCCTTGACCAGCCAGCTCGAAATCTTGTCCTGGTGTTTGCGCGGAACGCCTTTGACCAGCGACCAGTAGGTCTTCTTCGTATCGCGTTCGCGAAATGCTGCAGTCAGCTTCTGTGCCGCGCCACGGGTACGGGCGACGACGAGGACCCCAGATGTATCGCGGTCCAGACGGTGGACAAGACGCGGCTTTTCGCCCTTCTGGTTCGTCCAGGCTTCGAGAAGGCCATCGATATGGCGGTTTACACCCGATCCGCCCTGCACGGCAATGCCGGCAGGCTTGTTGAAGACGAAGACCTTGTCGTCCTCGTGCAGCAACATGCGCTTGAGAAGATCGCCGTCCTCCGAATGCTTTAAATCCTTGGAGCCGATCGGGCCGCTCTTGACCTTGGCATCGACATCAAGTGGTGGCACGCGGACCATTTGGCCGGGTTGAACGCGGGCATCGGTTTTGACGCGGCCACCATCGACGCGAACCTGGCCCGATCTCATCAGCTTTTGCAGCTGGCCGAATCCGAGGCCCGGATAATGGATCTTGAACCAGCGGTCGAGACGCATTCCGGCCTCGTCGGCCTCAACCTTGATGTGCTCGATACCTGCCATGGCAATTCCAGTCTTTCTTTTCTGATCTGCCGCCTCGTTGGTGTGCGGCCTTTGCCTTGCCTTTAAAACAAAGCGCGGCCCAAGGCCAGCCCGGCAAAGACCGCAGCAAACGAAACCAGTAGACTTGCCAGAAGATATAGGGCCGAAAGGCCTATTTCGCCCCGCTCGAACAGCACCATCGTATCCAGGGTAAACGATGACCAGGTGGTAAAGCCACCAAGGATGCCGGTGACGATGAAGACCCGCATCTCTGCGGAGGCATCGAAACGTCGGGCGATCATTTCCACGAGAAGACCGATCGCAAATGCGCCTGCGATATTGACGGTCAATGTGCCAAAGGGAAAGTTCGGTCCCGCAAGACGCGTCGCACCCAGGCCGACAAGATAGCGTGCGACTGAACCAATTGCGCCGCCGACTGCCACGAGCAGAATGTTTAACATGAGAGCCGTTTCAATTCTATGGATGTGTATTTTGACCCTAAGACAAGTTGATGGATTTAGAAATACGCTGCGATGCCTGATGTCGCCAATGATTAAAATACGCAGCAAATTCAACTATTAGATTTAGGGCCGAGTAAATTTCGCGCTGCTAGTTTTGTCTCTTCTTATTATTGAGGGCAGACAATGTCTCAGCTTTGGTCGGTTTCCGCGAATATAGCGGCGTATGCGTCTGAAAGCGTGCGCTTGGCGCAACGTCCGCCGAGAAAAAAGGAAATTGAGAAGGCTGCCGAAGAGTTGCGCCGCCAGTCGGAGCCTGATGCTTCACCGCATCCGCTGATCAATCTCGCTGCCGCTGCCCCTTCCCTTTCTCTCTTTACATCCACCCGTCAAAATCCACAGACGACGTTCGAGCAGGCCCTGCACGCCTATGAAGAGAATCAGGATCCACCGGATTAATCTCTGTGCTACCGCCGCCATGTTCAGTTTAGTGTCAGCTGAAATGTCCAGGCTGTTTTTCGCAAAGACCGAAACAGAGGTACATCATGAAGACTCTTGCTAAACTGACGCTGGCCGCGCTTGCAACGTTCACCCTTTCCGTCCCGGCATTTGCCGCAACCACGATCATGGTTCATGAAGGCGGAGAAGGCGGGCAGCCGATGACGCTCACCCTCGACAAGCCGACGGTCAAAGCTGGTGAGGCGGTGTTCATGGTGCATAATGACGCCGTCTCAGAAGAGCATGAGATGGTTCTTGTGAAGCTGAAGTCTCCAGACGAAGCGATCCCGCTCAACACGGCCAAACATCGCGTCGATGAAAAGAAGCTGAAGAGCCTCGGAGAAGTCGCAGATTTGAAGCCGGGCGCGGATGGTCAGTTGAAGGCCAAACTGGTCCCTGGAACCTACCTGCTCTTCTGCAATATCAAAGGACACTACGAAG
This sequence comes from Rhizobium sp. 22-785-1, assembly GCF_053521965.1. Taxonomy (NCBI): domain Bacteria; kingdom Pseudomonadati; phylum Pseudomonadota; class Alphaproteobacteria; order Hyphomicrobiales; family Rhizobiaceae; genus Rhizobium; species Rhizobium sp. 22-785-1. The sequence goes on along the minus strand of NZ_JBNWDI010000001.1, from coordinate 110,716 downwards.
CGGGAATGCAGGCGAAGCTCACTGTCACGAAGTAAGTGAGAAAATACGCCGACGGCCGTCGAGGTGCAGACGCATCCCGACGGCATTTTTTTCAAGTTCAGTTATGATTGTGCTTCGCCTCGCCCGGATTGGCCGGGCCGACTGGAAGCTCGATTGTCACCTCTCCGGCCTTTTCGAAAGCAAGCGTGACCGGGACCTTGTCACCTTCTGCAAACGGCTTCGAGACGTTAAAGAACATGAAATGCAGCCCTCCCGGCTTCAACTCCACGGTCTGACCTGCCGGAATAGCGATCCCATCATTCAGCTTGCGCATTTTCATCACGTCATTGACCATTGCCATTTCGTGGATTTCAGCGCGGCCAGCCAAGGGCGATGAAACTGAAACGAGTTTGTCGTCTGAGGCGCCAGTGTTCTTGATGGTGACGAAGCCACCGCCGACCGGCTGACCCGGCAGCATTGCCTTGGTGGAGGCTGCCGACAGCTCGAGATCGCCCGCCTTGATGACGGCGTCTGCAACACCGGTCGCTGCCATAGCGGCGTGATCGTGGTGTGCATGAGACTCACCCTCCGACTTCTGCTTTGCGGTGATGCGGATCAACGGGGCAGGGTTACTGAGCGAGTGTGGGTCTTGGCCTTTTACGGCAATCTGATCCCAGTTGGCTGTGCCCTTGTCGCCGCAAAGTTGCTTGACCTTGAAAGGCAGCGCCGTGCCCGGCTCAACATCCGCGATCTTGCCCTGAATGTTGAAGGTGTCATAGAAATCGTCCGGCAAGCTGCCACCCTTCCAGCGAATTTCCACCGGACCACTTTTCACATCATTGCCGTGATTCTTGTAGGTCTTCTGGTAATCGCCCTTGATCACTTCCAGTTCCCAGCCCGCCTTGGGCTGCGGCTTGGCCGAAATAAAGCCTTCAGGCAGAACGATTTGAACTTCGGTGGTGGCAAGGCCGCCGGCGCAGCCATGTGGCACCTGAAGTGCTGCGACAATGGTGCTATCCTGTTCTGCGGTTCCATTGACGAAGCTTGTATGGGCGAGAGCGGAAGTGGACGAGAGGGCCGCGGCAATGACGATATATGTGGCGCGTTTGAAGACTGTCATCTTTTGATCCTTGAGGCTGCTGCATTACAGGCAGTCAGTCAGAAAAGTGCCGCTACGCGGCTTTGGTGGTGAGTGGGATCAAACAAAAGACTTTGGGGGATCGCGGGCGCGATTGGTCCGCGGCGCCGAGGGTGTTATGATGGTGTGGTACTGCCGAAGCGTATTTTCTATCGATGCCAGGTCAGTACCCATCCCTTGTTCCGCCACAGGTGTCGGCAGAAGAATCGAGGATGCGAGCAGGCATGCTTCGCAGAAAAGGATGGCATCACGGCTGTGCTTGCCATGCGGCAATTGAGTTTGAGCAAGATGCTCGGAGCAAATTTCGGCAAAGCTGCCGTCAGGAAGCCTATAGGCCTCATCGAAGGCAGCAACCGGGGCAGCAAGGATTGGTTTATGTCCAAAGCCAAGCGATAGCATCAGCATGGCGCACAAGATGCGCGCTGTCCGCTCTATGCCGATTGCCCCGTCTTTTCCAAAAATCACCATGACCATTCCGATAGCCCGGTTTCGTGGAAAAACAAAGTGCGACCGTTCGTATCAGGGAACGCCTGAACAGGCGTGACGTTGACCTTCAATCATTAACTGGTCAAGGAGGAGACGAAACAGTGCCCGCAAAGTCAAAAGCCCAACAGAAAGCTGCAGGGGCAGCGCTTGCTGCAAAGCGTGGCGACATGCCGAAATCGCGTTTACAAGGCGCTTCAAAAGACATGGCTAAGTCCATGACAGAGAAAGAACTTGAAGATATGGCATCTACAAAACGCAAGAAGCTTCCCGAGAAGAAAGATAGCTAGAATTTGGCCGCGCGCCACGCCAGTTCATTCCCTCTGCTTGCAACGACATGACGCAGGTTGAACAAAAAACTGTTCACTTGCGTCATTTGGTTCTTGCCAATCCGAAAGCTTCACAGATAATGAGCGTCCATACCGTTGGGAGAAACCGCTTCAATGCGGAGCCGAAGGAGCAACCGCCCCGGAAACTCTCAGGCAAAAGGACCAACGGTCGAACGGAACTCTGGAGAGAAGCCTCCTTGTAACTGAAGGGCAGGCTCGCCGAAGGGATAACAATCTCAGGCGACAAGGACAGAGGGGGCTCTTGAACCCGACGCTCGCAGAGTGTCACGAACATGAGCCCGCGCGAATGCGCTACCCTGGAGGCGTCCTTGGCCGATACAGCCGAGTTAAAAGTCACCCCGCTTCATTCCCTGCATCTGTCACTTGGCGCGCGCATGGTGCCTTTCGCGGGCTATGACATGCCCGTGCAATATCCTGCAGGCGTTTTGAAGGAGCATCTTCACACCCGCGCCTCGGCCGGTCTTTTCGATGTCTCCCATATGGGCCAAGTCATTGTTAAGGCGAAGTCCGGCAAGGTCGAAGACGCTGCACTCGCTTTGGAAAAGCTGGTGCCGGTCGATATTCTAAGCCTCAAGCCTGGTCGCCAGCGCTACGGCTTTTTCACCGATCAGAATGGCTGCATCCTTGACGACCTGATGATTACCAACCTCGGCGATCATCTTTTCGTCGTCGTCAATGCTGCCTGCAAAGATGCAGACCTTGCGCATATGAAGGCGCATCTCTCCGACAGTTGCGACGTGACACTGCTTGAGGACCGCGCCTTGATCGCGCTGCAGGGGCCTCGTGCGGAAGCGGTTCTTGCCGAGCTTTGGGCTGGTGTTTCGGGCATGAAATTCATGGACGTGCGCGAGATCCCTCTGCAAGATGTGCCCTGCATCGTCTCGCGCTCCGGTTACTCAGGCGAGGACGGTTTTGAAATTTCAATTCCTGCCGACAAGGCCGAAGAGATCGCCAAGTCCCTGCTGGAGCATCCCGATTGCGAAGCCATCGGTCTTGGCGCACGCGACAGCCTGCGGCTGGAAGCCGGTCTGTGCCTCTATGGTAACGACATCGACACTACGACATCTCCGATCGAAGCATCGCTGGAATGGGCGATCCAGAAAGCGCGCCGTACAGGCGGCGACCGCGAAGGCGGCTTTCCGGGTGCGGATCGTATTCTTGGCGAACTCGGTAACTGCACCAGCCGGCGTCGCGTCGGCCTGAAGCCCGAAGGTAAAGCGCCGGTGCGTGGACATTCCAAGCTTTTTGCCGATGCCGAGGGCAGAAACGAAATCGGCGAGGTTACCTCCGGCGGCTTCGGACCGACCGTGGAAGGTCCGGTTGCCATGGGCTATGTGCCCACCGACTACACAACACCCGGCACGGCGATCTTCGCCGAGGTTCGCGGCAAGTACCTGCCCGTTACTGTTGCCGCCCTGCCCTTCATCACGCCCACCTACAAGCGCTAATCTGCGGAGAAACCCATGCTGAAATTTACCCAGGAACACGAGTGGCTGAAGATCGAAGGCGATGTCGCCACCGTCGGCATCACCACCCACGCCGCAGAACAACTCGGCGATCTGGTCTTCGTTGAATTGCCGGAAGTCGGCGCCACGTTTTCCAAGAATGGCGAAGCCGCCACCGTCGAAAGCGTCAAAGCTGCGTCGGATGTCTATTGTCCGCTGGATGGCGAGATCGTCGAGATCAATCAGGCCATCGTCGATGATCCGTCGCTGGTCAATTCCGACCCGCAGGGCGCCGGTTGGTTCTTCAAGCTGAAGCTTGCCAACACCGCCGACGCCGATGCGCTGCTGGATGAAGCCGCCTATAAGGAGCTGGTAGCGTAATGAACACGCCCACCGAATTTCATTTCACCGACTACCAGCCCTATGACTTCGCCAATCGTCGTCATATCGGCCCGTCGCCGGCGGAAATGGAGGAGATGCTGAAGGTCATCGGCTATAAGAGCCTCGATGCCCTGATCGATGCGACAGTACCCTCCTCAATCCGCCAGAAGGAACCGCTTGCCTGGGGTGCAGCACTGACCGAACGCGAGGCGCTCGACCGCCTTCGCGAGACGGCCAACAAGAACAAGGTGCTGACATCACTGATCGGCCAGGGCTATTACGGCACCATCACGCCGCCGGTCATCCAGCGCAATATTCTTGAAAATCCGGCCTGGTACACCGCCTACACGCCCTACCAGCCGGAAATCTCACAAGGCCGTCTTGAAGCGCTGCTGAACTTCCAGACGATGATCTGCGACCTGACCGGCCTCGATGTTGCCAATGCTTCGCTTCTCGATGAGGCGACCGCTGCTGCCGAAGCCATGTCCATGTGCCAGCGCGTGGCGAAGTCCAAGGCGAACGCCTTCTTCGTGGACGCAAATTGCCACCCGCAGACCATCGCACTGATCGAGACACGCGCAGCACCGCTTGGCTGGAAAGTCGTCATCGGCAACCCCTTCACCGATCTCGATCCGGTCGATGTCTTCGGCGCGATCTTTCAATACCCCGGCACGCATGGCCATGTCAGCGATTTCTCCGGCCTCATTTCGCGTCTGCATCAGACCGGCGCGATCGCGGCAGTCGCCTGCGATCTCCTGGCACTGACGCTCCTCAAGTCTCCCGGTGAAATGGGCGCAGATATCGCCATCGGCTCCTCTCAGCGTTTCGGCGTTCCTGTCGGTTACGGCGGTCCGCACGCGGCCTTCATGTCGGTCAAGGATGCGCATAAGCGCTCCATGCCGGGCCGTCTCGTCGGCGTGTCTGTCGATGCACGTGGCAATCGTGCGTATCGTCTTTCGCTGCAGACCCGCGAGCAGCATATTCGCCGCGAGAAGGCTACCTCCAACATCTGCACCGCGCAGGTGCTGCTGGCGGTCATGGCGTCCATGTATGGCGTCTTCCATGGCCCACAGGGCATCAAGGCTATCGCTCAGCAAACCCACCAGAAGGCGGTGCTGATGGCGAAGGGTCTGGAGAAGCTTGGCTACAAGGTCGAGCCGGAAACCTTCTTCGATACGATCACCGTCGATGTCGGCCACATGCAGGCGCTTATCCTGCGTGCAGCTGTTGCCGAAGGCGTCAACCTTCGCAAGGTCGGCTCCACCAAGATTGGCATGAGCCTTGACGAGCGCACACGCCCAGCAACGCTTGAGGCCGTCTGGCGCGCCTTTGGCGGCAGCTTCTCGATTTCCGACTTCGATCCGGATTATCGACTGCCAAAAGATCTATTGCGTACAAGCGCTTATATGACGCACCCGATCTTCCACATGAACCGCGCCGAAAGCGAAATGACGCGCTATATCCGCCGTCTTTCGGACCGCGATCTGGCTCTGGACCGCGCGATGATTCCGCTAGGTTCTTGCACCATGAAGCTCAATGCGACAGCGGAAATGCTGCCGATCACATGGCCGGAATTTTCCGATATCCATCCTTTCGTCCCCGCCGATCAGGCGTTGGGCTACAAGGAAATGATCGACGATCTGTCTGCCAAGCTTTGCGCTGTGACTGGTTATGACGCTTTTTCCATGCAGCCGAATTCGGGCGCGCAGGGTGAATATGCAGGTCTGCTGACGATCCGGAACTATCACCTCGCTCGTGGCGATGCGCATCGCGACGTCTGCATTATCCCGACATCCGCGCACGGCACCAACCCCGCCTCCGCGCAGATGGTCGGCATGAAGGTGGTCCCGGTCAAGGTAAAGGAAAACGGCGACATCGATATCGGTGATTTCCGTGCAAAAGCAGAGCAGTACGCGGAAAACCTCTCCTGCTGCATGATCACCTATCCTTCGACCCACGGTGTTTTTGAAGAGACGGTTCGCGAGATATGCGACATCGTCCATACCCATGGTGGACAGGTCTATCTGGACGGCGCCAATATGAACGCGATGGTCGGTCTTTCGCGTCCAGGCGATATTGGCTCGGACGTCAGCCATCTCAATCTGCACAAGACCTTCTGCATTCCGCATGGCGGTGGCGGTCCCGGCATGGGTCCGATCGGCGTCAAGGCGCATCTGGCTCCTTACCTGCCGGGACATCCGGCAAGCGATGGCCGCTCAGGCGCTGTTTCAGCAGCACCCTTCGGCTCGCCATCGATCCTGCCGATCTCGTGGAGCTACTGCCTGATGATGGGCGGCGAAGGGCTGACACAGGCGACCAAGGTCGCGATCCTCAACGCCAACTACATCGCGGCACGCCTGAAGGGCGCTTACGACGTCCTTTACAAGTCGGAGGCTGGACGCGTGGCGCATGAATGCATCATCGACACGCGCCCGCTCAACGACAGCTGCGGCGTGACCGTTGATGACGTGGCAAAGCGCTTGATCGATTGCGGCTTCCATGCGCCAACCATGAGCTGGCCAGTCGCTGGCACACTTATGATCGAGCCGACCGAGTCCGAGACTAAGGCCGAGATCGACCGCTTCTGCGACGCGATGCTCACCATCCGCCAGGAGGCTCGCGACATAGAAGAAGGCCGTGCCGACAAGCTCAACAACCCGTTGAAGAATGCACCGCATACGGTGGAGGACCTCGTCGGAGAATGGGATCGTCCCTACAGCCGCGAGAAGGGTTGCTTCCCGCCCGGCTCGTTCCGCGTGGACAAATACTGGTCGCCGGTCAACCGCATCGACAACGTCTATGGCGACCGCAATCTCATATGCACCTGCCCACCCATGAGCGAGTATCAGGAAGCAGCAGAGTAAGACTGATCATGAAGCCCGGAGCGATCCGGGCTTCATTCGTTTTAGCCAAACCGAATTCATGATGTGATAGCCGTGGTGGCAAAATGTGCGCTCGAGCCACTCTGCGGCCGAGACTTGGAGCCGTCTAGAAGCAGTCGATATTTGTTACTTAAAAAACTCGGCTATATTCTCACCCATCGCCACGGCGCTTAGCATAGTCTGCGTCAGCCTGTTTTTCGGCCAAGACCGAATGGCGAAATAGCCGAGGCGTCCTCCATCATCCTCCTGTCGCTCGGCACGTCCGACCGGTATGATGGCAACCGCGATACTGACGCTCTTCATCTTGGCGGGGGATCTTGCCGGAGAGTTGCTCAGACAGGCGCAAAGCGACTACGTGTCGAACCTGTTAAATCACTTGGGTTTTGGAGGGCGGCTTGCGGCACAACGGACTGCAACTGACAGCGCTGGCTTCATCGTTGCGACCGGTCTCGATCGATTTAAGACCATCTATGACAGACTGGGACATGCGATAGGCGATGAGGTCTCCGCCGTTTTGCTCGCCGTCTCGAGGATGCGGCCAGTCCAGATGGCCTGGTTGGCAGAATAGGTGCCAAGGAGTTGGTATTATTCATGGCGTCCAGCGACGGGCGAAATATGCTAGAGCGCGTTGAACGCCTGCGGGTAGGGTTATCAGCCCTTTACCCAGACGTTGATCCAGAGACGCCTGTGACGGCGAGCTTCGAGGTTGTCCGGTTTGAGCCTGACGAAAGTTTCCGGCAGGCCTATGAGCGCCCGCTGCGCTGCTCTATCCGCCTCGAAGGATGTGAGCAGAACGAACACCGTGGCGGATCTCGGCGAGGCAGCGTAAAGCTCTCTTTCCAGCCAGTGACCCAGATACCTTTAGCGGGTGAGCCGGATATCCGCGGTGACCACGGTCGGTCCATTGGCGCCGTCCTTGTCTGTCGTTCTCAATCGCAAGCCATTACGTCCAAGCTTGCTGATGGTCATACCCGCCACGCGATCGCCGTTGATGTCACGGTTCCAGCGAACCGTCAGGTTGATGTTGTCGCCTCTTCGGCTGCCGCTGAGTGCGGAGGGGCGACCGGAAGGACCGACATAATTTCCGCTATATCGGGTGCCCCGCGCGGTTAGGTCCGCCGAGATTGCTCGGCGCACGACAACAAAACCACGGCATGTGCCGTTCATCTGCAATGATGGTCCAGACGCAGTGGCCTGAAACGTGCAGTTGACATTGACCGGACGAGAGCCGATCCGCGTGGTCACCGTGCCGCTGCCTTTCCAGTTCCCACCGAGCGAGGACAGAAAGGTGGTTTCATCTGCCACTGCGGGCGTGGAGATAAGTGCCGCCAAGGCGAAAAGGCACGCTGTGTTTAGTTTCATGATGATCGCTCCCTATTGAGGAACGCCAACGGCGAGACGTGGATAGAGTTCCTAAATTAGATCGTTATGGACTATAGCAACCAATAACGTTTTCGTGCGTTTGTCGCTCGCTTCACTCCTATTCGGAAATACGCAGATGACATCCATCACCTCTCCTGCCCCCAGCCGAGGCTCTGTTCAACGGCCGAGTGGCATCAGCGATCGCACTCTATTTGCTCTCGCGGTGCTAAACTTTTTTCTAGCGGATGCACGCGATGGGCTCGGTCCCTTTCTTGATGCGTTTCTGGCCACGAATGGCTGGTCCCCCATGCAGTTGGGGATCATTGCGACGGTTGGCGGTCTGGTTGGCCTTGCCGCCACACCGCTTTGCGGCGCTCTCGTTGATGGCACGACATGGAAGCGCACGCTAATTGCAGTGCCAGTCATTCTCGTTACCGCGGGTGCGCTTCTTACCTTGATCTTCCCGACGGAGACCGTTGTCTGGGGCGGTCAGATCATGACGGCCGTCGTTGGCGCAACGGTTGGCCCGGCGCTTGCCGGACTGACGCTGGGTCTTGTCGGCGAAAAGTTGTTCTCGAAGCAAATCTCGCGCAACGAGTTTTGGAACCACGGCGGCAATTTTGCTTCTTTGTTTGCCACCTATGTTGCCGTCTCTTACTTCGGCATTTCCGGTGTCATCGGCCTGATGGTCATCACCGCAATCGGAACGTTGATAGCGATCACGGCGATCGATCCCAACCGTATTGATCATAAAGTGGCACGCGGTCTCGGTCATGATGAGGGCGAACCCGGGCCTTCAGGTTTCGGCGTATTGTGGCATGAGCGCGGGCTCATCCTGCTTGCCATCATTCTGCTGATCTTCCATTTCGGCAATGCGCCGATGGGCCGACTGATTGCTCAGGATTTCGCAGTCGAACTCAACTCGCCCTTCAAAACAACGGCAATCATCACCGGTGTCGCACAGTTCGCCATGATCTTCGTGGCAGTTCTTGCTCCCTGGCTTATTCGCCGCTTCGGACTCTCTGCGGTTTTCCTGATTGCGCTGGCGGCCTTGCCTTTGCGCGGATTGTTGGCGGCATCCTTTGAGCAGTTCTGGGTGGTCTATCCCGTTCAGCTTCTGGATGGCATCGGTGCCGGCCTTCTTGGTATCGCGACGCCGGTTGCGGTCGAGCGCATCTTGAAGGGTACCGGGCGCTTCAATGTCGGCCTTGCGAGCGTGATGACCGTTCAAGGTATCGGCGCGTCGCTCAGCAACGGTGTTGCAGGATGGCTTACCACGGAAGGCGGCTTCGCGCTCTCGCATCTGGTCGGCGGTGGTGTCGCGGCGATTGCAATATTGCTCTTCATTTTCTTCCGGCGGGATATCGTTCCGAAGGATGAGCCTGAGACAACGTAAGCCACACATCACGGAAAACAAAAAAGGAGGCACCTAGCCTCCTTTCTCTTGAGATATCAAAATGCGTCAGCCGACGAAGGCGCGCTCTATGACGAATTCCGCCGGCTTGTTGTTGGCACCTTCGGTCAGCCCTGCCTTCTCCAGTAGCTCTTTAGTGTCCTTGAGCATAGCAGATGAGCCACAGATCATGCCGCGATCAATGGCTGGATTCAGCGGCGGGACGCCGAGGTCGGCGAACATTTTGCCGTTTGCGATCAGGTCGGTGATGCGGCCCTTGAAGGGATATTCCTCACGTGTCACCGTCGCATAGTGCTTCAGCTTGTTGCCGACAATCTCGCTCAGGAACTCGTGGTTCTTGATTTCCTCCACAAGATCGAAGCCGTATTTCAGTTCGGCGACATCCCGGCAGGTATGGGTGAGAATGACTTCCTCGAACTTTTCATAGGTTTCCGGGTCGCGAATAAGGCTTGCGAATGGAGCGATACCCGTTCCGGTCGAAAACATGTAAAGACGTTTGCCAGGCGTGAGCGCGTCGAGCACAAGCGTTCCCGTCGGCTTCTTGCGCATTAGGACCGTATCACCTGGCTTGATTGCCTGCAGGTGAGAGGTCAGCGGACCGTTCGGCACTTTGATGGAAAAGAACTCGAGCTCTTCGTCCCAGGATGGGCTGGCGATGGAGTAGGCGCGGTAGATCGGCTTGTCGCCGACCATGAGGCCGATCATGGCAAATTCACCGGAGCGGAAGCGGAACCCAGCCGGGCGCGTCATGCGGAAGCGAAAAAGGTGATCGGTGTAATGCTCCACCGAAAGAACGGTCTCGGCATAGACGCCGTCCGGGATCTTGATCGCAAATTCTTCCGTTTTGGCTGGAGCGTTCATTCTCTTTCCGTCCATTTCACAAAAAACCAGACATTCTCGATATGGGGAAATATACCATCAGCCTCCCCATTTGAAGGTATGAGAATGTCATTGGAGCTATGCAGGTGGAAATATGTATCAATACCTCATATTTCCTCGCAATGGTTCATACTGCCGCACGCCTTCGCCAGCTATAGGTTTCACCCTCTACGGAGGATCTTGCCGTCGGCTGGTAGTAGACATCGATGCCGGGTAACCGGTTTTCGGACAAACGACGGAGTGCAGTTTCGTTGGAGACGCTGAAAGTGGTGAAGCCCGTTCTCAGCATCAGCGGTACCTGGTCGATGAGCACATCGCCAACGGCGCGCAGCTCACCCTGGTAATTCAGACGTGTGCGCAGAAGGGATGCGTGGCTGAAGCCGCGGCCGTCATTGAAGGCCGGGAAGCTCACCGCGATAAGCGCGATCCGATCAATGAAGGGTGCAAGCTTCGTTACATCATCCGCAGGTGTTATGAGAACGCCGAGACCTACATCATTGCTCTCTGCCGCCCGCGTCAGAAAGGTCGCCAGTGGCAAGACCGCGTTCTGCCCCTCGCCTGCTTCGACGCCCTCGCCCTCGGTGATCCAAGGGTCGTTTTCGACGAAGCCTTTTTCGGTCCAGATTTTCGTCATTTCAAATTCCTCAAGCGGCTTCTGCGGTGGCAGGATAAAGGGCGTCCTTGAAAGGTTGCGGTCCAACGCGACGGTAGGCCTCCAGGAAAGTTTCCTCCTTGGACAGGCGCAGGCCGAGATACGTGTCTACGATCGTCTCGACCGCATCCGTTACCTTTTCCGGTTCAAATCCGCGCCCGATGATTTCGCCGATCGAGGAATTCTCATCGCCGGAACCACCAAGGGTTATCTGATAAAGTTCAGCACCCTTCTTCTCGACGCCCAGCAGGCCGATATGGCCAACATGGTGGTGACCACAGGCGTTGATACAGCCGGAAATCTTGATCTTCAATTCACCGATTTCCGCCTGACGCTCAGCTGCACCGAAACGTCTGGAAATTTCCTGCGAGACCGGAATGGAGCGCGCATTGGCGAGCGCGCAGTAGTCCAGACCGGGACAGGCAATGATATCCGTAATGAGGCCTGCATTCGCTGTTGCAAGACCCGCGCCCTGTAGCGCGCGGTATACCGGCTCCAAATCTGCAAGGGCAACGTGTGGGAGAATGATGTTCTGCTCGTGGCTGATGCGGATTTCGTCGAAGGCATATTCCGCAGCAATATCAGCGACCACGTCCATCTGTTCGTCCGACGCATCTCCCGGAATGCCGCCAATAGGCTTCAGCGAGACCGTCACCATCCCATAATCCGGATGCTTGTGCGGCTGAACGTTTTGGTCGACCCAGCGGGCGAAATCCGCGTCCGTCTTCTTCCAGCGGGCGAGGCTCTCCCAGCTTTCCGGGCGGTCCCTTAGCTGAGGCGGCGCGAAATAGGTGGTGATCGCTGCGATATCGCCATCTGGAAGTTTCAGTTCGCCATTTTTCAGGTGAACAAACTCCGCCTCCACCTGGCGCGTGAGTTCTTCCGCGCCGGTCTCATGCACGAGGATCTTGATACGGGCCTTATATTTGTTGTCGCGACGACCATGCAGATTGTACACGCGCATGATTGCAGTGGTGTAGGACAGCAAATCCTCTTCGGGCAGGAAATCGCGGATCTTCTTGGCGATCATCGGGGTTCTGCCCTGCCCGCCGCCGACATAAACGGCAAAGCCGATTTCGCCCTTGTCGTTCTTCTTCAGGTGCAGGCCAATGTCGTGAACCTGAATGGCGGCGCGATCGCGCTTCGCACCGGTCACGGCGATTTTGAACTTGCGCGGCAGGAACGAGAATTCCGGGTGCACGGAAGACCATTGGCGCAGGATTTCCGCGTAAGGGCGCGGATCGGCGACCTCGTCCGCCGCAGCGCCGGCGAAATGATCGGCGGTGACGTTGCGAATGCAGTTGCCGGACGTTTGAAGTGCATGCATTTCAACGCTCGCCAGCTCATCCAGAATGGCGGGCGTATCCGCCAGACGCGGCCAGTTGTACTGGATGTTCTGACGAGTGGTGAAGTGACCATAGCCACGGTCGTATTTGCGCGCGATATGCGCCAGCATACGCATCTGTTTGGAGTTCAGCGTTCCGTAGGGAATCGCGACGCGTAGCATATAGGCATGTAGCTGGAGATAGACGCCATTCATCAGACGCAAGGGCTTGAACGCATCTTCGGCCAGCTCACCCGACAGGCGACGCTCCACTTGATCACGAAACTGTTCCACGCGACCCTTTACGAAGGCGTGGTCGAACTCGTCATAACGATACATGATATTCCTCAGACTGCGATAAAGGCTGCGTCGGCAGGCTTGTAACCTGTAGCATATTCGATTGTGGGGCCCGCTGCGCGAATGCGCTCACGCAGACGCGTCGGCCAAAGACGACCGTTTTCCTCCGCTACGTCGACAATGTTGACGTCCACAACCTTGTTGGCGGAGAAATCGCGCTTTCCGATCTCCTCCAGCGAAGCGACGGCTTCCGCATGACGCGCAACGAGAGAGGATTGCAGGTCCTCGTTCCATTCGCCATTTGCATCCAGCCAGACGGCGATGCCATCGCTCAGACGATTGGCCGTCAGTACCTTATCAACCATTTGCATACTCCTGTCCGACATGCGCATTGAGCGGTGACTTCGCCAAGGCTTCGGACCTTTCGAAATTCGCACCGGCGACCGCGTCGCCAATGATGACCATGACCGGACCCGTCAACTCGTCGCGATGCTCGAGGTCCGGCAAATCTTTGAGCGTGCCATGCATCAGGCGACGATAGCTGCGGCTCGCATTCTCTATCACCGCGACCGTGGTTTCTTCACTCAGCCCCGCGCTCATCAGCCTTTTGGCGACCGAGGCCGCAACGCTTCGACCCATGTAGACGGCAATTGTGGCACCCGACACGGCAAGACGTGCCCAGTCCGGCAAAATATCCCCAGCCAGGTCATGACCAGTCGTGAAGATCAGCGAGGACGCAACGCCACGCAGCGTCAATGGCAATTCGAAATCTGCCGCAGCAGCGAAGGCAGATGTTATGCCAGGAACGACCTCGTAGCCGATACCGGCTTCGCGCAACGCCGCCATTTCCTCCGCCGCGCGACCATAAACGAGCGGATCGCCCGACTTCAGCCGAACCACACGCTTGCCCTGCAGCCCAAGCGACACGAGAAGACGATTGATGTCCGACTGGGACTTGGAATGACAGCCCTTGCGCTTACCGACTGACAGACGCTCCGCGTCGCGACGGCCCATATTGACGATTTCCTGAGGGACAAGAGCGTCATACACGATGACATCCGCCTGCATCAGCACGCGCTGCGCCCGAAGCGTCAGCAGGTCTTCTGCGCCGGGACCTGCACCCACCAGCCACACGTAACCTTCTGGGCTTTCCGGCGAGAGAAGAAGTTTCTCGGCAGCTTGACGGGCAGCATCGACGTCGTTCTGGGCGACGGCATCCGCCACGCTACCGGAGAAAAAGCGGCGCCAGAAATTTCGGCGCAGAGCGCCCTTTGGAATGCTGCGTTCTGCCGCGTCACGATATTCGACCGCCAGACGAGCCAGACGACCAAGGGACGGCGCCAACATCTGATCGATGCGCGCACGGACGATCTGGCCGAGTACGGGACCTGCACCCTCGGTGCAAATGGCCACAGCAAGTGGCGCGCGCGACACGAGGCCAGGCGTATAGAAATCGCAATAGCCGGGCTGATCGACGGCGTTAGCGGGGATGGACTTCGCCCTCGCCACATCTACGATCTCCCGGTCCAGGACGTCGTCGCCGGTCGCTGCGAAAACTAGTGTCATACCCTCGACCTGACGGGCGTCGAATGGTTCGGCCACAACCCTAATCTGCTCCTTATCGAGGAATGCAGCGTAATCGGTCTGCGGCTGGTCAGAGAAAGCGACGATCTGCGCATTCGTATTCGAGAGAAGACGTGCTTTCGCGTAGGCCTCATCGCCATTGCCGAACACGGCGACGTGTTTCCCCTCTACCTTGAAAAAGGTCGGAAATGTCGTCAGGCGTTCGTCGCTACGAGAGGCTGGTGTTTCAAGCATGGGCGCAATATCGCTTATCGATTAAAAAGGTTGAAGGCACGAAAATTCCTTCATTATAATGCCGTAGATTATTATTCTCCGGCAAGCCGTGTTTTTGAGGAAAAGCAACCGCGCGACCGAGCGGCAACACCATCCAAAGACCTGTATTTTCTATAAAAATTCTATATTTCTCGGGCTCATCGACTCTCGCCGATCCAACACCTCAGACAAACGAACAAGGGTATTATCTTGACAGAGCAAACTCTAGCCTCTCGCCTCCTCGACGTTATAGAGCACGATATCCTGCCTTTGACGACCCGTGGTGTATCCTTGGGCAACAAGGTCTTCGGAGCCGCAATCCTGCGTAAATCGGATTTCTCGCTGGTGATTGCCGAAACCAATAACGAGCTCGAAAATCCGCTCTGGCACGGAGAGGTGCATACGCTCAAACGCTTCTACGAACTCGGTCAGAAGCCCGCCACAAAGGACCTGATTTTCCTTTCCACCCATGAACCCTGTACGATGTGCATGTCGGCGATAACCTGGGCGGGGTTCGACAATTTCTATTCTTTCTTCAGCCATGAAGATTCCCGCGATGCATTCGCCATCCCGCACGATCTGAAAATACTGAAGGAAGTCTTCGGTTTGGAGCCTGGAGGCTATAGGCGCAGCAATGCGTTTTGGAATTCGTACTTTATCGCAGATCTGGTAGAAGCAGCGGACGAACCGGCAAAAACAAAGCTGCGGGAGCAGACTTCGCGGATCAAAGCCGTATATAATCGTCTTTCCAACAGCTATCAGTCGGGCAAATCCGACAACAACATCCCTTTGAACTGACAGCCCGGAAAGCAACGCCATGGAAGCCTCGAAAGATATCGCCCGTCTCATCGAAATCATGGAGGCGTTGCGACATCCTGAAACAGGTTGCCCGTGGGATATTGTCCAGACATTCGAGACGATCAAACCCTATACGATCGAGGAAGCATATGAGGTGGCGGACGCGATCGAACGCGACGATATGGACGATCTTTGCGAGGAGCTGGGCGACCTGCTGCTACAGGTGGTCTTTCACTCCCGCATTGCGCAGGAAATGGGGGCATTTTCGTTCGAAGATGTGGTTCATGCCGTTACCTCCAAAATGATCCGCCGGCACCCGCATGTCTTCGCGGTATCGGATGCGGACACGCCTGAATCCGTCAAACTACAATGGGATCAGATCAAAAGCGCTGAGAAGCGCGAGCGTTTGGAACGGCGCGCTCGACGCGGCATCAGCGAAGATCCCAAAGCGGGTTTCCTCGGCTCCATACAGCGCAGCCAGCCTGCCCTGACCGAGGCTTTAAAGCTTCAGGAGCAGGCGGCGCGCGTTGGCTTCGACTGGTCTGCCGCCGAACCGATCCTGGACAAAATCGAAGAGGAAATCGGAGAGCTGAGGCAGGCTCTCGCAGAAGGCGATACGAGCCGTATCAGTGACGAACTCGGTGATCTTATCTTTGCTGTCGTCAATATTGGCCGTCATGTCAAAACCGATTCCGAAAACGCGCTGCGTGGCACCAATACAAAGTTTAGACGGCGTTTCAGGCACATCGAAACCTCGCTCACAGAATCCGGTGAGACATTGGAGGCGGCTAGTCTGGAGAGAATGGAAGCGCTATGGCAGGCCGCCAAGGAGATCGAGCGAAAGCTTGACGTTTAGCAATCTCTGCTTGCCTGATGCGGACCTGAGGAACGCTACGAATAGCCAATCCGCTCCTGGAACTGCTTGTCTGTGAAATGATCGGGTTGATATAGCGTCACGCGGTTACGGCCGGATGACTTCGATGCATAGAGCGCGATATCGGCTTTCTTGATCAGCGACATGGCGGTACCCGCCCTGTCGTCGCAGACTGCTACCCCGATACTCAATGTTGCCGTTACCATTTGATCGTCGATCTCATGTTGTAAGGAGCTCACGATCTTTTGGAGCGAACCCGCCAGCGCAACCGCGTCATCCTTACCCATGCCGGGCTGAAAGAGAATGAATTCCTCTCCACCAAAGCGGGCGAAACTGTCTACCGGACGAATTCGGGTGAAAAGCTCCCTGGCAACACGGGCCAGTATCTCATCGCCGGCCAGATGACCGAAGTTATCGTTGATATGCTTGAAGTGGTCGATATCGATCATAGCGATCGCATCGCCGTATCGTACCGTCTGTGGAAGACGCGCACTGAAGGAGTGTCTGTTTGGCACGCCAGTCAAAACATCGAGCCCAACCAGCCTTTGAAGGCGCTCTTCCGCGCGTTCCTTGACGAGAGCCATGACGAAAAAAGCAATAGCGAAATGACAGACGATGGAGGCAAAAAACGCATTTCGCGGGATGCTTACGGCAGAGCGCGGCAGCGAAACGCCGACCGCCACCAGGATCATCAGAGCAGCGACAATGAATATCGATATTGCCAGTGGCTTCCTGACAGGCAGTGGTTCAGCGACATTATCGGCATAGACGATCCATGCGCAGGCGAGCAGCATCGCTGCAGCGGTAGCCTGAAATGCGATCGTCCTGGACTGCGAAAACTGATAGAGACCGGAAACCAGAAGCAGTAGACAGACGACGACGGGTAGAAACAAAACGAGCCACTCTCGGTTTGTTTTGCGCTGCCGGCTGATACGGCACATCCCAAGCCAAAACACGGCGTATCCGATAAGACCGACCAATGTCCCCGCAGAGGCGCAGAGGGCTTCGTGTTGTGGAACGAAAGCCTGAACACTGACGAGGATTGATGCGGTCGCGACAAGGGAAAAACCTATAGCAAGGAGCCCTAGGCCAACACTTTCTCTGGATCGAGACCGCACATAGATGAAACAGAGCGCGGCAACCACAAAGGAAAGCTTGTGCAAAATAAGAACAGTCGGAAGGTCCAGCTCGGGTAACATCAATACTCGCTCACGTCATAAATGCTGGCCGACCGGCACCCTATTCCTATCGCATTGCTGAAAATTGCGTAGAATTATCAATATCTCTAGCATAAGGCTTATGTAGTAGCACGAGACTATGTCTTCTCAAGCCGGCTTAGCGCTCCCACTCCTCTGCCTGCGACTTGACGGTCAGTCCCAGCTTCCGTTCAAGTGCAGCGCCCTGCTCTTCAGACAATCTTATATCGAGCACGACCGAACCATCCTCACGGTCCTCACGCCCATCCACGATAGCATTGTCATACACCCAGGACAGAAGCGAAAGTTGATCGATACTCAGAACGATCGTCGTTTCAGTCAACACACCGGATAGCCGAACCGATATGTCGTCCATCAGCGCGTCGACGCCCTCACCGCTCAGTGCAGATACCGCGCGAACATTGGCCCGGCCGTCCGCCTTCTGCAGGATCGCATCATGCGCATCCGGCTCAAGACGGTCTACCTTGTTCCACACCTCTATGATGCGTTCCTCAGCGACTTTCTCATCAATGCCGAGATCTGCGAGAATGCGCATGACGTCTCCCGCCTGTGCGGCATTGTCGGGATCCGACATGTCTCGCACATGCAGAACGAGGTCGGCTTCCAACACCTCTTCTAGCGTCGCGCGGAAAGCGGCGACCAAGTGGGTTGGCAGATCGGAAATGAAGCCAACCGTGTCTGAAAGAATGACGGTGCGCCCATGCGGAAGTTTCATGCGGCGAAGCGTGGGGTCCAGCGTGGCGAAAAGCATGTCCTCGGCAAGGACCCCAGCGCCTGTGATACGATTGAAGAGCGTCGATTTCCCGGCATTGGTATAACCGACAAGGGCCACGATTGGATGCGGAACCTTGCGACGCTTGGCGCGGTGAAGCTGGCGGGTTCGCACGACCTGCTCCAGCTCACGCTCAAGGCGCACGATACGCTCCTGAAGAAGACGCCTGTCCGCCTCAATCTGCGTCTCACCCGGACCGCCCATGAAGCCCGCACCGCCGCGCTGACGTTCAAGGTGGGTCCAGCTTCTGACGAGGCGTCCTTTCTGGTAATTGAGATGGGCTAGGTCGACCTGAAGCGTCCCTTCTTTCGTCGACGCTCTGCGCCCGAAGATTTCCAGGATGAGACCGGTCCTGTCGATAACCTTCGAGTTCCACTGCTTTTCCAGATTGCGCTGTTGAACAGGCGTTAAAGGATGGTCGATGATGACGAGACCAGCATCCGTCTCGTCCAGAAGATGGCCAATTTCCTCAATCTTGCCTGTGCCGAAGAGCGTGGCGGGACGAGGTTGGTTGACGGGAACGATCAATCCCTGCGTGACCGTAAGATCGATGGCGAGCGCCAGACCTTTGGCCTCTTCAAGCTTTGCTTCCATTGATCGCATCGGCGTGGTCGCAGTCGCCTCGCGGTTATCGCGCTGCTGCTTCAGCTGCGGCACAAGAACGACCGCGCGCATGTCGTCGCGGCGCTTTTCAAGCTCGGGAATTATGGATTCGTTCGACGTATCACGCGTAGGAATGTGCTGGCCTTTCAATTTTGGGGTGCCAGTCTGACATATAGGCAGATGCACAACAAAAACAACGGAGCTCGATCAAGAGTTCCGTTGTCGATTGTCGCAGGGCCGAATGCCGGGAACGTCTTAGTAACGGTGAATCAGGCGGCGCCTTCTTCTGTTTCGAACATCTGCATCGGCTGGCCCGGCATGATGGTGGAAATCGCATGCTTGTAGACCAACTGCGAGTGTCCATCGCGGCGCAAAAGCACGCAGAAATTGTCAAAAGACGTCACAACACCCGTCAGCTTGACGCCGTTGATCAGGAAAATAGTCAACGAAATCTTCTGCTTACGAACAGTGTTGAGAAAAAGATCTTGCAGGTTTTGAGAACGTTCCGCCATAGCGCCGCTTCTTTCTTTTTTGCCCGGATGGGAGACCGGGAATTCAAATAATCAATAATGCTATTCCTCTGGCCAAGCCCCCTGCCAGTGGGTGAAACTCTGGTACCAAATCGCGATGTCTTCCGCAATGTCGAAAAACTTACTCTATTTTCTGATATGACGCAGATGCAGGGCGTTCTCCTACCGAGCTAGAAGTACTGCAGCGACACTCTAAATAGTTGTTCGACATCGCGCACGGAGTCTGCCGAGGCGAACAGGATGACCCGGTCCTTGGCCTTGATTTTCATATTCCCATCCGGCCGCAAAACCATCTTGTCGCGATAGACAGCACCTATCCGAATGCCCTCAGGAAGATCGATCTCACGCAAAGCCTGTCCAACGAGCGGAGAGGTTTCGAGTGCCTCGGCCTCGATGATTTCGCCATTGCCACGCTGCACTGCGTAGACAGAGCGAATGCGGCCCTTGCGAACATGCTGCAGGACCCGGGAAATCGTTACCGCTCGAGGATTGATATACGCATCCAGAGCCAGTGATTTTGCCGCATCATGAAAAGAGCTCGCGTTCAACAACGCCAGGTTCGACTTGCAGCCCATCTGCTTGGCCATGACGGCGCCGAGAATATTGGTCTGGTCGTTATTGGTCAGTGTCACGATCAGGTCGGCATCCTGGATATCGGCCTGATGAAGGATTTTCTGATCCAAGACTGAGCCGTGCAGAACGATCGTCGAGTTAAGATTTTCAGAGGCGGCAATGGCCTTGTCGCGATTGAACTCGATGATCTTGACGCGCGTCTTTGGCTGCAATTGCTCGATGGAGCGCGCTACGTATTGTCCGATATTGCCGCCGCCGGCGATGACGATCTTGTGCGCTTCCTGCTCTACGTGTCCGAAAAGACCAAGCGTGCGACGCGCATGTTGGCGTTGGCAGATGACATAGGCGAGATCGCCCGTGCGCAATTGCTCGGATGAATCGACCGACTTCAGGTGCCCGTTACGAAATACACCGACGACGGTTGCCACAAGGTCTGGAAAGAGCTGGCTCAACTGCTGCAATGGCGTATTGACGACGGGACAATCCTCCATGCATTCGATTGCCAGCATGGATACATTGTCATCGGCAAAACGCACCACGTCCGTCGCCCCTGGAAACGCGATCCGCCGCAGGACCATCTTGCCGACTTCAATTTCGGGCGAGATCGTCACATCGATGGACATGTTCTCGCGACTGAAGAGGTCGCCATATTCGGGTGCGAGATAACTCTGATCTCGAATACGAGCGATCTTTGTCGGGACACTGAAAAGTGCGTGCGCGACCTCGCACGCAACGATATTGATTTCGTCATAAAGCGTGACGGCAATGATCATATCGGCCTGATCAGCACCGGCCTTCGCCAGAACATCCGGATGCGAGCCGTGACCGACATAGCCACGAACGTCAAGCGTTTCGGTGATTGCTGAAATAAGTTCGGCAGAAGTGTCGATGACCGAGACTTCGTTGTCTTCTCGGGACAGCTGCTCGGCAATGCCGTAACCCACCTGCCCCGCTCCGCAAATGATGACCCTCATGCGCCCTCTCCCGGACTATATAGAGAACGCGTAGCGCATGCGCTCATTACACGCCAAGCGATTTGAGTTTGCGATGCAGGGCGGACCGCTCCATGCCGACGAACTCCGCGGTGCGAGAGATGTTGCCACCGAAGCGGTTGATCTGCGCCACAAGATAGTCGCGCTCGAACATTTCACGGGCTTCTCTAAGGGGAAGCGTCATAATGTGCTGGTCGCCCTGCGCGGCGATCTTCGGCAGCATATCGCCGATGTCGGATGGTAGCATGTCAGCAGTGATCGACGTGTCTCCGCCTTCCGGACGCGCAAGAATCATCAAGCGCTCGATATTGTTGCGGAGCTGGCGGATGTTGCCCGGCCAATCATGCGTTTGCAAAACAGCCATGGCGTCATCACCGATCTTGCGAGGGCGAATACCGGCCTGTTCGGAAATCTGGCGAATGAACATATCCACCAGAAACGGTATGTCCTCACGACGCTCGGACAGCGCTGGCACCTTGACCGGAACGACGGCCAGGCGATGATACAAATCTTCGCGGAACAGTCCCTCGGCGATCAGATTTTCGAGATTGAGGGCGGTCGATGAGATGATGCGGACATCGACCTTGACACGCTTGCCACCGCCGACGCGTTCGAACTGCTGATCGACGAGAACGCGCAAAATCTTGTTCTGCGTCTCGCGCGGCATTTCGCCGATTTCATCAAGGTAAAGAACGCCGCGATGGGCTTCTTCCAACGCGCCGACCTTACGCGGCTGACCGGGCAAACCTTCGGTGCCAAAAAGCGCAATCTCCATGCGCTCCGGCGTGATGGTTGCTGCATTGAGAGCCACAAAGGGGCCCGTTGCGCGCGACGACTTCTTATGGATCATGCGCGCCACCAGCTCTTTGCCAGAGCCGGAAGGACCAAGGATCATGATGCGGCTATTGGTCGGCGCCACACGATCGATGGTCTGGCGCAATTGGGAAACAGCAAGCGATGCACCGATCAACTCGACAGCATCGCCGGTGCGCTTCTTCAGTTCCTGAACCTCACGCTTCAGCTTTGAGTTTTCGAGCGCACGCTCGGCGATCAGGATCAGGCGATCCGCTTTGAAGGGTTTCTCGATGAAGTCAAAGGCACCACGCTTGATGGCGTTGACCGCAGTTTCGATATTTCCGTGACCTGAAATCATAACCACGGGCAGATCGGGATGCCTGTTCTTGATTTCATCGAGGAGCGCCAGACCGTCCAGCTTGCTTCCCTGCATCCAGATGTCGAGGAAGATCAGACGTGGAACGCGCTCGGAAATCGCAGCCAGCGCGCTGTCGCTGTCATGCGCCATGCGTGTTTCATGCCCCTCATCCGACAGAATGCCCGCAACGATCTCACGGATGTCGGCCTCGTCGTCGACGACCAGAATATCAGATGCCATATGCCATTTCCTTGTCCGTTTGGCCGCCAACCGCGTCTACACGCGGCAACAGCACCCTGATCATGGCACCATGGCCATGATCGAAATCGGCGGGCGCGTCGTGCAATTCGAGATGACCGCCGTGTTCTTCAATGATTTTCTTGACGATGGCGAGGCCCAGACCGGTGCCCTTATCCCGCATCGTCATATAAGGTTCGAGAATGCGGTGGCGGTTCTCGACAGGCAGGCCCCTGCCATTGTCGATGACGTCCACTACGAACCGGTTGTTCGCCTCGTCGAAATCCGCGCGGACCAGAATGCGGCCCTCGCGTCCTTCTGCGGCATCGATGGCTTCGATAGCCTCCGTCGCATTCTTGATGAGATTGCCGAATGCTTGTCCAAGCATGCGCGAATCGAACATGCCCTCCAGGGGGGCATCGCCAAGCTGTGTCGCGAAGGTCACGTGGCTTGCGCCCATTTCTCTGAGAAAGGTTGCGTCCTTCAGCACGTCACGCAGATCGGAGCGCTCCTTGGTCGGCTTCGGCATGCGGGCAAAAGCGGAGAATTCATCCACCATGCGACCTATGTCACCGACCTGACGTACGATGGTGTCGGTACACTGGTCGAAAATTGCCCGATCATTGTCGTCTATCTGCTTGCCAAAGCGGCGCTTGATCCGCTCTGCCGAAAGCTGGATCGGCGTCAGCGGGTTCTTGATTTCGTGGGCAATGCGACGTGCAACGTCCGACCATGCGGTAGAGCGTTGCGCGATAACGAGGTCGGTAATGTCGTCCAGCGTGATCACATGGGATTCGCGTCCATCACGAGCGTCTTCCCGCGTGACCTGAACACTGAGCGTTCGTTCCTTGCCGCGCCGCATGATGTTGATCTGCTGACGGAAATCGACCCGCCCGGATGCGGACGCCTCTGCTAGGACGTTTTCGATTTCGGGGGCGGCGACGGAAAGCGGTGCGCCGACGAGTTCGGAGGATGGCAGAGCCAGAAACTCTTCCGCGGACGGATTGACGATGGTGATGGTGCGGTTCTCGTCTACACCGATGACTGCCGCCGTCACACCAGACAGCACCGCCTCGATAAAGCGCCGGCGGTCGTCTATGTCGTCTTTCGCCTCGATGATTTCTTCCTGCTGGCTGCGAATTTCCGAAATCATCTTGTTGAAGGTGCGGGACAGGCGACCGACGTCGCCATCGATGGCACGGACCGGCACAAGCACATGCAGGTTGCCAGTCGCAACGCTGTCGGCTGCACTGATGAGCAGACGGATAGGCCGAACGATACGGTCAGCCACCGCGATCGCCGTCCAGATCGCGGCGAGAAGTACGATCAGCGCGAAACCGAGATAGAGAATTGCGAAGGCGATCTGTAACGGCGCACGACCGGATTCCATTGCCTTGTACTCGGCACGGTTTTCCTCCATCAGCCGCATGGCCGACATGACCTTCGGATCGACGGCTCGGACGGTGTAGAGGAATGTCCCGTTGATGCCCTCGAGCTTGATGATCGCGCCTACAAGATTGGTAACACCGGGCGGAATGAGCGTCGGTTGGCCAGCAGCCGCCTTCTGGAGAGCATCAGACGGGATCGCGGGCAGAGGACGTTCCGTCTTTATATCGGCCTGGACGACCGCGTCACCATCGGCCTGCACCAGGAACGCTCCGAGCATGCCGCGTCCTTTCGCCTGGCGCGTCATCAGATCGACGAAACCCGTCCGGTCGAGATAGAAAAGTGCGCGATTACGATCGAGATCGGTCGCCATGGAGAGGGTTTGCCCCTGAAGATAACCGGCATTTTCCAGCATATAGGCCTGAGCGATGTTGCTGGAGGAATCGATGATCGCCTGCGTGCGCAACGCAAACCAGCGGTCTAGACCGACATTAAGCGTCAGACTGGCGAAGATCGCAACCAAAACGGCGGGCGTGATGGCGACTATGGAAAATAGCACCACGATGCGAACGTGCAAGCGAGCAGCAGCTCTACCCTTGCGGCGTGCCTTCAAGAGGCGGCTGATTTCGCGGCCGATAAGATACATCAGCCCGATGACGAAAATCGAATTGATGACGACGGACGCGATCACCACGTTGGAGGTAGGCGCAATCGGCGTCAGGCCCAGCAGCACGATCAGTGTCACGATGGCACAGATCAACGCTACGCCTGCGAGAACGAGACCGGGCAGCGCGAACGACATCCGGCGGTCGGCTATCACCATCCCCGCCGCTTGCTCGTCGGCTCTTCCTTCGGCGACAGGTTTACGCATCGATCATCATTCCTAAGCCGCCGTGATTGGCAGCAACGCCACAGCCCGCATCATTCTTCGCCATTTGCGAATCTATGATGTCTCAGTGTTTTTCAAGCAACAGTTTGTGGCGAAAATGCAACGACGGTGAGCGTATTGTCAATACGCTCAGGTAGTACGGGAGCTGCGATACACGGAAACGCCGAGTTCACGGATTTTTTTCCTCAACGTATTGCGGTTGAGGCCAAGCAAATCCGCGGCCTTGATCTGGTTGCCGCGCGTTGCGGTCAGGGCTGCCAGGATCAACGGGTACTCCATTTCGTGCAGGACGCGGTCGTAAAGACCGGGCGGCGGCAGATTCTCGCCGAAGCTGGAGAAATACTCCCGCATATTCTCTTCCACGGCCTGAGAGATCGTCAGATTGCCGTTGCGGACGGTCGTCCTGTCGATCGGGCTGTCTGGAACATCCGACTGCAGTTCCTGCTCGATGATTTCCCGGGTAATGACTTCCTGCGGGTAAAGCGCCATCAGACGACGGATCAGGTTCTCAAGCTCACGGACGTTGCCTGGCCATGCATAGGCCTTCATCAGTTCCAGCGCCTCACCCTCGAAGCGTTTGCCCTCAAGACCTTCCTTCTCGCCGGTCTGGATGAAATGACGAACAAGATCGGGAATATCCTCAGCGCGGTCACGAAGAGGCGGCAGGCGTAGCGGGACAACATTCAACCGGTAATACAGATCCTCACGGAAGAGACCCTGGTTGATCGACTGTTTCAGATCCTTATTGGTGGCTGCCACGATACGCACATCTGTGCGAATTGGCGTGCGTCCGCCAACGGTGGTGTACTCGCCCTGTTGAAGCACGCGCAGCAGACGGGTCTGTGCGTCCATCGGCATATCGCCGATTTCGTCGAGAAACAGCGTGCCGCCCTCGGCCTGCTCGAACCGACCGGTCGAGCGGTTCTGCGCGCCGGTGAAAGCGCCCTTTTCGTGGCCGAACAATTCCGACTCGATCAGGTCGCGCGGTATCGCCGCCATGTTGATAGCAACGAAGGGACCATTGCGACGCTTGCCGTAATCGTGCAGCGCGCGCGCCACCAGCTCCTTGCCGGTTCCGGACTCGCCGGTGATCATTAGCGTCAGATCCGTCTGCATCAGGCGGGCCAGGACGCGATAAATTTCCTGCATTGCAGCAGAGCGTCCGACGAGAGGCATGCCATCCTGCATATCGTCATCGAGTTTGGCAGGCTTGCGCTTCGGTTCGGAGAGGGCCCTGCCGATGATGGCGATCAATTCTGTCAGGTCGAACGGCTTCGGCAGGTAATCATACGCGCCCTTTTCAGACGCCTTGATGGCGGTCATGAAGGTGTTCTGCGCACTCATAACCAACACAGGAAGCTCAGGCCGCGCTTTCTTAATGCGTGGCAGAAGATCGAAGGCGTTCTCGTCGGGCATCACCACATCCGTAATGACAAGATCGCCCTCGCCCGCCGAAACCCAGCGCCACAGTGTCGCGGCATTGGAGGTTATGCGCACATCGTAACCGGCGCGGCTCAGCGCCTGGTTCAGAACGGTGCGGATAGCCGCATCATCATCGGCCACGAGAATCGTTGCTGTCATGGATTGGACCCTGTCGTGTTCGGTATAATGCTGTCGTCCGGCGCGACCTCGGGAGAGACGGGCATCAGGACGCGGAATGTCGTGCGATGATTTTGGCTGTCGCACTCGATAATGCCGCCATGCGCGCCGATCAACTTTGCCACCAGAGCCAGGCCCAGGCCGGAACCATTTGTCTTGGTGGTGATGAAGGGGTCGAAGAGATGCGGCAGAAGATCGGACGGCACGCCCGGACCATTGTCATGCACACAGAATTCGAGCGGCAGAGAAATGCGCTCTCGGCTGCCTGCGACGGACAGGCGAATGCCGGGACGATAGGCTGTCGTGAGAATAATTTCGCCGTCTTGTTGGTTACCCACCGCCTCGGCAGCATTCTTCACGAGATTGAGGAAGACCTGCACCAGCTGATCGCGGTTTGCGTAGACCGGAGGAAGCGACGGGTCATAATTCTCAGTGATCTTGATGTTGCGCGCGAAGCCCGCCTTGGCCACGGCTTTAACATGATCGAGCACCGAATGGATATTGACCGGAACACGATCCACCGGCCGCTCGTCCGAGAAAATCTCCATGCGGTCAACCAGCGAGACAATACGATCGGTTTCGTCGCAGATCAAACGGGTTAGAGCTCTGTCTTCGTCCGGAACGGAGGTTTCAAGCAGTTGCGCAGCGCCTCTGATCCCGGAGAGCGGATTCTTGATTTCGTGGGCGAGCATTGATGCAAGACCGGTAACGGAGCGTGCGGCAGCACGATGCGTCAGTTGGCGGTCTATCTTGTCGGCCATAGACCTTTCCTGGAACACCACGACGACCGAGCCCGGCTCGCTGACGACGGGCGCGACGTAAAGATCGACAAGCTTGTCCTGGCCTAAGCGCGGCGACGACAGATCGACGCGATATTCATTCACAGGAGCGCGCCTTTCGCGAACCTGATCGATCAGTGCCAGAAGTGGACTGCCGAACGGGATAAGAGTGGAGATCCGATAGCGAGCCAGATGAGCTGCGCTTGCTCCGAAAAAAGCCTCGGCCTCCCAGTTGGCGAAGGCGACGAATCCTTCGGCATTCACCAGAATGACTGGGTTTTGAACGGCGTTCAGAACCGCCGTGGCCAGGAGATTGGTGCCTGGCTCATATGAGTTTCCACCACTCATGCGGCCTTCCTTGCGGCATCGTCGTCGGCGCCGCGCCGAAGTGCGCCGCCGAGCACGGCGATAACCTCGCGCGTGTTTTTCGATGTCATCATAAGCACCTTTTCCTCTGGCGTGGTTGAGGGGGCAAAACGTTCGAGATACCAGCCGAGATGCTTGCGTGCATGACGAAGACCGGCTTCGAGTCCGTAAAATTCCAGCATCATCTCGTAGTGCTCTATCGCGATATCGACGATATCCTGCCGTGCCGGTGGCTCATGGCCGGCCAGAACGGCGGGCAGCCACGGCTGGCCTTGCGCGCCCCGTCCCACCATAACCGCATCAGCACCCGACCGCAGCAAGATCTCGGTCACGTCGCTTTCAGTCTCTACATCGCCATTGGCTATCAGCGGTACGGAAATAGCGTCACGGACAGCGCGAATGGCATTCCAGTCCGCTTTGCCCTCGTAAAACTGCATGCGGGTACGACCGTGGATGGTGATCAGCCTTACGCCCGCGGCTTCGGCGCGCGCTGCAATGTCCGGCGCGTTCAAGGAATTTTCATCCCAGCCCAGACGCATCTTGACTGTGACCGGCACATCGACTGCGTCGACCATCGCTTCAATAAGCGTCAGCGCGTGGTCCGGATCGCGCATCAACGCAGAGCCGGAATAGCCGCCGGTAACCTTTTTTGCGGGACAGCCCATATTGATGTCGATGATATCGGCGCCGTTGTCGGCAGCAATTTTTGCGGCCTCTGCCATCCAGTGCGCTTCCCGCCCGGCGAGCTGAACCATATGTGGCGTCATGCCGGCATTTCTCAGGCGCGCCCAGGACTCGCCCTTGTTTGCAACCAGCTCTCGGCTGGCGACCATTTCGGTCACGACCAAACCCGCACCAAACCGCCAGGCAAGTTGACGAAAAGGAAGATCCGTCACGCCAGACATGGGCGCAAGCACTGCCCGATTTCGGACAGAGACATGACCAATCTTGAATGAGCCTGACAGCGCCGGGAGATGCAATTGGCGATCTTTCATGCAGTTATAAATTTTGCATTATTTTTAGACAGCGTTTCATCGCTTGCCAAGCGCCATCGCACGTTTTTTGCATGTTTTTTAGTGGCGTTAGGCGCAGATTACGCCTGCTTTTGTGAGCCGGCTCGCCAACAGAGACATTTCGTCCCATTAGATCGACATATCTTGGCTGGCCATTCGGCTTTTGAAACGTTAGATCACCCATGTCAATCTGCAACACTTGCAGAAGCGGCATAGGTGAAATGCGGAAATCCAAGATGAAAATCGGTGTCGTCATTGTCGCAGCGGGCCGTGGTGAACGTGCGGGCTCGCCGGAAGAAGGTCCGAAACAATACCGGCCAATCGGCGGCAAGCCGGTTATCGAACATACGCTGAAGACATTCCTCGACTGGCCACGGTCCGCTACCATTGTTGTTGTCATTCATCAGGATGACGCCGCCCTTTTCGCGCCGGTGGCGGTTCGTCTGGCGGCCTCCGATAGGATCAGTGTCGTCACCGGTGGGGCAACACGACAGCAATCCGTTCTTGCAGGCCTCGAGGCGCTGAAAGAAGCAGACCTCGCGCATGTGATGATCCATGATGCGGTCCGGCCTTTCATCAACGAGGCACTTCTGGATCGCATCGCAGAGCGTCTCGACAGCGGTTCAGACGCCGTTCTTCCTGCGATGGCTGTAACTGACACCTTGAAGCGTGGAGATGCCGGCCTGGTGCAAGAAACCGTCTCCCGTCAAGGGCTTTTTGCAGCACAGACACCGCAGGCGTTCCAGTATTCAGCCATACTCACAGCGCATCGCACCGCTCTGTCATCCGGGCGGAATGATTTTACCGACGACGCTTCGATTGCAGAGTGGTCCGGTCTGCAGGTGAGCCTCGTCGAGGGTAGCGTCGACAATGTAAAACTGACTATGAAGCGAGATATTGCCATGGCTGATGAAAAACTCTCTGCTGCACTTCCGGACGTGCGCACTGGCAATGGTTACGATGTTCATCAGTTGGAGGACGGCGATGGTGTCACTCTTTGTGGCATCTTCATTCCTCATGACCGAAAGCTGAAAGGTCATTCGGATGCGGATGTCGCTCTTCACGCTTTGACGGATGCGCTTCTTGCCACTTGCGGTGCTGGCGATATCGGCGATCATTTCCCACCCTCCGATCCTCAATGGAAGGGTGCCGCCTCGCGCATTTTTCTTGAACACGCGGCAAAGGTCGTGCGCGGTAACGGTGGCACGATCATGAATGCGGATATATCGTTGATTGCAGAAGCACCGCGCATAGGTCCGCATCGCCAAGCCATGCGCGAGAACCTGGCAGACATTCTCGATCTCTCGCTCGACCGGTGTTCTGTCAAAGCAACCACCAACGAGACGATCGGCTTCGTCGGACGACGTGAAGGCATCGCTGCCATCGCGACGGCGACTGTGGTGTATCAGAAGAGACCTCTATGAGTATTTTCTCTAACGATATCGAGGAGAAGGCTCGCCAGATCATTGCAGCATATTCTGCGAATGGCCGCATGGTATCGACCGCTGAAAGCTGCACTGGAGGATTGATCGTGGGAGCACTGACCGAAATTTCCGGCTCTTCCGCCGTCGTCGACCGCGGTTTTATCACCTACACCAATGAAGCCAAAATGGAGATGCTCGGCGTAGCGCGAGATACCCTTAAAGCTTATGGCGCCGTGTCCAGAGAGACCGCTCTGCAGATGGCCCATGGCGCGCTATTTCGGTCGCGCGCGCATGTCTCTGTCGCTGTCACAGGGATAGCTGGACCCGGTGGCGGCTCAGCGGCAAAGCCGGTTGGTCTGGTGCATCTTGCCGCGAAGAGCCGCAATGGCGAGTTGATTCACCGCGAAATGCGCTACGGCGATCTTAGTCGCGACGAAGTGCGCCTCGCCACCGTCAACACAGCGCTGGACATGGTTCTGGAACTGTCTCACTCGGCGTAGATCCGGTCGGCGCGCGCTTCGAAGGCCTCGGCGAACATGCGGAATGCGCGGTCAAACATCGAGCCCATCAATGCGCCAAGAAGGCGGCTCTTGAACTCGTAATCGATGAAGAAATACACCGAGCATCCGCCATTATCGGTCGGCTCGAAGCGCCAGCGGTTGTCGAGATAGCGGAACGGTCCGTCGAGATACTTGACGTCGATGGCGCGTTCTTCCGGTTTGAGTAGAACCTGTGTCGTGAACGTTTCGCGAATGGCCTTGTAGCCCACCGTCATATCCGCCACCAGCAAGGTCTTTCCGTCGCGCTCCTTCTTGGAGCGCACCGTCAACCCATCACAAAGGGGCAGAAATTCTGGATATTTCTCCACATCGGCGACGAGATCGTACATCCGGTCGGGAGAATGTTTAACGAGGCGGCGTGTTTCAAATTGCGGCATGCGTCGGAATTAAGGTGCAGTCTTCATAAGATCAAGGAGGCGGCGCGCTTCGCCCCGCGATTTTACCTGAAATATTGGCACTTGAGGACCGTAGAGGTCGAAATTACGTTCGAAGATCGGCGCGTGGCGTTTTTCGAATGTCCAGATGTAGGTCAGGAATTCTAGGTTCGGCAATGGTTCGGGACAACCTTCCGCCATATCCGACCGCACTCGTCCATAGTTGCGCATGACGCGACGGGCGACGCCTGCGAGGCAGATCATACGTGGCAGACGCATCCAGATCACGATGTCCGTTCTCGGCAAGCGGACATCGAAAGTCGAGGGATTGCTTCCGTCCAGCACCCAGCGGTCGCGTGCGACTATATGGGTTATGATGCGATATTGCTCAGATTGATCGCGTTGCCTCCAATTCGGCAGCCAGCGGACATCGCGATCGATCGAGAAATACTCGCCCCCAAGAATCCGGACCACTGCCCGCGACAGAGTGGTCTTTCCTGCACCCGACGACCCGACAACCAGCACGCGGGATGCGCGTCGCAACAAGCTCGCCGCACTGACGACATCATTGATATAGTTTGGCACGTTTGCCCCCTAACCCTCCTGCGTCATGCCGATTTCCAAGTCCAGATCACTCAAGAAGCGATTTGTCTCCCGGTAGCTCTTCAGAACAATAACCGGTAAATCTCTGCGCGCAGCTTCAAGGTGGCGAACGATTTCTGGCGATTCGGCCCTTTCGAAGTTCCAGATGTAGGACAGAAACTTTGCATCAATTTTCTCCGGACAGCCTTCGGCCATTTCCGGGCGTACCTTGCCGCGGTAACGGAGCCAGCGCTTCACAACGCTGGTCAGAGATACCAGACGGGGGAAGCGCAACCATATCACGGCGTCCGCTCGCGGAAGACGAAGAGGCAAGGTGCCGGGGCTGTTGCCATCGATGATCCAACGATCTCCAGCGACGAATGCAGACATGCGCTCGGCAATTTCCGGACTTGGTCTCAGCTTCCAGCCAGAGAGCCAGAAAATATCACGATCGCACGAGATATGTGGCAGTCCAAGGTGACCAGAGAGGTGGCGGCTCAGCGTGCTCTTGCCGTTGCCGGAGCACCCCATGACGAGAAGACGGCGGGAGGCTTTGATGATTTGGGCGGCCTCTCTTGTGTCGTTGACGATGATCATCCTCATCACCCCTGCATAGCTGTTCTTAGAAAATCGCTATTGCAACCCTACTGGGCGGATTGCTATTAAATTAGAACATTGTTTGCAGCCATGAGATGCAACCGAGCCAAACTTCCAATTTGGCGCGGTTTCGTGTCTGGCGCGTTTTCCAACCACAAACGGACCTATCGGTCCAGCCGAGAGACACGATGGACGACTTCTCCAACATCATCAACCTTCTCGAATCCGCAAAGCAACTCGCTTCGATGAACAGCATGCCTGTACTGGCTTACCTTATCGATGTGGCGAAATGCGAGGCGCGGGAAAACAAACCGGTTCTGCGCAAGCGCAAACGCGGCGAATCGACGGTCAAGCAGGAAGCCGGAGCCTGAGCGCCTGTTTCTGTCGTCGAAGCATCGTGTTAGAAAGTGGCCTCAAGGCCACTTTCGTGTTTGAGGGGGAGGAAGTCCATGCAAGCCGCATCCGTCGATCTTCGCTCCTATTCGAAAGAATGGCCTGAGGAGCGCCACGCGTTCGTACAGATAGTCGTGCCACTATCTGGCTCGATGGACATCGATGTCGGCGGTCTGCAGCAGCGGCTTTCGCCTTCCAAGGCTGTACTGATCAATGGCAACGTCAAACACAGCATCGTCACTTCTGACAATAACAGATCGCTTATCGTCGATCTGAACGAATGTTACGTCCCGGAAGCGACGCTTGCAAAGTTCAGCAACAAGCCATTCATCGATCTGACGAGCCGTTCAGCATCAGTGGCGCGCCATATGCGGCGATCTATTCATGATGGAGAATATGATCGCTCCGCAACGAGGCTGTGGGCCGAACTTCTGGTCGGCAGCTTTACCGATGAGCGGATGGACGTTGGCGCTCGCCTGCTGACGCTGAAAGCGCTGATCGAGATCGACCCTTTCAAAAACTGGACGGTCGAACAGATGGCGTCACAGGTAGAACTGAGTGCAAGCCGTCTCCATGCGCTGTTTCTCGAATACTTCGAGGCAACGCCGCATGCACTGCTTTCGCAGTCGCGCATGAAAAAGATCTGTGCCCTTCTCTCCAGCTCCAGCCTGCCGATTGCAGAGATAGCAGCGCGAGCGGGGTTTTCCGACCAGACCGCGCTGACCAGAGCCATGAAAAAACTGCTCGGCACCACACCTGCCGCCTATCGGCGCACCATGAATTCCTGACGTTCAGGAGTTTATGTCAAGACAGTCTCCGGCGCCCATGGCACACCGCTCGCCATCAATGCGAGGGCATGGCATGAACAAGACAGGCTTGGGGCTATTTTACGGAATGCTTGCGGGAGCGCTATGGGGTGGGATTTTTCTTGCACCCAAGCTCATCCCGGCAGGTTTCACACCGTTACAACTCTCGACTGCGCGCTATCTCACCTACGGCATAATTGCGCTTGCGCTGATCGCGCCGAGGATCAAACGCGTCTCCGCGCAGTTCGGTCGAGCAGAATGGACCGCCCTGCTTTGGCTCAGTCTCGTCGGTAACCTGCTCTACTACGTTTTCATCTCCACCGCTGTTCAACTGAGTGGAGTCGCCTTCACATCGATCATTATCGGCTTTCTGCCTGTGGCAGTCACCATCATCGGCAGTATGGATCACGGCGCAGTCTCGCTGAAGCGCCTTTGGCCATCGCTCTTGCTGGGTGCAGTCGGTATCATCGGGATCTCCTGGCAGTCGCTGATGCATGACGGCACTGCGCTCGATGCCCGCAAACTCATTGGGTTGTTAGCAGCCATCGGCGCACTGGCATCCTGGACGGCTTTTGCGGTCGGCAACGCGCGATGGCTCATCCGTCTCCATGCCGTCAGCGCTGATGAATGGAATTTGATGACGGGCGTCGTCACCGGAGGGCTCGCGCTCGTTCTCGCCATACCGGCCTTCGCTTTCGGTGGCATTGCTCATCCCCGATCTGACTGGGCACAGTTCACGATGGTCGCAGTCGGCCTCGGCATTTCAGCCTCCATCTTCGGCAACGCGCTGTGGAACCGCATGAGCCGGCTTCTACCACTCACCATGGTGGGACAGATGATTTTGTTCGAGACCTTGTTCGCTCTACTCTACGGTTTCCTATGGGAAAACCGTGGGCCGACGCCGATAGAGAGCATCGCAATCGTCTCCGTCGTGCTGAGCGTTTTGCTTTGCATGAGGGCCCATAGACCGCAAAAAGTTTCCGAGTGAGGACGATCGTCCTGCATTGATCGTTTAGCAGACTATGCGATCAGACCGGCGCCGAACTGAGCCTCATAGAGACGGCTGTAAGGCCCCCTGGCCGCAAGAAGCTCTTGGTGATTGCCGCTTTCAGCGATTCCGCTCGTATCCACCACAACGATACGCGACGCATCTCGTATCGTTGCAAGACGATGGGCAATAATCAGCGTCGTGCGTCCTTCCGCCAGTTCTCCGAGCGACTGCTGTATCGCACGTTCTGTTTCAGTATCGAGTGCGGACGTCGCTTCATCCAGAATGAGAATAGGCGGGTTCTTCAGGAACATGCGGGCAATCGCAAGCCTTTGTTTTTGTCCACCCGAGAGCTTGACGCCGCGCTCACCAATCACCGTATCCATCCCGTCGGGCATGGCGTCGATCACTTGATCCAGATGCGCCCGCTGCGCAGCTGCCCAGATTTCCTCGTCGCTGGATCCGAGACGCCCATATTCTATATTCTCGCGAACGGTGCCGCCGAACATGAACACATCCTGCTGGACGATACCGATCTGGCTTCGCAGGGAAGCAAGCGTCATCTTGCGGATATCGATGCCATCGATGGTGATTGCGCCTGCCGTCACCTCGTAGAAACGCGGTAAAAGTGAGCACAAGGTCGTCTTGCCCGCACCCGATGGGCCGACGAAGGCAACCGTTTCCCCGGCGCGGATCGTCAGATCAATATGGGACAGAACCTGCTTACCGTCGGCGTAGCCGAAGCTGACGGCATTATAGACGATATCACCCCGAAGACACGGAGCATCAATCGCGTCCGGCGCATCTGCAATGTCCGGCTCGGTATCGATAAGCTCGGTGAAGCGGCGGAAGCCGGCAATACCTTTGGGATAGGTTTCTATGACGGAGTTGATCTTCTCGATCGGGCGAAAGAAGACATTGACCAAAAGAAGGAAGCTGACGAAGCCGCCATTGGTCAGATCGCCCTGCAACACCAGCCAGGCGCCGCAGATCATGATGACCATCTGTGTCAGGCGCATGCTCATATAGCTCAGCGAAGTGCTGGCCGTCATGATCTTGTAGGCATCCAGCTTGGTACGGCGGTAGCGCTGATTGTCCTTCTCAAAAAGCGCACGCTCATGGTTCTCATTGGCGAAGGCCTGGACCACGCGCATCCCGCCGACATTTTCTTCAATGCGGGCGTTGAAGGCCCCGACACGACTGTAAAGCGCGCGAAAATTGTTCGTCATGCGCGTGCCATAACGGCTCGTCACCCACGCCGTCAGAGGCACGATGACAGCCGTGATCAACGCCAGAGGTACATTGACGGAAAGCATGAGCAGGAAGGCGCCGATAAAGGTCATGACCGCAATGAAGAGATCTTCCGGTCCGTGATGCGCAACCTCGCCGATTTCTTCCAGGTCTTTCGTCAGGCGCCCGACGAGATGACCGGTCTTCTGGTTATCGAAAAAGCGGAACGAGAGCTTCTGCAGGTGGTCGAAGGCTGCACGGCGCATGTCGGTTTCGATATTGATGCCAAGCATATGTCCCCAATAGGTGACAGTCGCCATGAGGCCAGTATTGAAGATGTAGACGAGCAGCAGGCCGCACGATGCTGCAAGGATCACCGGCCAGTTCGAAGCAGGAAGCAAGACATCGACAAAAAGCTTCACCGCCATGGGAAAGCCGAGTTCGAGAAGACCTGAGAAAACGGCACAGGAAAAATCGAGAATGAAAAGCCCTCGATAGGGGCGATAGTAGGCGAAGAATCGACGCAGCATAATGGGTAGGTCCAGAACGAAGCAGTAAACCTCTACGGTTGTAAATGCGCTCGTTCATTCTCACATTCATGTCAGAAGTCCAAGCATGCTGCTCAAATTTTACCAAATTCGTTCAATATGTTTTGCGACGATATAAAAGCATAATAACGGGGGAATAGATTGCACCCCACATCTTACCTGTGACAGTGTGACCTGCTGCACTGGGAATGCGAAAGAGACGAGAGTGAACAAAGCCGACAATCATCATACGGATGGAGAAACACGATGGTTGGGTGCTGCCACTCCCACTCGTAACGCGCTGGTACCGTCCATTTCTGCGGCGCGATGGCTCCTGCTTCTGACTGTCGCAGCAGGCATCTACTTTTTCTACGGCTTTTTGTTTCCCGTGCTTGCCGCACTCGTTATTGGCTTTGCGAGCTGGCCGATCTATCGACGATTGCTCAACAGAGTGGGAGGCAACACCACTGTCGGCGCGACGATCGCCATTTTGCTGATCATCGCCTTTCTGATCGTACCGATTGTCATCGCCGCTTCTTATACGGCGGGTGAAATACGCGAATGGTTCGGATGGGCGGTGGAGGTCAATAAGACAGGCGCTCCGGTGCCTGAATGGATCGCGGCACTTCCAGGCGTCGGCCCATGGTTCAGTGAACAATGGACCCGTTACGTCGGCACGCCTGGCGCCATCGGAGAGGTCATCCAGCTCGTCAGCGGCGCCAATATTGGCAATATCTATCGTGCCATCGTCGCGGCAGGCAACGGCGCCTTTCACCTCGTCCTCACCCTCCTCTTCATGCTGATCGCGCTTTTCTTCGTCTATCGCAACGGGGAAGGATTTGCCCGCCAAGTCGATCTCGTTGGGGAACAAATCCTGCCCAATCGCTGGGAGCGCATTTCACGCGTGGTTCCTGCAACGATCAGCTCGACCGTGACGGGCATGACTCTGATCGCCATCGGCGAAGGTATCATCCTTGGTATTGCCTACTGGATTGCGGGCGTCCCCTCGCCGGTAACTCTTGGCGTCCTTACAGGCGTTATGGCGCTGATCCCCGGCGGCGCGCCGCTGTCCTTCACTCTGGTGTCCATCTATCTGCTGGCGAGCGGCTCTCCTGCGGCAGGTATCGGGCTCTTCATCTGGGGCTCGGTGGAGCTCTTTATCGTCGACAAGACCATCCGCCCCCGGCTTGTGGGCGGTCCGATCAAGCTTCCGTTCCTGCCGACCTTTTTCGGCCTTGTCGGCGGTGTCAAGACCATGGGCTTTCTCGGCCTGTTCATCGGTCCCGTGCTGATGGCGCTTCTGGTGGCTGTATGGCGCGAATGGGTCCGGGAGGCAGAAATTTCGGCAAGCGAGCCAGTGGTCGTTCATGATGTGTATGAGGAGGAGCTGGAAGAACCGGCTCCCCTGCGCAAGTCGGTCAGCTCGGTTTAAAACCTCAGTTCCATGAACATGCTGAGCGGATCAGGCTTGTAAGGCGGGAATGGTTCTATCTCTATGAACCCGGCCTTGCGATAGAGGTTAATCGCCTCCGGTTGACTGATACCTGTTTCGAGCCGGATTGCCTCAAGCTCAAGCTCACGGGCCCTCTCGACCAGAGCGTTCATCATCAGCTTACCGATGCGAAGTCCGCGCGCCTCAGGATCGACGAACATCCGCTTGATCTCTGCCGTGCCGTTTCCTGCCTCCACGAGCGCGCAGCAGCCGACAATCTCGCCGTCATTTCGCGCCACTAGAAAGGATACGTTAGGCTGTTCGAGAGCCTCGAGATCCACAAGATGATTGCTCTCCGCCGGGTAAAGCGACGCCATATAGGCATTCGACAGATCCATAAGGCGGGCGATTTCAGGCTGGCGCGGCGATTCCAGATTAATGTCCACAGGCATGCTATTTCCGTTATGGCTTAAGCATCGGCCTGAAAGTCGCAATCGATTTTCAGAAAAGCCCATGCGTAGATTTAAAAATGTAAGGCGGCCTTTGTGCGTCCGGGTTGGACTCACAGCGCGCTAGGTTATGGTCATCACAATAAGACTGCAATCTTCGTGAATGACGCGCTGAATAGAACAGCTCTTTGCGCAGGAGAAAACCAAAATGCGAACCGCCATGGTCTTGATGACAATTCTTGGCTGCGACGATACGGCGTCGGATTGCCGCTACATTGCAACGCCGCAACAGCGATGGACGAGCATCGAGCTTTGCGATGCGGATTCGGAGAAGCAACTCGGGCAGTTTACGAATGTAGCGTATCCGGTTGTCGTTGCTGTTTGCCAGATGCCGGACGTTCCCGTCCAGCAGGCAACCACCGGACAGGACGCCCCGCAGGCGGCCGAACCCAGTGATGCGCAGGAAGAAGAGAACCTCGCCCAACGTGCCATTGGGCGCGTCAAGAAGATCCTTCCATCGACAGAGGGCGTAAAGCAAGTTTTGGGCAAACCGGTGCGGATGGTCGAGGACAGCTATTCTTGGATCGCCAGACGGCTTTCCAGATAGATAGATGGAGTGCTTGGGGCGGATCTACCAAACACTGCCGAACACTCCCCCGACCGATCGGCTAACGATCAAGCGGCCTCGGCAA
Source organism: Rhizobium sp. 22-785-1 (assembly GCF_053521965.1). Lineage (NCBI taxonomy): Bacteria > Pseudomonadati > Pseudomonadota > Alphaproteobacteria > Hyphomicrobiales > Rhizobiaceae > Rhizobium > Rhizobium sp. 22-785-1. Next base: position 72,459 of record NZ_JBNWDI010000001.1, on the reverse strand, counting down.
TCATGTCCTGCGCAAAGGATCTTGCTCTCTGGCGCTGATCGACAATTTGCAGCTTTTCGACCATACCCAGCATTTCACTGAGCGCCGTATCGCTTTCGGATTGCGAAAATTTCTCAAGCAGTCGTGTGGCGACCTGCTGGACCGCACCGCCGTAAGGCATTTCGGCAGCCTGTCGCCACAGATGCGTCGCCTCGATGAAAACATCGAGAGTTCTGCCAGACAGGCCGCTCGACTGGAACAGCGCCCTGACCGCGTGGTGCCTTCCGGTTGCGAGGATCGAGCGAACGCGGCGCTCCTCGAGCCCAGACAGGTTGGAGATGGCCCCGGCAAAGAAATCGAGCTTTCCGGTGCAGAGAAGTTGAAGAAGAAAAGCAGGCGTCAGCTGGCTTTGCTGGCGCAAGTGCTCTACCAGCGATCCAATATCCTGACCGCGAGCATCGCCGGCAATCAGCGTCATTGCTGCGTCCGTGGCATCTCGGATGATTTGTCGAGCTCGTGCGACGCTGATGACATGGGTGATGATGCCAGCCGATACCAAAGCCTCACCCACCTGAAAAACAAGAGCATGGCGAACATCCGCTGGCAGATCGTCTCGCTCAAGCAGAAGATTACGGATCTGTTCGTCTTCCTTGAAACGGTCACAGACACGCCGGATGGAAAATGCCGTCATCTGTGCCGATCCGCTCTCGAGCATGATGGCAACTTCGCACGCACCGCCGATTTCAGAAAGCGCTGCGCACGCTCCGGGGGAAAGATCAGCCCGGGCGGCGACCATGGATCTTGTGACGGAGGAGCCTCTGCCGATCAGATCGACGAGATCGGTCTCGCTTAGAACAGGCGAATGAAGAATCACTATACACGCGATCTCCGCCTGATCTTCGGCCAGAGCGATTACGATAGGACGTGGCGCATTTTCAGACGATGAGAGAGCTTCTGCCAACGCCTGACGCACTTTGGGCGACGGATCGTCCAGAAGATAGGACATTGCCATGTAAGCGCCTGCCCGCTTCTCAGTTGGCATGGTGCCAGTGACATAGGCCGCGCCCAGAGCCTTCGCAGCCTTTGCTCTGTCTCCAGCGCGCGCTTTATCCGTCCAGCTGAGAAATGCCTCTACAACCACCCCTGCACCCCAAGAAATGTTTTCTACGACCCTGCGGATATCGAGGCGACTCGTTAGCGAACCGCCTTTTGACTTCCATGGGTAAAACCTAGGGAGAAAAGGTTTACGATTGGTTCACCATGTTCTTTAACCATGATGAAGCCTGGGATTTTTCAGGCCTTGGGTCGAGCAAGTTGGAACACGTCGGAGCCCCCGTCGGCATAATCCATGTAGCCCATTCGGGCGACAGGGCGCGCAAGCGACATATCGATGCGTCCTTCCTGGATGATCGCCTCATCGATATGGATGCCCATCACCTGGCCAAAGACCAACCAGGAATTGACCGGCTGACCTTCGACATCATTTGGCTGTACGATCTGGGTGACCCGACACTCAAGCGCCGCCAGAGATTCTGCGACAAAGGGGGCGTCTACCACCTCTCCCATGCGGGCGGTGAGGCCGGCCAACTCGAATTCATTGATCGTATAATCAACGGGGGCCGATGATGCATTCATCCTGTCAACGAGATGGCGACTGACGAGGCTAGCCGTAAAAACGCCGGTTTCTCGGACATTGCGTAAACTGTCCTTCTGGCCGCTCGACGAGAACACCACCAGTTTCGGCGTGTCCGAAATGGCGTTGAAGAACGAATAGGGCGATAGATTCAGCGTACCGTCGCTTCCTTTCGAGCCAATCCAGCCGATCGGGCGCGGCGCGACGATGGCTTTGAAAGGATCATGTGCCATCCCGTGCTGGTTTGTGTCCGTTGTATAGAACATCAGGCTTCCCCGACCCAGGTGACCACCTCGCTCAGGTCCGGGCGCGGTCGTTCGACAGGAGGGAATGTCGTCGATCCGACATAGATCAACCCGGCAACTTTCTCCTCCTCACCTACGCCCATTTCGGGAAGAAAATCGAGATCATACGAAACCCATTCCGTCAGCCAGTTGGCGGCGTATCCATGCGCGTTTACCGCCATGAGCAGGTTGAGGCAGACGGCACCCGCTGACATGATCTGCTCCCATTCGGGAATTTTCACATGTGGCCCAGCCTCACTGACGACCGCTATTACAACCGGCGCTCTGGTAAAACGTGTTCTTTCAACGGATTGGAAATCCACACTCAGTTCAGGGTTTTTCTTGAGTGCCAAAGCAAGGGCCGCCTCGCCCAGCCTTTCCCGCTCGTCACCGCGAATGACGACGAACCGCCAGGGTGCAATCTTGCCGTGATCTGGAACACGGACAGTCAGACGAAGAATCTCTTCGAGTTCCTCGCGGCTTGGCCCTGGCTCGGTCAATTGCGGCGCCGGCGTCGAGCGCCTTACGTTCAGATAGTCGATGAGCTTGATGTCAGTTTTCATGGTCACACCGTTCCATTCGCATGCAATCTAAAGACAGGCCTTGAAATAGCCTTGCGGTTCGGATTGAAGTGGTCCCACAAAAACAAGAAGTCAATCCGGTCGAGAGAAATGACGTTCACCAAAATTGGAGCAGGTCTGTGCATCGCGCTGGCAGCGGCCGCTGCGCTTCCTGGCGTTGCCATCTCTCAAGATGCCTTCAAGGAGTTCAAGCAACTCGGCGGCACGCCAAAGATGCCGAAGCTGAATGCATTCTCTGTTCCTTCCCCTTCGGAACCGGAGGCGGTGAAATCGCGTGACATCTTTTTGGAAGCAAAGCTGACCCAGCAGGGCGAGCCGATGATGGAGGGACTTGCCTGGCGCGTGTTCAGCCCTATTCCGGGACCCGATGGCAAATTGCCTATGCTTGCAAGCTCGGACGGCGGCTCAGCCGAATTTCACCTTGAGCCCGGTGATTACTTCGTCAATGTCGCCTTCGGTCGCGCTGGCGTGACCAAGAAGCTCAGCGTTCCGGAGAACGGCAAGATCGACAAGCAGGTTCTTATTCTCGATGCTGGTGGCTTCGTATTGAATGCTGTTGCGGGCAACGACAAGAACATTTCCGCCAATCAGCTGAAGTTTTCCATCTACGCGTCCGAAGCCTCCGAGAACGGAGAGCGGAAGCTGGTGATGACGGATGTGAAGCCAAACACGATTGTTCGCCTCAATGCAGGCACCTACCACGTCGTTTCCGAATATGGCTCGGTGAATGCGGTGGTGCGCGCCGACATTCAGGTTGAGGCCGGCAAGCTGACCGAAGCGACGTTGCAACATCATGCGGCCCAGATAACGCTCAAGCTCGTCTCGGAGCATGGCGGCGAAGCCATTGCCGATACGGCCTGGTCCGTCCTGACGGGTGCCGGAGATGTGGTCAATGAAAGCGTCAGCGCCTTTTCCACCATGGTTCTCGCCGACGGCGAATATACTGCAATCGCCCGCAACAAGGACAAGGTCTACCAGCGCAATTTTTCGGTGAAGGCCGGTCAGGATTCCGACGTGGAAGTGCTGATGAAGGATCAGACGACGGAAGATGCGACGGGCGATTTCGAGTAGCGTCCAAGAAAAAGCGCCCGCATCGATCGATGATCGAACACCCCCGCGAGACTATATATGAAAACGGCGCCCTGAGGCGCCGTTTTCAGTTTCTTTATATCGCTCTGGTCTTTGCCGCACGCTTGCGCTTGACGTCAGGCGGCGTTGCCTCATCCATCAGATTGGCGATCGCATCCTCAAGCGAAAACGACGTCTGAGCCTGTGAACCCAAACGACGAATATTGACTGTACGCTCTTCGGCTTCCTTCTTGCCGCAAACGACAATGACAGGAACCTTGGTGACCGAATGTTCGCGGATCTTGTAGTTGATCTTCTCGTTGCGGAAATCCGTTTCGACCGAAAGGCCTGCTTCGCGCAAGGCTTCAGCGACTTCGCGACCGTAATCGTCGGCGTCAGACGTAATGGTGGCGACAACCACCTGGAGCGGTGCGAACCACAGCGGCATATGACCGGCGAAGTTCTCGATCAGGATGCCGAGGAAACGCTCCATCGAGCCACAGATGGCGCGATGGATCATCACCGGCTGGCGCTTTTCGGACGCCTGATCGATATAGAAGGCACCGAAACGTTCCGGCAGGTTGAAGTCGACCTGGGTCGTGCCACACTGCCATTCGCGGCCGATAGCGTCCTTCAACGTATATTCGAATTTCGGACCGTAGAACGCGCCCTCGCCCGGAAGAATGCCGGTCTTGATGCGCCCGCCGGATTGCTCCTCGATGGTCTTCAAAACGTCCGTCATCACGCTTTCGGCGCGATCCCAAAGATCATCGGAACCAACGCGTTTTTCAGGACGGGTTGAGAGCTTGACGACGATCTCCTCAAAACCGAAATCCTGATAGACCGAGAGAATTAGATCGTTAATGCGCAAGCACTCAGCCGCCATCTGCTCTTCGGTGCAAAAGACGTGGGCGTCATCTTGGGTAAAGCCGCGAACGCGCATCAGGCCGTGAAGGGCACCCGAGGCTTCGTAGCGGTGTACGGTACCGAATTCCGCAAGACGGACAGGTAGTTCTCTATAAGACTTCAACCCATGCTTGAAGATCTGGACGTGGCCAGGGCAGTTCATCGGCTTCAGAGCAAAGACACGGTTGTCCGCTTCTTTGTCATCGGGATGGGTAAACGCGTAGGCGGATTTCACCGCGAACATGTTTTCCTGGTACCAGCCCCAGTGACCGGAGGTTTCCCACAGCGAGGCGTCCAGCACCTGCGGTGCGTTCACTTCCTGATAGGTACCCTCAAGGTTACGGCGCATGTAGCTGGTCAGTGTCTGGAACATACGCCAGCCCTTGCCATGCCAGAACACCACGCCTGGACCTTCTTCCTGGAAATGGAACAGATCCATTTCACGTCCTAGGCGACGATGGTCGCGTTTTTCGGCTTCCGCCAGAATATGTAGATACTGGTCCAACTGTTCCTGTGTTGCCCAGGCGGTGCCGTAAATGCGCGTCAGCATCGGATTGTTGCTGTCACCACGCCAATAGGCACCCGCGACCTTCATCAGCTTGAAGGCCGTACCGATCTGACCGGTGTTGGCCATATGCGGACCACGGCAAAGGTCGAACCAGTCACCCTGATAATAGATCTTGAGATCCTGACCCTCGGGGATCGCATCGACAAGCTCGACCTTGTAGTTTTCTCCCTTTGCGGCAAAGACTTCCTTTGCCTTCTCGCGCGACCAGATCTCGCGAGTGAAGGGCTTCGACCGGCCTATGATCTCTTTCATCTTCTTTTCGATCTTGGGCAGATCGTCCGGCGTGAAAGGCCCGTTCTTGGCGAAGTCGTAATAGAAACCGTTTTCGATGACGGGGCCGATCGTCACCTGGGTACCGGGCCACAATTCCTGCACGGCTTCCGCCATGACGTGAGCGGCATCGTGACGAATGAGTTCAAGCGCCCGCTTGTCGTCGCGGGTGACAATCTCGATTGCGCCATCGGCAATCGTATCGGACAGGTCGCGCAATTCACCGTCCAGCGCAATGGCGATGGCTTTCTTTGCGAGCGACTTGGAAATGGATTCGGCGACGTCACGTCCGGTTGTACCCGCGGGGTACTGACGAACGGAGCCATCCGGAAATGTAAGGGAAACGGCGTCTGACACTTTAATTCTCCTGTCCAGTCCCGCCAACGAATGCGGGTGGGATATTGGTCAGCCGAAACGACTGACAATGCAGCGCGTGGATACTGAAATTTGCCTATTCAGTAAAGTCTATTCGATTTCGGTCGAAAAACCCCAGAAAGACAGTGCATCAGAAGAAACGGATTTGAGAAAGCTCTTCAACTTCTCCTCGCCCATGTGAAGACGCAACGCTTGCGTAACATCTTGAATAGCCGTGTCTGGCGAAAGATTATGGTCTCGCCTGAAGAACATGACCTCCTCTTGCAGTCTGAGCCTTGTATCGAAAGGAACGGCTGGCTCGCCCATCGTCCAGTCAGCGACGAAAAGTGCCCGCAGGCCCGGCTTTAGCAACCCAGCAAACGCCAAACTCTGATCCGGCGTCAGACGTCGCCGGAACACACGAAGCACCGCCTCAAGCGTCGTGAAGGCACGATGCGTCGTGCTGAGCATGGCTCTGTCGCGAACATCGACAAGCGCAGCTTCAAGATCTCGGGATGCACTAATGTATTCCTGTGGTACCGTCATGAACCAGCATCAACCTTCGTGCTTTCCGAGAGTCCAGAGCCTCCAAAGCTGCCAAAAACGGACAGATCGAAGGCTATCTGGCACAGCATTGTATCCCGTCGTTCCACCCGGTCCACACCGTGCGACGCGAAACAAGCTCAGCCACCCTCCAGACCATAATCCGTGGCGGGCGATCGCTTCATATCCATATTCGGAACATGTCGGAATGTGACGGCAGGAGTTTCCGATGAAGCCGGAAAGCGTCAGTTGATAGAGCCGGATGAATCCCATGCCAAACAGCCTGCCGGGCGTCTTCGCAAATGGTCCATTCCAATTCCGAGAGCGGTTTGGAGATTTGCGCGATCTATCGTGACAACCCGGTTGTCCACACATCAGATCAACTCGCTTCGGCCAGAGACTTTTCAGCCTCCAGCTGGTCCAGGCAGTCGCAAATCGCCTCGAAGGTGAGCATCGTCGAGGCGTGGCGAGCCTTATAATCTTTGACGGGCTTCAGCACCCGCATATCTTCGAAGCGACCCGACGGCCCCTCGCCGCCCGCAGTCAGCATGTCGATCATGTCCTGGCGCGCCTTGCGGATTTCACCGCTTGTTGCACCGATCACATGATGCGCCATGATCGAAGATGATGCCTGCCCCAAGGCACACGCGCGCACCTCGTGAGAAAAGGCCGAAACAATATCGCCGTCCATCTTCAGATAGACCTTAACTTTGGACCCGCACAATTTGGATTGTTTCTGTGCTTGCACCTGCGCATCCGGCATCTCTCCGATGAGCGGAATATTGCCGGCAAAGTCAAGGATGCGGTTGTTATAAATGTCATCCATTATCGAAGATCCAAGTGAATGCCCCGGAATGATGGGACCGATGCCATTCATTTACTAAACGATGTGTCGCTATGGGAAAAGCTTTGCAGCCCATGCCAAGCGTAATATGTTAACTCATTCACCATACATCAAGCGACGATGAAATAATGGTGGCGTGTGGCAGAAACTCTTGCCAAAAAATGGAAAAACAACCAGATAGCAGCTACCTGACATGAAAATGTCGCTGCAATATGCGTTCAGGTGTGGCCTTGACCCTCACCGGGAGATCAAAAATGGATGCAATCGTGAAGAAATTTCCTGGCGCTGATGCGACAGACGATGAGACGAAGAATCGCCCTACCCAGGAAGACGCCGAGGATGCCGTGAGGGTTCTGCTGCGCTGGGCAGGCGACAATCCCGATCGCGAGGGCTTGCTGGACACACCTAAGCGCGTCGCCAAGGCTTATCGCGAACTCTTCTCCGGGTATGATATCGATGCAAAGGACGTGCTTGGCACATTCTTCGAGGAAGTCGGCGGATATGACGACATCATTCTCGTGCGCGACATTCCGTTCTTCTCGCACTGCGAACATCACATGGTGCCGATCATCGGCAAGGCGCATGTAGCCTACCTGCCGAATGGCCGCGTCCTCGGCCTATCCAAAATCGCTCGCGTGGTGGAGGTTTTCGGCCGCCGGCTGCAGACCCAGGAAACCATGACGGCGCAGATCGCATCTGCCATTGAAACCACGCTGAAGCCACGCGGCGTTGCCGTGATGATCGACGCGGAGCATATGTGCATGTCCATGCGCGGTGTGCAAAAGCAAGGCTCCACGACATTGACGACGAGCTTCACCGGTGCATTCAAGAAGGACCCTGCAGAGCAGGCCCGTTTCATGTCCATGGTGCGCAATCGATAAGTCGATTGACGCCCGGTAAACAGGGTAAGTCATGTCAGCCATTTTCCCCTCGGCGCCATCCGACAAGACGGCGCTGGAAGCATCCGGGCCGTTCTCTCCGAAGTTCGACGCGAACGGGCTTGTAACTGCGGTGGTCACCGACGTCAAAGACGGTGAACTGCTGATGGTGGCGCACATGAACGCGGAGGCGCTGAAGCTGACGCTGGAAACCGGTATCGCGCATTACTACAGCCGCTCGCGAAACAAGATCTGGAAGAAGGGAGAAACCTCTGGCAATCTCCAGACTGTTCGCGAGTTTCGCACCGATTGCGATCAGGATGCTGTCTGGCTGAAAGTATCCGTTGCCGGCCATGATGCTACTTGCCATACCGGGCGCCGCTCCTGCTTCTACCGTACCGTGACGCTGGAAAACGGAACCGCGATCACGACCGTAATCGACGATGAGCGGCACTTCGATCCGGAAGCCACCTACGGGTCCTCCACACCGTCCTCATAAAGGCCGGAATCTTTTCGATTTCTTTGCTCTTTGCTGCGATGATCGGAGAAAACCACGGGAAACTGTGGTTTCCGCGGGAGATGCTAGTGGGAGAGATCGAATGCTTGGATGGGGAATAAACCGCGACAATCCGTCGTCCGCGAACACGCTCGATACCCTGGAAAAACTCGCGCCGAAACCAAAGTCAGCATTACCGCCCAACCGCATCGCGCTTGCGCTTGGCGGAGGGGCAGCACGCGGATGGGCGCATATCGGCGTGCTTCGTGCGCTTGACGAAGCCGGCGTCAAGATCGGGATGATTGCAGGCACGTCGATCGGGGCGCTCGTCGGTGGGTGCTATCTCGCCGGAAAGCTGAACGAACTTGAAGAATTTGCGCGTTCTCTTACCATGAGGCGCATCGCCGGCTTGTTGGACCTCACGATCGGCGGTAGCGGACTGTTTGGCGGTATGCGCCTGACCAAGCGGATGCAGGAGCATCTCGAGGGTCTCAATATCGAGGATCTCGAACATCCTTTTATCGCCGTCGCAACGGAATTGCGCACCGGCCACGAAGTGTGGGTTCACCAGGGCAACCTGATCACCGCGCTTCGTTCATCCTATGCTCTGCCCGGTATATTCGAGCCGGTGCGCTGCAATGGCAGGACGTTGATCGATGGCGCCCTGGTCAATCCTGTCCCCGTATCGGTATGCCGCGCCTATGAGCAGGCTCTCGTGGTGGCGGTCAACCTCAACTACGATATTTTCGGTCGCTCTGCGGTCGTGAAGCACGGCGCTGGTTCCGAACACGATCGAAGCGAAAGCCCAACACCCACTGCCGCAACGTCGAGAATAGGGCTTCCCGGTGTTATGGTTCAGGCGTTCAATATCATTCAGGACCGGATTTCGCGCGCACGGCTTGCTGGCGATCCGCCGGACCTGACCCTTCATCCGCGCATCAGCCATATCGGTCTTTCGGAATTCCATCGCGCTGCGGAAGCCATCGATCAAGGCTATGAGGAAACACGCTCCAGAATTCCTGAAATGAAGCGCATGCAACAGGTATTCCAACCATGAAGCAAAAGGCAGACCGAGCGGCCTGCCTCATATTTCATGCGTTGATCAGCCGGCGATATAAGCCTTGATGTGCGCCGCTTCGGTTTCGATCTCACCGATGCGCGCCTTGACCACGTCACCGATAGATATGATTCCGGCCAGACGACCATCGGCTTCAACAGGCAGGTGACGGAACCTGCCGCCCGTCATCGTTTCCATCAGATCGTCGGTGGTTGTTTCCTCCGTGCAGCGTGTGACGTTCTTGGTCATCACGTCGGCAACACGCGTCTCCATGGCGGCGGAAGCCTTGGCGGCGACAGCGCGAACCAGATCGCGTTCGGTGAAAATACCAAGAACTGCGCCATTATAATCCGTCACCACCACGGCTCCGATACGATGCTCATAAAGCGTCACGGCAGCATCGGCCAGCGTCATATCCGGGTCGACCGTGACGACCTCTCGTCCTTTGAGATCCAGAATTTCTTTGACAAATATCGGCATGCATACCTCCCTTTTTCATTGCTGCCGGTTGTCCCTGCCCAGTTTCCTCCCGAACGCGACCCACCGTCAACAAATTTTTGCTCTGCCTGAGAGGGGAAAGCAACAGCCTTTTGAAATCTTATAGCCTCCGTTCGCCCATAAAGATTCGAAACCATTCAGACCGTTTCAATCGATGGAGCAGACTATAAATCGACCGGCTTGCGATCAAACAGCCCGAAGAAGAGGAAGCCGAAGAAGAAGCCGAATATGTGTGCATCCCAGGCTACCGCGCCACCGACATCGCCAAAAAGAGGAACACCGAAAGCGACGACAATGTTACCGGCCAGCCACATGACCGTGAAGATGAGGACTGTGCGGTTGGATAGAGCCTCAATGATGCCCTGGCGAGGCAACGTGTGCCCGAAGGCCGGGTGGTAGCGCTGTCCACGCGGCGGGAAGGCGAAGCGGCAGGCAGCTCCCATAAGTGCCGAAACGACGCCGGAGGCACCGATGAGAACAGTGACGCTTCCCCAGTCGAGCGCGGCATGACCGAAGGCGGACATCGCCGCCGAAACCACCCAGAACACCGCAAACTGTGCTGTACCGATACGGCGTGCAACAGGTGCTCCAAACGCCATAAGCCACAGTCCGTTGAACAGGATGTGCTCTACGCCACCATGGAGAAAGGAATAAGTCAGTGGCGTCCATAGCCACTCAAGCCCCTGTTGTGACAGCGGAACGGTGTAGCGCGCGGGTATGAAGCCGAAAGTAAAGAGGAACTGACCATACATCTCGTCCGACATCAGATAGGTCGAACCGGCCTGAAGCGCGATCATGAACCCCAACACAGCCACCAAGATAAAGGGAAGGTTGAAGACCGGTTGTTTCTGACGCGGTGGCGGCTGGTCTGATTGCTCTTGCTGTTCTCCACCTTCATGATGCGTCATTTGGTATTCCATTTCCTGTCGCGTGAGCCGATCAGACCATTATAGGAACCCTAACTCAAATAAAAGCGGGTGTGGCACGGTCGACCAGACCCGGTTGATAATCCTTGCGGCAGTCCAATGATTGCTGGTGATGCGGGATTAATGAGCAGATAAAGTCTGCCTGCTTCCGAAGTCTCTCCCGTGACAGAACAGTTGTGGATCAAAACGATACAGTCGATCCTGAATTTTGCCGATTAGGCGTGGCTATAACGCCCCGATATTGCTGTACAACACAACTGTCTGTTAACCCGCGCATAGTACACAGAGCTATTCTTCCACTCATGCAACATAGCGCAGGCCATGTTTTCAAATTTAGCTCATACTTACTCCCCAAAACCAGTCGACGTCGCCGAACCGCCGGTGAGCGTCGGTCTGCCTGGACGCTTGATGCTTCCAAATGAGGAGGAGTATGATTGCACCGCGACCGAAATGACCGCAGGAAGCGCCAGACTGACCTGCTTTGCCAGGCCGAGCCGCAATGACCGGATCATCATTTACCTGCAGCATATCGGACGCGTAGAAGGCAAGGTTACGCAACTCACGCCCGACGGCTTCTGCATCGCTATCGCGGCGACGGAACGGAAGCGAGAAAAGCTTGCAGCGCAATTGGCATGGATCGCCAAGCGCCAGTCTCTTGGCCTCCCAGAAGACAGACGTCACGACCGTCTTACACCCCGCCACCCCAACGCCAGCTTGTTGCTGAATGACGGCAACACCGTTTCCTGCCGCATCATTGACCTTTCCCTTTCGGGTGCCGCAATCGAGATTGAAAATCGCCCTGCAATCGGTACGACCGTGCGGCTGGGAACGATGGGTGGCCGCATTGTCCGCCACTTCATGGAAGGTGTGGCGATCGAGTTCGATAGCATCCAGTCTCGAGACGCGCTGATCGAGTTTCTCTAACACATCCTCACGATCAACGTTTTACGACCGGCGACGACTGTTCGCCGGTTTTTTGATTCCTCGCGACATGCCTCATGTCCGGACCCGCCTGCGCATGTTCATGGCGCATTCGGATCACGCGCCACTCGTGCAAGGCGTCCCCCCCTGCCTCGGCAACTGCTTCAAAACGGGATTCTCAAAAAAAATTCCAGAGAAAACGTACAAAAATTCTCACAAAATCTCTTCTTAAGCACAACTTTTGAATGAATTTATACCGATAGCTCCACTAAAGAGTCATATTTTCATGGTTAACTATGAGTGTCACTCATCGCAAAACCATCTCTCAGGCTCTTATTTTGCCTTTCGTATTAACCCTGACTCGGCCCGGCCTCCAAGAAAACGGGAGGTTTTCTCGCCACTCCAAATTATTGAACTAACAGAAAAGCTAAAATTTAAATCAAAACAGCTTCAAAAACGCATCAAATAAGCCTTTGTTTTTGCTCAATTTAAGCTCGAATTTGAGCGCCGTTTTTTGCGTGCGATCAAAGTGTCGCTGGCATTGTCTTCCTCACAACGGGGAGACAAGATATGAAAAAATACAGCCGTTTGGGACTGACCGTAGTAGCACTGACGATTGGCGCATTCGCCCCACAGGCAGAAGCGTCTCCAGGAGCTGCAATGCGGATCATTGGTAAAGCCAACCCGCCCATTGGGCATTATGAATTCTGCCAGACCTACCAGAGCGAATGTAAGCCGACCTCCGCCGACATGGGCCCGATGAAGCTGACGGAAGAGGCCTGGAAAACAATTCTGGACGTAAACTATACCGTCAACACGACGATTACGCCTGCAACGGACATGGAAATCTACGGCGTCGAAGAGCGGTGGGCTTATCCCACAACAGCCGGAGACTGCGAGGATTTCGTGCTGCTGAAGCGCAAGATGCTGATGAGCAAAGGCATCGCGGCATCCAATCTGCTGATCACCGTGGTATTGCAACCAAATGGTTCAGGCCATGCCGTGCTGACCGTCCGGACCGATCGTGGTGATTTCATTCTCGACAATCTGCGCAACAAGGTCATGGACTGGTCTGAGACGGAGTACACCTATCTCAAGCGCCAGGACTCCTCTAATCCAGGCCGTTGGGTCAAAGTTCAGGATGGCCGCAACGTTAGTGCTGTTGCAGGCATCAACAACTGATGATGCTGCGATGACAGCGGTTCATGGCCGATCGCCTCAACCCGTGTCGATCGTGCCAAAGGCCGGCTCCGTTGCCCCCGGAGCCGGCTTTTTATTTTCACCCTAGAGAAGCCCGAGTTCGGCGAGTTCACGCCGCAAGTCCGAGGGAAGATCTTGTGAAAGATCACTGCCCGCAAGATCACGCGGCGCTTCCTCACCCTTGAGATAGCGCCATCCCTGAAAGGGCCGCTTCGGTGCCGGCGAGGTCTCGATCACTTCCGGCCCGAGAATGAGATCGCATCGCGTAATGCCGTCTGCGCCTGTGAAGGAGCGAATATCAAGAAGCTTCTGGCGCGCCTGTACCTGCCCCTTGATCACCCAATAGAGAGAGCCTTCGTCCAACAACTCTTCAATCCGTTTAGGGATCATGCGCGTGGTGTGGACGCTGTGCGGCTCAAGTCCAGCCGCGATTGCAGTAAGGGAGCGCTGAGATACCCATTCGCGAAGATCGTCGATAGAGTCCGCGCCGACGCAAAGTTTAATCAGATGTAGAGCCATGCCGCTTATCAATGCCGTTTCGACGGACGCGTCAAGCGCCCGTCAAAAAGATGACAATGCTAACGTCAACATTCCACGACATTGACCGCAAGGCCACCGGTCGAGGTTTCCTTGTACTTCTCGCTCATGTCGTTGCCGGTCTGACGCATCGTCTCGATACAGGCGTCGAGCGGAACGAAGTGTTCGCCATCGCCCTTGAGGGCGAGAGACGCAGCCGTGACAGCCTTCACCGCGCCTAGCGCATTTCGCTCAATGCAGGGAACCTGCACCAGCCCGGCCACCGGATCGCACGTCATACCGAGGTGATGTTCGAGCGCGATTTCCGCAGCGTTCTCAACCTGGGCAGGAGAGCCTCCCATAACGGCTGCAAGGCCCGCGGCTGCCATTGCGGCGGCGGAACCGACTTCACCCTGGCAACCAACTTCTGCGCCCGAAATCGATGCGTTGTGCTTGATAATGCCGCCGATTGCCGCTGCCGTGAGGAGAAAGTCACGAATGTCCTCGACAGAAGCATCCTCGTGGAAATGGCGAAAGTAGCGTACAGTCGCAGGCACGACGCCGGCTGCGCCATTGGTCGGCGCCGTGACGACCCGACCGCCCACGGCGTTTTCCTCATTGACCGCCATCGCGTAGACGCTCAGCCAGTCATTGGCGAGAACCGGGTTCAGCCTGTTGCTGCGCCATTCAGCATTGAGCTTGTCGTGAATGGAGCGCGCCCGGCGGCGAACCTTGAGCCCGCCCGGCATAATGCCCTCGCCCTTCAATCCACGTTCAATGCAACCATTCATGGCCTCCCAGATCTGGTCCAGGCGCATGTTCAAGGTTTCGCGGCTCATTACCGTTTCTTCGTTGGCGCGCTTCATCTGAGCAATGGTGCGGCCCGAGCGCGCTGCCATATCCAGCATCTCTTTCGCCGTGGAAAAGGGATATGGCACCTTGGGGCCGTTATCGACGGTCTTGCCGCGCTTACGCGCAGCCTCGAGTTCTGTGTCGGTCACCACAAAACCGCCGCCCACGGAGTAGTAGATGCGCTTCAACAGCATCCGGCCCTGATTGTCATAGGCGGAAAACGTCATGCCATTGGCGTGGCCGGGAAGCGGGTTTTTCTTATCGAAGATCAGATCCTCGTCTGGCCGAAAAGCGTAGGACGGATGGCCAGGCGGCGTAACGCGACCTTCGCACTCGACTTCGGCAATGATACCATCCATGGCGTCCGGATCGACCTGATCGGGTTTTTCACCCGTCAGACCCAGCACGACCGCCCTGCCCGAACCGTGGCCAATGCCGGTGAAAGCAAGCGAGCCATGCAGGCTGACCTTGATCGCCGAGATCGTTGCGCCGGAAGGACGCGGCCAGTCATCAGACAATATCAGATCGAGAAACCGATTGGCGGCCGACATGGGCCCCATCGTGTGAGAACTGGAAGGGCCGATGCCGATTTTGAACACGTCGAAGACGGAGAGAAACATTCTGGTATGCCCTATGTATAGACCTATTGGCGCGAGTCTATCGGAACCTCGCGCCACGAACCATACCGAAAAGCGGCCAAAACTGTGTCGGAAGCGCTATGGCAACATTCTGCCATCGCCAAAAGAAAACAGCGCGGCTCTTGGGAGAGTCCACGCTGTTCTGTAAAAAAACTTTTTAAAAAGTGAGATGCTTATGGCGTACCGAAAAGATAGGTCAATGCGAGAAATGCGGCAAAGCCTGCAAGCGCGCGCAACGTAACGCCCCAGCAAGATTTCTGAGCGGTTTCTTCCATGATTACTCCAGCGTGTTCACTCTACGGTGGCTTTTGCAGCGCGTCCCGTTGCGCTACCGTTTATTAAAAATGTGTGACGAAGGCAATTGCAAAAAAAGGCTAAACCAAGGCGAATCCGGTAAGCTGCCATACGTTGAGTGCATAGGTCTAAGAAAAAACAATCGCTTACCAATACGCTCTTCCAGCAGCGTTTGAGGACGATGTCTCAATTCGGTCCAAAGTGTAAATAGCGTAAGATATTATGTGGCTTCTTCCCTCAAGCATACTGCCGCGCATGGCATGGGCAGCTTGAAATACGCCGGTCTGTAGCTTACCGAAATTGATACTTAAATCAGAGCGGGGAATCATGCAGAGCGCGTCGTCAACCTTTCCGGATCGAGAAACAGTCGCCTCGAAGATCGCAACGCTTGGAGCAGAAGACCAGGCGTGGCTGACACTGCTTCTGGAAAATCCGACTCAGGACGAAGCCCTTCTTGAAGGGCTGTTGATTTTTCTCGACCGGGAAACCCAGTCGCGTTTCCTCAACGCTCTCAAGCTGGAAAAATGCGGCAAGTGGTTTGGAGGAAACGCCCCTGCCCGGCTTCAGATTCGTTTGCATGAAATTGCCAAGAGCAGCCAGCATCCCGCTTATGCGTCTTTCAGGGCTGGCGTAGCAAAGTCTGGCGGGCTGGAAAAGGCCTACCCCAAAGCACCGCTATAAATCCGGCACGCGATCCACGACAGCGATGATCGGTCCCATTGGAAAAAGATCGTCTCTTCTTCCAATGGCTGGAATGGTGACGCTCGAAATAGTGCCGTCGAGATAAAGTGCATTTGGCGTGTTCAGCCTGTCTCGAAACAAAGTGGCAAAGTCGTAAAAGCGCACCGGCTTTTCCGATATGACGAAATGCACGATACCATCAGGTGAGACTCCTACCCCATTGCGTCGCTTAAAGCTGTCGCTGTCGGGAAGAAAACGCGGATGGAGCTTACCGTCTATCACCAGCATCGGACCTGACTGCGTTGCAAATTGGGGCCGGAGATCGGTGTTGAGATAAGCGCTGGTTTCGGCAACGCCTGCCTCGCCATCGGTGATGAAGAATACTCCATTGGGCTGCATGTGAAAGTTTCCCCATCCGCCACTGGTGCTGATCCGCGTTTTCTCAGTCCCGTTCTCGATGAACAGACCGACCGGAGACATATCGTTGTGATACATTCCGCCATTCATCCCAAAGACCATGAAGCGGTGCTGACGCCATAGGGCTGAAGAAAGCGCGGCGAAGCTGCCATAGGATGCAGCGCTTACCTCGTCACGACTGTAGATCCTTATATCGGACTTCCGCGGATCGAAACTGCAGACTGTATAGGCAGCCCCGGCATGGTCGATTCGCTGGCAGTAGCTCGGTAATCCGGTACCGTTTACCTCAGAAGCAAAAAATAACGACAAAAAATATATTACAAAGCGGCGCATGTTTCCCCTTGGCGCAAGTACAGAATCGTCGTTTCTATTGCTGGGGCGCTAAAAGCGCTGCAGGAAAAAACGAACAGACAGAATCTTTCCAGACAGTCTTTCCGTCTGAATTGAGGCCGCATCATTACAATCAGACAACAAATGCGTCCCGCCTCGTGACGGTGCGGGTATTTATTAAGGGCGATGATAAGGCTCGAACATATCATCAGGGGTTCAGACAATGCCAATCATTACGTTTGCAAATACCAAAGGCGGCGCAGGAAAAACAACGGCTGCCGTGATCATCGCCAGCGAGCTAGCGCGGCAGGGACACCGCGTCACACTTCTGGATGCCGACCCACAGAGATGGGCATCGAGGTGGCACGGTCTCACCAAGCCTCAGAAGAATCTGTCCGTGATTTCCGACGTGACTGACGACACAATCGAAAGCCACATCAAGGACAGCAAGAAACGCGGTGGCTATATTCTGATCGATATGCCTGGCGGACAATCGCCCGTTTTGGCGAAGGCGATCGGTTTTGCCAACCACGTTTTCATTCCGGTTCAGGGCTGTGCGATGGATGCAGTGGGTGGAGCCCAGGTGCTTGGTCTCCTGAAGGACCTCGCCGACCAGTGCGATATCCACATTCCGCATTCAGTGATTCTCACGCGTATCAGTCCAATCATCACCACACGATCAATGCAGGCGGTTAAAACATTGCTGGCCGAGAGGATGGTGCGAGTGTTGAATATTCCGCTGGTCGAACGCGCTGCCTATCGCGACATGTTCGTCACTGGCGGTGCTCCGCATATGATGAACCCTGAACGGGTCAGCAATCTGGATAAGGCGTGCGAGAATGCCCAAGCTCTTGCCGTCGAGGTCCTTAGCCTCGTCCCACCTAAGGCCATATCGGCGAAATCGGTGAAGGCTGCCGGCACAAAAGGCGCAGGTTCGAAGCTCGCCAAGAAAGCTGCCTGAACCATAAACGAAAAAGCCGACGAGCGATCGTCGGCTTTGTACGCTCACGTTGATTGCGATATCAACGGCGCGCTGCGTGATCCACTCGGCGTCCAGCATCCTGCGTCGCATCCACGGCGTTTGCCGTATCGCGGCCCATACCGCGGATGGTGTTGCCACAAGAACTCAAGGTCGCGACCGTAACAAGAATAGCAGCAACGGTTGCAAAAGCACGTGTCGTCATATTGATATACTCCCCTAAGGCCTGCACGGTGCAGGCGTCATCCTAGACGGATGATCAACGCCGCGATGCAAAAGCAGTTCCAGCCATTTTCAAAAAAACGTGAGCGCGAAACCTTCGCGGACTTAAGCGGCGGGCGCTGCCTGCGCAACATCGCGAAAGGCATTGCGAATGCTGTCGGCGACCGCCTGGATCGGACGCGACACCTTGTCGGTCATGATCAGGCGAATGTCAAAGCTGCCAAGCGGTGGCAACCCTTCCTTCTCGCCCAGGACGATCATATCGTTCTGGATGTAGGACCGTGGCAATGGAGCAATCGCGAGATCGGCTTCGATTGCCGCTCTCTGGGCAAGGGTGTGGCCACTCAAATATGCGACGCGATAGGGTCGGCTACGCTTTTCCAATGCGTTGATCGCCTCGGATCGCCAGATGCAACCATCCTCCCATATAGAAATCGGCAAAGGCTCTCGGAGATGTGCGGTTCCACATTTTGCTCCCGCCCAAACCAATCTTTCGCGCATTAGAACCTCACCCGTGTCTCTCAGCGGATGTGAAGCGCAATTTACCAGCGCCAGATCGAGCCGTTGCTCATCCACGCGCTTATATAGCTGAGAACTGGAATCGATCGTGACATCGACCATGATTCCTGGAAAGGCTTCGGCAAAGCGCTTCAAAATGCCAGGCAAGAGGCCACGCTGGCCAAGATCGTCAGGCGCGCCCAGCCTCACCACACCAGATAACTCGGGCATGACGAACCGAGACACGGCCTCGTTCGACAGCGCAATCATTCGTCTTGCATAGGTCAGCAGGGTTTCGCCATGGGCCGTCAGCGTGACAGATCGAGCATCACGCAAAAAAAGCGTGGTCTTCAACTGCTCCTCAAGTTTCTTGATCTGCATTGACACGGCGGATGGCGTGCGGAACACGGCTTCCGCCGCGGTCGAGAAATTGCCCGTCTCTGCAATCGCCACGAATGTTCGCAGAATGTCATTGTCAAGCAAGGGAAGCGGCTGGCGAAATGAAACAGTCATGACCGTGTCCGTCAATTTTTCTGAATGATATATCGATATCATTTCGTTTGATTGAATGTCAAGCCAACGCCATTCTGTTCATCAAGCAGAGCCGAACACCCGGCCCATCTGAATATCGCAACACAAAATATCATGAGTAGCATCACTGCCATTCAATTGATTGATGACTCGTCGGTGCGCATAGCTGTTCTGTCACCGACACTGAAACAAAGGAGTATTGAAATGACGATGATAATCCAGCACGAGGAAAGCGGCAGTTCGCTTCGCCTGCGCTCTCCTCAATGGCTCTTACGCCTTACAGAACTTGCGTTTCGTCTTCACGCATCATGGCGGCAAAGGCAAAATCGTCGCGTCCTCGAAAGCTTGCCCATGGATACATTGAAGGACATTGGATGGCCCGTGAACGACACCATCCGCCGTTGAGCAGTAACCGCTTAAACAGCACACATAAAAAGCAATGAGTGGCTCGCCGGATGTTCCCGCGGGCCATTTTTTTGCAGCGCGGAACAAAGGCGCAAGACGTCAGTTTCCCCATGTCACTTCATCATGAGGAAATCCATGCCCCAGTTTGGCTCCAGCATTCGGCCCGGCGACTTTACTCGCCTGGGCGCCAATTTCGATGGCGAAGGCGTAAACTTCGCACTTTTCAGTGCCTGCGCCGAAAGGGTCGAACTCTGCCTTTTCGATGACACAGGAAACACTGAAATCGAGCGCATTACGCTGCCTGAATTCACCAACGAAATCTGGCACGGCTATATCCCAGGCTTGAAGCCCGGCGCGTTGTATGGCTACAGGGTATATGGGCCTTACGATCCGGAAAACGGTCATCGTTTCAATCCGAACAAGTTGCTGGTCGATCCTTACGCGCGGGAAGTTGTCGGCGAGATTGAATGGGGTCAGGAGCAATTCGGATACGACCTTAACAGCGAAGACAAGGATATGTCCTTCAACGAGGCCGACAGCGCATCCAAGATGCCAAAGTGCCGCGTGATCGACCCCAAAGACTATGACTGGAGCGGCGATAACCGGCCCAGTATTCCGTGGTCGAAGACCATCTTTTACGAAACCCATGTGAAGGGTTTCACCAAGCTGCATCCCGCTCTGCCTGAAGAGTTGAAGGGGACCTATGAGGGCCTCGGTCACAAGGACGTCGTCGACTACATAAAAAGCCTGGGCATCACGTCTATCGAACTACTGCCGATTCATTATTTCCCTGATGATTCCCATCTTCTGGATAAGGGTCTGAAGAACTTCTGGGGTTACAACTCGCTCGCCTTCTTTGCGCCGGCTTCCCGCTATCACGGCCCACGGGCGATGGCTGGCTTTCGCGATATGGTGCGTGCCTTTCATGACGCCAATATCGAGGTCATTCTCGATGTCGTCTATAACCACACCGCGGAAGGAAACGAACTCGGCCCGACCCTGTCCTTCAAAGGCATAGACAACTTCTCCTATTACCGTACCCTGCCCGACCAGCCGCGCTACTACATCAACGACACTGGCACCGGAAACACGGTCAATACATCCCATCCGCGCGTTCTTCAGCTTGTGACCGACTCTCTCCGTTACTGGGCCGAAGACATGCGTGTCGACGGATTTCGCTTCGACCTCGGCACCATTCTCGGTCGTGAACCAGAGGGCTTCGATCAAAGGAGCGGTTTCTTCGATGCGGTGGGCCAAGACCCAGTTCTGTCGCGCCTGAAGCTCGTTGGCGAGCCTTGGGATATCGGGCCTGGCGGTTACCAGGTCGGCGGCTTCCCTCCCGGCTGGGCAGAGTGGAACGACAAGTACCGAGACACTGTGCGCGAATATTGGAAGGATGAGGATGGCACGGCGGGTGACTTCGCTGCGCGCGTACTCGGTTCAGGCGATGTCTATGACCTGCGCGGACGCAAGACCTGGGCCAGCGTCAACTTCATTACCGCTCATGACGGCTTCACTTTGAACGACCTCGTTTCTTACAATGAGAAGCACAATGAGGCGAACGGCGAAGACAACAAGGACGGTCATAGCGACAACCGCAGTTTCAACTACGGCGTCGAAGGTCCGACGGACGACGAAGGTATCAACGCTGTGCGTGATCGCCAGAAACGCAATTTTCTGGCAACGCTTCTCCTGTCCCACGGCACACCGATGATTCTTGCCGGCGATGAATTCGGGCGAAGCCAAATGGGCAACAACAACGGGTATTGCCAGGACAGCGATCTGAGCTGGGTGCATTGGGAAGGTTTGCCGGAAAGCGCCGACACCCTCCGTGACTTTACTCGCCGCCTCATAGAATTGCGCCAGTCGCATTCAGTCCTTCGCCGTGACAGCTGGCATGACGGCACTCACGTGACATGGCTGAACCCTGGCGGCGGTGAGCAGAAGCCGGAACATTGGGACGATCCTGGAAGCACGACACTTGGTCTGCGGCTCAGCCGCGAAAAGTCGTCCGATAACGAGGAGTGGAACGATGTGCTTATCCTGTTCAACCCGCATGATGGCGATGTCGAGTTCAAGCTTCCGGAAGTAGAGCATGGGTGGACCACGGAGTTGACGACGGCCGATCCAGCTGTCCATGGCAATCAGATCGCCAATTCGCAGACCTATACGATGGAGGGTCGCAGCTTGATACTGCTGCGCGCGGCCTGATCGACCTGATCTTGTAAGCCATTGCAGAAGTCGGAGCATCGCTCCGGCTTCTTTTTTTGCCTATCATTAGGTTCGCAACGCGACCGGCCGATAGTTCCTTACTCTTGCCTCATACTTGCGAAGACCCGACGCACAGCACAAAGAAGCAGCGTCGTGCAACAGCTTTGCGCAGTTTTGCTCAGGCACGAACGAGACGAAACCCGCGCCGCTTCTTCATAAGTTTCGCCTTGGCGGCAATGGTCGAGCGTAAGGCGAACAGGATGTCGTCGAAATGATAGGGCTTACTGAAAAAGCGCGCGTCTGCTGGAAGTGTCAGCCCGTCAGGGCCATGCCCTCCTGAGGTGACCACCACTGCGATCTGGTGCTGTGATTTGTCGAGAATTTCAACAAGATCAAGTCCGGTCAGTCCACCGGGCATATCGATATCTGTGACCACAGCCGCGATATGCTCCACCTTGCCGATGATGCCGACGGCTTCCAAAACGTTGGAAGCCTCCAGCACGCAGTAGCCCTTTTCTTCCAAGGCATCTACGAGCGCAAATCGAATAATGGGTTCGTCCTCAACGACCAATACCGTCAGGCCAGCTTCCTGCATACGCAATACTCCGCTTTAAGCTTAAACGGTCAGCTTTTGGCTAGGCCGTTACCTGCTGTGGCACCCAAGAACGGCGGCAATTCGACCTCCGCCGTCCCATCTTTGTCAACAGAACGCGCAATTAGGCGACGAGGGTGAAAGCATGCGGGACAAATTTGAAAACAATATTAATAAAATGCAAAACATCGTGGGCTCGCATGTCGCAAACCAGATATTGGCTTTTGTCAACCTCACCTCGCGACATGTTTTTTTGACATGGACCTGTAGATGTCGTACCCATCCATCAAGATGTCGCACCAGGAACATAACGAGACGCTTTTCCAAGCAAGAAATTGTTATTCCGCAAAATGGAGCATGGTCATAATGAGCAAAACTCCCAAGAAGCGTTCAATTGTATTTTTCATGGTTCCCCAGTTCACGATGTTGCCTTTTACGGCGGCAGTGGAAACGTTGCGTATCGCCAATCGTATGCTGGGTTACGATGCCTATGAGTGGCGCTTGGCCTCTCTCGATGGGCAGAAAGTCATTTCGTCCAGCGGGATCGCTCTTGAAGCAAACACCTCTCTTGCCGATGAGCGCAAGTGCATCAGCGGCGAGAACCGCCCGAGCATGGTTCTGGTCTGTTCCGGGATTGATATCGACCAATATGTCAACAAGTCGGTAAACGCCTGGTTGCGTGAGGTCAACAATCGCGGAATTGCCGTTGGCAGCCTCTGTACGGGCGCACATGTGCTTGCCCAGGCGGGACTGCTGAATGGTAAGCGCTGTGCGATCCACTGGGAGAATCTTCCTGGCTTCTCGGAAGCCTTCCCGCAGGTGGAGGTCTATGCAGATCTCTATGAGATCGACGGCAACATCTATACCTGTGCCGGTGGTACGGCTTCCCTGGATATGATGCTCAACCTGATCGGGCAGGATTTCGGCGACAATCTCGTCAACCGGGTCTGCGAGCAACAGTTGACGGATCGCGTGCGCAATCCTCACGATCGCCAGCGTCTGCCGCTTCGCGCCCGTCTCGGCGTCCAAAACGACAAAGTTCTGTCGATCATCGAACTCATGGAAAGCAACCTGTCCGAGCCGCTTTCCCTTCTCGACATTGCTGAGGACGCCGATCTTTCACGCAGGCAGGTAGAACGGCTTTTCCGCCAGGAAATGGGCCGCTCTCCTGCACGCTACTACCTTGAGATCAGGCTTGATCGAGCACGTCATCTTCTGGTGCAGTCGGCCATGCCGGTGGTGGAAGTCGCGGTTGCCTGCGGTTTCGTCTCTGCCTCGCACTTCTCCAAGTGTTATCGCGAAATCTACAATCGCACACCGCAACAGGAACGTGCGGAGCGCAAACTTGTGATCAGTGCCTCGAGAATGCTGACAGCCAGCCAGGGCAAGGCAGCCCACTGAGATCTCTGGAGCGTTTCTGTTTTAAACAGAGGCGCTCGGGCCACGTAAGCAGATCTACAACATATTCAATACCGGAAAAAACAAGGCCCGCTTCAGCGGGCCTTGTCGTTTTATTTTGCAAAGATATCGAGACCGCTGCCCCATGGACCGTGAGGCTTATCCACACCGTCCGTACGCTCGAAGCCATGCGCGCCAAAAAAGTCGCGCTGCGCCTGGATGAGGTTTGCCGTGCCACGGCCACGGCGATAGGCATCGAAGTAGCCAAGCGCCGATGCGAGAGCCGGAACCGGTAGTCCAGACAGGATCGCATGCGAGACGACGTGGCGAAGCGGCGCATCCGTGTCTTGAACCATCTTGGAGAAAGCTGGCGTGACGATCAGGTTTGCGACATGCGGATCCTTGGTGAAGGCCGATGTGATCTCATCCAGGAACTGCGAGCGGATGATGCAGCCAGCGCGCCAGATGCGAGCGATGGTCGGCATGGGCAGGTTCCAGCCGAACTCCTTGGAGGCTGCGGCCATCACGGCAAAGCCCTGTGCATAAGCGCCGATCTTAGCGGCGAGAAGCGCATTTTCGAGATCGTCGATGAAGGCTTGCTTGTCCGCCGGTGCGGCAAGAGCCTTCGGAAGGCCGAAGATTTTCTCTGCAGATTCGCGCTCATCCTTCTGGGAAGACAGGATACGCGCGGCAACCGCGGCTTCGATTGCTGTCGCGGCGACGCCCATATTCTGTGCTTCGATGACAGACCACTTACCGGTGCCCTTCTGTCCTGCCTTGTCGAGGATCAGATCAACCATCGGCTTGCCGCTGATAGGATCGGCGGCGCGCAGCACCTTCTCCGTGATTTCAATCAGGTAGGAGTTCAAGCGGCCCTTGTTCCACTTGCCAAAGACGTCAGCAATTTCACCGGCACTGAGCTTCAGGCCGTCCCGCAAGATGCCATAGATTTCAGCAATCATCTGCATATCGGCATATTCGATGCCGTTGTGGATCGTCTTGACGAAGTGACCGGCGCCGTCATTGCCGAGCCACGCCACGCACGGATCATCGTTGTATTTGGCAGAAATGGACGTCAACACCTTTTCGACGCGCTTCCAGCTTTCCTCGGTGCCGCCAACCATGATCGACGGACCATGACGTGCTCCTTCTTCGCCACCGGAAACACCCATACCGATGAAGGTCAGGCCACTATCCTTGAGATTGTCGAAACGGCGGATCGTATCGCGGAAATTGGCGTTGCCCGCATCGATCATGATGTCGCCGTTCTCGAGATAGGGTTTTAGAATTTCCATCTGCTGATCGACAGGTTCACCAGCCTTGATCATGATGATGATCGGGCGTGGCGGGCGAATGGCGGCAACGAAGTCCTCGATAGTTTCACAAGGTATGATCTGCCCCTGCAAATCGCCTGCTTCCGCATAGAACTTCTTCGTTGCTTCCGGGGTCCGGTTGAAAACGGCAATCTTGTTGCCTTTTTCCGCGATGTTGAGCGCCAGGTTCGAACCCATAACGCCAAGACCGATCAAACCGATTTCTGCCTGTTCCACGGATGTGTCTCCATTTTGCATTTGATGGCGCCTGTTTTGGCACTCTAACCTGTAAACGGCAAGGCGACAGCGGATTTAAACGGTTAAATTTTGATGACGCTGGTTGCTCAGTCGAAGTGCTTTATTCGCATTGGGTAAAGTGCAGACATCAGACCATAGGTTTATCATCGCCATCCTCCAGCGCCCGCCAGGCAGAGCCGTCCATATCCTCATATTGGCCGCTTTTCAGTGACCAGAGGAAGGCGAAGAGACCAAGACCTCCCAGAAACAACGCCACTGGAATGAGATAAGCGAGCATATTCATGCGGTCTTGGGCCCTTTTGTCATGGACAGATCGATATCATTCGCAGGAAGTTTGCGGGCCGTTCTTCGTTCAAATCCGCTGAGGCGTAACGCGTTCGTCACGACAATGATCGATGATGTCGACATAGCAATCGCCGCGATCATCGGTGTCGCAAGACCTGCGAGCGCGATTGGGACGGCAATGATGTTGTAGCCGATGGCGAGCGCGAAATTCTGCCGTATCAGCCGCCCTGCCCGGCGCGATACGTCCACAGCAAAGACTATCGAACGCAGATCCTCGCGCAGGAAGACGAAGTCGGCTGCCTGGCGCCCGATGTCCGCCGCCGATGCCGGAGCGATTGAGACATGCGCCGCGGCAAGCGCCGGGGCGTCGTTGATCCCGTCTCCCACCATCAGAACCTTTCGATCTGCGGCGGCCAGTTCTTCACAACGACGCGCCTTGTCGACAGGGGTAAGGCCGCCATGCCAGCGCTCGATCCCAAGCTTTTTTGCCAGAACATTCACGGCGGCCGGCCTGTCTCCAGAAACGATCTCCGGGTCCACCCCCAGGCGTGACAAGGCCGTAACAGTCTGAGCGGTGCCGGGCCTTATTCGATCCTCGAAGCGGAAGCAGGCAAGTTCGTCACCGTTCAGCGACAATACGACTTCCGACGATGCATCGGCAGTCGCCTGGTTTGAACTTGCTGGACAGCAAAAGCGTCTGCTGCCGAGCCGGTAAAAACCTCGCTCCATTTTCGCCTCGACCCCGCACCCCGGCACTTCCCGAGTATGGGGGAAAACCGGCAGAGCACCGCTTACAGATGTGTAAAGCGCCCGAGACAGGGGATGACGGGAATTGGCCGCGAGCCCGGCTGCAATCCGCAAAGCCTCTTGCGAAATCTCCATGCCATTGATCAGACGGGGCCGACCGAGTGTCAGAGTGCCTGTCTTGTCGAAAAGCACGGTGTCCGCCTCGGCCAGCCGCTCCATGGCCGAACCGTCCTTGACCATGATGCCATTCTTGAACAGTTCACCGGCTGCCACGACCTGCACAACGGGAACAGCCAGGCCGAGCGCGCATGGGCAGGTGATGATGAGAACGGCGATGGCGATCAACATAGCCTGTTTCAAATCTCCGCCCAATACGCCCCACGCGACGAAAGACACCAGGGCGAGAAGGTGGACGACTGGCGAATAATATTGCGCAGCGCGGTCTGCCAGACGGCGGTAGCGCGCCCTGCCCCCTTCGGCAGCTTCCATCAGGCCGATGATTTCCGCAAGGAAGGAGTCACGTGCAAGTGCCGTTGCCTTTAGCGTCAGGGGCCCGGTGAGGTTCAACGTACCCGCCTGGATATTATCGCCGGGGTGAACGATCCTGGCTGCGCTTTCGCCGTTGACGATGGACATGTCGATATCGCTGCTACCGGTTACGATCACTCCGTCCACCGGCACTCTCTCACCTGCGGTCACCAATACGACGTCACCTGGCACCAGTTCGGCAACCGGGCGATATTCACGCGTGTCGTCAGCCAGGATCACCATCGCGCCGCGTGGCGAAAGCCTTGCCAGACCGGCAACGGCCGAACGAGCGCGATCGCGCATGACATGATCGAGCGTACGGCCAATCAGTAGAAAGAACAGAAGAGAGACAGTAGCATCGAACCAGGCGTGACTACCGCTCTGCATGGTTTCCCACAGAGACACAGCATAAGAGAGCGTAATCGCCAAGGCTATCGGCACATCCATGTTGGTGCGTCCATGCCGCAAGGCATTATAGGCGGAGTGGTAGAAGAACCGCCCACCATAGATCAGAGCGGGCGCTGCAATCAGCGCGGATATCCAGTGAAACATATCCCGAGTTGCGGCATCCGCACCCGACCAGACCGATACCGACAGCAGCATGATATTGGCTGCGGCAAATCCGGTAAGACCCACGGCACGAATCAACTGGTTTCTCAAGGCGTCCGATGCGTCTTCAGCGCTCCCAAACAGATGCGCTTCATATCCCGTCGAGGCGATGGCTTTTGCAAGATCACCGGGATCTGTCCGAACGGTGCCCGTCTCTTCCCGCCAAACGATACAAACCCGTTTCGAAGCCAGGTTGACGCGTGCTCGCTCCACCTCAGGCATTTTTTTCAAGGTGGTCTCGATCATGGTGATGCAGGTGCCGCAATGGACGCCTGGCACAGACAGATCGATCTGCCGCAGTCCATGCCCCAGACTGCGACTTGCCAGCATCATCTCCTCGGACGACGGTAATGTGTTTCGCAATCCGGCCTGGTCGAGAGTGCCTTCTGCTCCAGGAGCGCAGCAGCTCATCTCACACCTCCGGCGATATCGATCCGGCTGCCTTCATGAACGATGATATTACCATCCTTGACGGCAACAGCCTCGACGATCCAATCACCCGCTGCGAGCTGGTGGTGGGCTGAAAACCGGTTCGAGGACTGCTTCTCCAGCACGAGCGAAAAGTCCTGCTTCTCTCCAACTGGGCGACGGAAATTCAGTGTCACCGAGTCCGTATCGACCGGTCCCTTTGTAGGATGGGTCACCTCGTAAGCGATCTCTTCCCCCTGCAGTTCAAGACGACCCACAATTCCGCTTGCCTTACGCGCCTTGGCAGCTTCCGCCTTGCGGTTGAACTGCTGGCTGGCGACATAGGTGTTCTGCGCCACAAGGCCGCTCCAGCTGGAAACCGCATTCCACGCCATGGTGACATTGACGGCAATCACCGTGCCAAAGAATAGCACCATGACGGTGAGCATGTGCCAGCCGGTGAAGACGAAGCCCGGCTTTTCCTGTCTGTCTGTATTCATTTTCTTGCTCCCGGCGCGTTGAAGACAGCTCTGTAATTGGCGCTCTCTGCATTTTCGGCATCTGCTGCGATGAAGTTGAAGGCGATAGCGGACTTTTCATCACCGGCGGGCATGGTGACGAAGAGCTTCAGACTCGTCACCTCATCCGGCTTGACCTTGATATCGAAGCTGCGCGCAGCGTCGTCTGAAAGGCCGTTGACCTTCATCACCGCACCGGGCAACCCCTCCAGCGACAGCTTGATGGTGCGTGGCTGGGCGATCATGTTGAGAAGCCGCACGGTATAGCCGTTTCGGATGGCACCATCCGATTCCAGCACATATTGCGGATTGCGGTCATGGATAACGTTGACCGCAAGGCGTTCGCGTGTTGCAAGTGTGACCAGCATCACGACACCGACGAGACACCAGACAGTCATGTAGAAGATCGTGCGCGGGCGGAAAATGATGCGCCAGTCGAAATGGCGGATAGAATTGACAAAGCTGCCGTCATGGTTGCGGACGGCACCGGGGCGAATGGCATGCGCACCTCCGCCGGTCGCAAGCGCCATGTTTGCATCATATTCCTGTAGCGTGGCGTAAGCGATCAGGCCACGCGGCTTGCCCACCTTGTCCATGACACCGTCGCATGCGTCGATGCAGAGCGCACAGGTAATGCATTCCAACTGCTGACCATCGCGAATATCGATTCCCATGGGACAGACGGCAACGCACGCATTGCAGTCCACGCAGTCCCCCACAGGCTCACCGGCAGCAAGCACTTTCTTGGCGTGGCGCGAACGCGGTTCGCCGCGCCAGTCATTATAGGTCACCACGAGCGAATACTCGTCCAGCATCGCGCCTTGGATACGGGGCCAGGGGCACATGTACGTGCAGACCTGTTCGCGCATCAATCCGCCGAAGACATAGGTCGTGGCCGTCAAGATCGCCGCGGTGTAGTAGGCGACCATCGGCGCTTGACCCGTCACGAACTGCTTGAGGAGCGTTGGGGCATCTGCGAAATAGAATATCCACGCCCCACCTGTCAGCACACCGATAACCAGCCAGGTCAGATGCTTGGAAACACGTTTGCCGAGCTTCTGGGCGCTCCAAGGCGCGGCATCAAGCTTCATTCGTGCGTTTCGGTCGCCTTCTATCGCGCGCTCGACAACCAGAAAGAGATCGACCCAGACCGTCTGCGGACACGTATAGCCGCACCAGGCGCGACCGACAGCCGAGGTAAGCAGGAACAGCCCGAAACCTGCCATGACCAGCAGCCCCGCGACGTAGTAGAATTCCTGTGGCCAAATTTCGATAAAGAAGAAGTAGAACCGTCTGCTGCCGATATCGATGAGCACGGCTTGATCAGGTGCATAAGGTCCTCGATCCCAACGGATCCATGGAATCAGATAATAGATGCCGAGCGTGATCAGCATGACGATCCACTTGAACCGGCGGAACTTTCCCTCTGCCCGCTTGGGAAAAATCTTCTTGCGCGCTTCGTAGAGCGGCTTTCTGTTCTTGGCAGAATTGACCGGCTCGGCATTCAGCCTCTCGACTGGCTCAGAGCCATTCCCGGTGTTGCCGGCGGTATAAAGGTTCATGATCGCAAGGTCCGTTTCTGTGCTTGCGTTTTGGCATTTCGAGGGTTCATCATCCTTGACTTAGGTCAAGCAGGGACAAAGTGGCGCAGGCACTGTGGATTGGAGAGGTAGGATGGCGACGATGATTTCACGGATCGTCCACACGACGATCGACCGGCCATGGCGGGATGTTTATGCCTTTGCCTCGGACATACAGAAAATGCCGCTGTGGGCCGCGGGTTTAGCAAGCGGGCTGAGGCAGGACGGGGAGGACTGGATCGCCTCCGGTCCTTTGGGCGACGTCCGAGTTCACTTCGCTAAACCAAACGACCTCGGCGTCGTCGACCACGTGGTCACGCTTCCAGATGGCATTGATGTCTATAACGCGCTACGGGTGACACCAAATGGTGACGGGGCGGAAGTAACGTTTACCGTCCTGAGATTGCCTGGCACGACCGATGCGGATCATGAGCGTGATGCAGCCGCCGTCATGGCCGATCTGAAAATGTTGAAATACATTCTTGAAAAGAGCGAAGGAACCGTATGAGCAGCCGCAACAACAGGATCGACTACATCGAGTTCAACGTCGGCGATATCGAGGTCTCGAAGGCCTTTTATGGTAAAGCATTTGGATGGACCTTCAAAGATTATGGTGCTGCCTATTGCGAGTTTTCGGATGGCCGTCTCACAGGCGGCTTCACCACCACGGCGCCTGTGAATGCTAAAGGCGGTGCGCTCGTTATTCTTTTTGCCGATGATATCGAGGCTGCGCGAACACGCGTTGAGGATGCCGGCGGAAGAATTACGGTGCCGATATTCAACTTTCCCGGTGGACGGAGGTTCCACTTCGAAGACAAAGACGGCTACGAACTTGCGGTCTGGTCCGATCAATAGAGAGAGAGGGGCCGCATCGCGCGCCCCCTCCATCTTGACTTCATCTATTCACCACCACCAAGCGAATGGACGAAGAGCGCGAGTTGCTTGACGGTCGTATCACCTAGGCGCTCGCCCCAGGCCGGCATGACACCGTGCTTGGGTGCGCGAATTTGAGCGACGATGCCCTCCTCGCCACGTGCCTTCAGCCAGATCGCATCGGCAAGATTGGGAGCACCCATATCGCGGTTGCCCTTGGCATCCGCACCATGGCAAGAAGCGCAATTGTCGGCAAAGATCTGCTTGCCGGGCTCGATGAGCGCTGGATCATGCGGCGTCCCGGTGAGGCTAACGACATAAGCCGCAACCGCCCGGATTTCGTCGCTCTTCAAGACGTCATCGAAGGCTGGCATCTCCGAGATACGTGTTTCGGAGTCCTCGGTAAAACGGATCCCATGGGTGATCGTGGTGTAGATGTCTTCGGCCTTGCCACCCCAAAGCCAGTCGTCATCGTTGAGATTGGGGTAGCCGTTGCCGCCTTCCGCACCGGAGCCATGGCACTGGACGCAATTGACCTTGAAGGCTGCAGCACCTCCCGCGACAGCAAATTGCATCAGTTCGCTGTTGGTCTGAATGTCCTGCAGCGACGAGGATGCGATCTTCTCCAGATAGGTGTTCTGGGCTGCCTTGGCATCGGCCATTTCGGTCGCCACGCTGGCCCGGCTGCTCCAGCCGAGAACGCCGTGCGTTGCTCCGCTGATCAGGGGCCAGGCGGGAAAGGCAATGGTGTAACCGATGGCCCAGACGATGGTGGCGTAGAAAGTCCACACCCACCAGCGGGGCATGGGGTTGTTCAACTCACGGATGCCATCCCACTCATGGCCGGTGGTTTCGACGCCGCTGATCTTGTCTATGTGTTTATCCGACATGCTATCAGTCCTCCTTGAGAGGAATATTGGCGGCGTCCTTGGCGGTCTTACCGCCGCCGGGACGCAAGGTGAAGATGACGACGCAGAGGAAGAAGAGCGTCATGACGAGCAGGCCCCAGCTATCGGCGAAGTGGCGCATGGCGGTATAGGTTTCCATCGCATCTCCCCCTATCGATAGCCGGCTGCATCGTCATAAGTCGAGAAATCGACCAGCGTGCCGAGCATCTGAAGATAAGCGACAAGAGCGTCCATTTCAGTCAGCTTCGTCGGGTCGCCATCGAAATCGCCGATCTTCGCCTTGGGGTAACGCGCCTCCAGACCCGTCGTATCGGCATTGGGATCGGCCTGCGCCTTCATGTCGGCTTCGGCGTACTGTAGCATCTCGTCACTATAAGGCACGCCGACCGTGCGGTTTGCCTTGAGTTCCATGGCAACATTGGTCACCTGCAACGGCGTCGTCTTCAGGAACGCGTAGCTCGGCATGACCGATTCAGGCACCACGGAGCGCGGCGCCGTCAGGTGCTGGACGTGCCATTCATTCGAATAGCGGTCGCCCACGCGGGCGAGATCCGGCCCGGTTCTTTTGGAGCCCCACTGGAATGGATGGTCGTACATGCTTTCCGCCGCAAGGCTGTAATGACCGTAACGCTCCACCTCATCGCGGAAGGGCCGGATCATCTGGCTGTGGCAGACATAGCAGCCTTCGCGAATGTAGATGTTGCGACCCGCAAGCTCGAGCGGCGAGTATGGCCGCATGCCCTCGACCTTCTCGATGGTGTTTTCCAGATAGAAAAGCGGCGCGATTTCGACGATGCCGCCAATCGAGACGACAGCCAAAGATCCGACCAGAAGCAAGGTGGCGTTACGCTCGATAATGCCGTGTTTGTCCAGGATAGACATGATCGATCTCCTTACTCGGCGGGTTGCAGCTTGGGCGCTGCAGACTTGCCGGTGTTCCCTTCACGCGTATGGCCGAGAATGGTTCTGGTGATGTTGTAGGCCATGACGATTGCGCCACTGAGGAACAGCAGGCCGCCCGTTGCGCGCAGCAGGTAGTATGGGAACATGGCGGCGACGGTTTCGGCAAAGGAATAGACCAGGAAGCCCTCAGCATCGTACTCACGCCACATCAGGCCCTGCTGGATGCCGGCAACCCACATCGAGGCCGCGTAGACGACGATGCCGAGCGTGGCGAGCCAGAAGTGCCAGTTGACCAGCGCCAAACTGTAGAGCTGTTCGCGGTGCCACAGTTTCGGCACGAGGAAGTAGACGGCGCCGAAGGTGATCATGCCGTTCCAGCCAAGCGCGCCGGAGTGAACGTGACCGATGGTCCAGTCGGTGTAGTGGCTGAGCGAATTGACGGCCTTGATCGACATCATCGGCCCTTCGAAGGTCGCCATGCCGTAGAATGCGACCGCCATGATCATCATGCGCAGGATAGGGTCTGTTCGCAGCTTGTCCCAGGCGCCCGAAAGCGTCATCAAGCCGTTGATCATGCCGCCCCACGAGGGCATCCAGAGCATGATGGAAAACACCATGCCGAGCGTCTGCGCCCAGTCTGGCAAAGCCGTGTAGTGCAGGTGGTGCGGACCGGCCCAGATATACATGAAGATCAGAGCCCAGAAATGGATGATCGATAGGCGGTAGGAATAGACTGGCCGGTTTACCTGCTTGGGAATGAAGTAGTACATCATTCCCAGGAAGCCAGCCGTCAGAAAGAAGCCAACGGCATTGTGGCCGTACCACCATTGCGTCAGAGCATCCTGAACGCCGGAGAACACCGAGTAGCTCTTCACGCCGAGGAAGGAGACTGGAACCGCCAGGTTGTTGACGATGTGCAGCATCGCAATTGTCACGATGAAGGCAAGGTAGAACCAGTTCGCTACATAGATATGCGGTTCCTTGCGGATGAAAATGGTGCCGAGAAAGGTGATCAGATAGGCGACCCATACGATCGTGAGCCAGATATCTACGTACCATTCAGGCTCGGCATATTCCCTGCCCTGCGTGATGCCAAGCAGATAACCGGTGGCTGCCATAACGATGAAGAGGTTGTAGCCCCAGAAGACGAACCATCCGAGATCGCCGCCAAACAGGCGCGCGCGGCAGGTGCGCTGCACCACATAGAAGGAGGTCGCAATCAGCGCATTTCCGCCGAAGGCAAAGATGACGGCAGAGGTATGGAGCGGACGAACGCGACCGAAATTGAACCAGGGCTGGATATTGAGGTCAGGATAGGCCAGCTGGAGAGCGACGATGACACCCACCAGAAAACCGGCCACGCCCCAGAACATGGTGGCGATGACGCCATAGCGGATAACGTCGTCAAAATATTCAGTCTTCTTGCGAGCCTGAACTGCGGGATCGACGGTTGCGAAGGAGACGCGGCGCAGCATCACGACCGTGCCGATCAGCAGCACGAAGAACAGCACCCACATATGCGCGGCGAAGAGATTGTCGTGAGCGAAGGCCGCCCCGAGCAAAGCGAGGAAGGCCCCCACGGCCACCATCGCAATTCCTAAAGTAGAGTTCATTGTTGGCTTCCCCCAACGTCAAAGCAGATATGACGAGAAGCGAAGAAACCAGCTCGGAAGCGGCTAACATGCTTTCACGTCGGTCGCAGCTTTGCCACCGTGACGGCCAAGCGACCTTGATCCAAATCAAGACCGCAGGTTGAAGTCGGAAACTGAAACACGATGTTCGATGTGGGATCGCGTGGCATGAACCAGCCGATATGCGTCCGTCGATGTGTCGACGGATTCATCCCTTCATTTTGAGGGGTAAACCGGCGGCAACGAAGTAGACCTCCGCTGCAATCGCGGCTATCTGCTGATGCAGCCTTCCAGCATGATCGCGAAACTCCCGCGCCATGCGATTGTCAGGCACGATGCCGAGGCCGACTTCATTTGATACGAGGATGATTTTTGCTCGGGCCTCGGCGGCATGGTCGATAAGCGGCTTAAACGCGGCTTCGACGTCCCGCCCCTCCTCCATCATCAGGTTCGTCACCCAGAGAGTGAGGCAATCGACCAAGATCGTATTGGATGCATGGTCAAGACTTTTCAGCGCTTCAGTGAGGTTCAACGGCTCCTCATGCGTGATCCAACGATCTCCGCGCTGGAGACGATGAGTCGCGATGCGCGACCTCATCTCGTCATCCCAAGCACGCCCTGTCGCGATGTAATGGGCAGCCCCCTCGGATGAGAGTACCATACGTTCTGCAAATGCCGACTTGCCGGAACGCGCACCGCCCAGCACGAGCACAGCACGAGATATCTCGCTCATTCAGAACCTGCGGGGCGGAGAAGGGTTAAAAGCGATCCGGTCGCCGATACGGCGAATGCCGAAGGCCGAGACGGGACAGGCATGAAAAGAGAACGATTCGTAGATATGGAGGCGTTCTCCCGGTCGATCATGCTGGACGTCAACGGTAGTCACCAAGAAGTATCGATGCCCGACCGCCCTGTGCGGTCAAGTCGACACCGGCTTCGTGATGAAAGCGCCGGATCGCTTCATCAAAGTAGGATGAGATTCGGCGATTGTCAATTTTTGACGCTGCTAGGTGTGCAGCAGCTCATGTCCGCCCGGTTGAAAACGTCATGGGGAAAAAGAGGCCCGGTACTCACTACCTAATCCGGAACCTCCCAAATCGGTGTAGCGGTATAATCTTACCGGATCGTTAGCACGGGATGAAAATGATCTTTTTCGTCCCGAAGTCACGATTGCCTTGCGATGGTTTCTTGGTATGACAGCGTGACAACGCCAGCATCACTAACTGGCGGACAGTGAGCGACACAGAGGCTGACAGGCGGGCGCACATGACGACAATGGATTACGCAGCGCTCGTTATTTTCCTAGTCCTGTGGGTGTCCTACGCCTATGTCACCACCGCGAGATCGCCGTTCCCACGAACGAGTCTTAATCAGGCGATGGCGGAGCGCAGAAGGCAGTGGATCTACAACTCCATGACACGCGATCTCAAGATGATCGATACGCAAATCATGGCCGGTTTGCAGAACGGCACAGCCTTCTTCGCATCGACCTCAATCTTCGCAATAGGCGGATGCTTCGCTCTTTTGGGCGCCACGGATAGGGTCGAATCGGTATTCCGCGACATGCCCTTCGTCTATTACGGCGGTCG
Organism: Rhizobium sp. 22-785-1; assembly: GCF_053521965.1. Classification (NCBI taxonomy): domain Bacteria; kingdom Pseudomonadati; phylum Pseudomonadota; class Alphaproteobacteria; order Hyphomicrobiales; family Rhizobiaceae; genus Rhizobium; species Rhizobium sp. 22-785-1. The sequence continues at coordinate 36,739 of NZ_JBNWDI010000001.1, read as the reverse complement.
GACGGCGTTTGAACTCAAGGTCATAGGCCTTACCTTTCTTTTCGGGTACGCCTTTTTCAAGTTTGGCTGGTCCTATCGGCTGTTCAACTATTGCACCATCCTTTTCGGCGGCATGCCGATGATGCATGAGGCGAATGCCGATCGCAAAGCGGCGGAGCGCGCTGCGGAGAATGTCATCCGCATGAATGTCATCGCCGCGAAAAACTTCAACGACGGGCTGCGAACCTTTTTTCTGTCGATCGGCTACCTCGGATGGTTCATCAACGCCTATGTCTTCATCATGATGACCGTGGTCATCATCATCGCACTGCTCAGGCGGCAGTTCTACTCGGAAGCGCGGCTCGCCATCATGGACGATCATGAAACTATGTCATGAAATAGCCTCACTTTAAGGGCGAAGCGCAACGTCAGCCATATCACCGTTGCGAAGGGATAGAAGAATGCAAGAGGCAACAGCAACGGCTCCGAAATCCGGCCGGATTGGCTTTCTCGACACGTGGCGAGGCATCGCGCTGATTGCCATGGCGAGCTATCATTTCACCTGGGACCTTGCCATGTTCGGCTACATCCCGCCGGAGACGCCGACCGAAGGTCTATGGCGGCTCTATGCGCGGGGGATCGCCAGCTCGTTTTTGTTTCTTGCCGGATTCAGCCTGTTTCTGGCGCATCGCCGAGACATAAACTGGCAAGCCTTCGGTAAGCGTTTTGCAATGGTGGCCGGTGCAGCCGTGCTCATCTCAGTTGCAACTTACATCGCCGTTCCAGACGGTTGGATTTTCTTTGGCATCCTGCACAATATCGCCGTGGCCAGTCTGGTTGGCCTTATCTTCCTGCGCCTGCCCGCAATCGTAACGTTTGCGGTGGCACTTCTCGCGTTCCTGGCACCGTTCCATTTCTCGTCCGATGCCTTCAACACCATCTGGCTGTCCTGGGTCGGATTTTCGACTGCGCCTCCCCGCTCCAACGATTATGTGCCGGTGCTTCCCTTTCTGGCGCCGTTCCTCGCCGGTCTAGGAGCTGCGCAAATCGTCGTGCCGAGAGGGTGGCTGGATCGCTTCCGTAAACCGAGCGGCAGGCGCAATCTTCTCGCCTTCTTCGGCCGCCACAGCTTGTCCTTCTATCTTATCCATCAGCCGGTTTTGATCGGCATCGTCTACCTGGCGTCGATCACCTTTCCGCCCCCGCCCGTAGATCAGGTCGAGGCGTACAAGAAAAGCTGCGAATCCAGTTGCATGCAAAGCCAGAACACTCTCGAAATCTGTCAAAGCTTTTGCGGCTGCACTTTGGAGAAGCTGCACGCCGAAAACGTCTTCGACGCGATGATGGCCAACAAGGCCGATCTGGACCAGCAGACAAAAATCCAAGACGTCGCCTCTCAATGCTCGGCGCAGGTTCAATGACCTGTCTGAGCGGCGACAATCCTTGCGTTAACGCACAGCCGTAGCTACGCGCAGACAGGCGCCATGTAGCGAAAGCGGTAGAGGTTCTGTTCGGATAGCCACTCGACAACGCCCTTCGCACAGAGCGGCTTCGACAACCAGTAACCCTGGAGTTCGTCGCACCCCATGGCGGTCAGTAGTTCGGCGGCTTCCTGGGTTTCCACGCCTTCCGCAACCACCTCGTAGCCCAGCGAATGACATAGGGTAATCATAGACTGGACAAGGAGACGCTCGCGCTTGCCGTTGCTCATGTCGTTGATAAAGCTACGGTCGATCTTGACGGTGTTCACAGGCAGCTTCTGAAGATAGGAAAGGCTGCTGTAGCCGGTGCCGAAATCATCAATCGAAAGACGTATTCCGGCTGCCGATAGAGTACTGAGCAGATCCTGAGACCTCTCGGTTTCGATCATCATTGCAGTTTCCGTCAGTTCGAATTCGATCTGGTCGCTGTCGACACCAGACCGCGCAAGATCAGCGCCGAGCCGATCCCAGAAATCGTCTTCCTGCAGATTGATAGCGGACAGATTGATCGAAAGATTGAGCCTAAGTCCCGTCGCATTCCACGCGGCCAGTTGCGTCAACGATGCCTTGACGACCCACGTGGTTAGTTCGCGAGCGTATGCTGAAGCCTCGATAACGGGGATGAACTCAGCTGGGGAAATCGGGCCAAGATCGGGATGGCTCCAGCGCAACAGGACTTCCATGCTTTTGCAAATGCCGCTTTCGGCATCCACGCGCGGCTGAAACACCAGTGATAGCTGATTGTCATCGGTCAACGCGTAGGGGAACTCGCGTTGGATCATGAAATTTCGCTGATGCTGCACATCGAAGGACGGGGAGAAAAAAGCAATCTTCGAAGGATGCGCTCGAGCATCCTGCACGGCGCTTTGCAGAGATCGTAAGATTTCCTCCGCAGTGCACTCTCCCGCCTCAAAGACCATGGAGCCGATGGAAGGTGTCATCGTGATCTGAAACTCCACCTCGCTGCCCAGTGAAAGCATGGTTTGCTCCAGGAGGATCAGATGGTCGGACATGCCCGTGCCTGGCGGTGACAGGAAGACGAACTGCGTCGGGCCGATGTGGTAAGCGAGCGTTTGGCCGTTCAGATTTTCGTTGAGGATCCGCGCGACCTTTGCGACAAGGCTATCGAGATGAGAAATCCCGACAACGCGGATCATCCGGTCGAATTGTGTGGTTTGAGCAAGATCGAGGAGGCTGATAATCTGCTCAGTACCTGCGCTATGATGAGATAGGTCAGACAGATCGTTCATCAATTGATGACGGTTCGGAAGGCCGCTAGACGGGTCGACGCGTCCTAAGGCATGCTGAAGCTCAATCTGATCCATAACCACTGCGGCAAGATCGGTGAGGACCGCCATTTCCTCTTCGGTCACTTCACGTGGTTCTGTCCCCAAGACACAAAGCGCGCCGAGACCATGACCATCCGGTGTAATCAATGGCACACCGCAATAGAAGCGAACTCCGGACCGTCCCACTGTGCTGTCAGCGTAGTAGTCGTGCTTTTGCAAGTCGCGAATGACAAGCGGCAGTTTGGTTTCCGCAACCTCGGCACAGGGTGCCCGGTATCGCGGAATTTCATTATGCTCAACGCCGACCTTGGACTTAAAATATTGGCGGTCCGCATCAGTGAGCGAAATGCCGGAAATCGGAAGACCGAAGTAAACGGCCAACAGACGTGTAATACGATCGAAACTCTCGCTTGGAAGTGTATCGAGAAGGCGTAGGTTTCTCAGAGCAGATAGACGGGCAGCTTCGTCAAGCATCATATGTCCCAAAGCATGCCCGAACGGGAGCAATGCCAAAGTCGATCAGAAAAGCATTTTTTGTAAGCCGGATATTATCGCGCCAAGAAAACGAAAGGCGCTACAGATATGACGGGCGTCATGCCCGGGCTCGAAGAATTCAGGATAATCCTACGTGATAAAGGAACGATAGGACTTAACGGTTCCATGGGTTCTTCGAGCGTGGTTATCGATTTATGAAAGATAAATCCAAGCGCAGAGGCGGTTATGATCGAACTTCGAGAAGATGAATCGTATATAAGACGCCGATTGATTTACGTCCCGACGCCAATTTCCGCGAGGCGCGTCAAGCATGCTTCTTCAACATTGTCCAACTCAACCAAAGTCTCGTCGATGTCACGACGCTTCTGGCGAAGGTCGGCACGCTTTTCGTCGACCTTTTTCATGAGAAGCTCGAGCTGACCGGACTCACCGGGGGGCTCCTTGTAGACCTGGATGATTTCGCGTATTTCCGCGATTGTAAAACCAATACGGCGACCGCGAAGAATTTCCTGGATGAGCCTGCGATCGGCGGCACGAAACAAACGGGTGCGTCCGCGGCGCTCGGGGTGGATCAATCCCTCGTCTTCGTAGAAACGAAGAGTACGGGTGGACACCCCGAATTCGCGAGTTAGTTCCGTGATGCTGTAATACTTATTCAAAGCGCTGTCCCATTCTGGCTGATGGACATTATGTTTGACCTGTACGTAAAAGTCAATTTTCCATCATGATCCGGATATGCCGAACCACCATGTCGCCAGTCCGAGGAACGAAAAGAATCCCACGATATCCGTGACCGCCGTAACGAAAACCGCAGACGAAACTGCCGGGTCGGCGCCGAACCTGTCCAGACAAAGGGGGATGAGGATACCTGCCAGGGCCGCAGCAAGCATGTTGATCAACATGGCCGCCGCAATGATTCCACCGATATTCATATCGTGGAACCAGAGGCCGGCAATGATGCCGATGGCACAGCCGAAAAGCGCGCCGTTCAGCAAACCTACGCCCGCTTCACGGCGAATGATGCGTGCGGCGTTGTGGATATCGAGATTTTTGGTGGCGAGTGCCCGCACCGAAACAGTCATAGTCTGCGATCCGGCATTGCCGCCCATACCCGCCACGATCGGCATCAAGATGGCGAGTGCCACTATCTGCTGAATAGTGGCGTCGAAGAGCTCGATGACCGACGCTGCGAGGAACGCCGTCATCAAATTGATACCAAGCCACGGCACGCGTGAGCGTGACGTGCTGGCGATGCTGTCGGACAATTCTTCATCACCGACGCCGCCCAGACGCAATAAGTCTTCTTCCGCTTCCTCCTGAATGACGTCTACAACGTCATCGATGGTGAGCACGCCGACGAGACGGCCATTGCTATCCACGACAGCCGCAGACAAGAGGTCATACTGCTCGAAAAGCTGGGCGGCTTCTTCCTGGTCCATCTCCGCCGGTATGGGATGGTTCGTCTCGTGCATGATGGTTTCGATCTTCACCTGCCGCTTCGAACGCAGCAGCCGGTCTAGATCCATCACGCCCACTAGCTTAAAGGTCGGATCGATGACGAAGATCTGTGAGAAGGATTCAGGTAGCTCCTCCTCCTCACGCAGATAGTCGATCGTCTGGCCGACCGTCCAGAAGGGCGGAACGGCAACGAACTCGGTCTGCATGCGGCGACCGGCGGAGCTTTCGGGATAGTCCAGCGCTCGCAGAAGCCGTACGCGTTCGGTGAAAGGCAGTTGCGAGAGGATGTCGTCACGATCCTCGCGATCCAGATCCTCAAGAATATAGACGGCATCGTCCGAATCGAGCTCACCAATACCGGCGGCGATCTGCTCGTTCGGCATCTGCTCGACGATATCGAGACGGATCGCTTCGTCCACCTCGGTCAGCGCCGTCATGTCGAAGTCTGCGCCGAGCAGGCGCACCAGCGCATGGCGCTGCTCGGGCTGGATCGATTCCAGCAGGTCGCCCAGTTCGGATTCGTGCAGGCGGGCTACGTTCTCGCGCAGGAACAGCACATCACGATCAGTGATCGCGGCACCCACCATCGCCAGAAAATCCGACCGGATCGATCCGTCTTCCGAATAGATGTCGGCCATGACTTCTGGTCGCTTGGCTTCTTCCGTTTTGGGATGATCGGTGTCGGCTTGTGTCAACTTGCGCCCCCTTCTTCCGGTCGATAGCCTGCTTTGCGAACGGGCTGGAGATTGTCGTTTAGAACAACAAAGTCAACAACCCGTTAGGCAAGAAGTGGTTTCATCACCATCCTGTCGCCCTTCTGGCGAGCTACCGACAACTTCGTGTCGTCAACGCACGAATATGATGTCGCCAATAGAAAAACGCAGCGCGCATCCATACCAGAGATCGAATTGATATATGTTAGGCAATCGCCTATCTAGACAGTTATGCTGCAGTGCAAACTAAGGATCGGGCAAGTCTGCTTTGACACCGATCGAGACAAAGCCTTCAAGGAGTGACGTTTCATGGGCAAGATGGATTTCATCGGCAAGCCCTCATCCGCGGCCGGCGGCTGGGGCGCGCTGAAAAGCGTTGGCAAGCGCTTGCTAGAATCCGGAGCACCCCTCTCCAACGCGAAGGCGCTCCTCAAGACCAATCAACCCGACGGTTTCGATTGCCCTGGCTGCGCCTGGGGTGACCCGGAACATGGCTCATCCTTCGAATTTTGCGAGAATGGCGTCAAGGCCGTTTCCTGGGAAGCCACGGAGGCGCGCGTCTACCCCGAGTTTTTTGCCAAGCATACCATCTCCTCGCTGAGCCAGTGGTCGGATTACGAGCTGGAAAAACAAGGTCGTTTGACAAGTCCCTTACGTTACGATCACGCTTCCGATCGATACGTGCCAGTGTCCTGGGACGATGCTTTCCGCGAGATCGGCACCATCCTGCGTGGCCTCGACAGTCCGGATCGTGCCGAATTCTATACGTCTGGTCGAGCGTCCAATGAAGCGGCCTTTCTCTATCAGTTGATGGTTCGTCTCTATGGCACCAACAACTTTCCGGACTGCTCCAATATGTGCCACGAGGCCAGCGGCGTTGGTTTGAAAGCCTCGATCGGCGTTGGCAAGGGCACGGTTCTTCTGGAAGATTTCGAAAAGACCGACGCGATCTTCGTCATCGGGCAGAACCCCGGCACCAACCATCCCCGCATGCTGGGCGATCTCAGACGCGCAGCCCTTCGCGGCGCGCGCATCGCCGTCTTCAATCCCATCAGAGAAAAGGGATTACAGCGTTTCAGTGACCCACAGGACAAGCTGGAAATGATCACTGGGGGCAATACAAAGATTGCCACAAACTATTACCAGCCCCGTCAGGGCGGCGACATGGCGGCCATTCGCGGGATTAGCAAGGTGGTTTTCGCGGCCGACGCGGCTGCGCGTGCGCAAGGCGAGCCGGCGATCATCGACTATGCCTTCATCGCCGACCATGCCGTGGAGTTCGAGGCCTATCGTGCGGCCGTTGACGCGACGAGCTGGGACGCCATTCTTGACCAGTCAGGTCTGACGCGTGAGGAGATCGAGGAAGCCGCCGCCATCTACATGAATGCCGAATCGGTGATCGCCACCTGGGCCATGGGCGTCACACAGCACAAGCATTCCGTGATCATCGTTCGCGAGATCACCAATCTCATGCTGCTGCGGGGCAATGTAGGGCGTCCCGGTGCCGGTCTCTGCCCGGTCCGCGGTCACTCCAATGTCCAGGGCGATCGCACGGTTGGCATCGATGAAAAGGCCCCTGCTGCACTCCTCGATGCGCTGGAAAAAGAGCTTGGAGTTGCGATGCCACGCAACCAGGGACACAACACGGTCGAGGCAATCAGCGCAATGCTTGATGGACGAGCCGAAGTCTTCATCGCGCTCGGCGGCAACTTCCTGCGTGCCACCCCTGACAGTCCGCGGATCGTCGAAGCCTTCAAAAAACAGAAGCTGACCGTCAATATCGCAACCAAGCTCAACCATTCCCATCTCGTGCCCGGAGAGACGTCCTTCATCCTGCCGTGCCTGGGACGTACGGAAATAGATCGCAACTCCAAGGGCTCACCGCAGATCGTAACCGTAGAGGATTCCATGAGCATGGTTCACGGCTCGGGTGGCATCAATGAGCCAGCCTCGCCGGCACTGCGCTCGGAAATCGCGATCGTTGCTGGAATTGCGGAGGCCACGCTCGGAAATGATCTCGTCAAGTGGAATGAGCTTGCCGATGATTACGACCTCATCCGGAACATGATCGAGCGGGTTATTCCTGGATTCGACGACTTCAACACGCGTGTCAGGGTGCCACGTGGTTTCCATTTGCCTAACTCTGCCGCTCAGAGAGAGTGGAATACGCCGCAACACAAAGCGGTCTTCTTTGCCGGTCCGCTACCCGAAAGGACGGATCATCAGGAGGCTCTGGCACAAAACGATATCTTCGTGTTGCAGACGTTGCGCAGTCATGACCAGTACAACACCACAATATATGGGCTGGACGACCGCTACCGCGGCGTCTATGGCGAGCGCCAGGTTCTTTTCATGAACCCGCAGGACATGGATAAAATCGGCGCGCATGCCAAGCAACGAGTGGATATTGTGGGTGAGTATGGTGATGGCATCGAGCGTATTGCCCGGAACTTCCGTCTCGTACCGTACAATATTCCACAGGGAAGCGTGGGCGGGTACTATCCGGAGCTCAACGTGCTCGTGCCGTTGCACAGCTATGGCGAAGGCAGCTTCACGCCGACCTCCAAGTCGGTGCTGGTTTCGGTTCGTTTGCGCCAACAGGACGAGGCGGCTTGATGGAGAGAGACGAGGCCGCCACGCGCTTCATGGCGGTGGTGGACAGGCTGCTGAAGGCTGCCCGCGGTGAATTGCAGCCGACAGGCGCAGCCATTCTCGCGGCAATAGACCAAGGCGTTGGAAGTGACAGCCGCAGCCTCGCAAACAGCCTTGGTATCGCCCATGCGCTTGTGCTGCGTGAAATCTCCACGCTTTCGGGTACCATGCTGCATGTTGTCAGGCGGGATGACCGGACACAAAGGACATTCGTGGAGTTGACGGTCCGAGCGCAGACCATCGCGCTTGCCGCATCGACCGCAGTCAATGAACATTCGGTTTCCAATTCCGCCCTCCCGGAGACGCCGTGACCATTCGAAAAATCGTTCGATACCCTGACCCTGCCCTCTCCAAGCCGTGTGAACCGGTAACGGCCTTCGGGCCTAATCTCGCAGCGCTTCAGCAGGATCTTGTCGATACCATGCGCGCAGCCCCAGGCGTGGGGATCACCGCGGCCCACATTGGTGTATTCGAACGGATCTTCGTATTGGAATTACAACCCGGAGCGATCCTGACTTACGTCAATCCCCAGATTACAAGCATGGTGGCAAAGACGATGCGTCATGTCGAGGGAAGCGTTTCCATGCCTGGTTTTACCGAAGAACTTGAACGTCTCCAGCAGGTGACTATTCGGTTTCAGGATATGAACGGTGCTGAGCACGAAGAGACGGCTGAAGGTTTTCACGCCATCTGCATTCAGCATGAGATCGATCAGCTTGACGGCATTTTCTGGATAATGCGCCTGTCGAAACTCAAGCGCGATCGACTAATCCGCAAATGGGAGAAGGCACAGCGCTGACTGATGCCCGGCGCAGTCTTCGTCTATGTCAGGCAATATCCAGACGAAATTCTGCCTCACCGCGCAGGGTATTGCTGACGGTGCAAATTCTCTCCGCTTCATGCGCTATTGCCTGCTTGGTCTCCTCGTCGAAATTGCCGGTGATCGCAAGCCGCATGTCAAAACGCAGAATGCGCGCGGGTTCATCGTCGGACTTCTCACCAGTCACCTTTGCCTCGACCGCCTGAAACCTGTCGAGAACACCCATGCGGCTTGCGGCGATGCGCGCACTCAAGACCAGACAGGCGGCAAGAGAGGAATAGAGCAGGTCGAGGGGATTAAAGCCCGGATCGGACGCCGCCGTGACCACCGACAGATTTCCGCCAGTTGGCGTTTCAATCTGCGGATGGCCATTGCGACCTAGAAGCGCGACGGCGCCCACATCCCGCTTCTTCACCCGTAGCTCGCTCACGCCCGCACCCAATCTCCATTTCCCGCAAATTCATTTTGCACAATGGAACCAAACAATAAATTGAGGCTTTTACTCACGCAACGGTGATCGGGCCGTTAAACGAAATGGAAATAGGAGCTGGGACATATGGTTACCTCGACGCTAGTCAGCATTCTGATCACCTTTCTGGTCATCGTACTCGTGCTGTGGCTTATTGCTCGTCTTCCCGTCGGCGGCGGCGCAAAGCAGATCGCTCAGGTCATCGTGATCATCATCGGCATTATCTCGCTGCTGAAATATCTCGCAGTCTTCTGATAACCGCCCTGTCTGACGCAACGCTTCAAGCGTGCGACACGGATCTGGAAAAGCCCGTCGTTCCATCGGCGGGCTTTTGCTTTTTTGGAAGGACGGGACGCTTGCTTTTGAGCGAAGTCGTGACTGCCTCATAGAAAAGGGCGCGCAAGTGAACCGCACGCCCTTGCCCAATCTAAGGCTTTAGACTTACTTCGGCAGCGTGTCGTCCACGCCTTCGACGTAGAAGTTCAGACCGAGCAGAACGCCGTCCTCAGCCTTCTCGCCAGCCTTCAACCACTCCGTGCCATCCTGCTTCTTCACCGGACCGGTGAATGGATGCAGCTCGCCGGATTTGATCTTGGCTTCGGTTTCCTCGGCCATCTTCTTCACGTCATCCGGCATGTTTGTGTAAGGCGCCATCGTCAAGATGCCATCCTTCAGACCGTCCCAGACCGACTCGGACTTCCAGGTCCCATCGAGGAGCGCCTGTGTGCGCTTGATGTAGTAAGCGCCCCATGTATCGACGATCGCCGTAAGCTGGGTGTTAGGACCAGCCTTGATCATGTCGGAAGCCTGACCGAAAGCCTTGATGCCGCGTTCTGCAGCAACCTGCATCGGTGCCGTGGTGTCCGTGTGCTGCGTCAGGATATCAACGCCCTGGTCGATCAAAGCCTTAGCCGCATCGGCTTCCTTGCCGGGGTCGAACCAGGTGTTGGCCCAGACGACCTTGACCTTGAAGTCGGGATTGACGGAGCGCGCACCCAGCAGGAAGGCGTCGATGCCCATCACCACTTCAGGAATCGGGAAGGAAGCAATATAGCCTGCGACGCCCTTCTGCGACATCTTTGCAGCGATCTGGCCCTGAATATAACGGCCTTCGTAGAAGCGAGAGTTGTAGGTCGCGAGATTTGCTGCGGTCTTGAAGCCGGTTGCGTGTTCGAACTTCACCTTCGGGAATTTCTGGGCAACCTTGACGGTGGCATCCATGAAACCGAACGACGTGGTGAAGATAACCTCGCAGCCGGAACGAGCCATACGCTCGATTGCGCGCTCTGCATCCGGGCCCTCCGGAACGCTTTCGAGGAACGGCGTTTCGATCTTGTCGCCGAAATGCTTCTGCAGCTCCTGACGGCCGATATCATGCGCCTGCGTCCAGCCACCATCCGTGCGTGTACCGACATAGACGAAGCAGACCTTCTTGGCGTCGGCCGCTTGCGCGGCAGGCACGACGCCGATGATTGCCGCTGCGGACGCGGCCAGTGCGATAATGAGTCTTTTCATTTTTACCCCTGCTTGGTTTGGCATGACATTCGGATTTCTTAGCGATCCGGCACGAACGGTTTACCGAGCGATGCCGGTGTATTGATCAGCGTGGTGCGCCGATTATGGGAGATGATGATGAGCACGACAATAGTTGCTACATAAGGAAGCGCTGAAAGAAGTTGCGACGGTACACCGATACCGAAGGCCTGAGCGTGCAACTGGCCGATCGTGACCGCGCCGAACAGGTAGCCACCTGCCAAGACCCGCCACGGCCGCCACGATGCGAAGACGACAAGCGCCAGCGCAATCCACCCACGTCCGGCGGACATGTTCTCAACCCATTGCGGCGTGTAGACGAGCGAGAGCTGAGCACCAGCAAGACCCGCACACGCACCACCGAACATCACTGCGAGATAGCGCGTGCGGATGACGTTGATGCCGAGCGCATGGGCTGAAGAATGGCTGTCACCAATTGCCCGGATTTTCAGGCCGGTGCGGCTTTTGAACAGAAACCAGCTAATTCCGAAGACGAGTGCAAGCGACAGGTAGAAGATTAAATCCTGCCGGAAGAAAATCGGACCGATGAACGGAATGTCCGAAAGCACCGGAAAAACAATGTTAGGCAATTTGACCCCGGGAACACCAACTAAGCTTTCACCCAGCATGCCGGACACACCGAGCCCAAGAATGGTGAGCGCGAGGCCGGTTGCTACCTGGTTGGTGACAAGGGTCAGCGTCAGGAAGCCGAAGAGTAGCGAGAAAAGCGCTCCGGCGGCGATGCCAGCGAGAATACCGATATAGGGAGAGCCACTCATATGGGCTGCGGCGAAAGCACAGACCGCGCCGATGACAATCATGCCTTCGACGCCGAGGTTGAGGACGCCGGCACGCTCTGTAACGAGCTCGCCAAGCGCTGCGATAACCAAAGGCGTGGCCGCGGTAATAACCGTCAAAAGGATCGCCTGAAACATATCCATCATGCGGCTCCTTCACGGGCAGAGTTGCGCGCCCAGCGAATGCGAACTTTGTAAAGGATCAGCGTATCGCAGGACAGGACAAAGAAGAGCAGTAGCCCCTGGAATACGCGCACCACCTTGTCCGAGATCTGCAGCGACATCTGAACCGCCTCGCCGCCGAGATAGGTCAGCGAAAGAACGAGACCGGAGGCGATGATGCCGAGCGGGTTCAAGCGCCCAAGAAAGGCGACGATGATGGCTGTGAAGCCGTAGCCCGGCGAAATGGAGGGTTGGAGGTGACCGATGGAACCGGAGACTTCCGATATGCCGGCAAGGCCTGCGAGTCCGCCGGAGAGAAGCAGCGAGAACCACACCATGCCGCGCGAGGAAAAGCCGGCAAAGCGCCCTGCCCGCGCCGACTGGCCAAGCACGGTAACCTCGAAACCCTTCAGCATGTAGCGCATCATAAACCAGAGCGCGACGGCCGCCACCAGCGCAAAGACGACACCCCAATGAGCGCGGCCGGAGTCCAGCAGTTCAGGTAGGACGGCGCTTTCGTTGAAAGGCTTTGTCTGTGGAAAATTGTAACCCTGTGGATCACGCCACGCACCACGCACCAGCCAGTCGAGAAAGAGCTGCGCGACATAGACCAGCATCAGGCTGGTCAGAATCTCATTGGTATTGAACCGTGTCTTCAACAATGCCGGAATGCCAGCATAAAGAGCGCCACCTGCGGCTCCCATGATGAGCATCAGCGGCAGGATCATGGGCGACTGCCATTCAGGGTTCAGCACCGGCAGTATGGAGCCCGTGATCGCGCCGATTGTGAACTGCCCTTCGGCACCGATATTCCAGTTGTTGGAGCGGTAACAGATGGCAAGTCCGACGGCGATCAGGATCAAAGGTGCGGCCTTGACTGCCAGCTCATGCAGTGACCAGACTTCCAGCAAAGGCTCGATGAAGAAGCTGTAGAGCGCTCCGACAGGCTCTTTGCCGAGGGCGGCGAAAATGATGGCACCCACGACAAGCGTTAACACCAGTGCCAGCAGCGGAGACAGGATTGCAAAGAGCTTGGAGACCCCTGCGCGTTTTTCAAGTTCAATGCGCATGAACGACCTGCTCCGTATGCCCTGCCTGCCCCGTATTGCCTGCATGGACGCCGCCCATCAACAGACCGATTTTTTCGCGCGTCATGTCTTTTGCCGGATAAGCATTGGATAGATGCCCATCAGAGATGACCGCAATGCTGGAGGCAACCTCGAAAATCTCGTCGAGATCCTGGCTGATGACAATAACCGCCGAGCCAGCTTTCGCCATATCGACCAAGGCCTGGCGAATGCGGCTGGCCGCACCTGCATCTACGCCCCATGTCGGCTGGTTGACGACGAGCACCGATGGCTGTCGATCAAGTTCGCGACCGACGATGAATTTCTGCAAGTTACCGCCAGAGAGCGAGCCAGCTAGAGGATCGTCCCCGCTTTTGCGCACATCCATTTTTTCGGAAATACGCTTGGCGGCGTTTTTGATTACCGAATGACGCACTACACTCAGAAAGCCGCCGCTCAGGAACGCCTTTCTATCGGAGCGACAGCGCGCCAGCAAAAGGTTATCGGACAGGCTCATATTGGGAACGGCAGCATGGCCGTGACGCTCTTCGGGAACGAAGCCAGCGCCAAGAAGACGGCGTCCACTGATGCCCATGCGACCAACCGGTTTGCCACGCAAAAAAATCGTATCGTCTTTAGCGACAGGATATTCGCCGGACAGGGCATCGAACAATTCGCCCTGCCCGTTGCCTGCGATCCCGGCAATTGCCAGGACCTCGCCCGCGCGGACCTTCATGGCGATGTTCTTCAGGGAGACGGCAAAGGGCGTACGGGCGGGAACGGACAGACCAATGATCTCAACCGCGACGTCACCGATGGTGCATTCATCGTCACGCTGAATGCCGGCGACATCGGAGCCCACCATCATCCGCGCCAGGGAGGCCGGAGTTTCCTGACGGGGGTCGCAAGCGCCTGTCACCTTGCCATGACGCAGAACCGTTGCGCGGTCGCAAATGCGCTGCACCTCTTCCAGACGATGGCTGATGTACAGCACCGAGCGTCCTTCGGCTTTCAGCTTCTCCAGCGTCTCAAACAGGCGGTCTGCCTCCTGCGGTGTCAAAACCGAGGTCGGCTCATCGAGAATGATGAGACGTGGGTTCTGCAACAAAGCGCGGACGATCTCGATACGCTGGCGCTCACCCACGGAAAGATCGGCCACATGCGCGTAAGGATCGAGCGGCAGGCCATAGGCCTTGGAAAGCGCTTCAGCTTCCCGGGCAATTTCCTTCAGCGAAATCTTAGGGTCGAGCGACAGCGCGATATTTTCGGCAACGGTCAGGGCTTCAAACAGCGAGAAGTGCTGGAACACCATGCCGATGCCAAGCTTGCGTGCCTCGCCAGGCGATCCGATTCTCACGGAGTTTCCATTCCAGACAATGTCGCCACTCGTCGGCTCCAGTACACCAAAGAGCATCTTGACTAGCGTGGATTTTCCGGCGCCATTTTCGCCGAGAAGAGCGTGTATTTCACCCGGCGCAATGTCTAGATCGATCGCATTGCATGCGGCGAATGTTCCAAACAGCTTGGTCAGCTGGCGCACGGACAAAAGGGGCATAGCCCCGGACGTCACCGATACCGTCACCTGTTCCCCTTTTCACCGGCCGCCGCACTTCTTCGAGCGCTTAACGACGAGATCGACACCTTTGCACTAAAATTGGGCACTGCCCTTTATTGGTACTAAATACCTTTTTTGGATCGCTATACAACTGAAAAAGACAGTCCGGTCCATGCTTTTAAACGACTGATTTTATCAGCGCGTCTTTGCGCCGAGCGAGGGTAGAAATTGCATGATCCCTCCAATGCAGTAGAGGTAGATCCCCGTCACCACAACGCCGGCAATGAGCCAATCCGGCGACTGGAAATGCAGGAGCAGCGAGTATCCGCTCAGCACGCACCAGAGCAGGAACACTGCCATGTTGAGCCATCGAAGGCGCTTCACCCTGACCGGATGAAGGAAGTTGATCGGCAGGAAGGTGAGGACGACCGAAATGGTAACGATGATCATTGCGGTGGTGGCGCTGGCATCGATGACGAAGAGCGTGAACACGACCATGTTCCAAACCACTGGGAAGCCGGAGAAAAAGTACTCATCGGTCTTCATCCCCATGTCGGCATAATAGATCGCGCTCGAAACCACGATCATGCCAGCAGCGACGAAGGACCAAGGCTCGCCGATCATGCCGCTCTGATAAAGAGCAAAGGCAGGCAGCAGAACGTAGGTAACGTAATCGATGATGTTATCCAGCGTGTCGCCGGACCAGTTGGGCAAAACTTCCTTGACCTGCACCTTTCGGGCAATCGGACCATCGATCCCATCCACGAGAAGTGCCAGACCAAGCCACCAGAACATGTCCACAAAGCGATGCTCGGCGGCAGCAACGACGCCCAGAAAAGCAAGGAACGAACCCGAGGCTGTCAGAATGTGAACGGAGAAGGCTCGAATTTCGGCATAAGGCACGCGTCTGTAGTTGAAAATCTTCATGACAGCGCAATGGCCCCGCTCTTATTCGTTCTTCCATCCGATATGCGACCATTCACCGCTCTTTGCAACCGTGCGAGAATGCTTATCCTCGAACTTAACGAGCGTGTTGCCGCATGGCCATGCCGAACTGACGGCAGATGGCTTCTGGATTTGGCGAAACAAAGACACTATGTTTTGAGCCTCGACTGCAGGAGTGGAATAGGACGATGAAGAACTTCGAGGTTGCCGTTGTCGGTGCTGGACTTGCAGGACAAATCGCCGCTCTTGCCATTGCGCGCGCTGGCCGAAACGTTGCGCTTGTAGCACCGCAATCCGACCGGACCGATCGTCGCACGACGGCCCTCATGGATCAGTCCATCCGCTTTCTCGACCGGCTCGGTGTTTGGACAAAAATCGAACCGTCCGCTGCACGACTCGCGACGATGCAGATCATCGATGGGACAGATCGATTGCTGCGCGCACCCACTGTGGCATTCCGTTCGTCCGAAATCGGACTGGCAGCCTTTGGCTGGAACATGCCGAATGCCGCCCTGCTTGGAGTGCTTTCAGATGCTGTCGCGCAGGAGAACAACATCACGCTTATCGATGCCTCTGTCGATGCGGTGGAGGTCGGGCCTCACGACGTCTCACTGATGCTGTCCAATGGCGCTGCAATCTCGAGCAGCTTTGTCATCGGCGCAGACGGTAGAAATTCCAAGGTCCGTGAAGCGGCGGGGATTGGCGTGCGCAGCTGGTCCTATCCGCAGACCGCCGTGGTGCTCAACTTCTCGCACACCAGGCCGCACGGCAATATCTCAACCGAGTTCCACACCTCCACCGGTCCATTCACCCAGGTTCCGCTGCCCGGCAATCGGTCCAGCCTTGTCTGGGTCGTCAAACCAGAGCAGGCAGCGGAGCTCGCAGCACTGCCGTTGGAGGCGTCAAGCGCGCGGGTCGAAGAGCGCATGCAATCGATGCTCGGTACGGTCTCGGTTGAAGAAGGCACGCAAACATGGCCGCTTTCCAGCATGACCGCCCGCTCTTTCGGCAAGGGACGCGTCGCGCTCGTCGGTGAGGCTGGTCACGGTTTTCCGCCAATTGGCGCACAGGGCCTTAATCTAAGCCTTCGCGACATCATCGTTTTGACCGACATGCTGGGCACATTGACGGGTGGTGTGATACCGGCGGATGCGGGCACCACATTCGATCGCCGTCGCCGTGCGGACGTGTTCAGCCGCACACTCAGTGTCGATCTCCTCAACCGGTCGCTTCTCTCCGGCATGTTACCCATGCAGATGGCCCGTGCGGCAGGCCTGCATGTTCTCGGGAATGTCGGGCCACTGCGTGGTCTGGTGATGCGCGAGGGCATCGAACCTGGCCGTGGTATCAAGGCGTTGCCCTCCCTGATCGTCGGTAGCCTTAGACGCTCGTTGCGCGAATAAAATACAGCACGAGCGTAACCGTGAACACTGAAAGCACTGTGGAGATGAGGATCGTCGCAGATGCCCGCTCCTGCCAGACCTGGTAGTGCTGGCCGATGACGAAGACATTTGTTGCTGTCGGTAGGGCCGCCAGGAGAACGGCTGTCGATACCCATACTGGATCGAAGTTTCCGAAGGACGACATCAGGACATAAGCCAGCAGCGGATGAATCAGCAGCTTTGCCGGGACAATGTAGCTGATCTCCATCGGAACACGCTTCAAGGGTCGCAGGGCCAGCGTCACCCCCATTGCAAACAGCGCACAGGGTGCCGCCGACTGCGCCAGATAATCCACCAGTTGCTGCACGGGTGGAGGCGGCTGCCAGGCAAGAACGGCAGCCAGGAAGCCGACGATGACGGACAGAATGAAGGGATGCGTCAACACTTTGCGGGCTACGTCGCCGGCGAGTTTCAAGCCTGATCGCCTGTCACCGCCGGCGATCGCCATAAGTGCTGGTGCCGCAATGAAATGTGCTGCATTTTCCAGACAGACGATCAGAGCGACGGGAACAGCCGCGCGCTCACCGAGCGCCAGGAGCGCCAGCCCTGGGCCCATATAGCCGATATTGCCATAGGCCCCTGCAAAGCTCTGGATGGTGCAGTCGGCAAAACTGTTGCGGCGTACAAAGTAGCCGATGAGAAAAAGGCCAATGAATATTGTGTAGGTCGAAGCCAAGCTCAGCGCAACGAAATCCATCCGCGCAAGTTGATCGACCGGAGTTCTGGCCACCAGCTTGAAAAAGAGCGCGGGCAGTGCCGCATAAATGATGAATGTGTTCAGCCAGCCGAGTGCTTCGGCAGGCTGTCGCGTTATGCGTGCCGCCACGTAGCCGATGAGAATCAGCCCGAAAAACGGAAACAACAATCCGGCGATTTCAGCCATGGCTCCCTCGCCGCGATTTTTGTGTTGGTTGAACCTAGCCGATTTTCATCAGTATTGGGAAGCTCTCCTGAAACCAGATCGCGACACTGGTAATGAAACCTGACATGAAGGCGATGCCAGTGAGCACAAGCAGCACGCCCATGATTCTTTCGACCAGGCCGAGATGGCGGCGGAAGCGGGCAAGAAAACGCATGAAACTGCCCGAAAAAGCAGCCGCGATCCAGAACGGTATCGCAAGACCTGCCGAATAAATCGCAAGCAGCATAGCACCCTCGCCCACGGTCTGTTTTGAAGCGGCGACCCCCAGAATGGCTCCGAGCACGGGGCCGATGCAGGGTGTCCACCCAAAGGCAAAGGCAAGTCCCATGAGATAGGCGCCGGAAAGCGTGGCAGGCTTACCACCGCTTTGGAAACGCGCTTCACGTGAGAACACGCCGATGCGGAAAACGCCGAGGAAATTCAGACCCATCAGGATGATAATGAGACCGCCTATCTTGGCAAGGATATCGAGATTTTGACGTAGCACCATCCCGATCGTGGAGGCGCCGGCGCCAAGTGCTACAAAAACAGTTGCGAACCCCAGCGTGAAGAACAGCGCCGCTAGCAGCACTGCTTTGCGGACCTGCGGCTTCGCCTCAAAGCGCTCGTCCTTGAACTGCTCCACCGAGATACCCGCCATGTAGCAAAGGTACGGCGGAACCAAAGGCAGTACACAAGGAGACAGAAACGAAAGGGCTCCAGCAAAAAGCGCGGTGAGAAGGGATATATCGGCAATGGACAATGCGGCACTCCGGACGGTTCACGACGCCTTGTAGCGCCACCAAACCTTTGCCACCAATCACCTTTTTGCGGTTGCGTCAAAAAAACGCGGAAAGATGAGATAATCCCGTTTTTATGGGTTGACCGCAAACGTGCCTCTACATATGTTCCGCCCACTTCCAAAGGGCGGTTCGCCCCACAAGGGAGAGCGTAGCTCAGCCGGTAGAGCAACTGACTTTTAATCAGTAGGTCCAGGGTTCGAATCCCTGCGCTCTCACCACCACAATCAAGCATTTACCGGCGTACACTCCAGTTAGCATTCTAAGCACTGCTATAGTTGCGGTTGCAATTCGGAGCGTACTGTCGGGATGGACATATGGTGCGTCTGCACGTTTATTACCGAGTAAGTCAGATATCTTACTTCCAGTGAAATACACCTATTACGTGTTTATTACGGTATTTTTACAATCCAGATTTTTGGGCCTTACATCGAATTCTGTCTACGTGTTGGGGATTCGCGATCAAAGTCCGGACTTCCTTCCGAGCGCTTCTTCTTTTACCGTCTCTTCCGCATGGCAGACTGCCCAACACCTGCCGAAAATAGTTTTGCGGCTGCGGCGAAGGAAAAATCCGCTATGCCAGCCCCGTGCCGATTGATGTCGCCTCGCACACGAGGCAGCTTCGACAAAAAAGCCCAGTTGCTTTCGCAACAGGGCCATCTTGTCTTTTGAAATTGCATTCCGCCAATAGACATCGCTAAAGCGCGGTGATCTGCGGAAACGGCCGCATGCGGGACGATCAGGTGCGTTCGATGCGAATGACCTGCGGCTCGCTGACCAGATATTTCTCGCTCTTGATCGCTTTCACAGCCTTTCGGATCGCGTCTTCCATCGTCGCATGCGTCACGAGGATGATCGTCTGTGCTTTTTCTTCCGTCGGTACTTGAGAGCGTTGAACAATCGATTCCAGCGAGATGTTGTTCTCGGCCATGCGCGTGGCGATAGAAGCGAAGACGCCCGCCTTATCCTTCACCGTCAAGCGAATGAAATACCCGCCCTCGTGGCTCTTCATCTTGGCGCGACGATAATCCGTCAGTGACTTGGCCGGACGGCCAAGGACCGGAACTTGCTGGGCGCCGGGACGACTCTTGGCGATATCCGCGACATCACCGAGCACGGCGGATGCAGTGGCGTTGCCGCCGGCGCCTGGGCCGACCATAAGCAACTCACCCAAGATATCGGATTCCACCGCCACAGCATTGGTCACGCCATCGACCTGCGCGATGACGGAATCGAGTGGCACCATGGTCGGATGCACGCGCTGTTCGATGCCCGACTCAGTGAGTTGTGCAACGCCGAGAAGCTTGATGCGATAACCGAGATCCGCGGCAGCTTGGATATCCTCAATCGAGATATTGGTGATGCCTTCGAGATAGATATCGTCGGCTGCAATCTTGGAGCCGAAAGCAAGCGTCGTCAAAATCGCAAGCTTATGAGCGGTGTCGTTGCCCTCGATATCGAAAGCAGGATCGGCCTCCGCATAGCCTAGACGCTGCGCTTCCTTGAGGCAGGCCTCGAAGGACAGGCCCTCCTTCTCCATCTTCGTCAAGATGTAATTGCATGTGCCATTCATGATGCCGTAGATGCGCGACACGTGGTTGCCGGTCAGCGATTCACGCAGCGCCTTGATGATCGGAATGCCCCCAGCAACAGCTGCTTCGAAGTTGAGCAAAGCGCCCTTTTCTTCTGCAAGCTTTGCGAGCTCCACACCGTGCTTTGCCAGCAGAGCCTTATTGGCTGTCACCACGTGGAGACCACGAGACAGAGCTGCACGTACGGCATCTTCCGCAGCACCGGACGCGCCGCCAACGAGTTCGACGAAAACGTCGATATCAGCCTTCTCTGCTAGTTCTTCCGGCGTGTCGAACCAAGTAATACCCGACAGATCAATACCGCGATCGCGCGAACGGTCACGTGCGGAAACGGCAATAATCTCAATTGCGCGTCCGCAGGTAATCGCAAGTTCGTTGCTTCTCTGCTGGAGGATGCGCACGAGCGAAGAGCCGACAGTGCCGAGTCCCGCTATGCCGATTCTCAATGAATCTGCCATGGGTATGTTCCTGATTTGCTTTAATGAAAGAGGCGGCCGGAACCGGCCACCTTGGCGGGTTGCCCTTATCTATGGGCGTTAAGCGAGACGACGTTGTGCAACGTGTCGTCCGCAGTCGACAGAAAACGCTTCAGATTGCGCGCGGCCTGACGAATTCTGTGCTCGTTCTCTACAAGCGCGAGGCGAACGTAGTCGTCGCCCATTTCACCAAAGCCAACACCCGGAGCAACCGCAATGTCAGCCTTCTCGATCAGGAGCTTGGAAAATTCAAGCGAGCCGAGGTGGCGGAATTTCTCCGGGATTTTCGCCCAGGCGAACATGGTGGCAGCCGGTGGCGGAACTTCGAAACCGGCCTTGCCAAACGTATCGACCATGACGTCGCGACGGCGGCGATAGACGTTACGCACTTCCGCGATATCGGAGCCATCCCCGTTCAGAGCGTGCGTGGCCGCAACCTGGATTGGCGTGAATGCGCCGTAATCAAGATAGGACTTCACGCGCGTCAGTGCAGCGATCAGCCGTTCGTTGCCGACGGCAAAGCCCATGCGCCAGCCAGGCATGGAAAAAGTCTTCGACATGGAGGTAAACTCCACCGAAACATCCATGGCGCCTGGAACTTCCAGGACCGATGGTGGCGGGTTCTTCTCGTCGAAATAGATTTCCGAATAGGCCAGGTCGGACAACACGATCAGATCATGCTTCTTTGCAAAAGCGATGACGTCCTTATAGAAATCCAGAGAGGCCACATGTGCCGTCGGGTTGGACGGGTAGTTGATGATGAGTGCCAGCGGCTTCGGGATCGAATGGCGCACAGCGCGCTCAAGTGGTCCGAAAAAAGTTTCATCCGGCTCGACATTCATCGAACGAATGACGCCACCCGCCATCAGGAAGCCGAAAGCGTGGATTGGATAGGTCGGGTTCGGACACAGGATCACGTCGCCTGGCGCGGTGATGGCCTGCGCCATGTTGGCAAAGCCTTCCTTTGAACCGAGCGTTGCGACGACTTGCGTATCCGGGTTCAGCTTCACACCGAAGCGGCGAGCATAATAAGCGGCCTGGGCGCGGCGAAGGCCCGGAATACCCTTGGAGGACGAGTAACGATGGGTGCGTGGATCCTGGACGACTTCACAGAGCTTGTCGACGATCGCCTTTGGGGTCGGCAAATCCGGGTTGCCCATGCCAAGGTCGATAATATCGGCGCCACCCGCTCGCGCGCTCGCTTTCAAACGGTTGACCTGTTCGAAAACGTATTGCGGCAGACGCTTGACCTTGTGAAACTCTTCCATCTCTTTCCTCATGGAAATGGACCGGATTGTCCGGTCCACAATAGCGTTCGTTTTTTGGTTTGAAACATAAGCCGACACGAACAAATCGGACCTGTGCTGTTCATTGTAGCGCAAGCGGTGGAAAACACGAATTGGTTTTCCCGATACGCCACGCCTGTACTGGCGTTTCGCCGGAACGAGTCTCGTGAAACCTGCTTGTTCCGGTCGTGCCTGCATAACGCCAGATTCTCGTAAAATGCAAGGCAAAGCCGCCGCGCGAACGGCGGCTCAACTCAATCAGCCGCGTTCACCACGCACAATTGCGGAGCGGATGACAGAAAGCACACGAACCGCCTCGATCTTGGTGCAGATCTTCTGGCTTGGATGGCCATCCCAATTTCCCGGCGGGAAGGTAACACCGTCCGGCTTCTGAATTGTCTGGCCGTCGGCAAGACCGCCGCAAACGACCCGGATCGCGCCGCTGCGCGTTTCGAAAAGTTCAGGGTTCGTCAAATAAACGCAGGCGCAAGAATCATGGACGACCATGCCGTCGCCCGTGCGCATATTGTAAAAGCTGATGTAAAACTGCGAGAGATCAGACAGAAGCTGAACGGCCGCCCCATTTTCCTTGACCATGTCCGCCAGAAAACCGGACGTCATGACCGTTTTCGTGGTGACATCCAGGCCGATGACGGTAACCGGCCACGGTGCGGTGAAAACGAGATCGGCCGCTTCGGGATCGCCGTGGATATTCGCCTCCGCTGCAGGGCTGACATTGCCGTTGATATCGAAGGCCCCACCCATGATGATGACCTCCTTCACCAGAGCCGCGAAATCGGGCTCGGTTTTCAGAGCGAGCGCCAGATTGGTCATGCGACCAACGGCGATCAACGTCACTTCGCCGGGATTGGCCTTAACGGTATCAATGATGAAATGGTGGGCTGCGCGCGGATCCAGCGGCACGTCCACCGTTTCCGGGACGCCAATGTTCCCCAGCCCGTCATCGCCATGAATGAAGGTGGGGAAATGGTCCTCGGCACGCGATGGATCGAATGTCTTGCCAGCGCCTTTCGCAACCGGCGCCTCGATCATCCATTGCTGCTTGAGGAACTGCGCATTGCGGGTGGTAATCTCGATCGGCGCGTTTCCAAAAACGGTCGTGACCCCGATGAGATCGATGTCAGGGTGGCGGTGCAGAAAAAGCAGCGCCATTGCATCATCAATACCCGGATCCGTGTCGAAAATTACTTTCTGCATATGTCCCTCATTTAAATTCGGCGGTCTGCTTTGCAGTTGCGTTCGGCGCACAATAACCTCCTGTGCGCACTGCGCAATCTTTTCCGTCCGTCCATTAACGTGACCTGCAAAAGCGGTTGCGGGACAGGGCATTCGGTGCCACAAGCGGCCAGCAAAACATACCGGATGCCTCCCCGTGCAAGACGTCGCCCTCCAGCTTTTCATTATTTTGTTCTTTGTCGCCGTCTTCGCTGGCTTCGTTGATTCGATTGCCGGAGGCGGAGGATTGATCGTGCTGCCGGCGATGCTGATCATGGGTATACCGCCGCTGGAGGCGCTTGGAACCAATAAGCTACAGGCGCAATTCGGATCGGCATCTGCGACCATCGCCTACGCCCGGAAAGGCCACGTCGATCTCAAGACACAATTCCCGATGGCGCTGATGGCCTTGGTCGGCGGCATGGCCGGTGCCTTTACGGCGTCATTCGTTCCGGCGGATGTTCTCAGAGCGATCATGCCGTTCCTGCTCGTGGCCATTGCGGTCTACTTCGCATTCAAACCGAATTTGAGCGATATTGACAGCCAACGCCGTATCACGCCGCTTCTCTTCGGTCTGACGGTGGTTCCTCTGATCGGATTTTACGATGGTGTTTTCGGACCTGGAGCCGGTTCATTTTATATGCTGGCATTTGTCGGGCTTGCTGGCTTTGGCATGCTGAAGGCGACAGCTCATACGAAACTCTTGAACTTCGGCTCGAATTTCGGCGGTTTCCTGGTGTTCACCTTGAATGGCGCGATCCTGTGGAAGCTCGGCCTGGTCATGGGCTTCGGGCAGTTTCTAGGTGCTCAGATCGGCTCCAGACTGGCCATGAAGAATGGCGCGAAGATCATCCGCCCGCTTCTCGTAATCTCATGTCTCGCCATGGCTGCGCGTCTTATCCTGGATACGAACGCGCCCTATTCTCTTGGATGGATCATCGGCAAATTCAGCGGATCGTAATCTTTCGCTCACGAAAGATTTCAGGAGACTGAACCGCTCTCCAGCTCCGCCATCTCATCTACATTCTTCAACACAGCGACAGCTGCCATGATACGGCCGTCAGAGGCTCGCAAAGGCGTTATACGACAACGCGTCGCAAACCGCCCATCGCTTCGGATCGTATGGTGAATGTAATCAATCTTCTCACCTGCGAAGCATCTATCCAATGCGGGCTTAGCCTGATCATGAAATCCGTCGTCACCAATGAGATCCGCGAGATGACAACCGATGATCGATAGGCGGCTGGTCTTAAAGAAATTTGCATTTGCCTGATTGGAATACAGATAGCGATAGTCAGTCGTAAGGACGACAACACGATCGTCCAAGCTATCCAGAACCACCTCGCTGAAAAGCGGTTGATCGTATGAGGCCGGCTTAGCGGGCTTGCCGCGCCCCGCTAATAGCTCCGCAAAATCTACTTGGGAAAACGTCGGTCGATCCAGAAAATACTGATCTATCAGCGCAGACATCATCATGCTTTTACGCACAACCGAAAGCCTGTCATCGGATCCATCTCTAATCAGGGTACACAGGAACTGGAATTGCTGATGCAACTCCTCCCGCGTCAGAGCGGTAAAGGAGAGAATGTCGGCGATGATGACCTGCAGCTCACGATCAAACATTGTGACAAGATCGTCTTCACCTTGACTAACTGCCTGCCTCAACTGAAGATTTTTGATTGCGAAAGCCTGGAAAAACTCCTTAAGCTGTACGTCCATCAAGTTTTTTCCCCGCAGCCCGAAGACCCGTCAAACTGCATTCCTTATTGACGATAGTTTTTTTCGAGCACAGAACTACTGCACCGATCACGACAGTCAATATATCATTTCTAATAGCCTACTGATTGGGGAGTATCTTCAAATAGAAGCCGCCCATTTCACCTGCGTCGACAGATCAAGCGACATCCCTGCTGCGGCGATCTTCCAATTCTTTGACCACAACGATGGCCCCCACAAGCTTGTAAGACGGCGAATAGCAAGGAGACATCTCGAAAGACTTGACCACGGTGTGACCAAGTTCGTCTTCCGCATAGGTATATTTCTCGGCCTCACCTTTGAAACAGGCGTCCAGTTTGTGACGGAAGATCTGCTGAAAACGGTGGATACCAACGAGCTCTGCAATATGCTTGCCGATGATATCGCTGCGATCTGACTGTAGCGAGGCGGCATTGGCCGAGTTGGTGTAGTTGATCCGGTAACCCGGCGACACAACAACGACGCGATCGTCCAAATCATCCAACCGGTCTTCATCCAGAATGACGTAGGGGCTCCAGGGCGCATCCTCTTCAGTGCCGGTGCCCCCGTCGCGCGGCAGGCCAGCGCCGATATAGCGATCCACCAGCCGTCTTAAAACCTCCGAATTGCGCTGAACGCAGCCGATGTCTTCGGCTTCTTCATTGAGAAGGTCGATCGCGAAGCGGAACTGTTCGAGAATTTCAGACGAAGAAGCGTTCTTGCGTCCGATGATGCTATCGAGCAGCTTTTCGAGCTCCTTGTCGAGCGCGGCAACTTTCGGCGCATCATTGCGGATGACTGCGCTTTTCAGTTCCTTGTAACGCTGCCAGAACGATTCTATCAATCTTTTCAACTCAACACTCCCGAGACGAAGGCACTTCCTGTCCCCAATCTTCTCCGGGCTTATCGTGATGAAACTTCATCACATGCCCGGAAAACAGGGCGTTTGTGGGTACAAGATCGTCACGCCAATATATTCATAATTATCACAATCCGAGCTGTTTCTACAAATGCCAGAAATAGTAAGGAAGAATAAGCATATCACTTCGAGCAGCAGCTAATGCCTCACTATTTTGTGCCTACCACGTTACCCCATTTTTATTGAAGAAGTAGTTTACTGCAAATAGCAACGACGTGCGATCGGCTGCACTTAAACATGGTCCTTGATGTGCCAACGGTCATGGTACCACAACCACTGACCCGGATATTCACGAACCCAGCTTTCAACTTTGTCATTCAGCAATTGTGCCGTCTTTTGAATGTCGACGCTGCCCTTATCATTCAATGGTATCTCGACTTTCGGCTCGATCTCGAGACGATACCGATTGTCCGGAAGGCGGATGCAACGCGCAGGATAGACATCGCAGCCGAACTGCCGCACCAGCTTGGCAAGCAGCGGATTGGTCTGCACGTTGTGTCCAAAGAACTGAGTCACAAGGCCTTTGCGGAACTTCTGATCCACCAAGACGCCAACACCTGCGCCCCTTTCCAGCTGGCGCGCCAGTGCGAAAGACGAGCCCGCATGCGACGGCACGAGCTTGCCCATCCGTTCTTTGCGGAAATTATAAATCTTCTCCGCCACGTAGGGATTGTTCGGCGGGCGAAAAAGAACGGTCACATCAAGCCCGAAGGCCGATCCGGCGACCGGCAGCAACTCAAAGTTTCCGGTATGGGCGGTGAAGACGATAAAAGGACGCGGATTATCACGCAGCTCAAGGAAGGTATCGATGCCGACGACTTCGATGCGACCGGGTTTTGTTTGCTGCGGATCAAAATCGAAGAGGCGGTCGAGGAAAACATATTCGGCGGCAAGACGCCCCATGTTTCCCCAGCTGTCCAATGCGATTTCCAGGCACTCCGCTTCAGACTTTTCAGGATAGGCGCGAGCCAGATTGAAGAGCATCAACTTGTGACGCGGCGTCTTCGGGCCGATCTTGCGTGCAAGTCTATCCGCAAAGCGGATGGCCGGATCTGCAGGCAGCAGTTTCAGCAAGCTCAGAAAACCGAACGCAATCGTCGCGTTGAACCACTGGCGGAAATTTTCAAGCGCGAGAACAATGCGCGTCACAAGAAGCTTCACTGATCAATCCATCCGCAGAACGATCTTACCGAAAACCTGACGGGTCTCCATACGCTCCAGAGCTTTGTCGATATCGTCAAAGGTAACTTCTGTATCGATGACCGGATGGACAAGGCCACGCGCCATTTTTTGCATAGCGTCGGCCATGTTCTGCATACGGCAACCGAAAGAGCCGAGCAGCTTCAACTGCTGCTGGAACAGCATCATCAGATTGATTTCGGTGGAAACGCCCGAGGTGGAGCCACAGGTGACGAGACGGCCGCCGCGCTTCAACGAGAACATCGACCCTGCCCAGGTATCCTTGCCGACATGCTCGAAGACGACATCGACACCCTTCTTCTTGGTCAGTTTGCGGACGACACCCTCGAAGCGATCAACGCGGTAGTTGATAACGTGATCTGCACCGAGTGCCTTGGCACGCTCGATCTTGTCATCCGAACCGACCGTGGTGATGACGGTACAACCCATCTTTTTCGCCAGCTGAATGGCGGCAGTGCCGATACCGGAACCTCCCGCATGAACAAGGATCGTCTCGCCGGGCTGAAGCTTGGCGTTGTCGAACAACATGTGCTCCACCGTGCCGAAGGTCACGGGAGCAAGTGCTGCCGCAACAGCATCGACGCCGGGTGGTGCAAGCACCAGTTGGCGCGCCGGAATGTTGATTTTCTCCTGTGCAAAGCCATCAAGGTGAAAACCATGAACGCCGCCGACATTTTCGCAAAGATTGTCACGGCCGGCGACGCAGTGATGGCAGCGACCACAGATGCGTGCGCCGTAGATGGACACGAGCTGCCCAGGAAGAACATTGGATACACCCGGGCCGATTGCTTCCACCACGCCGGAAGCTTCTGCTCCGATGGTCAGCGGCATCTTACGCTTCGCAAAGGCCATGCCGCGCCAGCCCCAAACATCGATATGGTTCAGCGCAACCGCCTTGACGCGAAGCGTGACTTCCCCCGGTGCCGGTGCTTCTGGCTCTGGCAGATCCACCTTCTCAAGCTTACGGTCGTCGACGAGTTGAAGAGCGCGCATTATAAAAGTCCTCCGCCCGAGGGCGTTACATCGTTTGTCGATTGAGAGTGCCGTGCCATACCGGATGAACACGCACACGCCACTCCCATCCATTTCGCACAGACATTGTCCAAAGTCGGACACATACAGAGGGGGAACCGATTAGGCCGGTTCCCGCGTCATGACAAGGCTTGCATTCTGGCCACCGAAGCCGAACGAGTTAGACAGAACGGCACCCACCTGAGCATCACGCTTCACATTCGGCACCACATCCAGCGCGATCGTCGGATCGGGATTGGTGTAGTTGATCGTCGGCGGAAGTGTGCCAGTCAGCATGGTCTGCAACGAGAACACAGCTTCAACTGCACCTGCTGCCGTCAGGGTGTGGCCGATCATAGACTTGTTGGAGGAGACGGGGATCGACTTCAAACCCTCACCGAAGACCGCGAGCATGGAGCCATATTCCATCTTGTCGTTTTCCGGCGTCGAGGTGCCATGCGCATTGACATAGCCGATATCGGCTTCAGATACACCTGCATCGGCAAGTGCGGCATGGATCGTGGCAATTGCCGGGCCGCCATCTGGCGAGGAGCGTGTGCGGTGAAAGCTATCGGCTTTCTCCCCTGCACCCTTGATAATGCCCAGGACCTTTGCACCGCGGGCAACAGCTGCTTCCAGCGATTCCAAAACCAGTGTCGCAGCACCTTCGGCAATGACGAATCCATCGCGGTCCTTGCTGAAAGGCTTCGATGCCTTTTCCGGCGGATCGTTCTGCGTGGACAGTGCGGAGAGGAGCGAGAAGCGGATCAAGGCCTCTGCACTGACTGAACCGTCGGTGGCGACCGTCAGCGCACGGTCCGTGCGGCCCTGGCGAATGGCTTCCACGCCAAGCTGAATTGCCGTTGCGCCGGAAGCGCAAGCCGTCGAAAGCGTTACCGGAAGGCCACGTGTGCCGAACCGATCAGAAAGACGTTCGGAGATCGCACCGAAGAGAGCAGCCTCCTGGAAGGCCGGATCGGGACGCTGGCGCAATGCCGCCATGAACCGGTCATAGGCATCGCCTGGCTTTGCCGCTGGTGGCGAACGGTCGGCAAGCTCGAAACGGGCGCTCCATTCCGGCTCGATGGGCGGAGCCGCCAGAAATAGTGGGCCGTTGAAATCGCCGGACAGACCTGCCTGCGCCAGCGCTTCGATTGTGGTTTCACGGGCGAAAGCGAAAGAGCGCTCGACGGAATTCGGCACAGGAATATCGATGAAATCCACCGTGCCGCAAATCTTGGTCGACAGATTATCGGTGGGAAAACGTGTGATCTTGTGGATCCCGGATTTGCCTGAGGTCAAAGCCGCCCAGTTATCGGTCAATCCCTGCCCGAGGGAGGTGATGATACCCATGCCGGTGACGGCGACGATAGGACGGCCAAGATGATCCCGGAAATTGCTGGATGCCATGGTCTGAACTCCTCAAGCGTCTCTAGAAAGAACGGCGACGCCTTCGCCGCGCACGTGACCGATAGTGGTGACGACCGCTTCCGTTACGGCAGATGCCATAGGCTTTTCCGCAACAGCGTCGAATGGCGGCACTTTTGCGCCGCTCTGGAGAGTGAGCGCAGCGAGCGCCAGGCCAAGGGGGAACTGCGCTTCAAGACCGTGGCCGGTGACGCCGCCGAATCCACGGATAGCAGCATGCGGCAAAGCCTTTTCAAGGATGTTCTTTTCGCGGGCGGTCAATCCGTCAAGTCCACTCGCACCGGAGAAAACGATGGTTTGCGCGGCATCATTTGCAGGCGCAAGCAGACGCTCTAAACGCTTCTCAAGCTTTCCATCGTCGCGGCTGCCACGATCGCCCTCGATTGCGTCGATGCGCGCGTAGATGTGCGCACCACGAGCCTCGGCGCGCTTGCGCGATTCCAGAACAAGAAACGCGCCGACCGACCCGGTGATCATGCCACCACCCTCCCCGTCCGCGCGGGACCAAAGAGGTTGCCAGTCGCCTTGAGCGTGCGCGCCGATCGCTTCGAACAGAAGTGTCATATCCGGACGTTCCGCCGCGAATGCACCGCCAACAAGCGCATGGCTCGATTCGCCGGAACGGATGCGATAGAAGGCGGTCTCGACAGCCGAAATACCAGCGCCCTCCTCACCCATGAAGGTCCGCGACGAACCGGTGACCTTGTGAACGATGGAGATGTTGCCAGCCATCAGGTTGGAAAGTTGGGCGAGAAACAGCGTCGGACGAAGCTCGGTCGTCAGCTTCTCGTTGAGCATGACTTCGCGGTCGTTGCGCTTCAAGCCTTCGTCGACGATCAGCGTATCGACATTGATGTCTCGCTCCCCACCTCCGGCTGCGACGATCATGTCCATCGTGCCACAAGCTTCTGCGTCTTCTTTCAGACCGGCATCGTCGAGCGCAAGACCGGCGGCGAACACACCAAGGCGCTGCCAGTTTTCCATCTGGCGCTGATCCTTGCGACCGATTTGCGCCGACCAGTCGATCTCCGGCAGAGGATGGATCGGATAAGGCGCGAACTTTTCCGTCTCGACAATCGGCTCAGGCGTCGCTGTACTTGAAAGAAGAGCGATATGGGCATCTTTGCCAACACCATGACAGGTCACGATACCAACCCCGGTAATCACCACATCATTGTCAGACTTCATCATCCGTGATCCTTCGTCGCCTTTCCGGAACACTTCGCCGGGCCAGCTCTTAAAAACGGCTAAGACGCCGCACGTGCCATGCGGAATAATGCGCGCGGTGCGGCTTTGCAATGGCGAAGGCTACCGGACCTTACGCATTGCGTGATTTTTCAGCATTTTGGAGGCGCATATAGCGCTTTTTCAATCAGCGAGAAGTATCGGCCGCGATGGCCGCCATCAGGCCCACTTCCTCTGCGCGCTTCTTGACGATCGGCGCGAGTGGAATCTCTGAAAATGGCATGGTGCGGAGCTTCAACTGCGCATCACAGACCTTTTTGCCGGCTGACATTATCTTGGCCTTGGTCACAGCGAAACCCGATCCGTCGTGCTCAAGGTAGGCTTCGATATCCAGTTCGGCATTAGGCTCGACGAATGTGCGCATCTTGGCGTTGTCGACGGACATCAGGAACGGCATGGCGGCAAAGTCCGTCATGGCAAGGACCAGCATGCCGGAGGTCTGAGCCATCGTTTCGATCAAGAGTACACCTGGAACGAGTGGCATGCCTGGAAAGTGCCCTTCGAAGACCGGGCTTTTATCGGGCACGATGGATCGAGCCTTCAAGATGCGGGCGGATCTGTCGATAGACTCGATTCGGTCCACCATCTGAAAATATTCGAGAAGCATGTCTTGTCCGTAAAATAGAGAGCAGAGCCATGAACTGCCGTTGCGCCGCCCTCCGGGCTTGGAATGCAATCAGCTGCGATCGGATCTGATCGGATCTGCAGCCCCAGAAATGGCATAGCGCCGCAAATGCGGCGCTCCAGTTCAGGCTTGCGAGTGGACTGACGCAGAGGATGCCCGCAGAACGGGCACCGGCGTCAATCAGCCCTTTGCGGCTTTCAACTCATCGATCTTGGCGCAAAGGTTCTTCAGAACGAAGTATTCTTCGGTCGAAACCTTGCCCTCGTTGACTTCCTGCGTCCACTGTTCGAGCGGAATCTTGATGCCGAATTCCTTGTCGATAGCGAAAACGATATCGAGGAAGTCCAGGCTGTCAATGCCGAGATCGTCGATGGTGTGGCTTTCCGGCGTAATGGTTTCGCGATCGATTTCGCTAGTATCAGCGATGATGTCGGCAACCTTATCGAATGTAGCTGTCACGCCCGTATCCTTTGTGTTCTTACTTATAAAGGTCTCTTCAGAGGCACCACATAGGGAAGTTGCATCAAAAAGCCAATGGTTTCGTGATAGAGCGCGATATTTTGGATGATATGTGTTGCGCACTCCCTACAGTCAAACCGCCAGAGAGTGGCGCCCTCGCCCATTCGAGAGGTAGGTATCAAACGTCGCGGCAATGCTGCGCGCAAACGGCTTGCCGGTTTCCGTCAAGGCGAAATGATCTGCCTCCAGATGGACGAGCCCATCGCGATCGCCCGCAGCAAACAGCTTGGCTTCCTCGATGGCCGGCAAAGCCAGCTCTCCATAAAGCGCAGTCAAAGCGGAAAGATCGAGTGCAAAGTCGCACATGATCCTTTCTATAACGAACGCGCGGACCCTGTCTTCTGCCGAAAGCGCGATGCCGCGCACGACACATAGGCCTTCGGCATCGGCCATTCGCTCATACTCCCCTGTCGCCACCATATTCTGCACGTAGCCTTGTGGCAGCTTGCCTATGGCCGATGCACCAAGCCCGATCAGCGCATCCGCACTGTCATCTGTATAACCCTGGAAGTTGCGCCGAAGTTCTCCCTCCTTCACCGCCAGCGCCAGAGTGTCTCCGGGCCTGGCGAAATGATCGATTCCGATTGCCTCGTAACCTGCCTCTACCAGCATTTCGGCTGCGGTCTTCATCTGCCGGTATCGAGCGAGCACATCCGGCAGCGCCTGCTGCGGAATCATCGTCTGATGCTTTTTCATCCATGGCACATGCGCATAGCCGAACAGCGCAACGCGGTCGGGGCTGAGAGACACGATCTTCTCGATAGTGGCGCGCAGAGTGTCGAGTGTTTGGTGCGGAAGGCCGTAGAGTACGTCGCAGTTGACCGAGTGAGCACCCCTCGCCCGTACCGCATCGACTACGGATTGCGTTTGCTCGAAGCTCTGCATTCGGTTGATGGTGGTCTGTACCTTCAGATCGAAATCCTGCACGCCAATGCTCGCCCGGGTCATGCCGATCTCGGCAAGCGCATCATAGCGTCCCTCATCGACATCGTTGGGGTCGATCTCCACACTGATTTCAGCATCGTGGGCAAATGAGAACACCGAACGAAGATGCCCCATTAGCTCAAT
The DNA here is from genome assembly GCF_053521965.1 of Rhizobium sp. 22-785-1. NCBI lineage: Bacteria > Pseudomonadati > Pseudomonadota > Alphaproteobacteria > Hyphomicrobiales > Rhizobiaceae > Rhizobium > Rhizobium sp. 22-785-1. Next base: position 3,842 of record NZ_JBNWDI010000001.1, on the reverse strand, counting down.
CAGGTCTTCGGGCTTTAACATCGTCGGGGAGCCGCCACCGAAATGCACTGCGGTGACCTGAACACTTGGTGCTACCAGACCAGCCACGGCCTCGATTTCGCTGCGAAGCGCTTTGAGATAAGAGGCGATCGGCTCGTAGCGGAGCGTATGCTTCGTGTGACAGGCGCAGAACCAGCAAAGCCGGTCGCAATAAGGTATATGAATGTAGAGAGACAGCCGGTTTTGCGAATCAAGCGCCTGAAGCCAGGCCGCATATTCACCCGTTCCGATGCCTTCATGAAAGTGCGGTGCTGTCGGGTAGCTCGTGTAGCGGGGCACGGCCGAGGAATATTTCTTCAATAGATGCTCGGCCATCGCGCGCCCTTTTTTAGCATGTATCAATTCTGCGACTAAGAGATACATGCTGCGACAGTTTGCAACTTTGACTTCGATCAAATCAGCTAATAAACATTCTGCTCAGAAGCGGTGTGGGGACACGCGCTTGAGGGGATCGATGTGACGGGCTTTGGGATGACCTGACAACAGGCCCGTTCGACTTGGACGTGATAAATGGACACTCTGCAGAAGACCATCCATAACTCGGATATGCCTGTCGTTTGCCGCGCATGCGAAGCGCGCCATGGCGGGCTATGTGGTGTGCTCACGCCGACCCAGCTTGTGGAGCTGAACCGTCAGTCCAGCCGTAGGAAATTCGAGACGGGCAGTGAGCTGCTCGGCCAAGGCGAACTGGTGCCCTACTACGCCAACATTTTGAGCGGGGTCGTCAAGCTTTCGAAAATGATGTCGGATGGCCGTCAGCAGATTGTCGGGCTGCAATTTGCGCCCGATTTTCTGGGCCGTCCCTTCAATGCAGAAAGCAGCATGACGGCGGAAGCCGCGACGGACGTGGAAATCTGCCTTTTCCCGCGCCGCGTGGTAGACCGGATGATCGTCGATGTGCCGAATATGGAGCGTAAGCTGCACGGCCAGTCGCTCAAGGAACTCGACGAAGCGCGAGACTGGATGCTGACGCTGGGGCGTAAATCGGCGCAGGAAAAAGTCGCAAGCTTCCTTTATCTGATCGCAAAGCATATCGATCCCGAAAAAGGCGACGCCTCGTGTTTCGATCTGCCGCTGTCGCGCGCCGATATTGCAGATTTTCTCGGTCTGACCATCGAAACCGTCAGCCGTCAAATGACCAGGCTCAAGAAAGAAGGCATCATTCGGATCGAGAACAACCGGCATATCACAGTGCCTGATCTCGACGCGCTCAATGACGCTGCAGGAAACGACTGACGGTCTTCATCTGTCCCAATGCAGGTTCTTGAGCGATACGCCGAACATATAGGGCGCTTTCGCTTCCGCCGGTGTAAAAATCGTTCCCGTCAGGATCAACATCACAAAAAAGCACTTCATCGTCACGCTCCCCAGCGCCTGCCATCGAATGGCCTCCCTGAGAGCACGTTATATCCGATAAGACACTCTTTTCATTTAAGGAATTCGGTTATCGGTAGGTGCGATAGATGTATCGAAAACGCTGCGTCGCAGTCATAATTCGTTAAGATATGTGCAGAGTACAGCGAAGGTCGTCACTCGACATTCACTGATTGCGCCAGAAGCGCATGTCCGTTATAAGGCATCCATCCACAAGGACCCGGTGAAAATCCGGGTGGCTCTTCTGGCCGCCGATCCGCCAGACAACACAGCAACGCAACCTGTTTCATCTTTTAAGGACCGAGTCCCGCTCGGCCCGTTGCAACAACTGTGGTAACTCATTCATGCAAACTTTCACACACTACCGTCAGGAGTGGTTCTCCAATATTCGTGGAGACGTGCTCTCCGGCATCGTCGTCGCGCTTGCTCTGATTCCAGAGGCGATCGGCTTTTCAGTCATCGCCGGTGTCGATCCCAAAGTCGGACTTTACGCCTCGTTTGCCATTGCCTGTGTCGCGGCTTTCGTCGGCGGTCGTCCCGGAATGATCTCGGCTGCGACGGCCGCAACCGCCGTGGTTATGGTCTCTCTCGTCAAAGAACACGGGCTTCAATATCTCTTCGCTGCCACGATTCTGATGGGTGTCATACAGATCGTTGCTGGCTGGTTGAAACTCGGCCGCGTGATGCGCTTCGTGTCCCGCTCGGTCATTACGGGTTTTGTCAACGCTTTGGCCATTCTGATCTTTATGGCGCAGTTGCCTGAACTGATCGGTGTTCCCAGCCTGACCTATGTCATGATCGCAGGTGGCCTCGCGATTATCTATCTCTTTCCGTATGTGACCAAGGCAATACCCTCGCCTCTGGTTGCGATTGCCGTCCTGACGGTGATCGCATGGTGGACCGGAATGGAACTGCGCACAGTGGGCGACCTTGGCGAGCTCCCGTCCAGCTTTCCAATCCTGACATTTCCGCAGGTGCCGATGACTTGGGAGACGCTTCGGATCATCCTCCCCTATTCCGTCACACTCGCAGCCGTTGGCCTCCTTGAGTCGCTTCTCACTGCGCAAATCGTCGACGACATGACCGATACGCCGAGCAACAAGAGCCAGGAATGCGTGGGCCAGGGCGCTGGCAATATTGCCTCAGCGCTGATCGGTGGAATGGGGGGCTGCGCAATGATAGGGCAGTCCGTGATCAATGTGACCTCCGGTGGCCGGGGAAGGCTTTCGACATTTGTCGCAGGCGCCTTTCTGCTGTTTCTGATTGTCGTGCTTGATGACCTTGTCCGTATCATACCTATGGCAGCGCTCGTTGCCGTCATGATCATGGTGTCGATCGGAACATTTTCCTGGCGCTCCATTCTCGACCTGCGCAAGAATCCGCTGCCGTCATCGGTTGTGATGCTCGCAACGGTCGTCACTGTCGTGGCAACGCACGATCTTGCAAAGGGCGTTATCGTCGGCGTTCTACTGTCCGGCATCTTCTTTGCCGGAAAGGTTTCCAAGCTCTTTCGAGTCACTCGAAGCGAAGAGACCGTGGCGAAAACCGTGACTTATGTCGTGGAAGGCCAAATCTTCTTTGCCTCGGCAGAGAACTTTATCCGCGCCTTCGATTTCAACGAACAGGCAGACCAGATCAACATTGATGTTTCCGCTGCCCATCTCTGGGACATCACCGCAGTGGGCGCGCTGGACAAGGTGGTATTGAAATATCGACGAGCCGGAATTCAGGTCGACGTGGTAGGCTTCAACCAGGCCAGCGCAGAGATGGTCGACAAGTTCGCGCTTCACGACAAAAGCGAACGGCTGGCCGCCAGTGCAACCCTACACTAGCAAAGGTTTGGGCCATTCTCTTGAATGGCCCCAGACTGCTGACAAACCCCTGGCGTGAGCTGGGGGTTTATGAGTCATTGGGACATGTTAAAGAAACCTGCTCCTGAACAGACTGCTCTTGAGATGGTGACGCTCGATAGCCTGGTCCCTAAAGATCATCTGCTTCGCAAGATCGACGCGGTGATCGACTTCTCATTTATTCATGATCGTGTTGCGGGCCTCTACTGCGCCGACAACGGTCGTCCACCGCTCGACCCGACCTTGATGTTCAAGGCGCTGTTCATCGGCTACCTGTTCGGTGTGCGCTCGGAACGGCAGTTGGTGCGCGAGATCGAGGTGAACGTCGCCTATCGCTGGTTTCTGCGCATGAAGCTGACGGACCCTGTCTTCGATGCCTCGACGCTATCACAAAACCGCCGCCGTCGCTTTAACGATACATCCGTGGCCCAGGACATTTTCGATGCGATCGTGGAGCAGGCGATCAAGCACGGTCTGGTGGATGGGACTGTCCTCTATACGGATTCCACCCACCTGAAGGCGAATGCCAACAAGGGCAAATACGATCTGGCCCTGCTTCAGAAATCGCGTGCCGATTAC